>MABC01000030.1 GCA_002162925.1 Thalassotalea sp. 42_200_T64 | reverse complement strand
CTATCAGGCGAGGAAAATACCTCGCACGATAAGCGTAGAAAAAATAGTCAGGATTTGAGATATTACAGAGCTAGAAAAGGAGCGCCCCTACCGCGAGGAGCGGTTTAGTTCTTTGTTATATTTACCGAAATAAAACCGACTCTTTGTTAAACCAGTGCACACAAAATAATATCGAAATCAGCGCAAAAAATCCGGTCGAAGCGAATATCGGGATCAACAGGCTATAATCGATAGTGCCCTTTAACAGTTCTTTAATTGCCAGAGAAACATTGGCAATAGGGACTAATGACCAGGTTAAATTAAGTGAAACCCCAGGCGTCATGCCGACGATAACCGGGAATATAACCAATATCGACAACGGTCCCATATAGTTCTGCGCTTCCTTATAACTACTGGCATAAATGGAAATCGCCAATAAGGTAGCAGCGAATATCGCCGACACCGGGACCAAAAGTAAAACAATCAGGCCGTAGTCGAGAAAGCCTACCGAGGCTAATATTTCAGACACCACTTTCACATCAAGCATCTGACCAACAATATAAGACCAAAAAACCATGCTAAATATGGTGATTAATGCCGTCATAATGGCGGTGGTGGTAATACATAAAAATTTACCTATCACCAGTGAAAACCGTGAAATTGGCGTCAATAGTAGCGTTTCTATGGTACCCCGTTCTTTTTCACCCGCCCCCAAATCAATGGCCGGGTACATGGCTCCGGTTAAACATAGCGGGATCAAAATGTAAGGAATGAGTCCGCCAATTTTCTCGCCAAAACTTTCCCTTTCATCGGCGGTATCAAATTGCTCAATATCGACCGGTTGTTTAAATGCTTCAAACTGCGCCGGATCAAAGCCCATTTTACTCAATATTTGTTTTTGCAAATCTTCATTAAAACTGGCCAACGCATCTTGCATTTTAAATTTGATGCCGCCAATGAGGTTCGCACCATTAAAATACGCTTTCCACACGGAGGTTTCAGAATTATCAAACTGGCTTTTAAAATCTTTATTAAGTACGATCACCAAATCTAATTTATCGGCTTTAATCGCCTCGATGATCTCAGCTTCCGTTTCCAACTTCAGCTCTACCGGTTTAAAATCGTTATGGTAAAACAAGTTGTTGGCAAATTCTGGGGCTGCGCTTTCATTGATTAACAGATAACGAATCACTTTTTCTTGTTCACTGACCGCCGCTTTTGCTCCGAGAAACCCCATCAAACCAAACAGTACCGGGAAAATCACCATAGGTAAGGCAACGATAAAAAATAAGGTTTTTTTGTCGCGTAACAGCTCAATTAATTCTTTAATATAGACTTGCCACATTTAGTTAACTCCATGTAGTACATTCATAAACGCTCGGCGTAAATCGCCATCGGGTGCTTGTTGCTTAAAATCGGCAACCGTGCTATCAAAGCAAGTTCTGCCTTGATTTATCACCGATACCCGGTCGGCTAATAAGGCAATTTCATCTAAGTGATGAGTCGAAAAAATGACTGCCGTGCCCTGCCCTCGCATTAATTGCACAAATTCCAAAATGGTTTCGGTAGCCATAATATCCAAACCGGTAGTCGGTTCATCCAACACCAGTACTTCCGGTTTGTGGATCACCGCCCGAGCAATCGATACTTTTTGCTGCATACCGGTAGATAGGTGTTCAACCCGTCGATCTAAATACGAGGTAATATCTAAATATTGATAAATTTCTTCGGCATCATTTTTCAGAAATTCATCACTAACGCCATGTAACTTTGCAAAGAACTCGATATTTTCTCTTGCCGTGAGTCGACCATAAAGACCGGTTTTACCCGATAAGAAGCCAATTTTTTGTTTTGCTACTTTAGGTTTTTTTACCACATCAACATCGTTGACTATGATGGCCCCAGAATCAGGTTTTAATGCGGTAGATAAAATTCTTAATGCGGTGGTTTTCCCGGCGCCATTGGGGCCAAGCAAGCCTAACACTTCGCCTTTTTTACAATGAAAACTGACATCGGTTAAGGCGTGAAATTGTTTACCCTGCTGGCGCGGATCTTTTGTGCTGCTCAGGCTATTTTTTTTATTTGCCTTGATTTGAAATGTCTTAGTTAAATTCTCAACTGAAATCATTAAAATCCTTTATTATTATGATGTTATTATTACTATGAAAGCAAAAGAATTAGTGGACGTTGTACCTATCAGAAAAACCAACAGCTTGGTTTTAAAGTTTACCCGATTGCTATCAATTGTAACCTCGTTGTTAGACAAAGCAATTCATTAATCCGAAAAGGTGTGACAAATTGCAACAGTTTGCAACAAATGCTTTATTTGTGAGAAACCAAGGGGTAGATTAACGGATCTCGATTTGAAAAATGAAATATCTACTATGAATAAATCCATAGCACTTATCAGCCTGATTTGTACATTGGCTGTCATCGGTGTAGCGAATGCCAAAACATTCGAACAAGCCTATCAAGGCATCTCGGCAAGCAAATTACATCAGCACGTAAAAACCATATCCTCTGATGAATTTGAAGGTCGATTACCAACATCTGCAGGTGAAAAGAAGGTGCTTGATTACTTAACCCGCGAATTTAAAAAGGCAGGCTGGAAGCCAGGAAACAATGGTAGCTTTCTACAACCGGTAGAGCTGGCTGAGGTCACCGCGCTTGCCAATATAACATTGACCATTAATGGTAAAGGCAAGTCTGAGCAGTTCAGTTATGTTGAAGACATGGTGCTAGGCACTTCTCGCTTCAGCGAACTAGAGCAAATTAAAGACTCAGAAATCGTTTTTGTTGGCTACGGAATTAATGCGCCAGAATATAAATGGAATGATTATGAAGGCATCGATGTTAAAGGCAAAACCGTAGTAATGCTGGTAAACGATCCTGGCTATGCTTCCGAAATCCCAAGTCTGTTTACCGGTAGTGCAATGACCTACTATGGTCGTTGGACCTACAAATATGAAGAAGCAAGTCGTCAAGGTGCTGCTGCCGCTATTATCGTTCATGAAACTGCGCCAGCGTCTTACGGCTGGTCAGTAGTAACCAATAGCTGGACGGGCCCTCAATATGGCTTATATCGTGCAGATGGTAATAAAGGCAGGGTACAAATTGAAGGTTGGTTGTCTTTGGCCAGCACCAAAGCGATGTTTGCTCAGGCTAGGCTTGATTTTACCACGTATAGAAACAAAGCGATGCAAGGTCCTATCAGTAAATCCTTAGGGTTAACGGCATCGGCAACGGTGAAAAGTACCGTTAAAAAGTCTACATCATACAACTTTATCGCCACCTTGCCTGGCAGTGAAACTCCAGATGAACACGTACTACTGACTGGTCATTGGGATCACATTGGTAAAAATGATGATTTACCCGGGGATAAAATTTATAACGGTGCCCACGATAACGCTACCGGTATTGGCGGTATCATTGAAATTGCCAATGCCTTATCCAGCCTGGATAAAGCGCCAAAGCGTTCTGTTACGGTTATTGCCACAACCGCTGAAGAGCAAGGTTTGCTTGGCTCAAAGTACTACGCCCAACACCCGGTATATGCTTTGAATAAAACCGTTGGCGTATTGAATTTAGACAGCTTGAATATTTTAGGCAAAACGAAAGATTTAGTCGTTAACGGTTTGGGTAAGTCCGAAATGGAGAATTATCTGAAAGTAGCCGCTAAAAAACAAAATAGAGTATTGGTTAAAGAAACTAATCCAGCCGCCGGCAGTTATTATCGCTCTGATCATTTCAATTTTGCCAAAGTTGGAGTACCGGCACTATACGCGGGTGGTGGTGGTAAGCCTGTGGATGCGGAAACGGCCGCCTATCGCAAGGCGACGTTACCTAAAATGCGTAAATGTTATCATCAGGCCTGTGATGAATATAATCCAGAGTGGAATTTTGCCGGTGCCGTACAAGATCTGCAACTGACTTTTGATGTTTTATATCACGTTGCCGATTCAAAAGATTGGCCACAATGGTCTAAATCAAGCGAATTTCAACGTAAAAACTAGAAAAATTATAACTTATGCAATTTTTTTTAAGCATTTTGAAGTAATTATTCTAATTCTTAGCTGATTGCTATTGATTTTTACCCGTAAATATAAGATTCTCACGGGTGAATAAATTTCGATTTTGATTAATAAAGGAAACACGCATTATGTGTTCAATTTTTTGTGTTCTGGACATCAAGTCTGATGCCAGTAAATTAAGGGAGCAAGCCATTGAGTTTTCCCGCTTGCAAAGACACCGTGGACCTGACTGGTCTGGGGTATATTCTAATAACAACGCAATATTAGTGCACGAGCGCTTGGCGATTGTTGATACCGAAAATGGCGCACAACCTTTATATAATCAAAATCGAAAGAATGTGTTAGCTGTTAATGGCGAGATCTACAATCACAAACAACTCGAAGCTAATTTAACCGTTGATTATGCGTTTCAAACAAAATCTGACTGTGAAGTAATTTTACCTTTGTATGAAGAGTTTGGCGTTGAGTTTATCGATAAATTGCAAGGCATGTTCGCCTTCTGTTTGTATAACCAGGAAGACAATAGCTATTTAGTGGCTCGTGATCATATGGGCATCATTCCGTTATACATGGGCAATGATGAACATGGTAACTTCTATATTGCCTCAGAAATGAAAGCGTTAATGCCAGTTTGTAATACGGTTAGCGAATTTCCTCCTGGACATTACTTAGATAGTAAAGATGGCGAAATAAAGCCTTACTATCAACGTGACTGGACCGATTATGAAGCCATTAAAAACAATGAAACCGACATTGATGAATTGCGCACTGCGTTTGAACAATCGGTAAAAGGTCACTTGATGACCGATGTTCCTTACGGAGTTTTACTCTCTGGTGGTTTGGATTCGTCGTTAGTGTCATCCATTACGCAAAAATTTGCCGCCCGTCGTATCGAAGAAAATGACCTCTCAGAAGCCTGGTGGCCAAAAGTTCATTCGTTTGCCTGTGGTTTAGAAGGTTCTCCAGATCTTATTGCCGCACAAAAAGTAGCGGATTCTATTGGTACCATACACCACAGTATTATCTTTACCGTACAAGATGGTATTGATGCCTTAAAAGAAGTGGTTTATCACATCGAAACCTACGATGTGACCACCATTCGTGCCTCTACCCCGATGTATTTGATGGCTCGTAAAATCAAAGCTACGGGTATCAAAATGGTACTTTCCGGTGAAGGTGCGGATGAAATTTTTGGCGGTTACTTATACTTCCACAAAGCGCCTAACGCCAAAGAATTTCATGAAGAGCTGGTACGCAAGCTTGATAAGCTGCATATGTTTGATTGTTTGCGAGCGAACAAATCAATGTCTGCCTGGGGTATTGAAGCTCGTGTTCCGTTTTTAGATAAAGAATTTATGGATGTTGCCATGCGCATCAACCCTGAAGACAAGATGTGTAAAGACGGCAAGATTGAGAAACATGTGTTGCGCTCTGCCTTTGAAGGTTATTTACCGGAAGAAATCTTGTGGCGTCAAAAAGAGCAGTTCTCTGATGGTGTTGGCTATTCCTGGATTGACAGTTTAAAAGAGCACGTTGCAGAGCAAGTGAGCGATCAACAATTGGCCAACGCGGCATTCAAATTCCCGCACAATACGCCAGATACCAAAGAAGCTTATTTCTATCGTACTATTTTTGAACAGCACTTCCCGCTTGCTTCGGCCGCTGAATGTGTACCGGGTGGTAAATCGGTAGCCTGTTCAACGGAAGCCGCCTTGGCTTGGGATGAAAGCTTTAAGAACATGGCTGATCCTTCGGGCCGTGCGGTACAGGCGGTACATAACGAAAGTTACTAATTTGTAGCGAAAATAAAAAAGCCAGTGCACTGGCTTTTTTTATTTCAGGGATGATGGAATGCAACCCTCATGGTCGATATATAGGTTGGCGGGGTTTTAACCTCGCATAATTTCAGGGACGTACTTATACCCGGCAGGCAGGACGCCTTTTGAGGGTAATTATTTCTCTGATGATTTCGGGCCAGTCATTTTCTCAGGCACAACCCACTGTTTAAACTGCTCTGCGGTCACTAATTTTAGAGCAACAGCCGCTTCGATAAGTGTGCAGCCATCCTGATGAGCTCGTTTGGCGATTTTGCTGGCATCATCATAGCCAATGTGTGGGTTTAGTGCCGTAACCAGCATTAACGATTTATCAAGTAGTTCGGCTATATGGTCCTCATTCGCGCGGATACCTGCTACACATTTTTCAGCAAAACACTGACAACCATCGGCAAGCAAACGGATCGATTGCAACAAATTATAAATAATGACGGGTTTGAACACATTGAGTTCAAAATGCCCATTCGAACCGGCAATTGAAATGGTTACATGATTGCCCATTACTTGCGCAGCAATCATGGTCAACGCCTCACATTGTGTTGGGTTTACCTTACCGGGCATAATCGACGAACCGGGTTCATTTGCAGGAAGGCTTATTTCACCAATACCACAACGTGGCCCGGATCCTAGCATGCGGATATCGTTGGCAATTTTCATCAAACTGACCGCGATAGTATTTAACGCACCACTAGCCTCAACAATAGCGTCATGAGCAGCCAGTGCTTCAAATTTATTGTCTGCCGTTTTAAAGGGCAGTTTTGTCACCTTTGCCACTTGCTCGGCAAACTTCAGATCGAAACCTTTGACCGTATTAAGGCCGGTGCCAACAGCTGTGCCACCTTGAGCCAGTTGGTACAATGCCGGCAATATCGCTTCCACTCTGCGGATGGCATGATGCAGCTGTGCGCTGTAACCCGAAAACTCCTGACCAAGTGTCAATGGCGTCGCGTCCTGCATATGCGTTCTGCCAATCTTTACCAATTGCTTAAATGACTTGGCTTTAGCGTCTAACTTATCACGCAGGTAATGTAATGCCGGTAATAAACGATGGCTGATCTCTTCGACCGCAGCAATATGCATCGCCGTAGGAAACACATCATTCGACGACTGCCCCATATTGCAATGATCGTTAGGGTGAACCGGTGTTTTGCTGCCAACAATACCGCCGAGAAGTTCAATGGCCCGGTTGGCAATCACTTCATTGGTATTCATATTGCTCTGAGTCCCTGAGCCGGTCTGCCAAACAGAGAGCGGAAAGTGTTCATCGAGTTTACCTGTCATTACCTCAGCAGCGGCCTTAATGATCGGCTTAGCAATGGAGGCTTTTAGCAGTCCAAAATCCATATTCACCTGCGCGGCTGTCAGTTTGACAATGCCCAGGGCGCGGATCAGCGGCTTGGGCATTGTTTCCACGCCAATAGGAAAATTTTTTAATGAACGCGCCGACTGCGCGCCATAATACTTATCGGTTGGGACTTTTAATTCGCCAAATGAGTCAGTTTCGATTCGATGTTTGGTCATAATTTTGCTCATTAAAACAGTTTAAGAGTTTTCAATCACATCCTCAGCCCAACTCAATGCCGCCATAACGTTGGGAAAACCAATAGTGCTGGTGAGTAAAATAAGGGTGTGATAAATTTCTTCATCTTGTGCACCAGCATTAATGGCTCTTTTGGTATGACTGTGGACAGCGCCTTCAGAACGAACCGATGCTGCTGCCGCGAGCTGAACTAGTTGCGCAGTTTTATTATCTATCGGCCCTTCTTGCTTTATCGTTTTTCCCAGTATTTCAACTGCATTTAGAAAATCAGGATATCTTGCTTTAATTTTTAAGTATTGTTTAGACGGGATCGTTTCCATAGTTTTATCCTTAGATTGGTATAATTATCGTTTTATAATAGCCTTACTCAAATATTAGCTTAGCTTTTCCAGATCCAACAACCCTAATCAGAAATTTCACAATACAGCCGAAAACACGTATGCTGATACCAAATTTGTATAACAAAATTTTAACTAAGAAAACAATATGATCTTTAATAAAGCAATTATTGCCAGCACTTTTATATTGGCCACAACTTTGATTATGACCGGCTGTGAGAACAAGCCACAAGTCAATAATGAGAAAACCAGAGGATTTGAATTGGCGCAAAAATATATTATTTTAGATGGCCACATTGATGTTCCCTATCGTTTAGAAAAAAAATGGCAAGATGTCAGCATGGCAACTGCGGATGGCGATTTTGACTACCCAAGAGCAAAGTCCGGCGGCTTAAATGCTCCTTTCATGTCAATCTATATACCTGCGGTGTTACAGCTTACTGGTGGCAGTAAAAAGCTTGCAGATAAACTGATTGATAGTGTTGAAACTATAGCGGCCAATGCTCCTGATAAATTTGCCATTGCCGCAAGCGTGAAAGATGTGCAGCAGCACTTTCAACAAGGGATTATTTCATTACCAATGGGAATGGAAAATGGCAGTCCAATTGAAGGCAAACTTGAAAACCTAACTCATTTTTATAATCGTGGTGTACGTTACATTACGCTATCGCACTCTAAAGCGAATCATATCTCTGACTCCTCATATGACCCACTACGCCCTGCGCGCGGATTAACCGATTTTGGTAAAGCCTTGATCACCGAGATGAATAATATAGGCATGATGATCGACGTATCACACATATCTGATGACTCTTTTTATCAGGTTATCGAACTATCAAAGGCTCCAGTGATCGCATCACATTCATCGGCAAGACATTTTATCCCAGGTTTTGAACGCAACATGAGTGACGATATGTTAATTAAACTTGCGAAAAATGGTGGCGTCATTCAGATTAACTTTGGCTCTACCTTTATCTCAAAAAAATCTCGAGAGCATAATGATACTTACAAACTCGCTCTGAATAAATTTTTAAAAGCAAACACCTTAACCAAAGCAAGCCCTGAAGCAGAAGAGTTTAAACAGCAATACTTGCAAGTAACGCCCTTTGATTATGCCAGTTTAGATGATGTACTCGATCATTTTGATCATGTGATTAAACTCATCGGTATCGATCATGTTGGCATAGGTTCAGATTATGATGGTGTCGGCGACAGTTTACCTACGGGTTTAAAAGATGTTGCCAGTTATCCTAATTTAATCGATGGCCTACTTGAACGTGGTTATAGTGAAGCAGAGATAAGTAAAATATTGTCCGCTAACGTTCTTCGTGTTTGGAGTGAAGTGGAACACTATGCGGCTGATCATTAGCCCTGTTTCGATTTACCGTTTATCAAAACCAAACGAAGAAAATTAACATATCTACTTCAAATACCGCACTAATTACAGCAATTTCTGATGGAGCTTGGTTTTACGCCAAACACCCAAGGTAGGATAAACCTATAATTGCCAAAGCCTAGGCTATACTCTTATATAGAAATATAACAGGAGTGTAATCCATGAATAAACAGGTATTGGTTATTGCTGACATAGAAGACGACGATATACTCTCGTTAGAAAAGGCTCGCGATATTACCCTCCCTATCAGCGCGACGGTGGAAATAATCAAATTTATCCATCATACCCACGACTCAGACATTACCCTCGAACAGCATATAGAACAGGCTAAACAATCACTTACCTCCAATATTCATAGCATTTTTGCTGACCAGACAGAAATCACTAGCGAAGTAATTATTAGTGATAACATTGCTGACTGGGTGGTTAATCGCTGTGCTCAAAAACCTGTAGACCTAGTGATCAAGGGTGGACACCGTAGTGAATCATTGTTTCACACTCCTTCCGACTGGACATTAATCCGGCATTTACCCTGTCCAATATTGATCGCCAGCCACGTTAAGTGGAAAAGTAAAACCAATATTTTATTAGCTTTGGACTTATCAACCGACGAAAGTAAACATCAGCAACTAAATTCTTTAATACTAAGCTGGGGAGACGTCTTGTCCGGGGTTACCCACAACCAATTACACGCAGTGTATAGTATTCCCATTGCTAAACCGCTGCTGGAATTTGACGTGGTGAATAAACACTCAGTCAAACAGAAAAAAGCGCCAGCTGCGCAAGAAAAAATGCAGAAACTGCTAGCTCAGTCTGAGATGAGTTCGGTAACCAGTCATATCACGGCAGGGCCACCGGATCGAACCATTCCCCATCAGGCCAACGAATTAAACAGTGATTTGGTGATTATAGGCTGCGTTGGCCGTGAAGGTGTTAGTGGTTTTTTATTGGGTAATACCGCCGAAAAGGTGCTGCATCATTTGCGCACCGATTGTTTGATAATAAAACTAGCAGAAGATTAAATAATCTCACGAAATACTGTCAAAAATCAGCCAGAATAGAATCGAATATCTCTTCCACCACTTTCAATATATCTGATTTTGTTAGCCAAAATGGTAATGATGTAAATTTTTTATAAATAATTAGAGGTGAGGATCGATGAAACGACATACCATCAGTTTGTTTTTGACTTTAGCTGCATTTTGGTTACTCAATTCAGGTCACTATAGCACACTCATTTTGTTGCTTGGTGCTGCTTCCATTATCTTAGTGTTATTTATTTCACATCAAATGGATGTTGTTGACCAAGAGTCTCAACCGTTATATTTAACGCGTAATATATTGGGCTACTATTTGTGGCTTATCAAAGAGATTATTAAAGCCAATATCACCGTGGTAAAGCACATTTGGCTTGGTAAAGAAAGTATATCTCCAACACTAAAAAAAATTAAAATCAGTCAAAAAACTGACATGGGAAAAGTCATATATGCAAATTCCATTAGCTTAACCCCTGGAACTGTAACCATCGATTTGGTAGACGACGAAATTATCGTCCATGCCTTACTCTATAAGGATATTGAATCATTAAAAGCCGGCGAAATGGATCGCCGAGTAAGTTTGTTGGAACGCTAATGTTAGTTGCTGCCACACTAGCCATTTTTATCGCGATGACTTTAGCAATCATCAGAGGGATTTCCGGGCCGACATTTTATGATCGTATTTTGGCAGTCAATATGTTTGGCACTAAAACGGTATTGCTGATTTCTTTATTAGGATTTGTCATGGGTCGGCCTGAATTTTTGGATATCGCTATTGTCTATGCGCTGATCAACTTTATCAGTGTCATTGCTGTATTACGTTACTCAGATACTAATCAATTTAAGCATACGCCTGCCACAGAAACTTCCAATCATCAATCGACAGAAAAGGAGCACTAAATGGAAATTGTTATAAATATTAGCAGTGGTTTGTGTTTATTTATCGGTAGCTTTGTTTGTGTCTCAGGCGGCATCGGCATTTTACGCTTTCCCGATTTTTATACCCGTATGCACGCAGTGGGCGTCACCGGTACCTTGGGCGCTGGTATGATTTTGATCGGCCTGATGCTATACAGCACCGATTTTTTAGTGTTTGCCAAGCTAGTAATGATCCTATTATTGACCTTGTTGATCAGCCCCACGACAAGCCATGTACTAGCCAAAGCAGCGTTGCATAATGGGCTGATGCCAAAACTTAGCCAAAATACTGTTGAGCAAAGTTCTCTTGAACAAGAGAGTAAGGAGACTGCCTCATCGAAATCTTGATTGATATCGTATTATTAACCTTATTGCTGGCTGTTGCTATTGCCATAATTCGGATGAAAGATCTGTTCGCGGTCGTTATGCTCTCAGGTATTTATGGCTTATTGTCCGCGAGCTTTTTTGTTGCTATGGATGCCGTCGATGTGGCCTTTACTGAAGCCGCAGTGGGAGCAGGTATATCAACGTTGCTAATGTTAGTCGTCATTACAATGACCGGACGTAGTGAGAATACAACACGGCACAAACCCTTTCCGGCACTACTTCTTGTCGTCATAACAGGTTGTTTACTGATCTACGGCACGTTAGATATGCCATATTTTGGCTCCGCTGATGCACCAGTTCACAGCCATGTTGCCCCTAGGTATATTAACGATTCAATGCAAGAAATTGGTATACCCAATATCGTAACGTCTATACTTGCAAGCTATAGAGCATTTGATACTTTCGGTGAGCTTGTTGTCATCTTTACCGCTGGTATTGGGGTGTTGGCATTGTTATCCAGCGTTCGCCGCCCAGACAATGGAGACAAAATTGTATGTATTAATTACTCGATGCATGAGCAGCACCTTGTTGTTCGCATCGTCACAAAAATGTTGCTCCCTTTTATTTTGTTGTTTGCACTTTATGTTCAATTTCATGGCGATTTCGGCCCTGGGGGGGGGTTTCAGGCTGGCGTGATCTTCGCTGCGGCGATTATTTTATATGCGATGTTATTTGGTTTAAGCACAGCACGCATCGTCATTAATCAACCTTTTATCCAGTTAATTTCTGCTACTGGCGTTTTGCTATATGGCTGTGTTGGTCTCGTATCTTTACTCAACGGCGGGAATTTCTTTGACTATAATTTCTTATCCAACGATGCTATTACTGGTCAGCATTTGGGGATTTTCTTAATCGAGTGGGCCGTTGGCTGCACGGTTGCTTCAGTGATAATCATTATCTTTTTCAACTTTGCCGATTATAGAGAGAGGCAACAGAGTAATGAAAATGAGCACAATCAGGAGTCACCTTAATGTTAATCGGACTTTTTAATAACTGGATTGTGGTAATGCTGATGATGATCGGACTATATATAGTGATTGCTCATGGCAACTTAATTAAAAAAATCGTTGGCCTGACTCTTTTCCAAACGTCTGTATTCATATTTTATATCAGTATGGCAAAAGTTGTTGGTGGTACAGCGCCTATCTTAGCTGACGATATCATTCAATACTCTAACCCTTTACCTCATGCTTTAATTCTCACTGCTATTGTAGTTGCCATTGCCACCACCGCTTTAGCTCTGTCATTAGTGATCCGTATAAAAGCAGCTTATGGCAGTATTGAAGAAGAAGAAATTCAACGGCAAGATAATCAAATCCAGGCGGACAAAAAAGAGAGAAAACAAGCGTGATAGCACACCTTCCTGTTTTGCAAGTGATTGTCCCGCTTATGGCTGCACCTATTTGCTTGATACTAAAGCGTGCTCAGCTGGCCTGGCTGTTTTCTCTGTTGGTCAGTAGCTTGACATTGTTGATCAGTATTTTGTTATTACAACAAGTAATGACATCCGGAGTAGTCAGTTACGAATTAGGTGGTTGGCAAGCACCTTGGGGGATTGAATATCGAATTGATAAGCTTAATGCCTTTCTTTTGCTGATCATTTCAGCAATAAGTACCATTGTTTTGTTTGCCGCTCAAACTAGCATTGAAAAAGAAATAGATAAAAACAAACACACCCTATTTTATGTTTTATATCTGTTATCACTCACCGGTATGTTGGGAATTGTCGCCACGGGTGACGCATTTAATGTTTTTGTGTTTTTAGAAATAGCTTCACTTTCTACTTATGCTTTAATCGCTATGGGTGAAGACAGACGTGCGCTTTGGGCCTCATATCAATACCTGGTTATGGGGACTATTGGTGCAACTTTTATTTTAATTGGTGTTGGCTTGATGTATCAAATGACGGGGACACTGAACATGCAGGATCTCTCTCAACGCCTACCTGAAGTCGCACAAACACGTACCGTATTTACCGCTTTTGCTTTTGTTATTGTCGGCGTATGTTTAAAGCTGGCCCTGTTCCCGCTTCATCATTGGTTACCTAATGCATACGCTTACGCGCCATCAATTGTCACCGCCTTCTTCGCCGCAACAGCAACAAAAGTGGCTATGTATTTACTCATTCGCCTTACTTTCTCCGTTTTTGGCCTGTCTTTTTCTTTCACCACCATACCTTTACAAACCTTGTTTATGGCACTTGGTCTATTCGGCATTTTTGTCGCTTCAACTTCTGCAATCTATCAAAATAATATTAAACACCTCTTTGCCTATTCGAGTATCGCTCAAATTGGTTATATGATTGTTGGTTTTAGCATTAGTACAGTAACAGGTTTAACCGCAACCTTATTGCACGTGTTTAATCACGCATTGATGAAATGTGCAATTTTTTTAGCCTTAGCTGCTGTGGTGTATCGGCTAGGTGATGTTCAACTCAATAATTTTCACGGTTTAGGCCGCCAGATGCCACTGACTATGGCTGCGATCGTGGTCGGAGGCTTAAGTTTAATCGGTATGCCGTTAACCGTTGGGTTTGTCAGCAAATGGTACCTGCTTACCGCGTTGCTTGAACAGGGTTGGTGGCCTGTTGCTGTACTTATTCTGTTCGCGGCAATATTAGCTGTTATTTATGTCTGGCGGATCATCGAAGTCGCTTATTTCAAAGAACCATTAGTTAATCAAGCAGCAGTCAAAGAAGCGCCAATGTTGTTTCTCGTCCCCATATGGGCACTAACCATCGCTAATATCTATTTTGGTATCGATACTCGCCTTAGTGTGCAGGTAGCACAGGCGGCAGCTCAGAGTTTGTTTGGGGTAACACCATGAACCTATCTTTAGAGCTGATGTTGCAACTATCTATTATTGTCCCCTTATCGGCGACTTTAGCGATTGTTGCTACTGGACATATACCAAACCTTCGGGAAGGTGTAACTATCACAAGCTGTTTAATATTGATCTATTTAATGGTTAATCTATATCAAGGACTCTCTTTGGGAGCCACTATCCGTGTTTTCTGGTGGGAGCTTTTACCCGGTTTAACAGTAAGTTTTGATATTGAGCCACTTGGCATGTTGTTCGCTTTAATTGCCAGTTTCCTCTGGCTAGTCACTAGCTGTTATGCCATTGGTTATATGCGCTGTCATCAAGAAAAAAATCAAACCCGTTTTTATAGTTGTTTTGCCATTGCCATTGGTGCAGCGGTAGGCCTTGCTTTTGCAGCGAATCTGTTTACCTTGTTTATTTTTTATGAACTATTGACCTTATCGACTTATCCTTTAGTGACTCACGCAGGCACCGAAAACGCCAAAAAGGCTGGCCGAACTTATCTCGGCATTCTGCTTAGCACGTCAATCGTGTTTTTTCTGTTAGCTATCGTCAGTACCTGGTTTGTTGCTGGTACATTAGATTTTAAACTCGGCGGTATTTTTAGTGCGGATGTTGATAAAATCATAGCAGGTACTCTGCTAGTGTTGTTCATTTTTGGTATTGGTAAAGCTGCGATTATGCCTTTTCATCGCTGGCTACCCGCGGCTATGATTGCACCAACTCCTGTAAGTGCACTTTTACATGCAGTTGCCGTGGTAAAGGCCGGTGTTTTTAGCATTCTAAAAATATGTGTTTTTATTTTTGGCCTGGATTTGCTGTCGGTATTACCAACCACCCAATTTTTACTCTATTTAGCAGGAGCCTCTGTGTTGCTTGCTTCACTTGTTGCGATGAAACAAGATAATTTAAAAGCAAGGTTGGCCTATTCAACCGTCAGCCAATTAGGTTATATCACTATTGGCGCTTTGTTGGCGACTTCGTCTGGTATTATTGGTAGTTCCATGCATATTGCCATGCATGCGTTTGGTAAAATCACTTTGTTTTTTTGTGCGGGTGCTATTTTAGTTAGCTTAGATAAATCAAAAATAAGCGAAATGCGCGGTATTGGCCGACAAATGCCACTGACAATGTTCGCATTTTTTATTGCCAGTCTCAGTATCATTGGCGTTCCCCCTACTGGGGGAACGTGGAGCAAGTGGTTTTTAATGATGGCGACAATTGAAACCGAGCAATGGCTTTTAATGGTGGTGTTAATGCTTAGTTCTTTAATTAACATTGCTTACTTATTACCGCTCCCCTTTCACGCATTTTTCCCAGATCTCAGCTCTAATAGAGAGTCGAATAAAAAAGCGAATAAAAAAGCGAATAAATATTCTAAGAAAGCGACATCTTCTGCAAATATATTGACCGCAATACCAATACAAGAAGCGCCTCTGCCATCACTCATTGCCATTGTGATTACCACTTTAGCTTGCTTGGCTTTATTTATTTATCCGCAACCTTTATTTGAGTTGGCCTCGGCTGTTTTGAGCAGTAGGGAATAATTCATGAAAGATGAGAAAAAATACCTATTCGATCATCCTAAAAACATAAAGCGATTATTATACCTTCTTTATAGCTGCTGTATTTTATTGTTTATTTTAGATTTTTTCATCCATCGTGATGTTAGTCACAGCGGGGAAAATCTTTGGGGCTTTTATCCCCTTTATGGTTTTGTCACTTGCGTTGTTCTGGTACGTGTTGCTACCTGGATGCGAACGTTTTTGATGCGAGAAGAAGACTACTATGCCAATGAAACTATGGACAATGAAAGCATGGATGATAAAGCAATACCCCATGGTGATGACGTGAGTAATAGTAGAGAAAACGTTAAGAAAAAATTTCTCCCTAAAATAGAGGGTCACAATGTGGATGATTGAGCTCCCACCTTTTATGCCCTTTTATATCGGTGCATTATTTGTATTACTCACTCGCAGCAAGTTGCGTGGCGTGATAATGATGGCAATTCCCATTGCCAGTGCAGTACATCTAGGGATGATACCAGAAGGCATTCATCTGCAATTTTCCTTGTTTGATTATCAACTTATTCCTTACCGTGTAGATAAGTTAAGTTTGATGTTTGGCTATGTATTTCACCTTGCTGCACTGATTGGCATTATTTACTCGTTACATCTTCGCGATACCATGCAACAAGTGGCAGCCATGATGTATGTTGGCAGCGGTTTGGGCGCTGTGTTTGCCGGTGACTTGTTAACTTTATTCATTTTCTGGGAGTTGTTAGCTATTACTTCAGTGTTTCTTATTTGGGCACGCAGAACACAGCGTTCCTATGTTACCGGGATGCGCTATCTCATCATTCAAGTTTTATCGGGTGTAATCCTCCTTGCAGGGACTCTTTTTTACTTCACTGAAAACAACACATTAGAGTTTGGTTATATTGGGTTAGATAGTGTTTCAGGATGGCTTATTTTCATCGCATTTGGTATCAAGTGTGCTTTTCCTATGGTCCATAACTGGTTAACTGATGCCTATTCTGAAGCGACCGTGACCGGAACAGTCTTTCTCAGTGCATTCACCACGAAAGTGGCCGTTTATGCGCTTGCACGTGCATATCCGGGGACTGAGTTACTGGTATATATTGGTGCTGCCATGACCTGTTTCCCAATATTTTTTGCTGTCATTGAAAATGATTTACGCCGGGTATTGGCCTATAGCCTGATAAACCAATTGGGCTTCATGGTGGTCGGCATCGGTATCGGCACTGCGCTTGCTATCAATGGCGCAGTAGCTCATGCCTTTAATGATGTGATTTTTAAGGGCTTATTATTTATGTCTATGGGGGCAGTATTGCACATGACCGGGCGGATCCATGGCTCTGAACTTGGTGGTTTATACAAAACGATGCCAAAAACCACGATACTCTGTATTGTAGGTGCGGCATCCATTTCCGCTTTCCCTCTGTTTAGCGGCTTTGTCAGTAAATCGATGATTATGTCTGCGGCACTTGCAGAAGGGTTTGACTGGATATGGCTAATGTTATTGTTTGCCTCTGCTGGTGTATTTCATCATGCAGGGATAAAAATCCCCTATTTCGCCTTCTTCGCCCACGATTCTGGCATTCGAGCAAACGATCCCCCTAAAAATATGTTATTGGCAATGGCGATAGCTGCTAGTCTGTGTATCGCCATTGGCATCTACCCGCAAGGATTATATGCCTTATTGCCGTATGAGACTACTTACAACCCTTATGATACAACCCATGTACTAGCCCAGACTCAGTTACTGTTTTATTCAGCGTTAGCTTTTGTCTGGCTGAACCTCAAAGGGATGTACCCTCCTGAACTTCGCTCAACCAATTTAGATTTCGATTGGCTGTATCGCCGCGCATTTCCAAGAGCGTTGCAAACTATGTTTACCATCATTTGGCAAAATGATCGCAGATTACGGCAAGAGTTTAAGCTAAAATTAACTATGTGCTTAACTTATATCGCAGCAAAGAATAATCGACTGAGCAGCTTGCTTTCACGAAATTATCCGTCAGGAAGTATGGCTATGTGGGTCGCAGTAGTGCTAGCAACTTATTTATTTCTTAGCTTTATTCAATAAAGTAGGTACAAATAAATATAGAGGATTGCGAAATGAAAAGATTTAAAAATATTCTGTGTGTTGTTTCCAGCTTTGATTGTCAAGAACTCGTGGATCGTGCTGTGGCGTTAGCGAACAACAACCAAGCCCTTCTTACCATTGTTGAAGTAATCGACGACGTATCGTCCTCACCATTAGTTGGTCAATTTTTATCTCACCACGAGCTGCAATCGAAAATAGTTGATGAGCATAAATCAAAACTAGAAAATATAATTCAATCCAAGTATGAAAATATTGTAGCTCAATCGAAAATATTAGTTGGTAGACCATTCTTAGAAATTATTCGTGAAGTTATTCGTAATAACCATGATCTTGTTATAAAAACAAGCAAGAGTAACCGACATTTTGATCAAAAAATTGAAAGTGATGATATGCACATAATCAGAAAGTGCCCCTGCCCAGTTTGGCTCGTAAAATCAAAGGCACCAACGCCTTATCGATGCATACTAGCAGCGGTGGAGTTGATAATAACTATCCAGAAAAAGAACTAAAATCTAGACACTTGCTAAATGTTCAGATCCTTGAAATGGCTAATTCTTTAGCATTGTCTGAATCCGCGGCTCTCCATATAGTACACGTATCTCAAATCATTGGAGAAGATCTAATGGAAAGAGTTTATATAATGTTTCCTAATGATGAAGTCATTTCTTATGCCGAAGAAGTGAAACAAAAACATAAAAAAAGTTTAAATATACTGACAAATGAAGTAGGAAGAGATGCTCTTGAATACCTCAAGCCGCAACTGCATTTAAAAAAAGGGATGCCAAAGGAAGAAATCCCTTTACTCGCCCAAAAAGTCAACGCTGATATTCTTGTCATGGGCACTGTTGCCCGAACAGGTATTTCAGGCTTTTTCATAGGCAACACTGCAGAAAATATTCTGATGCAAATTGATTGTTCAATTTTAGCAATTAAACCAAAGGAATTTACGACACCTGTTACGCTGGAAAACTCTATTCAGATCTGATCTATAAATGGGGTGGTTACAACTAAACACTAAAAATTGCGCCGTCATCCCGCACTTGATGCGGGACCTCCGTAATTCATAACGTGTTTCTAAACAAAGCCTGCTTTCACTCAGTAAGCTTACCTATCCAAACCACCTGAGCTTTTCGTGAGATCCCTGATGTCGCTTATGCTCCTCAAGGATGACGGTGCTTTTTTCTACTTCTGGTTGTAACTGAGCGGCCCCATAGATATTCTGAAACAAGTTCAGAAAGTGGTATTTCCATCTAGTTTTATGATGATTTAGGCTCACTTTTTCTATACTCAGTTGCTAGAGTATCTTTAATCTATCATCCAACTACGGTTACATTAAAATATATAGAAAAATAAAAAGGGATCATATAGATCCCTAATTTGGTATTTTGTCTGCAACGCGCTTATAAGCTATCAACAATATCTTTGATTAGTTTCGGGCCTTCATAAATAAAGCCGGTATACACTTGTACTAAGCTAGCACCTGCTGCCAGCTTTTCTTGTGCTGCAGCAACACTGTTTATGCCACCAACACCAATAATTGGCATTTTACCGTCCAGTGCTTTGGCAAGTTGTTTGATAACGGTAGTGCTTTTGTCTTTTACCGGCTGACCACTTAAACCGCCCATTTCGCTACCATGTTCCAGGTTTTCTACACCTTCACGACTTAACGTGGTGTTGGTTGCAATGACACCATCAATTTCATTCGCTAATAAGCATTCAGCGATACCATTAATTTCTTCTTCGGTTGAATCTGGAGCTATTTTAACTGTGATTGGAACATATTTACCGTGCTTAGCCGCTAAGGCCTTCTGTTCAGTTTTTAATGCACTTAACAGCTCATTAAGCGCGTCACCATACTGTAAATCCCTAAGGCCGGGGGTATTCGGTGATGAAATATTTACCGTAATGTAAGACGCGTGTTGATACACCTTTTGCATACAATGGATGTAATCTTCTTTGGCATTTTCTTCCGTAGTGTCTTTGTTTTTACCGATGTTAATACCGAGCACACCGTTAAAATTGGCTTTTTTCACCTGATTAACCAAATAATCAACGCCGTGGTTATTAAACCCCATACGATTAATAATGGCATCGGCTGCTGGTAAACGGAAAATACGAGGTTTTGGGTTGCCCGGTTGTGGACGTGGTGTTACCGTGCCAATTTCAACAAAGCCAAATCCCATGGCAGCAAAGCCATTAATACACTCACCGTTTTTATCAAGACCCGCAGCTAAACCGACCGGATTAGGAAATTTGATCCCCATCACTTCTACCGGTTTATCTTTTACTTGTGCGCCATATAAGCCTTTTAAGGCGAAAGAAGCGGGAAGTTTTAGCATGTAGATGGTAAATTCGTGTGCCTGTTCAGCACTTAGCTTAAATAGCAAGTTACGAGCGATTGAATAAAGCATGATGACCTAATTTAGTTATATACCAAGTCCGTTAATTTATTGAGCAATAAATTAACGGACTTGGTATTAGTTTTGGTAATTAAAGTTTTTATGTTGTTCTGTCTGATTTTTGTCGCTAGAAATAAAAAACTCCCCTAAGCGGGGAGTTTATCATTAATTAACGGTTAACTGTAGAGTCAACAACTTATACCATTCCGTATAAGCATTATACGGATTGGTATTACAGGTTTTAATCGTTATGATGTGACAACATCATTAACTCACGCAAACCTACGGAGAACTTGGCAAACTCATGCGCCTTAGTGGTTCTAAAGTCGGCCAATATTTGCTGCCAGCGTTCTAATGGGTGCTCACTTTGAAGTCTCCAGTTTTCAAACATTTCATCAATGTCTTTACTGTCTGGGCTACCACGTAAAATGACTGAGGTTATTGAACGTTGTTGCCAATCTAACTCTTCTCTAAAAGAGGCACGAGCCAGTGCTTGCCAATGGTTTTCTACCGGTTGCTGAGTAATTTGATCTAAGAACCAGTGTAGATCTAAACGCACACCAACGCTAAAGTACAACTCAGATACCAATTCTACTGAACGGCTATCGCTACAAGCTACCTGGGCAATATCCATGGCTGAGAACAGTGTTGAAAGTTGTGAGATCCTGGCCGCAATTTTTGCCGGTACCTTGTCTTTCAACAATCTATCTTTTAACACACTCAACTCTCGAGCTTCGGCATCGACTAAGAAGCTGTCGAGTTTGTTCGACAGAACTTTAAACGTAGGACGATAGAACTCAATACTTTCTTCAATGCTTAACGCTTTATTGCGATGACGCAAGAACCACCGCGTAGCACGACGTACGGTGCGACGCATTTCATGCAGCATATCGGTTTGAATGTCGGCAGAGATCAGATTGTCCAAAGCTTCAATTTGTCGCCAAATCGAATCAAGTTCAAAGATCTCGGCACTCACCGCCCAACTTTTCACAATTTCTGCAGCCGATGCACCGGTTTCTTCCTGCATACGGTATACAAAGTTGGCGCCCATGTAATTACACAAATCATTGGCCAAACGAGTGGCAATAATTTCTGCTTTTAGCGGATGCTCTTGCATTTGTTCCGCATAGTTCTCTTGCAATTTAACCGGGAACGCACTCGGCAATAATTTGCCCAGGTAACTGTCATTGGTAATGTCATCAAGAACGAGCTGTTCTTTTAACACCATTTTGCCGTAAGCAACCAAGACCGAGATTTCAGGACGAGTTAAACCTACGCCATTGGCCATACGTTCAGCAATCTCTTCATCATTAGGAATAAATTCTAGTGCCCGATCCAGCTTGTCTTCACGCTCTAAACGGTGAATAAAACGTAATTGCTCTTTTAACTTGCTTGCACCACGTGACTCTGACACCGAAATTGAATGAGTTTGACGGTAACAATCTTCTAAAACGATGATTTCCACTTCATCAGTCATATCGTACAGCAACTGATTACGTTGCTTGGTGGTTAAATCACCGTTTGCCACTAAACCGTTTAACAATATTTTAATGTTAACTTCGTTATCCGAACAATCGACACCACCAACATTATCGACAAAGTCGGTATTCATTCGGCCGCCATTGGCGGCATATTCAATACGACCAAGTTGCGTACAACCTAAGTTACCACCTTCGCCGATCACTCGCGCTTGCACGTCTTTACCGTCTACGCGTAAAACATCATTGGCTCTGTCGCCAACTTCTTGATGACTTTCTTTCGAGCTTTTAATGTAGGTGCCAATACCACCATTCCAGAATAAGTCGACTTTCATCATTAACGCCGCCTGAATTAACTCATTAGGCGACATACTTGCCTTTTGAGTGCCAAGCATCTTTTTAATTTGTGGCGTTAACTTAATCGATTTCGCCGCACGAGAGAACAAACCACCACCTGCTGAGATTAACTGCTGATTGTAATCTTCCCAGCTTGAACCGGGTAAATTGAATAAACGTTCACGCTCTGGGTAACTGGTTGTTGCATTGGGCGTAGGGTCGATAAAAATGTGCATGTGGTTAAATGCCACTTGCAAACGAATATGTTTCGATAACAACATACCGTTACCAAATACGTCACCGGCCATATCACCAACCGCTAAACAGGTAAAGTCAGTGGTTTGGCAGTTGATACCGATTTCACGGAAATGACGTTTAACCGATTCCCAGGCCCCTTTGGCGGTAATCCCCATTTTCTTGTGGTCATAACCTACACTACCACCAGAGGCGAACGCATCACCTAACCAGAAACCATAATCATCGGCAATACCGTTTGCCGTATCGGAGAATGTCGCGGTGCCCTTATCTGCGGCAACTACCAAATAGGTGTCGTCTTCATCAAGGCGTACTACATTTTCAGGGTGAACGACTTCACCACCAACAATGTTGTCCGTAATATCTAATAGTGCTCGAATAAAGGTTTTATAACATTCACGACCGGCTTCAAAAATCTCATTGCGTGAACCATTTACTGGTAATTGCTTACAGTAGAAACCACCTTTTGCGCCAACAGGCACAATGACGGTATTTTTTACTTGCTGCGCTTTTACCAAACCTAACACTTCGGTTCTGAAATCTTCTCGTCTATCTGACCAACGCAGGCCACCACGGGCGACTTTGCCACCGCGTAAATGCACGCCTTCAAGTTGTGGTGAATAAACAAATATTTCATACTTTGGTAATGGCTTAGGCATATCCGAAATATGCTCAGGCAACATTTTAAATGAAATATAGGTTTTGTCTTTCCCTTGTTCATTGCTTTGGAAATAGTTGGTACGTACCGTGGCATTAATTAACTCAACATAACGACGAATAATTCTATCATCATCCAAACTTGCTACGTTATCTAACGAGTGTTCAATGTTATCCATCACCTTCGCCACAGCTTTGGCCGTCGATTTACTATTGGGGGTAAATTTAAGCTCAAACAATTCAATTAACAAATCGGCAAAATTAGGGTAACGAGTAAAGGTAGACTCGATATAACTTTGCGAGAACGTGCTGCCAATCTGTTGTTGGTATTTCGCATAAGCTCGTAATATTGATACTTCACGACCGGCCAGGCCAGCACCTAAGATCAACCGGTTAAAACCATCATCTTCCAAATCGCCATGCCATACTCGGGCAAATGCATCCTGGAACAAATTTTGCGCTAATTCTAAGTTAAAGGCTTTGTTGCTGGTGAGGAGCATGGAGAAATCTAAAATCCAACACATTTCACCTTTCGAGTCTCGCACCATGTATGGGCTTTCGCCAATAATACGTAAGCCAAAGTTCTCTAACATCGGCAATACGTCGGATAAATGTAACGGTTCACCTTTATGGAATAATTTTAATTTCACAAACCGGCTATCCGTTTTCTCTTCTAGCGGTTGGTAAAATAACATCTCCAAAGGCGTCTCGGCAGATACTGCTTCCAATTTTTCAATATCTACGATGGCAGTACCGGGTAGCACTTCATCTTTATAAGATTGTGGAAAACTGCTGTATTTTTGGCTTAATGCTTTACCTAAAACCTCACCTTTGTTCGTTCTTAAGGCATCGGAAAATTTGTCATCCCAACTACGGGCGGCTTCATTTAAGTTGCGTTCAATTTCTTTCACGTCAATATCTGCTTTGGTTGAGTCAACTCTGACTATGTAATGTGTTCTTGCTTGCACAGATTCTGAGAAAAAGGTATTAAATTCAACTTCCCTTTCGCTGCCAAACGCTTTTTGTAAAATGTCCTGTGTTTCCATCCTCAGCTTGGTGTTATAACGTTCACGAGGGACATACACCATACAAGAATAAAAACGATTAAAGGCATCACGACGTACGAATAACCCGGTGACGTCACGTTCTTGCATTTGTAATACACCTTTTACGGTGGTAATTAATTCGTCTTCATTCGATTGTAATATTTCATCTCTTGGGAAAGTTTCAAGGATATTGATTAACGTCTTGTAAGAGTGCGAGCCTGGAGCAAAACCAGAATTGTCACAAATACGTTTCACTTTATTGCGAATAATCGGTAAATTCAAGGCACTGTCGTTGTAAAAAGCAGAGCCGAATAAACCAACAAAGCGCTCTTCCAAAATGATATTGCCTTTACTGTCAAACTGTTTCACCCCAATATAATCAAGATGTGCTGGACGGTGGACACGTGAACGGGAATTGGTTTTGGTTAAAATCAGTAAATTTTTACCCAGCGCTAATTCTCGTGCCGATTGTGAATATTTTGAGATCAAACGTTGCGCGGTACCTGCTGAGTTTTTCAATAACCCTAAACTGGTATCTAACCTGGCTTCTAAAGCAACATCACCTTTTAATTTATTCACTGAGTACGAGCGGTAACCCATAAAAGTAAAATTATTGTTGCCAACCCATTTTAAAAACTCTTTTGCTTCATCAAATTCAGTGTCTTCAACATGCTTTTTCGCGCTGTCTAAACCTTTGATGGTTTGCTCAAACTTTTGACACATAGGTTGCCAGTCTGACACCGTCAGTAATACATCTTGATATACCGAATGTAATTCTTCCGTTAAATTATCAATTTGTGACTGTTGGCTTAACCTGTCTATTTCAATAAAGAAAATCGTTTCCGAATGACTGTCTTTTAATTTTTCATTACCGGCGGCTAAGTCAGTTATAGCGCCATTATAATCGCGCACAATTTTCATCGGGCAATTTAGGATCAAATGTGGAGACAGGCCCATGCGGTTCAGTGCCATTCGGGTAGAATCGACTAAAAATGGCATGTCTGGGGTGATAACTTCAATAACGGTATGGCTTGACTTCCAACCGTGTTTAGACACTTCCGGGTTTAATACCCGAATAAATGCCTTATCTTGTTGTTGTGTATTTAATGCTTTCCACAAGCTTAATGTGGCGCCATAAACATCACTATCATTACGACCGGCGAGATCGTCTTTGGAAATATTACTGTAAAGTAAACTGGTAAAGTGCTCTAACAAAGCTGCTGTAGATGCCGGTACTTTCTGATGAATAAGTTTGGCAACATTTTTAAAAAGGACAGAAGATTTATTATCTAATAACGCCATGCTTGTACCCTCTGGTTAAGGCGAAATATATTTCCCCAAAAACTCTTTTTTAAAGGCTTTTGGAAGTTACGTTCTAAACTTTCATTGAGAAAATCAGAAAGTCCTGATCATCTACCTATTTAGAATAGTCTATGGCGCGAATTCTAGTAAGAAAGTTACGCTAAAGCTACTACTTTATTAGAGTAAAAATACCAATTATTACAAGGCGATTAGTCATGAATAAGTGTTTATTCAGTAGGGTTAAATAGAAAATGGCCTTTCGGCCATTTTTGTGATTATTTATGCAAAAATAGATTTAGAATTGCATAATTATTTTTTGTCTCGCCACAAGAAAGTGGCTAACGCCGGTAAAATAATTAGTGCCGCTAACATATTTACCAAAAACATGAAGGTAAGCAGTATGCCCATGTCCACCTGGAACTTCAGATCCGATAAGAACCAGGTTGAAACCCCTATGGCCAACGTTATGCCGGTTAATAATACGGCACTGCCCCGTTCTTTTAACGCGGTAAGGTAAGCGTCAGCCAGACTTTCTCCGTGTCTTAACCGGCCACTCATATTCGACAGAATATAAATCCCATAATCGACACCAATACCAACCCCTAAAGCAATCACTGGCAAGGTAGATACGGTTAAGCCAATATCTAAAAACGTCATTAACGCTTGTGCCAATATTGACACCACATAAAGCGGAGCAATGACCACGATAGTGGCGCGAACTGAACGAAAACTGATCAAACACAACAGCGTTACCGCACCATAAACGTACACCATCATCGGAATTTGCGCCTCGGCTACCGCTTCATTCGTTGCCGCCATCACCCCAACCGGACCCGATGCCAATTTAAATTTGATGGTATCTGTGCTTAACAGTTCCGCATTTTCTTTTACCGCTTTTATCACGTGTTCAATGGTTTCGGCCTTGTGATCTTCCATAAATAAAATGATCGGCATGGCGCTACAATCGGTATTTAATAACCCGCTGGTTGATGGGATACGGGCGATAGACTGAACCAGGCTTTGCTGGTTTCTCGATAATACCTGCCAACGCTTATTGCCCTCGTTGTAACCGGTGTTGACTATTTTCGCGACACTGGCTAACGATACCGTCGATTGCACCCCTGGAATGTTTTCCAAGCGCCATTGCATGGTATCTATGGTATCTAACACTTCATGGTAGATACACGAATCTTGATAGGTTTCCACCACCACCGACATATAATCGACACTGATCGCGTATTTATCGGTGATCAAAAAGGTGTCCTGATTATAGCGTGAGGTTTCATGCAAGGCCGGTGCGCCTGCGTGCAATTCACCTATTTTAATTTCATTACTCTGTACATAACCCCAAATAAATAAAATGGCAGTACAGAAAAGAATGAATGCTGCGGGTTTTGGCGAAGTCACAAACGCGGCCTTGCGCCATAACAAGCGATTCATCAGTTTGTGATCGGCGTTTTCAACGATCTGTTTTTGCTCTTCCTGGTTGAAGCGAACAAAAGATACCAATATTGGTAGTAATACCAGATTAGTGAAAATGATCAGGGCAACACCAAGTGATGCGGTAATCGCTAATTCACGAATAATACCGATATCAATCGTAAGCAGGGTTAAGAAACCAACGGTATCAGAAAGCAGAGCGATACCACCCGGTACCAATAAGCGACGGAAGCTTAACTGAGCCGCTGCTTTTGGAGTGTTACCTTTAGCAACCTCTTTTGAAACGGCATTGATCATTTGCACGCCATGACTGACACCGATGGCAAACACCAAAAATGGCACCAATATCGACATTGGATCTAGGCCGAAACCTAATTGCGTCAGTAACCCCATTTGCCAAATAACGGCAATTAACGAACAGGCTATCGGCAATAGCGTTAACGTTATCGAATTACAGAACAGATATACCATAATGGCGGTAATTAAGATGGCGATGGCAAAAAAAGTTACAACCCCTTTGGCGCCATCGGCAATATCACCGACCATTTTAGAAAAACCGATGATATGGATACTGATGTTTTCGTTTTCAAACTCACCACGGATATCATTTTCAAGCTGCTTGGCAAGTTTTAACGTATCTAATTTATCACCCGTTTGTGGATCAATTTCCATCAACGAGGTTTTTACCATAGAGCAAGTGTAATCATCCGATACCATGCTACCGACAATGCCGGCTTTCTCGATGTTAGCTTTAACGATTGCCAAGCCATTTTCGTCGGCTTTAAAATCTGCAGGGATCACTGGACCACCAGCAAAGCCATCCTCCACCACTTCGACAAAACGCGTCGACGGTGAAAATAGCGAGTTTACCAATATTCGATTAACGCCGGGAATGAAAAATAGCTGGTCATGCACCCCTTTTAAGGTGGTAAAGAAATTGGCAGTAAAAATGTCATCATTTTTATTACATACCGAGATAAGTACGTTATTGGCACCACCAAAATCCGCCTGATGTTTTAAATAGGTTTGCATATAGCTGTGTTGCAATGGGATGTTTTTTTCAAACGAAGCATCCAGTTTGATATCCATTGCTTGCGCTAATAAATAGCCGGTAACAAACAGAAATAGCCCTAGTACGGTAAAGCGAAAACGGAATAAATTTCGTTCAAGATGGTTAAAGAATTTTTTAATCGCCATTATTGTACATCCACGACTTTCATGCCGACTTCAGAAGCGACAACAAGTTTATTGTTAAACCATACTCCGGCCATAAGAGCCTTACCATCTGGTTGCGTAGTTAAAGTGAAATCTTCACCATTATCACTGCTCAGCAGCACTCCTGAATTGGCCAACACAAATACTTTCTGCGTATCGGTAGATACAATATCATTGAGCAATGCGGTGGTATTGGTGTCAACCGGTTGCCATTGCTCCCCCTTATTATGACTGGTAAAAATATTACCACGCAACCCGACAATCAGTAATTGTTGCGGGGCAATGGTACTGATATCAAAGAATGAACCCAGGTAAATTTCATCGAGTATTTGCCAGCTCTTTCCGGAATCAACACTTTTGGCGATCATGCCAACTTCACCCGCCAGAAACAGGCCTTCTTCGGTGGCAAGTAAACGATTAAAATGCGGTAAAATACTGGCGACTTCTTCATGATAAAATTCTTTGTCTTCGCTCATCAGGTCGCGTAAATAATTTTGATCATCTTCAAACAGCAACTCAATATGAAACTCTTCTAGCCAGCTATTGCCACCGTCTTGGGTACGATAAAACAGGCCATAAGCACCCATGGCAATACCATGGGAAGGATTAAAAAAGTAAATGTCAAAAAATGGTCGTTGTTTTTCTGGTTGGTAATTTTGCACATCCCAACTCTTGCCACCATCTCTGGTATGCAAAATCACTGAATCATGGCCAACTGCCCAGCCTAAATTTTCATTGAAAAAATACACTTTCGTTAAATTGGATTTAGTCGGTACTGTTTGCTGCGTCCAATTCTCGCCATCATTAGATAACAAAATATGACCACGAACACCAACAGCAATGAGCTGATTGTCATTAATTTTAGCGACATCTAACATTAATGATTGATTCGCCAGCGGGAGAATTTCGGATTGTTCAGTTTGTGCCTGCACGAAGCTGAAAAGGGAGAATACACTACAAACAAGTAATGATTTAAAAATGCGTATCATAAATGCCCATTGGTCAATTACAGTATTTATACCATCCATGGTAATCCTAAGTTAATTCATCCTTGAATTAAAAAAAACGGTTGGTAAAACCAACCGTTTGTTACTTCATTTCCTGGCTAGCGACGACCTTGTCTGCGCAATGCTGACGAGGTGAAATCTCTCTCTTTATGTTTTGGATTGAAATCGTACATATCATGCTCGTTATCTAAGCCAAGGGCGATATAGCGACGCGATTGCAAGTCGTGGTAGACCTCAAGTGTAGACCAATGTGCTGGCAGATCGTAATAATTCAAACCATGTGCAAAGGCAACACGATACAACTCATTACGATTGTCGTACATATCGGCAACCGATACTTGCCAGCTGTCTTCGTCAATGTAGAACGTACGCTGCTTATAAATATGACTGGTGCCAGACTTTAATTTTGCTTCGACTACCCAAACGCGATGTTTTTCATAGCGAACTAAATCTGGATTAATGTGTCCAGGTTGCAAGATATCATCATACTTCAAACTATCACTATGCAAGCGGTAATCGTTGTATGGGATCAGCAATTCTTGTTTGCCTTTTAATTCCCAGGTGTAACGATCAGGAGCTCCGTTAAACATATCGAAATCATCCGTGGTACGTAAACCATCAGACGCTGTACCTGGGGCATCATAGGCAACATTAGGCGCACGACGTACTCGGCGTTGACCGGTATTGTAGGTCCATGCCTGACGAGGCGTTTTGATTTGATCCATGGTTTCATGCACAAGTAAGGCCGTACCGGCAAGACGTGCAGGCTCTGAGACTTGTTGTTTAAACTTGAATAAGATGTTGGTCGCTTCTAAATCTTCATAGCGGGCGCCTTTCACCCCGTATGGGATCATCAATGCTTCCTTGAAACCAATATAGGTAAAGTCACCACTGGCGGTTGGTGCTGCCTGGCCACCTTCGCGGGTAAGGCTTTCACCCCGGTATCTTAATGTATGGTTCCAGATTGCTTCTAGGCCGTTGGCCGGGATCGGGAATGGTACCCCTACCGCCGCTTTGGCAATGCCGTTACCATCACGAATCAGTTCTGAACGAGTCGCATTGTTTAACGTTTCATCATACACATGTTGTGGGTACGAGGCACTACGTCTGGTTTGATACACATTCATTTTGAAAGTTTTCGGGTAAGTTTCAAACAATTTTTGCTGGCCTAGTGACAACAAGTTTTTATATTGTTCGTAATTACTGGCATCTACCGTATATTGCACTTTATCGGTAGGGTAAGGATCTGGGTGATGATCACCAGATTTATAGCCTTCTGGCACAGTAGTAATACCGCCAGTCCATGCCGGGATAGAGCCATCGGCATTTGCTGCCATTTCAGCGCCAATCGGGGTTAGCTCTTTACCTAATCTTGCTGCTTCTTCAGGGCTGATTTTAGCAAACGACGAAAGCGACGTTAATGCTAGGGTAACCGCTAGAGAAATTCCTGTTAATGTTTTCATGAGTGATCCTCTAGATAGAATATTTGATGTTAAATGAGACAAAATCACGGTCTTCAAGGGAGTTGGTCGTGCCTACGCCATCAAAGAAACTATTATAATTTACGTCAAAAGACAGTTTACTTTGATAATCAAAGGTTACCCCTATCGATAATGATTTCCGTTCTTCAACGAAAAGGAATAATGGATCAGGGGTAATACCGCTAACGTCGTGCGAGAAAACCACTCTTGGAGAAACATTCATACTCCAAAAAACGTCGTTGTAAGCAAGTTTCGCCAACACTCTATATCCCCAGGCAAAATCATCTGGGAATGGATTTGTCTCAGAACCGCCTTGAACAGCATTAATCAAGGAATGTTCTTCCGATGTTGTGCCTGATCGGTCAGTTCCAGGACCGTTTAATCGAAGCTCATCATGACTTGGCATATCTAAAATATTAATGCCACCAATTTCAAATAACCCGGTAAATTGGCTTGCCCCCAGACTCGGACCAAACAAATGCGTCAAGGTTACTTGATATTGAGCAGTATCTAACTCAACATAGCCTTGCACTACTTCACCAGGAGCAGACGCATCAAGTTGTGACAAACCCAGACCTAATTGATCGGGTACCGCGGCAAATAATAATTCCACATCATCAATTTGTAATGGTTCATCCTGACGGTAGGTTATTTCACCGGCAACAGAGGTTAATCCTACTGTGGTGTTAAAACTTAAAGCGTATAATTGGATGTCTTCTTTATAATGTAAGAATGGTTTACCATACAGTTCCAAATCGGTGTAATTCGTTTCATCAATGCCAGCTCCGATACGACCTAAATCGTTCATTACCGCTTGCTCTGAAAAGTTTGCGGAAATACCCGAGAATGTTGGACGGCGAGAATGATAATTGATGTAATACAATGCAAGTTCAGTGTCATTTAGCTCAGGGAATAAATATGAAAATTTCAAACCATATTGACCACCATCGTCTGGCTCGCCAATACCCTCTTCGATTTTAAAGGCTTTATCAAGAGCTAACATTGGATTGTAGGCAGCGATTGCACCCGCTACATCACCATTGGCAAGCATCCCTCTAATGCCATCAGTACTGGTGAGAAATTGATCCAGATTAAAATCAACCAAGCCACCAAAACCGAGTTGCACATTATTTAAATGACCGCCGGAGCCGGCAAAGTCATTGGTTGCAAAATAACTGCCTGGCGCTGGTAAAATCGTTTTTTCCCAGCGGTATTGATAAAACGCTTCGATGTTAAAGTTTTCAGTAACCCCAATCGATGCCCATACTGAACCAAATGGGATAAAGGCTTCTTTTAACTCTGCCCCCGGCGCTCTCAAACGGGCTAAATCAACCGGGTTAATTTCACTAATACCGTGGGAAATTAACGTTGATTCTCCCCAACCAATAACCTGATCACCGACACGAATACTAATTGGCGTATCACCAACATAAAAATCGGCATAAACAAACGCGTCCAATAAACGCACATCGCGACAGACTTCATCTTTGGCTTCATCGTTATCACATGGACTTATAGTTTTACCCGTTACCGGGTGAGTGTATGGTCTATCGTTATCCATCATTTCAAGATCGTAAAAATACATGGCACGGCCAAAGAAACCGAAATCACCGATATCGGCTGAATAATGAATATCTAAATCGTGGGTGCCTTTGAAGGTCTTGGAAAATGCTTCACCGGAGTCGTAATTTAAATTGCCTAAATCACCATTGGTTGAGTAAGCACCAGGCAATAACCACACATCACCTTTCGGTATGCCGCCATTGGCCCAATCAATGTTATTGTTTAAATTATTAGACTTACCAATTTTATTCCAATTACGATCTTCTATACGGTAACTTTCACCGTAAGAAAATGTGGAATCGAAACTGACTTCAAAATCGCCTACATCAAAGGTGACGGCGTTAGCTTGTGCAGCAGATAACAGTAATAATCCTGCCGCTACACTTTTAGCGATTGGATTTTCACCAAATTTTACCATTGTACTTGGCATCATGTTTTCCCCAGAAATTAAAAACGTTTGATTTTTTATTCGTTATTTTTATTAATTTATTAGACTCAAACGATAATTACACTATTTACCCATCTTCGCAACACATAATAACAGTTGCAAATAGTAGCTAAACTAATGGTTTGTACGGATTTTCGGCAAATAAACCTTAACATGTTTTAAACGACTGTTTTAAACAAGAGAATAACGTAGAGGTGAGCTAAATTAACGGGGGGAATACGACTGTTATTTAATTTATGATAAAATCCAATGGTCCGACCAGCGTTTAAAGCAAAAACTCTATTTATAAAGAATTTGTTTAAAAAATAATTATTATTTATGCCAGAAAGCAATGTCTGAGATAAATAATAGAGAAAATTACCGTGATTATTGCAGAGCTGCGTTAAGCTTTTCTTGTAAATCGCGTGACAGGTTGGCCAAACCGTTAAGCTTTTCGAGTTGCTCAAGCATTAACTTTTGTTGAGCAACACTGAACGATTTGAATTGAATTAATGGTGTGATTAACCGAGATGCCACTTGTGGGTTAATGGTATTTAACTTTTGCAACTGAGAAAACAAGAATTGATAACCACTGCCATCAAGTTGATGAAAGTATTTGTTGTTATAAAACGCAAAGGCGCCAATAAGAGCCCTCGCCCGGTTCGGATTCTCAATACTAAATTCAGGATGCTGCAATAAGCCAGTAAGGCGTGCCAATACGTTCGGGTTATTGTGCAACGCGTTTATGGTAAACCATTTATCCATCACCAGGGCATTGCCCTGCCATTGTTGAGCAAAACAAGTCATAACGTCTTCGAAGCATGGTAAATCATTTACCGCGGCAACTTTAATCGCCGCTAACTGGTCGGTCATATTGTTCGCTTGTCGAAATTGTTGTTCAGCAATATCTGAGCATTGTTCTAAAATAGACAAATAGTCTAAACAAGCATTTTTCAATGCCCTGTTGCCTATCGATTTGGCACTTTTGCTAAATGTTTGAGTACACAAGCTCTGGTATGTTGCCGTTAAAACGTTTTCAACGCCTTTGGCAATAAAGCGCTTTAATGCGGCAATCGCATTTATCAGTTTTGCCGGTTCCACTAACTCAATAGCATCAGCCATTTCATCGAAACTCGGCAAGGCTATTTGTTCAGCTTTCAAGGCGTTATCACTGTCACTCGCCAATATTTGCTCTATCGCGCGAGTAATTTGTTGTGGTAACTGCAACTCAGGGGTAAGCACTAATTGCTTAATGTAATTGGCAAACAGTGTTTGCCCGGCATCCCAGCGATTGAATTCGTCATTGCCATTGACCATCAAGGTCAGAAGTTCGTCATCAGCGTAATGATGATCTACTTTCACCGGAGCTGAAAAGTTACCGAGCAAAGCCGGCACCGGTTTCTCGTTGATATTGTCAAAGGTCCAGGTTTGTTTTTGCTGCTTAACATGCAATAAACCATGATCAAAATTTGTCGTATTGGCAGCAACCAATTCAAAATTCACTGGAATGTGTTGATATTGCTTGTCTTCTTGCCCCTGACTTTCGGCCAACACTTGTTCTATGGTCACTTGATAAGTGCTTGTTGTCGGATCATAACTATCCGTGACTTTCAGTAATGGCGTACCTGACTGGCTGTACCAAAGTTTAAATTGATCAAGGCAAGTACCCGTAGCATCGCTCATCGCACGGACAAAATCATCGCAGGTTACCGCCTGTCCATCATGGCGTTGAAAATAAAGTTTAAGCCCTTCTTTAAAACCGGCTTCGCCCAATATAGTGTGCATCATGCGGATCACTTCCGAACCTTTCTCGTAAACCGTTAAGGTGTAAAAGTTATTCATCTCTATCACTTTCTCTGGTCGGATAGGATGCGCCATGGGTCCGGCATCTTCGGCAAACTGTTGCGAGCGCACTAATCGCACATTTTTTATCCGGGTAACGGCTTTTGAATGCATGTCGGCACTAAATTGCTGATCACGAAAAACGGTTAAACCTTCTTTTAAACTTAATTGGAACCAATCACGACAGGTGACTCTATTTCCGGTCCAGTTGTGAAAATACTCATGGGCAATTACCGCTTCAACGTTAAAGAAGTCGTCGTCGGTTGCCGATAAATCATCAGCCAACACAAATTTTGAATTAAATACATTCAAGCCTTTATTTTCCATTGCTCCCATGTTGAAAAAATCTACGGCAACAATCATATAAATGTCTAAATCGTATTCCAGATTGAATTCTTGTTCATCCCATAACATCGATTTTTTCAACGACGTCATGGCGTGATCGGCTTGCGACAGATTGCCTTTGTCAACAAATAACTCTAAAGCAACTTCCCTGCCTGAACCTGTGGTATAGCTATCGGCTAATAAATCAAAATCGCCGGCTACCAGAGCAAATAAATAACAGGGTTTGGGGAATGGGTCATGCCAGGTAACAAAGTGCATGCCATCGCTCAGGTCGCCAAACTCAACCTTATTACCGTTGGCTAATAAGTATGGATATTTAGTTTTATCGCCAACGACGGTCGTGGTATAAATTGCCATAACATCGGGTCGGTCGAGAAAGTAAGTGATCCGACGAAAGCCTTCGGCTTCACATTGGGTACAAAAGATATCTGCCGATTTATACAAACCTTCAAGCGCGGTATTGGCACTTGGATCCGTTTCGGTGTTGATGGTTAGTTCAAACTTGTCGGTTAAATTAGCAAGCGTTAACTGTGAATCGGTTACATCAAAATCCTTGTCGCTAATCACTACCCCATCGATAGCAACACTGATTAAGGTTAAATGCTCGCCATCTAATATTAATGGCCGATTATGTTGGCCATTTCGTTCAATTTGCATCACATTGGTAATGTTGGTGGCGTTATCATCGAGTTCAACCCTAAGGTCTACCGTGCTAATTGAGTAATCCGGGGTTTGATAGTCTTTTAAATATCGTGGCGCGAAATCTGTCATGGAAATTGTCCTTTTAAGAGTTAAGGAAATTAATTAAACCGCTTTTACCAGTTTTTTGATCTTAAAGCCCATGTAGGCATATATCACCGCGAGTACCGGGTTAATTAAGTTAAAGAAACAGTAGAAAACATAATCGAGTGGATTGACGGCCAACACACCATACATATAGGCGCCACAGGTATTCCATGGGATTAATGGTGACGTTATTGTGCCAGCATCTTCAAGGGTTCGACTTAAAACCACAGGATCTAATTCTCTACGTTCATATTCTTCCTTGTACATACGTCCGGGCATTACAATCGCCATATATTGATCGGCAGTTACTATGTTGGTCGCAATACAAGTACCGACAGTGCTGGTGATTAAACCGCCGACGGAGTTTACGCCTTTTAGGATTGAGTCCATCAATTTACGTAACAGGCCCAAATGTTCAAGCACGGCGCCAAAAGTTAAGGCGCAAATGATTAACCAAACTGTATTTAACATCCCTGACATACCGCCACGACTTAATAAGCTGTCCAGATTTTCATTGCCTGTAGACACTGACACACCATCAAAGAATGCGGTCCATACCACTTTTATGTTCGCCGTTACGGCATCAACCCCGCTACCTGCCAAACTCATGATGAAATCTTGTTGGAATAACACCGCCCATACGGCACCAGATATTGCTCCTATAGATACCGCTAGAAAAGCAGGCATTTTTTTAATCGCCAGAACCAGTAGGATCACTAATGGAATTAAATTAAACACACTGATATTAAAATGTTCCTGCATTAACTGATTCAGTTGTAATGTACCGTCTGTGTTTTGTTTAACCTCTGCGCTAAAACCTAAAATCATGAACAACACTAATGCCGTAGTTATTGATGGCAATGTCGTCCAAAGCATATAGCGAATGTGCTTAAATAACTCTGTTCCTGCAACCGCAGGCGCTAAGTTTGTGGTTTCCGATAATGGTGAGATTTTATCACCAAAATACGCTCCGGAAATAATTGCCCCTGCGGTGATAGCGGAGTCTAATCCCAGACCATTTGAAACCGCAAGTAATGCCACACCAATCGTTGCCGCAGTGGTCCATGAGCTACCTATAGACATGGCTACCAAGCCACAAATCGCACAGGTTGCCACATAAAACCACTGTGGATTTAGTATTTCCAGGCCATAATAAATGAGCGTTGGTACTGTGCCAGAGAGTAGCCAGGTACCAATTAATGAACCAACGGCGAGAAGAATTAATACCGCGCCGAGAGAAATAGAAATGCCCTTGATGATGGCTTTTTCGATACCAGCCCATTGATGACCATTTTTTAACCCAATGATAATTGCGACACCAGCGGCAAACAATAAAGCAATTTGGTTAGGTCCAGAAGATGAACCATCACCAAAATACATTACCGCGGTAGTTAACATTACCACCATGGCAATCAAAGGTATCAATGCATCCATCAAGTTGGGCGTTTTTATTTTTGTAGTGTCTGACGTTGTTTCTGACATAGTTTACTGCAGTCGAAAAGGAGTGTTATTGATTCTATTATCAATTTATCCAAATGTAATGCTCTTTTTCAGAGTTTGTTGAGTATATAAAAAATTATTCACATTTATCTAATAACTAACATCATGTATAACCGTTAAACTCAATTAAAACCTAAATTATTCAACAGATTGCAAGTATACAGAAATTATACCATCCATGGCATTTCTAAGTTAATTAATCCCTGAATTAAAAAAACCGCCAAAGCGGTTTTTATTTAAAAATAATTTTTAATTATTTTTTCGCAAGTCGACCAACTTCGACTAAATCAAAGGTAATACTGGCGGTTTCATCTAAAAACGGATCTAACTCAGATAAGTCTTCCGGAATATCATCAACCGATTCAACCTTCGCTTTATCCATAGCCAGCAAACGCATATTCGCTCTATTTAAACGCTTCATTTTGTTTTCTTCCCGTTCGGCTTTACGCTCGGCAAAGTTTAGAGAAGTGGATTTTTTATCCTTATTGGCACGATAATAAGCAATATCTTCATCAAGGTATTTAAATTCGTCATTGGTTTTAATGCGTTGTTGATGTAAAGAATCTAAATAGGTAATGTCTTTGCTAAAGTCATGAAGTTTGCTGTATGAGGCTTTGTTTATTTTATCCCATTCTAACGCGTTCTCTTCGCGGCTTTCTCCCCATTCGCCAGGCTCAATTGCCGATGGGAACTGAATATCTGGAGTTACCCCTTTATGCTGGGTACTGCCACCATTGATCCGGTAAAATTTAGCGATAGTAAATTGAATACTGCCCAGAGGGTTATCGTATAAATCATAGACACGTCCCAGACCCCGGTGTTGTTGCACCGTGCCTTTACCGAAGGTATTTTCACCAATAATGAGTGCTCGGCCATAGTCTTGTAATGCCGCAGCGAAAATTTCAGATGCTGAGGCACTGTATCTGTCTACCATCACCGTTAGCGGGCCATCGTAGTAACTTAAACCATCAGTATCTTTATTTACTTCCACGCGATTCGCACCATCGCGAACTTGTACTACCGGGCCTTTATCAATAAATAACCCCGTGAGCAGAGTCGCTTCTACTAGTGAGCCACCACCATTACCACGTAAATCAATAATAATGCCTTGTACATTCTCTTCTTTTAACTTGGCAATTTCTTTCGCTACGTCACGAGAAAGTTTGTTATAAAAACTTGGGATGGTAACCACACCAAGTTTTTTTGCGGCTGCTGGGTTATCACCTTGTTGTGATTTATCGAGATAAACTTCAGATTTTGCGGCTCTATCTTCGAGCTTGATGGTATCGCGGACAATTGAGATAACTTCAAGAGTTGGATCATCTTCGCCTTTTTCTACTTGCAAACGGACCGTAGTCCCTTTCGGGCCTTTGATCAAGTCAACCACATCATCAAGACGCCAGCCAACCACATCAACAAAGTTTTCATCCCCTTGAGCAACACCAATAATTTTATCTTTTGGCTTTATTTTATTCGATTTATCGGCAGGACCGCCGGTTACCACACTTTGGATCACAGTAAAGTCGTCTTCCGACCTTAATACTGCGCCTATGCCTTCTAACGAAAGGTTCATCTCCATTTGGAATCGTTCAGCATTACGTGGCGACAAATAAGAGGTATGCGGTTCAACGGTACGAGAAAATGAATTCATCACGACTTGGAATACGTCTTCACTTTCGCCCTGACTTAACCGCTTTATGGCAAATTTATAACGTTTACTCAACAACTTTTGGATTTCACTCCAGTCTTTGCCGGCTAACTTTAAATTTAACGCGTCGTATTTAACCCGTTTACACCACATTTCATCGAGTTCGGCAGTATTTTTTGCAAACGCCGCCTCTTTACGATCAAATACGTATTCTTCTTTAACGTTAAAATCGAATTCGCTTTCAAGCAATTTTATCGCAAACTGGTAGCGCTGAAAACGACGCTTAACGTTTAAGTTATAAATGGCATAAGCAGGATTCAGTTTGCCGCTGGCAACCATATCGTCAAAACTGTTACGATATTTTTCAAAATCACGAATATCGTCAGCGAGAAATACTTGACGAGAATAATCGAGTTGCTTCAGATAAAAATCAAATATTTCTGAAGATAATTCATCATCCATCGCAAATTTTTTGTAATGCTGACGAGAAAACGTTGCAGATATTCGCTGACTTGCTTTTTTATGTTGCATTTCTTGCATTAATTGCGGCAAATCTTGCTCAACAATTTTCGCTGGTTCTATAACTTTCGTTTGCTCAGCAACTACCGACAATGATGAAAAAGATAGAGAAATGGCAAGGGCTAATCGACAAATATTCTGCATATAACTGCTCCAGGTGTTATTTAGTAAAGATTTTATCGGCTTGTGTTTTTACCACCATACCTGAGCTTAACTGCACACTCACATCTTTACCGGCTACTTCTGTAATAGTAGCATCTAATGGGGAATTCCCAACCTGAACCATCACTTTCATTCCTGCAGTTAATGAGTTGACTTCAGCTTGAGTTAATTTAACTTTTGCTTTGGCTGGGGCTTTCTTCGCTTTTCCAACCTTAGGTCTAGGCTTACTACTTACTGTAGAGCCTTTTTCCTTTGCTTTAGTTCCTTTATAAGACTTATTTTCTGTTTTGTCTTGTGTTTTTTTGTTAGCAAATTTGCCCTGGCTTTCTTTTAACGTTTTCGCTGCGTAATCTGCCTGCTCTTGATCGATAAGCTCAGCGTCTTCACCAACAAGATTTACCCGAGGACTACCAGTCTTAATTGACTTTAAATAACGCCAGCTTGAAGTGTAATGACGTAAGGCTTGACGCAATTGCGTTTTACTTATTTTTTCATCATCGGCAAGCTCTGTTGCAAGCTCTTGAAAAATACCTATTTTTAGAGGTTTAACTTTGCCTTCCAGGGAAAAACATGCAGGAAATTTCTCCACTAAATGGGCAATGATTTCTTTACTGGTGATACGTTTGGTTTCCATAATATTTACTTCATTCATTAATTTTGTTGCTCAAGATATTGTTCACGGTTTTCAAGCAAATGCCTGCACCAATCATAAATATCATCAAATTCCAGTTCAGGTAAGCTATCTTCCCCAATCCAGGTTTCCCAAACCAAATCAAGCAGTTGCGTTAATTCTTCGGGGTCGATATCATCTTCCGCCATTTGATAAATGGTGTGATAAAATTCGTTTATTTTTTCAGCAACACACTCTTCATCGCCTTCCCAATCACCGACAACGGCCTCAGAAACCAAAAAATCATGTATTACGACAAATTCTTTCATTGATTATAAATTACTTACTTTGTTTACGAGAGTTAAATTGTACGACTAGCCATTAGGCTAAAGTCTGTTCAAATGCATGCACTATTGCTTGCAAGCCTTGCGCATCAGTCTGATCAAAATTGGCAAATGCTACGCTATCAATGTCTAACACGGCAACGACTTTGCTATCTTGATAAACTGGCAAGACGATTTCAGAATTACTGCTTGCATCACAAGCGATATGTCCTGAAAACTGGTGTACATCGCTAATCAGCTGGATTTTCTGTTCGCTTACCGCAGTACCACAAACACCTTTGCCTAGCGGAATACGAATACAGGCGACCTGCCCTTGAAAGGGCCCTAACACTAATTCATTTTCTATCACGCGATAAAAGCCCGACCAGTTTACGTTTTCCAGAGTATTGAATAATATGGCACTGATGTTTGCCATATTGGCAATGGCATCACGCTCATCACTAATAATGGCTTTTATCTGGCCCAACAAACTCTGATAAAAGTTCGCTTTTTCTCTGTCCATATTAACATCTAATGTTGCGTTCAAATTCACGCCCAAACCCAAGGTTTCTGAAACCCTGCTACAAAAGCGCTTAACATACCTTGTCAGCGCCTTAAATTAAAGTATTTCCTTGGGTTTTTCATTATTTTATTCCGATAAATACAACTTTATCGTGTAATTGAATAAATTAAACTGACTTGAGCACTGATTTCATATTTACCCGGGGTAGAACTCAACGCAATAGAGCTCGACTCCACCGAGCTGTCTTGCATGATCAATTTCGGCACATTAAAAGGGATCTCAGTCATATGAGTAACCTTTCCCAGAGCTAAATCTAATTTTTTTGCAATCCGTAATGCTTTCGCTTGTGCATCTTTAATGGCGGCGTCTAATGCCTGTCGGTAAAAGCTATCCGCTTTGCTGGTTTGGTACTTCAACGCTGAGATGTACTGAACCCCCAGGTGGATGGCTTTATCGAGAATAGGATCGTAATGAGAAAAATCATCCAAGATAAAAGTAATTTCTCTGCTTACTTCAATAAGTGAAGGTTGATAAAGATTTGCTGATTGTTGCGCATTCCTATCAAATATCGGTCGTATATTCATTTGCGTAGTTTCAATCGATTTATCCTTGATACCCATTGCTTTCGCCATCGTCAGTAATTCAATGGTTTTCTCATCTACAACTTGTTTGGCTTGCCCGGCTGTCATCGCTCTGTCGGCTAACGATATTGAAAAAATAAAAATATCGGGGTCAATAAAAACGGCACCTTTACCGGTGACTTCTATGCCTTCTGGCTTTATTTGTTGAGCCATAGCTTGCATTGAAAACGTAACAATCAATAAAGCGCTCAGCATAATTCCTAATTTGGCCATCATAATGTTATTCCCCTATTGTTGTGCCTGAATGAATGTTAAAAATTCTTTTTTCTCTTTCGTGCTTGCCCGCTGCCACCAATACTTGAGCATGACTAGATTTCCAGGGCTCGTTTTGCTCATTAATCCGTCTTCGTCTTGGACTAAAGTTTGTTGTGCCATTTCATCTCGACGTAATAAAGACTGTTTCATCGCAGCATCATTATAACTTGCTAAAGATTGAATCATTACGGCAACAGCATTGCCGTTAGGATTAATTAATTTCACCACTGGTGATTTGGCGAACCGTTTAGCATCTTCTTGATTGAATTGCTCAGGGTAACTAAAGCTTAACTTTACTTCTTTGCCAACAGAAAATGATATAATGAATGGTTTGGAAGCTACCGTAATGTGGTGATCTTCCATGTCGTGGTCAAATATTGATGAGTATTTTAGCACCAGTATGTTCTGACCTTCAGGGATATTTAATTTGGTGTCTGAGGAAAATATCGAACGAGAATAATCTTCACTATTTAACCGTTGAACGATAAATTCTTCCGGCACAATAAGTTCAGCCGCGGTTGCTGAAAACACGCTAAAACTGAAAAACATTGGCAATAATATTGATTTCATAATTATTGATTAATCTTTATATAAATTAAACAGAGTATAAGGGATTTATATTAAATATTTATAAAGATTTTCGCCAATATGACAAATAGTAGGTAGCAATCAAAATAGCGCAATTATTGCAATCGCCATAAAAATTTACAGAATCATTGCAGTCCTTGGCGATTCAAAATTAATTCATCCTTGAATTAACAGAATTTATACCCTCCTTGGTAATTCTAAGTTAATTCATCCTTGAATTAAAAGTAGATTGAGTAATCAGAGGTTGATGTACTTCGCTTTCATCCTGCAAAATAAAGTAACGGTATAATTCGATATCTGTTGCGGCTCAACGATTAAGTTTTTTTCCGATTCAATCCTAAAACCTTCTAGCCCTTGGTAACTCAGCTTGAAATGCCCCTTAGTGTCAGACTTGTTTAAGATTTTTAACTGATAGGAATTTTCAATTTCCCCAAGCTCATTAACCCGATAGAGTGCATTTCTATCTTTCAGCACCGACACTTCAAATTCACTGCGATTGTGTAGCCAGCTTGCCATAAAACCAACACAAATCAGTAACAGCGCTATATATCCGTATTTTGCTTTCGCATCATTGTGCTGCTCTGTTTCACTGGCAAAGCGAATCAGTTCTTTGCCATAAGAAAATTTGCTCATGGTTTCATCACAAGCATCAATACAAAGCCCACAATTAATGCAATCATATTGCAGGCCATCACGAATATCTATCCCTACCGGACATACCTGCACACACAAATTACAGTCGACACAATCGCCGAGCCCTTGCGGCTTTACTTGATTAAGCTTTCTTGGCCCCCTACTTTCACCACGTTGGTTATCATAAGTCACTGTGGAGGTTGCATCGCTAAACATTACCGATTGAAAACGAGCATATGGACACATATGTTGGCACATTTTATCGCGTATCCAACTCGCATTAACATAAGTACAAAGAGTAAAAAACAACACCCAACCAGTAATCAGCGAAGTTGTATTTAAGGTGATAAAATCGATGTAGATTTGCTCTGCGGCAACAAAATATGACATAAATATCAGCCCAGTGATTAGTGAAACTGTTAGCCAAATACTGTGCTTGATCAGCTTTTCAGCCAATTTTTCTATGCTGAGTTTTGATTTGTCCAATTTGATCCTTTGTTGCCTATTGCCCTCAATTCGGTTTTCAATCCATAAAAACAATAGTGTCCAAACCATTTGTGGGCAAGCAAAGCCGCACCAAATACGACCGTATTTACTGGCGACATAAAACAAGGCAAAGGCCGCCATAATAAAGAGGAAGGTAAAAATCAGTAAATCTTGCGGGTAAAAATAATAGGAGAGAACTTTTAGGTCTGTGCTTCAACATCGAATAAAATCGCTTGTTACCCTGATATTTAATAAACGGAGTAACAATAAACAACAACATTAAGCCAACACTTAAATAACGACGAATACTTTGGTAAAAGCCTTTTTGCTCTTTGATATAAATTTTATCGTCGATTGCCTTGGTTTGAAAAATAACATTGTATTTATCTGCTGAGGTCTTTTGCACCATCACTCTACTCCCAGCCACTCAGGGCTAATGCGTCTATGGAAATTGAGCAGTATTTTAATTTGTGTTAACTTAGGGGACAGGTACAGGAAAATTAAATATATAGGGTACAGTCGGTATTATTGATGAAAACCAGTAAGTTTGGAAAGTTAGCGTCAACACTGATCCTGAAAATCGAAAGCCAAATGTTTCAGTATGGCGAAAAACTGCCAGCAATCAGGATACTAACGGCTGAATACGGGGTTTCTAAAAATACGGTGATTAGAGCCTTAATTGAATTAGAAAAATCTGGCTAGATTACCGCCAAACCTCGCTTAGGATTTTTTATTACCTTTAAACCTGTTGAAAATAAACCACCGCAAAAGCTCGAAACACCTTTACAAGCTGTTGAAGTCAGCATTCCACAAATTTTCTTTGAGATCATGAGTCATAGTGCCGCCTTTGATATTCTGCCTAGCGCTAAAGAGCAGTATCAATCAAAACACCTATTACAACTAAACCGTGACCTGAGTCGCGTAGCAAAACAAAAGCCTTTCATAAAAGCATCGTATTATGACTCGCCGGTTGGTTTGCCGTCGTTACGATTGCAGATAAAAGATAGATACAGAAGCAGAGGGCTGATCATAAATGAAGACGATTTATGTATTACTGCGGGTTGCCAACATGCGCTATTTTTGTCGTTATTTACCGTATGTAAACCGGGAGATAACGTTGCCGTAGAAAGCCCTGGCTTTTACGGGGTAATACAATTGTTAGAACAATTACAACTTAATATCATCGAGATCCCTGCCTTCCCGGTTACCGGGTTAGACCTAGGTGCGCTCGAATCCGCTCTTGATAAATGGAAAATTAGCGCGGTTGTGGTTACGCCATCGTTTTCGACTCCTACGGGAGCTCTAATGAGTGTGGCCAACAGAAAAGCGTTAGTCGCTATCGCTAATGACCATGACTTTGCGGTGATCGAAGACGATATTTATGGCGAACTGGTATTCGATAGCAGTGCTAATTCCGATAATCACCCGCCACTGAAAGCCTTTGATAGTCAAGACAGGGTAATTTTATGCAGCTCTTTTTCGAAATCTCTGTCTCGCGATTTACGCATTGGCTGGGTTGCCGGAGGCCGTTGGCACAAAGACATCATCCGTTTGAAATTAACCAGTCAACTGGCCAGTAGTCGAGTACAGCAAGAAGCCATCGCTGAGTTTATGCTTAATGGTCACTTCAAGCGACATATCGCCAGTTTTACCAGCACATTGCTTGATCAACGTAATCAATTGCTGGCGGCAATTTTGCAGTATTGGCCTAACTCGGTAAAGTATACGCTGCCCCAAGGCGGGCTTGCTTTGTGGGTAGAATTTAGTGAAAACATTGATACCACCAAACTCTATGCAAAAGCGTTAGAAAAAACATCACCCTCACACCTGGACAATTATTTTCATGCTCTGGTCATTATAAAAACTGTCTAAGGATTAGTTTTAACCACCCCTTTATTGGTGAGCGGCTAACGGCTTTAAAAACGATAAAAGCCCTAATTGGTATAATGAAAAATTAGGGCTTCATCGAAGTTTCTAGTTAACGAGCAAATGGAAATTAGAAGCAATCGCCGGGAATTCTTACCCAGCCTTCCATTAGTACGCGGGTACTGCGGCTCATAATCGCTTTATTTACTGTCCAACTACCTTCATTGTTACTGGCTTCGGCACCAACTTTTAATGTACCTGAAGGATGTCCAAACGTTACCGAATTACGATCACCACCACCGGCAGCTACATTCACTAATGTACCCGGTATTGCCGCAGCAGTACCAATAGCCACGGCAGCTGTGCCCATCATCGCATGATGTAGTTTACCCATAGATAATGCACGAACGTTTAAGTCGATGTCATTTTCTGTGATGTTTTTACCACTTGATGAGGTATAAGCTTTAGCTGGTGATACGAAGGCAACTTTAGGTGTATGTTGGCGATCTTTTGCCTCAGATAGATCAGCAATCAACCCCATCTTAATTGCGCCATGAGCACGAATGGTTTCAAACCAGCTTAGGATCTCATCACTGCCATTAATCGCTTCTTGTAGTTCGGTACCTTGATAACCAATGTCTTCTGCATTTAAGAAAATGGTTGGAATACCAGCAGTGATCATCGTTGCTTTAAACGTACCTATACCAGGTACTTCTAAATCATCAACAACATTACCAGTAGGGAACATTGCCTCTGATGGGTCAACTGGGGCGATAAATTCAACCGGTACTTCGGCTGCCGGGAACGTTACGCCATCTAATTCGAAATCACCGGTTTCTTGTACTTCACCATTGGTGATCGGAACTTGCGCGATGATAGTTTTAGAAATATTTTTCTGCCAAATGCGCACCGTGCATACACCATTATCAGGAATACGTTCAGGGTTTACTAAACCCGACATAATGGCAAAAGAGCCAACTGCTGCCGTTAAGTTACCGCAGTTACCCGACCAATCAACGAATGCTTTATCAATGGCGACTTGACCAAATAAATAGTCAACATCGTGATCTGCTTGTTCAGATTTGGCCAAAATAACAGTTTTACTGGTACTTGATGTTGCACCGCCCATACCATCGGTTTGTTTACCGTACGGATCTGGACTACCGATTACGCGCAATAACATGTTGTCACGAGGCTCACCAGCAACCTGACAACGCTCTGGTAAATCGGTTAAATTAAAAAATACACCCTTTGATGTACCACCACGAATGTACGTAGCAGGGATCTTTACTTGAGGAACTTGAGCCATTGCTCTCTCCTTTTAGTTATTTAATTTTGAGATAAAAAATCAGCAATAGAGTTTGATGACTAGACGAATTATTGGCATTGAGAGCAAGGCGGCTGCACGGAGCTTGGTTTACCACGTGAGTACAGCCAACGCAGCTATCAATGTAAATAAACGTTTAGGCATTAGACTCGAGGAAGTCGTTGGCGAACTTTTGTAATACCCCGCCGGCTGCGTAAACAGAAACTTCTTCAGCAGTATCTAAACGACACTTCACTGGAATTTCTATTACTTCGCCATTACGACGAGTCATTATCACAGTCATTGCTGCACCTGGTGCAGTAGAACCAGTAACGTCGTAAGTTTCAGTACCATCAATGTTGTAAGTGTGGCGAGTTTCACCGTGAGTAAATTCTAGTGGTAATACACCCATACCTACTAAGTTAGTACGGTGAATTCGCTCAAAGCCTTCAGAAACAATCACTTCAACACCGGCTAAGCGAACACCTTTTGCAGCCCAGTCACGTGAAGAGCCTTGACCGTAGTCAGCACCCGCGATGATGATTAATGGCTGCTTGCGCTCCATATACGTTTCAATAGCTTCCCACATACGTGATTCAGTACCTTCTGGCTCGATACGAGCTAGAGAGCCTTGTTTTACTTCACCGTTATCATCACGACACATTTCGTTAAATAATTTTGGATTAGCAAAAGTCGCACGTTGCGCAGTTAAGTGATCGCCGCGATGCGTTGCGTATGAATTAAAATCAGCTTCTGGCAAGCCCATTTTATCTAAATAAGCACCCGCTGCACTGTTTAATTGAATCGCATTAGATGGCGATAAATGATCGGTGGTGATGTTGTCACCCAGAACCGCTAACGGCACCATGCCTTTCATCGTACGTTCACCCGCTAATGCACCTTCCCAGTACGGAGGGCGACGAATATAAGTACTTGTTTCATCCCAGTCGTATAACGGACTTTCAGCAGGTTCAAACGCACCTAAATCGAACATTGGTGTGTAGACTTTTTTGAACTGCTCAGGCTTAACGCTTGCCGCAACAATGGCATCGATTTCTTCATCACTTGGCCAAATATCTTTCAAAGTGATGTCGTTACCGTTTTGGTCTTGTCCTAATACGTCTTTTTCAATATCAAAACGCATCGTACCGGCAATAGCGTAAGCAACGACTAATGGCGGTGACGCCAGGAATGCTTGTTTTGCGTGGGGGTGAATACGACCATCAAAGTTACGGTTACCCGATAATACTGCTGTTGAGTATAAATCGCGGTCAATAATTTCTTGTTGGATTTTCGGATCTAATGCACCACTCATACCATTACAGGTAGTACATGCGTAACCTACAATACCAAACCCTAATTTTTCCATTTCAGGCAATAAACCTGAGTCTTCTAAATAAAGTTTTGCGACTTTTGAACCCGGAGCAAATGACGTTTTAACCCAAGGTTTACGTACCAGGCCTAACTCATTAGCACGTTTGGCAACAAGGCCTGCCGCAACTACGTTGCGAGGGTTTGAAGTGTTAGTACAACTGGTGATCGCAGCAATAATTACGGCGCCATCTGGCATTTGACCTTGCTCTTCTTGTGCTTTACAAACGTCTAAATCTTTAGCAATGTCTTTCGAGGCTAAATCAGCTGTGGCTAAACGACGATGCGGATTAGAAGGACCGGCCAAGTTACGACATACCGTCGATAAATCAAATTCGATAACACGAGGGTATTGCGCATCATTTAAGTCGTCAGCCCACAAACCAGTGTGCTTGGCGTACGTTTCTACCAGCGCAACTTGTTCTGGTTCGCGACCTGTGATCTTCAAGTAATCAATGGTTTGTTCATCGATATAGAACATCCCCGCTGAGGCACCATACTCAGGTGTCATATTTGAGATTGTTGCTCTATCGCCAATGGTTAAATCTTTAGTACCTTCACCGAAGAATTCTAAGTAGCTAGAGACTACTTTTTCATTACGTAAAAATTCAGTGATCGCTAAGACCATATCGGTAGCAGTAATACCTGGTTGGCGTTTACCGGTTAACTTAACACCAATAATGTTTGGTAGACGCATCATCGATGGACGACCAAGCATCACAGTTTCAGCTTCTAAGCCACCAACACCAATAGCAATAACACCTAAGGCATCAATATGTGGCGTATGGCTATCGGTACCGACACACGTATCGGGGAAAGCAACACCGTCACGTGCTTGAATAACTGGCGACATTTTTTCTAAGTTGATTTGATGCATGATACCGTTACCGGCAGGAATGACATCAACGTTTTTAAATGCAGTTTTAGTCCACTCGATAAAGTGAAAACGCTGTTCATTACGGCGGTCTTCAATTGAGCGGTTTTTATCAAAGGCTTCAGGGTCAAAACCCGGCGCTTCTACGGCTAATGAATGATCAACAATAAGTTGTGTTGGCACAACAGGGTTAATTTTTGCCGGATCTCCACCTTGATCAGCGATGGCGTCACGAAGACCCGCTAAATCAACTAATGCGGTTTGACCTAAGATATCATGACAAACAACGCGAGCTGGATACCAGGGGAAATCTAAGTCTTGCTTGCTTTCAATAATTTGCTTTAAAGAATCAGTTAGTGTTTCAGGGTTACAGCGGCGTACTAATTGCTCAGCTAATACACGTGACGTATAAGGTAATTTTACATAGCTACCGGGGGTAATGGCTTCAACCGCGGCACGCGTATCAAAAAAATCTATATTTGCACCCGGAAGTGGCTTGCGGTATTCATAGTTCATAACGTTATCCAAAGAATAATGTTTAAAGGAGCAAAACAGATGTGTCTTACTCTATTTTAAATTTTAGCAGGGAAACTCTCACATGAGGCGCCGGTATTTGATTCTATTTCAAGGCTGAACATGTGAGCATATAAGTATATGTAATCGTGCTCAAACGTAGAAATAGAATCAAATAACCAGTATATTCCCTTACCTTTCTGAAATAGGACCAACAGTACGTGGCTCAACACCGGTGTAATCAGCACTGGGACGGATAATACGGTTGTTTTCACGTTGTTCCATGACATGAGCGGCCCAACCGGTTAAACGTGAACACACAAAGATCGGTGTAAATAGTTTCGTTGGAATCCCCATAAAGTGGTACGCAGAGGCGTGGAAAAAGTCTGCATTACAGAATAATTTTTTGGTGTCCCACATGTACTCTTCACAAGCCACCGAAATGTCGTAAAGTGATGAATCACCAAATTCTTGCGATAATTGCTCTGACCATTTTTTGATGATCACATTACGTGGATCTGAGGTACGGTAAACCGCATGACCAAAGCCCATAATTTTCTCTTTACGCTCAAGCATACCCGCCATTTGCTCTTTCGCGTCGCTCGGAGACTTGAACTTTTGGATCATCGCCATTGCCGCTTCGTTTGCACCACCGTGCAGTGGACCACGTAATGAACCGATGGCAGCAGTAACACATGAGTACATGTCAGACAGTGTAGAGGCACAAACACGGGCGGTGAATGTTGAAGCATTAAATTCATGCTCTGCATATAAAATAAGAGATACATCAATGACACGACGGTGCAATTCAGACGGCGTTTTGCCGGTAAGCAAACGTAAGAAATGACCACCAATTGAATCTTCATCGGTAACACAATCAATCTCAACACCATCGTGTGAGTAACGGTACCAGTAGGTCATAATTGCCGGGAATGCCGCTAATAAACGGTTGGCCGCTTTATTTTGCTGAGAAAAATCAACTTCTGGCTCAATGTTACCTAAAAAGGAAGCTCCGGTACGCATCACATCCATAGGGTGTGCATCGGCTGGTATGTGTTGTAATACTTCTTTAAGTGATTGTGGTAAATCACGCATCGTTTTCAGTTCAGCTTTGTAAGCATCCAGTTGCGCCTGGTTTGGTAACTCACCATTGAACAGCAAGTACGCGACTTCTTCAAAGGTAGCGTTATCCGCTAAATCGGATACATCGTAACCGCAATAGGTTAAACCAGAACCCGATTGACCTACGGTACATAATTTTGTTTCACCGGCACTTTGACCACGTAGACCTGCGCCACCAATTTTTTTATCACTCATAATACTTTCCTTTCAATTTTTTATAATTCGTTAATTCGTTATGCAACAAACGATATTTATTTGTTTTTACCTTCAGAGAATAAGGCATCGAGCTTTTGCTCGTAATCGTGGTAGCCAAGGTAATCGTATAAGTCCATGCGAGTTTGCATATTATCAATTACGGCTTTTTGATCGCCGTCGCTTAGCAAGGTTTTATAGACTAACTCTGCCGCTTTGTTCATTGCACGAAATGCACTTAGTGGGTAAAGCACCATGGCACAGCCCCACTCGCCCAGTTGTTCTTTATTCCACAGTTCGGTTTGACCAAACTCGGTAATATTCGCTAATACCGGAACGTCGAGCGCTTGGGTAAATGCCCGGTAATGCTCTTCGGTTTTAACCGCTTCGGCGAAGATACCGTCGGCACCAGCGGCAACGTAGGCTTTCGCACGTTCAAGGGCAGCGTCTAACCCTTCTTGCGCGAATGCATCGGTACGGGCCATGATGAAAAAGTCTTTATCGGTACGGGCATCTACTGCCGCTTTGATACGATCAACCATTTCTTGTGTAGAAACGATTTCTTTATTAGGACGGTGTCCACAACGTTTTTGTGCAACCTGATCTTCAATATGAACCGCCGCGGCACCGGCTTTTTCCATATCACGAACGGTTTTCGCAATGTTAAATGCACCACCCCAACCAGTATCAATATCCACTAAAAGAGGCAAGCTAGATGCCGCAGTAATACGTTGTACATCGGCAACCACATCGTTTAATGATGTCATGCCTAAATCAGGTAAACCGTAGGATGCATTAGCAACACCACCACCTGAAAGGTAAATAGCCTGATGACCTAATTGCTCAGCCATCATTGCACAATAAGCATTAATGGTACCTACGACTTGTAGAGGCTTGTTGTCTGTTAATGCTTTACGAAATTTAGCACCTGGTGATAATTGTGTTGTCATATTATTCACTTTCCTTTTCTAGTTTATTCTCGATATTTTTACGCGAAGCGGCGATGTGACGACGCATTAACATTTCAGCTAATTCTCCATCTCTATCAGCGATTGCGTACATTATGGCTTTGTGTTCATCGTATGCACGGGTTGCTCTTGGGCTATTCATGCCAAATTGACAACGATACATACGAACCAGGTGATAAAGCTCACCACATAAAATTTTAATTAATTGCTCATTATGGCTGCCAAGGATCACCCGATAATGGAAATCTAAATCCCCTTCTTCCTGATAATAAGCAATACCATCTTTAAGCTGTTGTTCATTACCGTGAGCATTTAACACTTGTTGTAATTCAGCTATCTCATCATCTTGCATGTTTTGCGCAGCCAGACGACAGGCCATACCCTCTAATGCTTCCCTTACCTGATAAATCTCCAATAACCCTTGCACCGAACACTCAACAACACGTGAGCCAACATTGGCTTTACGTTCTATCAAATGACATTTTTCTAGACGGTTTAAGGCTTCGCGCAGAGTGGAACGGCTTACTTGATATTTTTTCGCAAGTTCTGGTTCACTAATTTTACTGCCCGCTAAAATCTCACCCTCAACAATTTCATGTTGCATGGTTTCAAAAATTTTATCGGCAGTAGTAATGGGGGCTTGTCGAGCCGGATTTTTTAAATTCATTGGATATTTTATTAACTTAACTATTTAATTATCTTTAACTAGTGTCGATATATTATCGACACTTTGAATTTACCATTAAGATAATACGCCAATAAATATTTAAGTCAAGATTATCGACTCATATTGTCGACAATTGGACTAAAGAACTAGAAATTAAAGCTGCTACCAATAGATTTTTGCCAACATTGTCCGACATACAAGCGTTTGAATACGGCACAATCAGCGGCGAATGGTCACCTAATAAATCTAATACCGTGATTTAAATTTCGGTAAAAACGCCGAGTATTTCGGCGATATGGATGTTGGAGGTAGAACACTGTAAGGTACAGGTACCGAGAATAATGTACTAGTACAGAACGTACGTAGGTAGCTAAAATAATGCACTAGTACAGGACGTACGTAGGTAGAATAATGCAGGAGCAATTATCAAGCAGAAATTGGCGAAGATGTTATGAATGCCTAGATCAAAAGCTATGTCACCTTGTTATACCTTCATATCGAAAGAAAGAAACAACGCCACGAAGTGGCTAATATAGAAATGCGCAGCAGATCTATTAGCCGAAAAACCAATAACAAACGCCAATACCCGCACAAATGCCACTGACATCGGCGATCAGGCCACAAGTGATGGCATGTCGAGAATAACGAATACCTACACTGCCAAAATATACTGCCAGCACGTAGAAAGTAGTTTCGGTTGAGCCCTGCATGATCGAAGCCAATCTCCCGGCAAAAGAATCGGCACCATGGACATTCATCGTTTCAATCATCATCGCCCGAGCGCCTGAACCACTTAGTGGTTTCATAAAAGCGGTGGGCAACGCGTCAACAAAGCGAGTATCCCCACCTAATAACACCACTAAATGGCGAATACTGTCGACAATCATCTCTAATGCACCGCTGGCTCTAAAAACACCAATGGCACACAGCATGGCTAACAGATAAGGGATAAGTTTAATACTGACATCAAAGCCTTCTTTCGCTCCAATAATAAATTGATCGTAGACATTCACTTTTTTTAAGTGGGCAACAGCCAGAAAACTGATAAGTACCGATATGATTAAAAAGTTACCCATTAATGAGGACTGCTCGGTCAATTGCGCGGCACTTAGCTGCACTAAATAAATAACCAGTGCTGCTATCAATGCCATTGCCGCACTCAAATACAACAGAATGACACCTTTATATAGCTTTATCCGTTGAAACAAAGCCACAGACACCAAACCTGCCAGTGTTGAGGCAAAAGTTGCCAATAAAATAGGTATAAACACATCGGTAGCCACTGCAGCGCCTTGTTGCGCCCGATAAACAAAAACACTGATCGGGAACAAGGTTACCGAGGAAGTATTCAAAACCAAGAATAAAATTTGGGCGTTACTGGCAGTGTCTTTTTTTGGGTTAATGCTTTGTAAATCGGCCATGGCTTTTAAGCCTAAAGGGGTGGCGGCATTGTCTAGGCCTAAAAAATTAGCCGATAAGTTCATGGTAATGGAACCAAATGCCGGATGATCTTTTGGTACCTCTGGCATTAGTCTTGAGAATAATGGTGAAATGGCATGGGCAATTTTATCTACCACCCCACCACTTTGTGCAATTTTCATCATTCCCAGCCAAAAACTTAAGATGCCAATTAGCCCTATAGCAATTTCAACCGTCACTTTCGACATCGAGATAATACTGGTGAGCAACTGTTCAAAAATGACATGATTGCCAAGTACTAGCCATTGGTAAAGAGAGACGATAAAGGCAATGAAAAAAAAGAACAGCCAAATGATATTTAACATACTGATTACAACTACATTTTTATTATTCTAGCTACCATAACATAACAAAACCACTTGGTTAACAGTTGCGTTTAAGCCAAAATATTTTGACTCGTCCCCCACCACCGGCCTGTTGATAAATTGTGCGAAAGATGTACAAAAGCTATTCATCACCTGTGGATACTCAAACTAAAAACCATTATAACCCACTGTTTTTAAACGGTTAAAATTTAATTTTATTTATTTCACAAATCGACTGGATTTTAACCGTTGATACACTACAATTATTAACTCAAGCAGTGATTTACTTCGAGTTAACTTGCACAAATTAGAGTTAATTGGCAGAAATTTATTCCCTTGAATTTATTAGCGCAGGCTCAACCTATTGAGCCATTCCCCTGAGCCTGAAGCGATTGCTTCAGGCCTTTTTTTTGCTCTATTAGCGTTAAACAATGCTTTAAATAGCACATGTTTTTATTTTTAAGAGGCACATTATGCGTCAGGAGGTTCCGGACCTCGCTTTGGCTCCCCCAGGATGACGGCGCTCTTTTTAGAGTTTGGTAAAGGGCAGAAAATCGCTCGCAGCGGCCTGCGAGCTTTTGATTACATTGTCGATGACACAAGAGTGCCAAATATAGTCTTTTAAGGCTTAATTAGACCATAGTGAGTTTTACTTGGTTGATAGAAACAAGCGAAGATAGTTTTCTGTCGACAACCTGGCAATGTCTTCCACACTTTGACCACGTACGTCGGCAAGCATTTTAGCAACTTCGACAACAAAGGCTGGTTGGTTTTGCTTGCCTCTATGCGGTACCGGTGCAAGGTACGGCGAATCGGTTTCAATCATAAACTTGTCATCAGGCACTTGGTGCGCAACGTGTCTTAGAGCGGCGGCATTTTTAAAAGTAACGATACCAGAAAAAGAGATATAAAAGCCCATAGTAATCGCTTGTTCGGCCATTTCCCAGCTTTCAGTAAAGCAATGCAATACTCCACCGATTTGTTCTGCCCCCTCTTCGCGCATGATAGTTAAGGTGTCCTCTTGCGCATCACGAGTATGAATAATGATTGGTTTATTCAGTTTACGCGCGACTCTGATGTGTTTACGAAATGCGTCTCGCTGTACTTCTTGAGTTTCAGGGGCATAAAAATAATCCAGACCCGTTTCGCCAACAGCAACCACGCGTTCATTATCGGCCAAGGCTAATAATCGCTCTTCATCGACCCGGTCTTCTTGATTTAATGGATGTACACCACAAGACAGTTGTACGTTGTGATATTTGGCCGTTTTTTCGGCCATGGCGGTAAAGTCATTAAGGGTAACTGAAACACAGAGCATTTGTGTAACGTTTGCCTGTGCGGCCGCGCTAACCACATTATCGAGGTTATTATCAAAATCACTAAGATCTAATCGGTCAAGGTGACAGTGTGAATCTATAAACAAAGGAGGCTCCGAAATTGCAACAAAACATAAATTTTTCCATCCATGGAATTTCTGCATATAGTTCTTCCATGAACAATCACCCTCAAAAGGCGTCCTGCCTGCCGGGTATAAGTACGTCCATGCACAAAAAAAGTAAAGCGATTCGCTTTACTCTTCATCTAATTACATTATTTATGTACGTGGTATAAGTTTATCACAGCATGAATTATTTTATCAGCAATCTGCCTGTAACCTGTACCTTGTATCCCGTACCTAATCCCTTGCTCTTACATAGTATACGTTGGATCTTTAGAATTAAGCATTCGACCCAGCGCAGATTCAATTTGGTTACGAATGTGATTCTCATCGGTAACAAATGCCACACCGACACCAGGCTCTGTACCATTTTGCGCACCATGCGGAGTGATCCAGCACACCACGGAGTCAAGTTTGGCGGCTTCGATTTCACCCGGCATCAATACTTCAAGAGAAATATTATCACCCAGCTCAAACTGCTCCTTGGTTTTTATGAATAACCCGCCTTGCTTTAAAAATGGCATGTAGGCCATGTAAAGCTCTCGATCATTATTAAATTTTAAGACAAATTTTTGCATCATCGCTTCCTGATTATTATTATTTGCTATTCTATTGAACCAGTTGTTGTTCTATATCGACTAACAATGCTTCAATAGTAAAACTTTTATTCGCCTGAGTTAACAACTTTATTTGTTTCGTTGCCTGATTGATTAATGTTAAACATTGCCAGATTTGTTCATTACTATAGCGATTAGCTAAAGTGTTCATCTCATGTTGAGCTAAGGCATCTTGCCATCCAGATTGAATACGGAATAATTGCTGAAACGCATTGGTTAACCACCTTAAACCATGGAAGTTACTACTGACCAAATGACTTAGTTCAGTGCCATTATCAAAGCTTTGTAAAAACAGATTTAGCTGCTCAATGATTTCTTGGCGCTGTTGCTGGCAATTGACATCGGTTAATTCGGCCAACTCAGTAATATTGCTAAACTCATTTATTAACGATTTGTCTTCAACCAGTGCCGCTAGCTCATCGCCCGTTGGTGGTTTTATCTGAAGTACGTTACAACGGCTGATTATGGTAGGCAATAACATTTCCACTTCATTACATACTAACAATAAATAACTATTATCGGTTGGCTCTTCAAGTGTTTTTAGCAAGGCGTTAGCCGCTGCTTCGGTCATATTCTCAGCCGATAACACCAACACCACTTTGTTTTTAGCAATATGCGCGGTTTTTTGTAAAAAGCTGCCTGCTTGTCGTACTAAATCCACCCCTATGGTTTTTTCAGCATTATCGATAACTTGCAAATCAGGATGGGTGTTTGCCTTAACGAGTAGACAAGTCTTGCAATGTCCACATGCCTCTGCAGATAACGCTTGTTGCTGACAAAGTAATAAAGAAGACAACCATAAGCCTAATTCTTCTTGTCCGGCTAGATGGCTACCTAGCAAGAGTAATGCATGCGGTAATAACCCTTGCTCAATTTTGCTGAGCACCTCGGTTTTATTCGCACCTAACCAGCTTTTTTGTTGTAATTTAGCAACCAAGATCTGATCCTACACAGTACTTATTCAATAATTGTTTAATATCATCATGAACTTTAGTCATCGCTTGGCTAGCATCTACAATAAAAATACTGTCGTCAGCAGTGGCTAACCGCAGATATTTATTGCGTACACGATGGAAAAATTCAATTTTTTCTTGTTCAATCCGGTCTAAATCACCACGTGCTTGTGCCCGTGACAAGCCAAGTTCCGGCTCAATATCTAAATATAAAGTAAAGTCTGGCTTAAAGCCATTTAAGGTAATATTGGCGATAGTGTCTATCACCTTATCATCAAACCTTCTGCCACCACCTTGATAGGCACGGGAAGATAAATCATGACGATCGCCAATCACCCATTTCCCCGACTGCAGAGCCGGTAGTATTTTATTCGCCAATAATTGTGAGCGGCTGGCATACATCAGTAACAATTCACATTCCGGGGTAATGGTTTCATCACAAGGCTCTTTCACCAACGTTCTGAGCTTTTCAGCAAGAGGCGTACCACCCGGCTCTCGGGTTTTTTCAAAGTTTATCTGTTGCTGCGCGAGAAACTCTTCTATTACCTTAATTGCCGATGACTTTCCGGCACCTTCTATTCCTTCAACAACGATAAACTTTCCTTGTGGTTTACTCTGTGACATGACTTAATTCTTTCCTCTAATGTATTTGTCCACGGCTCTATTATGCTCTTTTAGTGTGGTTGAAAAATGGTGTTCACCATTGCCTTTACTGACAAAATATAAATATTGGCTGTTTGCCGGGTGTAAACTGGCTTCAATGGCTGATTTTCCCGGCATGGAAATTGGCGTTGGCGGCATACCATGAATACGATAAGTATTATACGCGGTTTTTTCTCTGATATTGGCATAAGTAATATCGCCAGTGTACCTGTCGCCTAAACCATAAATAATGGTAGGGTCTGTTTGTAAACGCATGTTTTTCGCTAAGCGAGAAATAAACACCGCCGCTATCAATGGCTGTTCATAAATTTGAGCGGTTTCTTTTTCGACCATTGACGCCATGATCAAGGCTTCGTATGCGCTGTTATAGGGTAAATCTTTGGCTTTATTTTGCCAGCTCTCGGCAAGCTCTTGCAACATCCGTTGATGCGCTTGCTTTAATATATCGATATCTTTACTGCCGGCGGTAAAACTGTAGGTATCTGGAAAAAACAATCCTTCCGGGTGTTGATAATCTTGGGTTAGCAAGTTTAAAATTTGGTCACGGTTCATATCGGCTAAGGTAAAACGGATATGCTGGGTTTCAGCAAGCAGGTTTAACAATTCTTTAAAGGTTGAGCCCTCAACAAAAGTGATACTAAATTGATGTTCTACGCCTGAAACTAATAAAGAAAAAAGTTGTTTTACCGAGACATTTGCCGGAATTTGATAGGTGCCGGCTTTAATATCGGTTATCTGTGGATTTAATTTAGCGTATAGCTTTAGCCAAAATGTATTTTCCAGCCAATCGCGTTGTTCTAAATCGACTAAAACTTTATTAAAGGAGGAACCGACATCGACACGGTATAAGGTTTTTTGACTGATCGGTACCTGTTGTTCTATCTGGTTTTCGCTGAACGCGACCAAGCCCATACCAATGAACATTATGGCGAGAATGATAATGACCAATAAACGCTTCATTGAAACTTCCCTAGCAATTTTTTACTCTCTTTAACATTGAAAATTTTGTCCATAAATTGTTTCACCGGCACCACTCCTAGCAGTGAATTGCACAGATAAATTGCATCGGCTTGTGCTAATTCACTCACCTTGCTACTGACAATGTTAACCGCAGGTAATGCCGATAACAATCGTGCCCGACATAGCCCAGCGACACCAGAGTGTTGCAAGTTAGGAGTATAAAGCACCATATCTTTCAGCCAAAAGATATTGGCGGTATTACATTCGACGATATTTTCATTGATATCACATACCACTAACTCATCAACCCTTGGTAAGTCTGCATTACATTGCTCCAACTCTTGGCGAATAAGCACTTGCTCTAAACGATTTAAATGTTTAACCCCGGCTAACGCTGGATTTAAACCCAGTTTGAATGAACTTAATCCTAAGGTTAGCCCCTGTTGTTGCCAAGCTTTATAATGCCGCGGGAACTCTGAAATACAAACAATGACGTTGGCACCCGTAGCGCCAATGCGAGAATAACCCCTGCCACTATGCCCGGAAGTGATAATGACTTTCAACGTTGCTAAAGCGTAATTTGAGCTTGCAGATATTATTTCTTTTTCAACATCTTGCCAGTTAACATCAGTAATCGTCAATTTACGGCAACTGCTTTGCAAACGGTTAATATGCTCACTGATGTACTCTAACGCGCCATTTAATACCTTGCCGGTAGTAAACACGCCATCACCAAAAGCGAGACCGCGATCGGTGACATTTATTTGATTGGTTTTGGTAAAGTTTACTGAGCAATAAAGCATAAATGATTCATTATTATTTTGATTTTGATTTAACATTGATACATAAACTAATAGCGACTGGATCTAAAAGGTAATCGCGCTTGCCTTTCATTTCTCGTTTTTAACTTCTCGTTTCTCGCCCCTAAAAAAATAAAGCCTGAATACTATATTATACCAATCCCGACAATTTATTGAGCAATAAATTGTCGGGATTGGTATTAGTATTCAGGCTTTTAACATTATTGGCAAGCGTTAAAACTTATACTTTTTTAAATAAAAGTGAACCGTTAGTGCCACCAAAGCCAAAAGAATTACATAACGCATACTCTAGCTTGGCCTGGCGTGCTTCGTGGGCAATATAGTCTAAATCACAACCATCGCCGGGATTATCCAGATTAATCGTTGGCGGTACTTCCTGATTTTGCAAAGCTAAAATGGTAAATATTGCTTCTGATGAACCTGCCGCACCTAACATATGTCCGGTCATCGACTTGGTTGAACCCATCATTAATTTATAAGCATGATCACCAAATACCGATTTAGCGCCATTGGTTTCAGCAATATCCCCTGCCGGAGTCGATGTACCGTGAGCATTGATATAACCAATTTTGTCACTGCTAATACCAGCATCGTTAATGGCATTAGTCATTGCTGCTGCGCCACCTTCACCATTCGTTGGTGGCGAGGTAATATGATGAGCATCGCCACTCATACCAAAGCCAGCTAATTCCGCATAAATTTTGGCACCACGAGCTTTTGCGTGTTCGTATTCTTCAAGCACTACTACGCCGGCACCATCACTCAAGACAAAACCATCGCGGTCTTTATCCCAAGGACGAGATGCTTGTTGTGGGGCATCATTGCGAGTGGATAATGCACGAGCTGACATAAAGCCGCCCATACCAAGCACCGTAGACGCTTTTTCAGCACCACCGGCAACCATAGCATCGGCATCGCCATAAGCTATCATTCGGGCAGCGTGGCCGATATTATGAACACCAGTAGTACAAGCCGTCACAATCGCGATATTCGGCCCTTTCAGACCATGCATGATAGATAGATGACCTGAAATCATATTTAAGATGGTTGAAGGACAGAAAAATGGTGATAATTTTCGCACACTCGTTTTTAACGTCTTGGTAAAGCCTTCTTCAATTAACGTTAAGCCACCAATACCAGAGCCTATGGCAACACCAATACGACCAGAATTTTGCTCGGTAACTTCCAATCCAGAATCGGCTATGGCTTGGTTACCCGCGGCAACTCCGTATTGAATAAACAAATCCATTTTACGGGCTTCTTTTTTGGCAATGCCAAAATTTTCAGGCTCAAACTCTTTGACTAAACCGGCAAACTTCGTGGTAAAATTTGTAAGATCTAGATGGTCGATAGGTCCAATACCACTTTTACCGGCAAGCAATGCATCCCAGGTTGAAAGTGAATCATTTCCTAGTGGGCTTAGCATACCTAAACCGGTAACTACGACTCGTCGCATGACAAATAATGTCTCCGCAAATTAATTATTTACTAACAGCAATCGACCGAAATGGTAAATAGCCATTTATTTTTCAAATTATAAAAACAAAAAAGGCGGTAATTAAACCGCCTTATTCGAATCGTTCGTTATTAGCCGTGAGCTGTAACATAGTCGATAGCTGTTTGAACAGTAGTAATTTTTTCAGCTTCTTCATCAGGAATTTCTGTATCAAATTCTTCTTCAAGAGCCATTACTAATTCAACCGTGTCTAGAGAATCTGCACCTAAGTCATCAACAAAAGATGCTTCGTTTTTAGCTTCTTCTTCTTTAACACCTAGTTGTTCAACGATGATTTTTCTTACGCGTTCTTCGATAGTACTCATTGTTTTTCCTTTACTATTTAAACAATTTTAATAATTGCGGGTAGTTTATTCGTCATCAGGGCACCATGCAAGCTTTAAAATGAAAATCTGCTCTGGTCGAACCTGATAACTAAATATCTATTTATGGCTCATCCCCTGCTATTTTGCAAGGAAATGTATTTAATAAAGCTGCGCAGCAGGTTTATTAAACCATGTACATACCACCATTAACGTGAATCGTTTCACCGTTAATGTAGGCTGCAGCATCAGAGGCTAAAAACGCCACTGTTGCCGCAATTTCTTCGGGTCGACCTAAACGGTTCGCTGGAACTTGCGAGAAAATCGCCTGTTTCTGCTCATCGCTTAAATCTTTGGTCATATCGGTATCAATAAAACCTGGGGCAATGGCATTAACGGTAATGCCACGCGATGCCACTTCTTTGGCTAATGATTTGGTAAAACCTAATAAACCGGCTTTTGATGTTGCGTAGTTAACCTGCCCAGCGTTACCCATAGAGCCAACCACAGAGCCAATATTGATAATACGACCATGACGTTGTTTCATCATTGGGCGCATCACCGCTTTACTGATTTTAAATAATGAATTCAGGTTAGTGTTGATAATGTCATCCCACTCTGCGTCTTTCATTCGCATCATTAGGTTGTCACGAGTAATACCAGCATTGTTCACTAAAATGTCGACACCACCAAAATCGGCTTTAATCGCCTGAAAAAGCGCAGCAATCGAATCATTATCGGTAACGTTTAACGCGTAACCTTTACCGTTATCACCTAAATAAGCACTGATATTATCAGCGCCGCTTTCTGATGTTGCCGTACCAATGACTGTAGCACCCTGGCTTACCAGTTGCTCTGCAATCGCTTTACCAATACCACGGCTTGCACCCGTTACTAAAGCAGTTTTACCTGCAAGTGAAAATAAAGACATTGTTTACCCTTCTATCGCGCTGTTAAGTGTGTCGGCAGTGTTTACTGAAACACAGCTCAATTGTTTATTTATACGTTTAGTCAATCCAGTTAATACTTTACCCGGACCTGCTTCCACTAATTGTTCGGCACCCAGGCTAGCCATATGTTCAACCGACTCGCTCCAGCGTACCGGGCTATATAATTGACGAACTAGCGCATCTTTAATGGCAGCTGCATCACTGACCGTAGCAACATCTACGTTATTAACCACAGGGATTTGTGGCGCATTAAATTCGATATCCGCTAAATCACGAGCCAATTTATCCGCGGCAGGTTGCATTAATGCACAATGCGATGGCACGCTAACAGGCAATGGTAGTGCGCGTTTAGCGCCAGCATCTTTACACAAGGCAGCAGCACGTTCAACCGCAGCTTTATTGCCGGCAATCACCACTTGTCCTGGTGAATTGAAATTAACTGCCGACACCACTTCACTAGCCGCGGCTTGCTCACAAGCACTGATAATAGCATCATTAGCTAAACCGATAATGGCATACATAGCGCCAACACCAGCGGGAACCGCTTGCTGCATGTATTGACCACGCTTTTCAACCAGCTTAACACCATCTTCAAGGCTTAACACTCCGGCACATACCAGGGCCGAATATTCACCCAAAGAATGACCCGCTAATACCGAGGGAGTTGCGCCACCGGCGGCTTGCCAAGCTCGAAACACAGCAACACTGGCTGTTAAAAGTGCCGGTTGGGTATAATTGGTTTGGTTTAATTTTGCTTCAGGATCGTTTTGGATCAGATCCCACATATCATAGCCTAATGCTTTTGAGGCACTGGCAAAGGTAGCTTTAACGACTTCATTATCGCCTAAATCAGCTAGCATGCCTACCGCTTGCGAACCCTGACCTGGAAATACAAAGGCTAAATTATTTTGCATTGTTATCTTTACCTTATTAATTGTTTAACACTATTTAATTGCCAATTAAAACTTACTAAAACTTAACTAGAATTTAACTAGAGCGGAACCCCAGGTAAAGCCACTACCGAACGCTTCCATTAAAATTGTTTGCCCACGCTGAATGCGGCCATCTCGAACCGCTTCATCTAATGCCGTAGGGATTGTTGCTGCAGAAGTGTTGCCATGCTTATCTAAAGTGACCACTACCTGCTCCATTGGTAATCCTAACTTTTTCGCTGCGGCGGCAATAATACGCAGGTTCGCTTGATGAGGAACCAACCAATCAATCTCTGATTTATCCATGTTGTTGTGTGCCAATGTTTCGGTAACAATTTCACTTAATTTAGTTACCGCAAACTTGAACACTTCACTGCCTTTCATGTAAATGTAGGCTTTTTCTTCCGTAAGCAAATCACCACGTTTTGGCGAACCCGCCCCTAATAACGCCCCATAATTACCATCGGCGTGTAGATGAGTGGAAATAATGCCTGGTTCTTCACTCGCTTCGATAATCACAGCACCTGCTGCATCACCAAAAAGAATATAAGTAGCGCGGTCAGTTGGATCACACATATGAGAAAGCGTATCAGCGCCAATGACTAATATCCGTTTCGCCATACCCGACTTGATAAATTGATCGGCGACACTCAAGCTGTAGATAAAACCAGAACATGCGGCGCCTACGTCAAATGCAGGGATATTAGGTACATTTAAATACATCTGAACATGGCAAGCAGCACTTGGCAGATCTACATGAGAACTTGTGGTTCCCATGACAATCATGTCAATATCTTCTCTTTTCAAGCCGGCCATTTTTAACGCTTTTTCCGCCGCCTTTGCGCCCATGTAGCCAACATTTTCATGTTCTGCAGAAATTCGACGCTCTTTTATGCCGGTGCGATCAATGATCCACTGATCGGTAGTGTCTACTATTTTTTCTAAATCTGCATTAGTTCTTACTTGCTCCGGGAAGTAACTGCCCGTGCCAATAATTTTCGAATTCATATTCAATTTAAGACCTTTTTAATAATCCGAGTTCCAATTTTTTCTTAATTTTCTCAGGAACTTGTCTTTCAACTTCTTTAACAGCCTCTAAAATAGCGTTATAAAAAGCTGAACTTGTCGCATTGCCGTGACTTTTCACCACAATACCGCGTAATCCTATCAAACTTGCCCCGTTATACTGGTCGGGGTTCAGTCGTTTTACAATCTTTTTTAGCGTTGGATTGAGTAAAACCCCTAAAATACGGGTAAATTTACTTTCGTTAATGATTTTCATTAGCTTGCTCATCACCAGTTTAGCGACACCTTCACAAGTTTTCAGCGCAATATTACCAACAAAACCATCACAAACAATCACATCGGCTTTGCCGGTAAAGATATCATTGCCTTCAATAAAGCCGACATAATTAATGTCAGGGTTGGCCATTAACAACGCCGCCGTCTGTTTAATATGGTCACTGCCTTTAATATCTTCAGCGCCCATATTTAACAATGCCACTCTTGGCGATTCGATGGCATCAACTTCTTCCGCCATTACCGAGCCCATCATCGCAAATTGGAATAAAGTATTTGAATCGCAAAACACGTTTGCGCCCAAATCCAACATAAATGCGTGAGATGTTGAGTCGGTGATCGGCAGCTGTGACACTAACGCTGGGCGTTCTACTCCAGGAAGCATCTTTAAGACATAATGAGCTATGGCCAGTAAGGCTCCGGTATTGCCCGCGCTAACACAAGCGTCGGCTTTACCCTGCTTCACCAAATCTAAAGCACGACGCATCGACGAGTCTTTTTTTGTTCGCAGAGCAACACTGGGTTTTTCATCCATGGCAATTTGTTCAGTCGAATGCACGATTGAAATACGCGGATGATCAAGATAATTAAGTTGTTTAAGGTGTGTTTGGATCACACTTTGATCACCGCAGAGGGTAAGTTTAAGTGTTGGCAAATGTTCTATTGCCATTATTGCTGAGGGGATTGTTACTGAGGGGCCAGAATCGCCCCCCATAACATCTAACGCGACCGTTAGACTTTGCAAAGTTAGTTCACTTATGTAGCGATAACTTTAACACCTTTGTAAAAGCCATCGGCAGTTACGTGGTGACGACGGTGAGTTTCACCAGAAACTGGATCAACTGATAAGTTTTCTGTTGTTATCGCATCGTGTGAACGACGCATGCCACGTCTTGAACGAGATTTCTTACTCTTTTGTACGGCCATTACCCTACTCCTAAATTCTAAAGTTACTTGAGGTTTTTTAAAACATCAAATGGATTCGGTTTCTCAAGCGTATCCGGTAACTTGCCCCAAGACGTATCAGCTTTCGCTGAACAATCTTTCAGGTCATGTTTCGGTATTAGTGGAAGAGTAAGCATTAACTCATCTTCTACTAATTCGCGTAAATTTACTTCACCATTTTCATCTACTACTACAGCGTCATAATGGGAAGGTAAGTGCTCAGCACTTTCTTCGTCTTTAACAGGACTAAAAATAAAACTTACTTTTAATTCTTGTTCAAATGGTTCATTACAACGCTGGCATGTCAAATTAATCTTGGTTGATGCCTTGCCACTGATAAATACCAGTTTTTCTGCATCAATACCGAAGTTTACTTTAACATTAACTTGCTCGCCAGCCTTTTCAGACACTGCAAGCAATCTTTCTAATCCAGATAGCGCAAAGTAGCCGTCGCACTCAAGATGACGCTGAGCACTTTTTTTCGGTTCTATGGTTATTGGAAGCTTAAGATCTTTCATAAGGCGCGCATATTAAAGGGTGAAGGCGGTTCTGTCAAAAGAAAAATCACCTAATTCAATGCAATTGCCTAATTTGTGATAAATTTTAACACAACCGCATTAATTGTGAACAATTTTAGTTCATTAACTGTTTAGTAACCAGAATAATACCAGAGTGTCGCTTAAAATTGTAACGTCACTATGCTTATCTTTGCAATATCACTTCATTTTTAGGTAAACTAGCCGCAATTAATCGAGATCAATCACCATGCATTCAGCAACTTTAAGAGTATATTCCTCATGACACAGCTCGTTCTTGGCTCTACCTCCCCCTTTCGTAAAGCCTTATTAGAAAAGTTTAATGTGCCTTTCGATTGTGCCAAACCCAACATCGATGAAACGGCATTAGTAAACGAAACACCTGAACACCTTGTTGCCCGCCTGGCTGAGCAAAAAGCGATAAAAGTCAGCGATGAATTTCCTGACGGTTTAATTATTGGCTCTGATCAAGTTGCCGTTTGTGACGGTAACATTTTGGGCAAACCGCATAACTTTGAAAATGCAGTAAAACAACTCACATCTTTCAGCGGTAAAACTGTCACCTTTTTAACGGGCTTGTGCTTATATAATGCAAAGAGTAAAAATAGTCAGATAGTTGTGGAACCGTTTTATGTCAGTTTTCGTGAATTAAGCTTAGGTGAAATTAGCAACTACCTTAACGCAGAACAACCCTACAATTGTGCTGGTAGCTTTAAAAGTGAAGGATTAGGCATTTGTTTATTTGAAAGCCTAAAAGGGGACGATCCAAATACTCTAATTGGCTTACCGTTAATTCGTTTGCACCAATTACTGAAAAATGAAGGCGTTGATGTGTTAAATCATCAATAGCAGAGCATCAACCGAGCAAAGTCTGAAATATAGCTAGTAATGCATAACGCATGTTAGCAAGGCCCCAATTACCAGCTTTCCGATGAAAATCGAGTTCTCCTGATACGCATTGAGTATAGAAAAAATCTAATGCTGGACTCAATCATGACAGGCAAAAAAGTGTCTAAAACAGCTATACAAGATTAGAACAAATTCACCGTCATCCCGTTGAAAAACGGGACCTCATTAAGCGTGCTGAGGATAGAAAAAATCGACTTCCTGAACTTGTTTCAGAATCTTCAATTGGTCCGGTCAAAGTGCCAGGAGCAGCTATACGATATTAGAAAATGTACTCCGTCATCCCACCATGCTTTTGGGTGGGACCTCCTCCAGTATAGATGTGGTTATAAAGACGCATCTCTAAAACAACATACTCTTTTTCATCTACACTTTAGTTTCAAGTATTGAAAAGGACTTCGATCATGAAACAACCAGCCATATATATCATCTCAAACTTTGCAAACACTGTTATTTACGTAGGCGTAACAAGCAACTTGGTTCAACGAATCTACCAACATAAACAAAAAATTGATAAAGGGTTTAGTTAAAGGTACAACCTACACAAGCTGGTTTATTTTGAACTTTATTATGATATGAATAGCGCAATTTACAGGGCGAAACGGTTAAAGAAGTGGCAAAGAAGCTGGAAAGAAAGGCTTATTAAAAAGACAAATCCAGAATGGAAGGACTTGTATCAGGAGCTACTTTAATTCTGTTTTAGTCACAGTTTGCGTCAGGAGATCCCACCCAAAAGCACGGTGGGATGACGGCGCTCTTTTACTAATTTTGTGTGGCTGCAACTCGCTCATTACAGACATTAACAATATCAAACGGTTACGTCAAAACTATGCCATTTTCAAAATACTATGAGAAAATGGCAAATACTATAAATATAGCAATAATAGCCAAACCAACTATAAATAAGTTGCCTGATTTATTGGCGCTTTGCCTCAAATAAACTCTTTAATAAACTTATCAATGGCCTTTAGCGCTTTCATTCGATTTTTAGCCTGGCTCAGGTGATGATCGCCATCTTCTAACTCAATAAAGGTGACATCTTTATCGGCATCTTCCAATTCATCAAACATATCTTCTGATTGTTCAAATGCCACGCTTTCGTCTCGTTCGCCATGGATTAACAGGATCGGGGCCTTTACGTTTTTCACATAATTAATCGGTGAGATTTGTTCCAAATGCTCTTCATTTACTTCGCCTTTAGCAATTACATCTTGCCAGTAAGAAACCGCAGAGCTATCACTGCCATAATCCAGTATTTCAGAATCTAGCATTTGCTCTACGTCAGAGATGCCGTTAATGGATACCGCACACTGATATAAATCTGGCGTAAAGGTTGCGCCTGCTAATGCTGCGTAACCACCATAACTGGCGCCAACAATGCATACTCGTTTTTTATCTATCATGCCTTTTTCAGCTAAATGGTTAACCGCATCGGTCAAATCGTCTTGCATTTTACGACCCCATTCTCCGCGTCCCTTGAATAGGTGTTTAGGGCCAAAGCCGCTAGAACCTCGAAATTGCGGCTGGATCACTAAGTATCCCTGGCTGGCAAAGTACTGAGTCAGCCAGTCAAAGCCAAGTTTATCGTATAATTCGGGGCCACCATGAGGAAGCATAATTGCCGGAAGGTTCTTCGCCGTTTGACCAACAGGTGTGGTAATGAGTGTAGGTATGGTTAACCCATCTCGAGCTTTAAAACTATACTCTGTTATCGGATGTACCGCTTGCCCGGGGATATCTGGTCGTGCTGACGCTAACATGCCTAGCGTACCATGTTGATATAATACATAATCACCCGAGCTCAGTTCACCATCCATATAAAACACCATACTGTTCCAGTCAGGCGTATAGTCTGAGATTGTAAAAGTATTGTTGGGCAAGGCTTTCTTAAGGCCACGCATGCGAGCATTTAATTTTTTATCAAAAAAATCATACGTTGGCGTAAACCCAGAATATCGCACACCATGTACAACTTGTTGTACATCAGTCAATACATATTCAACGTCTTTATCTTCGTGGCTAAAGATTGGCTCGGAAATAGTACCATCACTCAGAGACATGGTGTAATAAGCCCAACGACCATGATCTTTGTCTTGAGAGATCATCACTAAACTTTTTCGATCCGGTGTTAGGCCCCTGAATCCCTTCGTTCGATAAGGTGTTTTTTGGCGGAATATTTCATGCCAGTCATCATCAATCAGCGCCTCAATACGGTGCAAATCGTCATTGTCGTTATATCGTTCACGGGCAATAACTTCACCATTCCCATCTAAAAAAAAGTTTCTGGTGTCCGAGGTGCCTTTGCGATAAATTCTGGGTTTTCTTTTTTTATCCAAGCTAACTTTGTACAAGTTGTATGAACCAAGGTTTTTATAAGCCGGCATATAGGCGAATTTCTTATCAGCAGAAATTCCAACAATATTCCCTAACTGCGATTGTCCGTCATAGATGCCATAGCCCTGGATCAAAAGTTGGTGTATTTTTTTCGTGGTTAAGTTATAAGCAAATGCAGCACTTATATCGTGTCGACCACGATAACCCCAGATATGTTTATTTTTTGAAGCCACAAAAACCAGTCGCTCATCATCAATAAAATAGACATTGTCCGGTTTCACTGATGACACATCAACCGCAGCCAGCAGTGAGCCACTTTTTAAGTCAATAATTATCATCAAATCTCTATTATTCGAGGTGTCACGGTAGGCCATCCGCTCGGCATTTGGCGAAATCACCATCATACTTTTATTCGGTAATTTTCCATAAGCTTCCACAGGAACTTGTTGTCGTTGAGCAAATAGATAAAGAGGCATCACCAATAACATGGTGAACAGCATTAAAGTACGCATAAATAGTCCTTTTTAAATTATTATTTTTTCCTAATGGAGAAAGTCCGTGCAGAGATACAACACATACTGTCTAACTAAGGTGTGTCATGACCTTAGCACAACGATTTTTACCTACTCGTTTAAAGTGAGCATCATATCTATATTGTTTAAGTCATTGTACTCCATGTAAAAGCGATCATATTCTTGAAAACCAAACTTACTATAGAACTGCCTAGCTAACAAGTTGGGTTCCTGTGTTCCCCCCATTAAAACAATACGACGAAGATGTTTATTTTTAGCACAATCAATGATATTAAATCCTGATTTGTTACACAATGTCATTATCAATATAATGAGAAAGATTATGTCGATTATTATCTGACAAGCCTACGAAAAACGATAGTGGTTTACATACGTATTCAAACTTAATGTATAGTGAAGATTCAATTTTTAGGGCGCCGATACAACGACAAAATGACTCTTGATAAAACGGTATTAGAAAATGGTGAGTAATGTCAGATATAAAATTTAGTGCTTTATGGGCGGTATCAGGTGTCGTAATTGGCTTTAGTGCTATCAGTATTAGTTATTGGTTACTGCACAGCACTATCCCGGGTTATGAGTTTTTAGCAGGTCCCGGGATAGTCGCAGCCAACTTCTTTAGTGAAGAAATCGATTTTTGGCCCAAAATTAGCATTATGCTAACTGGCCAATACTTAGCTTATTTTGTGGCAATTTTTGCCGTTCGTAAATTAATAGGTTTTATAGGTTTGTTTTTTCAAGATAGCGGTTAAGGCGTTATCATAAGGCGCTTCAAACTTAACTCTTTCATCGGTTTTAGGGTGAGTAAATTCAATACTTGCAGCGTGTAAGAATAAGCGCTTCAAGCCTTGTTTATTCATCGTCGCAGTAAAATCATCAGCGCCATATTTGGCATCACAGGCAATTGGGTGGCCGGATACTTGGCAATGAACACGAATTTGATGAGTACGTCCGGTAACCGGAAACGCTCTTACCAGAGAACACCCTTCGTAATGTTTTAATACTCGAAAACGGGTTTCCGACTCTTTACCATTCACATTATCGACAACCACAACCCGCTCGCCTGATTTCAGTTCATTTTTACGCAAGCCCTCGGTACAACGGGTCATTTTTGCAGTCCAATGGCCTTTTACCAAGGCATGGTAAAATTTTTGTACGTTCTTATGGCGCAGTTGTTCGTGCAACGAACGTAATGTGGAGCGTTTTTTTGCCACCACTAAACAACCAGAAGTATCACGGTCAAGGCGATGCACAAGTTCCAACATTTTTGCTTTCGGTCGTAATGCTCGCAACGCTTCAATCAAACCAAAGCTTAAGCCACTGCCGCCGTGTACGGCCATACCGGTTGGCTTGTTGATCACAATTAAACAATCGTCTTCAAAAATAATCTGTTTTTCCAGCTCCGCGACTTTTTTCAGCTGCGTGGAAACGGGGGCCGCTTCTTCTGACACGCGCACCGGTGCAATGCGTACCAGATCTTCAAGTTGTAACTTATACTCAGCCTTAATACGCTTTTTATTTACCCTGATTTCGCCCTTACGAATTAGGCGGTAAATCATGCTTTTGGGCACACCTTTTAAGGTTTTCAATAAAAAGTTATCAATCCGCTGATCTTGAGAATTTTCATCAATGGTGATGAATCTGACTTTCGGTCTGTCTTCACTTTCAGCAGCAGATTTATCAGCTGATTGTGGTTTATTGGCAATATGTTCTTTCATGGCGGCGAGTTTAGCACAGTTTTTTAGAAATTTGCTGATATTAAACCGTAAAAAAGCAGTAATTTTATTGCCTTATGCCATTAATTAGTGGGATAATGCTTGAGTTATCGAAATTGAAAATTCATAACAAACTTACTTAAATCGAAGCGTAAACGATAAACAAATTTAATTCGATACCCGTAGATTAATTTAAAGTAAAAAACGAAGCTCTTAGTGAATCGTAAGAGGTTTGTTGCGGCAACTTCAATGTACGTTGTTTTTAGTGTTGAGCGTTTAACTTTACCCAAAATGGTCTGACAAACCGGTAAACGAAAATTGCTACTCGCCCGATATATTGACTGCATTGCCTATTGCTTACACCGGCGTACGTAACTTGCCCATGTTTGAAGCATAAACAACAAATCCAGCAAATAAAGAGCAATAAACTATTTAAAGTAAGCACGGCATAATGCTGAGTGTAAAAGTTAACTAACGTTATGAGCCAACCACTGTTCAATTTGATCAGTTTAATTAGCAAAGCTTGTAACCATTTGCAGATAACCAAAAGATACTAACAGTCCCGATTTTATTAGGGAGTTGACATCCGTGAGGCTGGCAACCCTCTGTTACCCTGTCAACCCAGGTGTTTTAACCTCGTTGGCAACTTTAACACTCAATAGTGTGTTGTGACTTATTACATACAGAGTCGCAATAATATGAAACGTATGTTAATCAATGCTACCCAGTCGGAAGAGTTCCGCGTAGCACTAGTTGACGGCCAAACCCTTTACGATTTAGACATCGAAAGCCCAGGCCACGAACAAAAAAAATCAAACATCTATAAAGGTACGATTACCCGCGTAGAACCATCTTTAGAAGCTGCGTTTGTTGACTATGGTGCCGATCGCCATGGTTTCTTACCAATGAAAGAAATTTCACGCAACTATTTCCCGAAAGGATACAGCTTCCAAGGTCGTCCTAACATCAAAGAGGTGTTAAGGGAAGGCCAGGAAGTTACTGTTCAAATTGATAAAGAAGAGCGAGGCCAAAAAGGTGCCGCCCTTACTACCTTTATCTCACTTGCTGGTAGTTATTTAGTATTAATGCCAAATAACCCTCGCGCCGGTGGGATCTCTCGTCGCATTGAAGGTGATGAACGTACCGAACTAAAAGAATCATTAAGCAAATTAGACTTGCCAAAAGGCATGGGACTAATTGTACGTACTGCTGGTGTTGGCAAAGCGTATGATGAATTAGCATGGGATTTAAACGTATTACTACAGCATTGGGCCGCAATTTCAGAAGCTGCAGCTTCACGCCCGGCGCCGTTTTTAATTCACCAAGAGTCTAACGTTATTTTGCGTGCTATTCGCGATTATTTGCGTCGTGATATTGGCGAAATCGTTATCGACAGACCAAAGATTTTTGATAGTGTTAAGCAACACATTCAATTGGTACGACCGGATTTTCTCAGTAAAGTAAAACTTTATAAAGGTGATGTACCGTTATTTACTCATTATCAAATTGAGTCACAAATAGAAACCGCGTTCCAACGTGAAGTTCGTTTACCTTCTGGTGGCTCTATTGTTATAGACCCTACTGAAGCGCTAACGTCAATCGATATCAACTCTGCCCGCGCAACCAAAGGCAGTGATATTGAAGAAACGGCGTTTAATACCAACTTAGAAGCCGCTGAAGAAATTGCCCGTCAATTACGCTTACGCGATTTAGGTGGTTTAGTGGTTATCGATTACATCGATATGACCCCGGTCCGTCATCAGCGTGAAGTTGAAAACCGCATGCGCGAAGCCGTTCGCCCAGACAGAGCCCGTATTCAATTAAGTCGTATTTCAAAGTTTGGTTTATTGGAAATGTCTCGTCAACGTTTGCGTCCATCAATTGGTGAAACCAGCCAGGGAGTATGTCCTCGTTGTAGCGGTACCGGTAATGTACGTGGTGTTGAGTCATTAGCGTTATCAATTTTGCGTTTAATGGAAGAAGAAGCCATTAAAGATAAAACCTCACAGGTGCACGCGCAAGTTCCAGTACCTGTAGCAACTTACTTGCTGAATGAAAAACGTAACGCCGTTGGTCATATAGAAAAAAGTCATAATGTTAAAGTGTTAATTTTGGCAAACCAAGACATGGACACTCCTCAATATGAAGTAGTTCGTGTTCGTGATGATGAAACTATCGCCGAAGCCAGTTATGAAATGAAGCTTAACGAAACGGCTGCTGAAGAAGCGGTAATGCCTAAGTTCCAAAAAGAAGTGGCAAAACGTGACGAACCGGTTTTACAAGGCATGACTTCACCAACACCAGCACCTGAAAAACCACAAGTCAAGGAGGCTGTTGTTGCCAAAACACCACAACAAGCTGAAACTTCACCGGGGTTAATTGCCGGTATCGTTGCTTTCTTTAAGTCAATTTTTGCTGCTGAAGAAAAAGCTCCTGAGAAAAAAGCAGAACCAGCGACTAAGAGAAACTACAACGACAGAAATGATCGTCGTGGCAATCGTAAGCCTCGTAGCCAGCAGCGTCGCGGTAAAGGTCAAGGTCAAGACAGAAGTCAAAGTCGCAGCCAAGACCAAAGTGAAGATCGCAGCCAGCAAAATAAAGATGCCAGCGGTCAAAGCGAAAGAGTTCAAAAACAACAAAAACGTCAACCGAGGAAGCCGGTTCAGCAAAAACAGGATAAGCCTGTAGCTGACAAGCCGAAAGAAGAGAAAGTTGCAGAGCGTCGTCAACGTAGAAATACTCGTAAAAAAATTCGTGTACAAGAGCAAGAGCAAGTGACGGAGCAAGTTCAAATTGCTGCCGAGACAGTTCAAACAAACGACAAAGCAACTGCTGAAGTTAAAGAGCAAAGTGTTGTAGCAGTAACAAGCGATGCTCCAGCAGCGTCTGAGTCAGATGACAAAGAACCACGCGTAAGAAATCGTCGCTCACCACGACACTTACGTTCTCATGGCCAACGTCGTCGTAAAGAAAAGCTTGAAACGGCAGAAATTGAAAATGCAGTAGTTGAAGAAAGAGCAACAGAAGATCCGGTTACGGCCAGATACCCTAGTGCTTCCGATGAAGTGCAAGCAACTCTTGACCTTGATACTCCAGCAGATTTCGAAGAAAAGCCTGTTGCAGAACAAGAAACCGTTGAAGAAGCTGAAGTATCAGTAACTTCTGAGCAACAACAAAACTTACCTTTAGCTGAAGAAGTTGCCGCTGAAGAAGTTGTAACTGAAGCAGTTGCCGCTGAAGAAGTTGTCGCTGAAGCAGTTGTCACTGAAGCCGTTGTCACTGAAGCCGTTGTCACTGAAGAAGTTGTCACTGAAGCAGTTGCCGCTGAAGCAGTTGCCGCTGAAGCAGTTGTAACCGAAGCAGTTATCGCTGAAGCAGTTGTCGCTGAAGCAGTTGCCGCAGAAGCAGTTGTCGCTGAAGCAGTTGTCGCTGAAGCAGTTGTCGCTGAAGCAGCGAAAACTAAGAAGGCAAAAGCCAAGCCAGTGAAAACTCAGTCATTTAAGGGCAAAGCAAATGCGCCAATGACAAAACCAGCAGCCGCAGAAGTTAGCACTCAAGCAATACCTACAGAAGCTCTAACCACTGAACAGAGAACAGCAGTCGCTCGCTCGAATCAGTCAGCAGCAAGAGGCTTTGCAACAAGTAGCAGCGCAGCAGGTCCAACGAAACCTTAAGCCCTTCGATAATTGCATAATGAAAAGCCAGTCAATTGACTGGCTTTTTTTGTACTGGGTGTCCCGTCCTGAAATAAGTTAACGGTTTAGGTTTTTACACTTCAAATTATTTAGAAAAAATACTCCGTCATCCCGGCGAACGACTGCATGGACGCAGAAGATAGGGTAACGCATGGAGCAGTTACCGAGGCCGGAACCTCCTTGCTTCAAAGTGTGCTTTGTTTACATGCTCATTGTGAATTAAGGAGGTTCCTGATGTCGCTTATGCTCCTCAAGGATGACGGTGCACAATAGCTAGTTATCCGTAGCTCTCATAGCTCGTAGCCAGTAGCCTTAAAACGTCAAATATTCTCTGTTCTTCGCTAAAAACTTCTCACCAATACCTTTCACGTTGGTTAATTCAGCTACTGATTTAAAGGGGCCATAACTTTCACGATATTCAATAATGGCGGCGGCTCTTTTCATGCCTATGCCTTTAATGGTACTGAGTTGTTCAGCTGATGCTTTATTTAAATTCACCCGCATTGCAACACTTTGCTTATTTTCAGCAGCACTTTCATTTGCGTAAGCGGTAGTTAAAGTCGGGATTAAAGCTAAGGCGAAAGCCAATAGTGAGATTTGTAAAATTTTCATAAGTAGTTCCTTTACCTAATAGTTGAATGTAATTTGTAAAATACCTTTTGGTATCACCACGCCCTGTGGTTACTACTTAGCTTAGAACAGAGTTTTAGTTTGTCAAAAAATATAAAAGGGGCCAAAGTAAACCCAATATATTTCCTTAACCAATGGCCTATTACCCAAGATAGATTACCCGTTCCCCGTTCCCCGTTCCCCGTTCCCCGTTCCCGCAGCATAAAAAACGCCCCTGCTTTGTCAAAAGCAAGGGCGTAAATTTAGCAGTGGCTAAATTAGCCAAGGATTGATTTATTAATATCCTGCAAGACCTGATGTGGGTCAGAAGCTTTGGTAATTGGCCGCCCGATGACTAAATAATCAACGCCTAATTCAATGGCTTGCGGGGGTGTCATAATGCGCTTTTGATCATCAACAGCAGCGCCTACAGGACGAATACCCGGCGTTACTAACTTAAACTCTTGTCCTAAGTTTGTTTTTAGCATTTCGGCCTCTTGAGCTGAGCACACTACCCCGTCAAGACCTGCTTGCTGAGTTAATCTAGCCAAATTTAACACATGCTGCTCAGGCGTCGCATTTATTCCCAGTTCAATTAAGTCATTTGCCGACATACTGGTTAATACGGTCACAGCAATTAATAAAGGCGCATCTTTACCGTAGGCATCCAGAGCCAGTTTTGCCTGGCTCATCATTTTCGAACCGCCACTAGCATGTACGTTTACCATCCATACGCCTAAATCGGCTGCTGCAGAAACGGCTTTGGCCACGGTATTTGGAATATCGTGAAACTTTAAATCTAAAAACACATCAAACCCACGATCCACTAAGCCAGTCACAAACTGTGGGCCGAAATGAGTAAACATTTCTTTGCCGACTTTTAATTTCGCGTCACTTGGTTGAATTTTATCAACAAAGGCAAGTGCATCGTTTTGTTGTGCAAAATCTAGCGCCACAACAACTTTGGCATCAGACATACTTTTATTCTCCTTCAAGGCCTCTTACTGGTTTTAATTGCTCCCAATCATGGCAAGATGGGCAAGACCAATAATGTACCGAACTGTTAAAACCACAATTTTTACAAGTATATCGTGGTCTGATATTTAAATAGGCGGCCACCAATTCTTTGATCACATCCAAACTTTGATGTGTTTTATCGTCTAAGTTTTCATTAAGTTGCATCTTAACAAAATGCTTAAAACCACGAATGGTTGGCCGGCGGTTTAGTGCAGACAAGATATACTCTTCTGCTTTTTGTTTCGATTGAGTTTGCTCAATAAATTCTAAATACTTTATCAAGGCGCTGGTGCTACCGGTTTTATCAAAAACCTGCTTAATGAAAGGGTAAAATTCATCACCAATATCACTGCGCTGATAGCAGTTTTGCATTTTATCAATAACGTCAGGAAAAAACTCCTGATCTTGATAAAAAATTTCCCTGTAACAACGGCAAGCATCATTATATTGCTCACTGTTTTCAAAAACTTGTGCCATTAAATAATTTGCCCGGCTCGATTTAGGATCAAGCTCTAACGCTGTTTGCAATAATTCCAACTCTTTAATGTATTCGTTGTCCTTAATGGCAATATTGGCCAACTCACAATAAAAGTTTGCTAAAACGTGTTTAAGTTTCTTATCTTTTGATTTTAATACTGATTTTTCTAAATCGATGCCGCGGTGCCAATCTTTGGTTGATTGGTAAATTTGCATTAAGTAAGTTAGCGATTTAATACTATACGTTTTCGATTTTAATAACTTATGAAACAGGGTTTCGGCGCGGTCATATAAACCGGCACTGTAAAAGTCTCGACCCAGTTCAAACAGCGCTTGTTGCTTTTCTTTATCTGACAACATTGGTTGCCTAACCAGGTGTTCATGGACTTTAAGCGCCCTGTCCAGCTCGCCTTTACGGCGAAATAGGTTAGCCATGGCAAAATGTGCCTCAACGGTGTCATCTTCCACCGTTAACGCTTCTAATAAATACTCCATCGCTTTATCTTGCTGATTAGACAATAAATAATTTAACCCGGTGGAATATTTGATCGACAGCGAACTTTTCTCATTTTGATCTTTTTGTTTAATACTGTTTCGTCCCATAAACCAGCCATAGCCAACGGCTACGGGCAGTAAGAGAAAGAGTAACTCAAACATCTAGGTTATTTACTTATGGCTGCAGCTTGCAGTTTCGAGGACTTGTTTTTAAAACGTTTAATGCGGCGACCTACCATAAAGCTAAACATGGTAAACATACCAATAATAAAGCCGATAAAGGTAAAAATACTTACCGCCATGGCGACACTGATATTGCTGCGGGCAATGATGTAATTGAGTTCAATTATCTGTTCATTTTGGCTACCAAAAATAAAGGCTATAGCCAAAAATACAAAGAGGACTAAAACAGATAAGTATAATTTCAAGGGATGATTCTCTGATTGGCGGCGTAATGCTTCTTAGTATATTGCTAAATGATTGCAATTTCAGCAAAAAAATGGGGTCAGAGTCAATTTCACATTTTAATAATGAAATTGACTCTGACCCCAGATATGTTTTTACGCTAACGAAAGGTTTACTCTTTCACGTAACTCTTTACCTGGTTTAAAATGCGGTACATATTTACCGGTTAAATCAACCGACTCTCCGGTTTTCGGGTTACGGCCAACACGTGGTGCACGGTAATGCAGTGAAAAACTGCCAAAGCCACGAATTTCAATGCGCTCACCTTTTTCAAGGGTATCGGCCATCATTTCTAAAATTTCTTTGATCGCATTTTCAACATCTTTTGCTGACAAATGATCGAGTTTATCAATTAATTTTTCTATGAGTTCTGACTTGGTCATTTGACCTCCATTTGAAATTGGTGTTTTTTCGACTGTAAAATTACTTATGGATCATAGTGTAGACTATTGAGTAATAACTAGTAAAGGCGTAACTCTATAATTTTGATACAAAAAAGCCGCTAAAGGTAGCGGCTTTTTTATTTTTACGGTTAAAACTAGTAAAATTAATTTAAAAAATTAACTTGTTTCTAGTTTTTAGCGTTTTTGAAGGCTTCTGCCATCGCACTTAAACCAGTATCTTCTACTTTGTTTAAGTTATCCATTGCAGTACGCTCTTCCGCTTGATCTTTCGCTTTGATTGATAAGCTGATAGTGCGATTCTTACGATCAACACCAACAAACTTAGCTTCAACGCTATCACCAGCTTTCAGCTCAGTAGTTGCATCTTCAATACGATCAGCTGAGATATCAGCAACACGCAAGTAACCTTCAACACCTTCAGCTAAATCAATTTTAGCACCTTTAGCATCAACGTCGATTACAGTACCAGTTACGATAGTACCTTTTTTGTTGTCAGCTAAATACATGTTGAACGGATCGTCTTCGGTTTGCTTAACGCCTAAAGAAATACGCTCGCGCTCTGGGTCAACTTGTAATACAACAGCTGAAATTTCATCACCTTTCTTGTATGCGCTAACTGTCTCTTCACCGCCATTCCAAGAAATGTCAGATAAGTGAACAAGACCGTCAATACCACCTTCAAGACCGATGAAGATACCAAAGTCAGTGATTGACTTGATCTTACCAGAAACTTTGTCACCCTTGTTGAAGTTCTTAGCGAACTCTTCCCATGGGTTCGGGATACATTGTTTAAGACCTAGAGAAATACGACGACGTTCTTCGTCAATTTCTAGAACCATAACTTCCACTTCGTCACCTAAGTTAACAACTTTAGATGGGTGGATATTTTTGTTAGTCCAATCCATTTCAGAAACGTGAACTAAACCTTCAACGCCTTCTTGGATTTCAACGAAACAACCGTAGTCAGTTAAGTTAGTTACGCGACCAGAAAGTTTAGAACCTTCTGGGTAACGGTTAGCAATAGCTGCCCATGGATCTTCGCCTAACTGCTTCATACCTAGAGATACACGAGTACGCTCACGGTCGAACTTAAGAACTTTAACTGGGATTTCGTCACCAACATTAACGATTTCACTTGGGTGCTTAACACGTTTCCAAGCCATATCGGTAATGTGTAGTAGACCATCGATGCCGCCAAGGTCAACGAACGCACCGTAGTCAGTAAGGTTCTTAACGATACCTTTAACTTCTTGGCCTTCTTGTAAAGACTCAAGTAATGCATCACGTTCAACACTGCTTTCTGATTCGATAACAGCACGACGAGATACAACAACGTTATTACGCTTTTGATCAAGCTTAATAACTTTAAATTCTAAATCTTTGCCTTCAAGGTGAGCAGTGTCACGTACAGGACGTACATCTACTAAAGAACCTGGTAAGAAAGCACGGATGTTGCTAACTTCAACTGTGAAGCCGCCTTTAACTTTGCCGTTGATAACACCAACAACAGTTTCTTTCTCTTCGTAGGCTTTCTCAAGGAACTGCCATGCTTCGTGACGTTTAGCATCATCACGAGAAAGAATAGTCTCACCGAAACCATCATCAGTAGCTTTTAGCGATACATCAATTCGATCACCAACGCTAACTTCAACTTCACCAGCGGCGTTTTTGAATTGATCAATTGAAACAACACTTTCAGATTTAAGGCCAGCATCAACAAGAACATTGTCTTTTTCAATACGTACGATAGTACCTTTGATAATTGATCCAGGGCGGGTTTCGACTTCTTTTAAGCTTTCTTCGAAAAGCTGTGCAAAATTTTCCATCATAACTTGTATATAAACTCAGTTATTAATCCAATCAACGTCATTGTTTCATGGGGTTGTTAAGTTAGCTCAGTGTGTCCGTACAGTAAGCTCTAAAAATATTAAATAGTTTACGTTAATTGTAAGTTTTAAAAAGCAGTTAAATTACTGATTAATAAAGCTTATCATTAGCGAAGTTGAGGATTTCAGCCACCACTTCACTTATGCTCAATTCGGTAGAATCGACGATCAACGCACCCTCTGCAGGAACTAATGGCGCGACCAATCGATTCTGATCTCGCTCATCCCGTTGACGTATGTCGTCCAAAAGGCGCCCGATATTAACATCAATGCCCTTTTGTTGCAACTGCAATCTACGTCTATTTGCTCTTTCTTCCGCGGTAGCGGTCAAAAACACTTTTACCTGTGCATCCGGAAATACCACGGTGCCCATATCACGACCATCAGCAAGTAGGCCAGGAGCCGCTTTAAATGCACGCTGGCGACGCAATAAGGCTTCACGAACACGAGGAAATGCGGCCACTTTTGAGGCGACGGCACCGACTTCTTCAGTACGGATAACATCGGTAACATCTTCACCTTCCAAAAGGATACGCGAGTCGTCACCTTCTACAATTTTAAATTCTACATCCAAATGCGATGCTAACGGGATAATCGCATCTTCTTCTTCAACACTGATATCGTGGTGCTGAGTAGCAACCGCTAATACGCGGTATATCGCACCACTATCCAGTAAGTTCCAGCCAAGTTGTTCCGCAACTATTCTGGCTACGGTTCCTTTACCAGCGCCACTGGGACCATCAATGGTAATTAGAGGAATTTGTTCATTCATGAAATTTTCCTATTTAATTTTTATTCTTTTCGTTTTTTGCGAATTTAACGCGAATTTATTTTTGTGTATCAATCTTTAAACCCACTTCGTTTGCTAAACGCACAAAGCTTGGGAAAGATGTTGCCACGTTTTCGCAATCTAAGATGGTAATTGTACCACTAGAGCGCAATGAACTAATAGCAAAAGACATAGCTATTCGATGATCGTCATGAGAATTGACCGTGCCAGAGCCAATTGGTCCGCCAACAATATCGATACCATCGGCAACCACAGTACAATTTATTCCCAAGATTTCCAGGCCATCAGCCATGGCTTGAATGCGATCACTTTCTTTAACGCGTAATTCTTCTGCATTTCTTAACCGGGTAATGCCTTTTGCGCAAGCTGCGGCAATAAATATAGCCGGGAATTCATCAATAGCAAGCGGTACATCCGATTCTTCAATGTCAATACCGTGAAGCTCTGATGCATGAACAATTAAATCAGCTACAGGCTCTGCGCCCGCTTGGCGCTCATTGGTAATTTCAATGTTGGCACCCATTTGTTGCACAATATTTAACACCCCGATACGGGTTGGGTTCATACCAACGTTACGTAATGTTAATGAACCTTGCTTGGCAATTAAACCGGCAATAATAAAAAATGTTGATGATGAAATATCACCGGGAACATTGATATCACAAGCGGTTAAACGGCCACCACCAGTTAACGATATTTTATTGCCTTCGGTTGTTACTTCATAGCCAAAAGCTTGTAGCATACGCTCGGTGTGATCGCGAGTAATGCCAGGCTCAGTTACTGTGGTGGTCCCTTCTGCAAACAGACCGGCTAACAACACACAAGATTTCACCTGGGCACTGGCCATAGGTAATGGATAATCGATTGCCGATAATTTAGAGCCGCCTTCAACAACGATAGGTGGCGTGCCATCACTGGCCGCGCTGATGCTTGCGCCCATTTGTTTTAACGGATTTACCACTCGCATCATCGGACGCTTATTTAACGAGCTGTCACCGGCCATGGTACTGGCAAAGCTTTGCCCGGCTAAAATACCTGACATTAATCGAATTGAAGTACCCGAGTTACCAATATTAATCTGCTCAGTTGGCGCGGTTAAACCATCAATACCAACCCCATGAATGGTCACGTTGTTATTTTCATCTGGTCCTTCAATGTTTACTCCCATGGCTTTAAACGCTTTCATCGTTGCTAAACAATCATCCCCAGGTAAAAAACCAGTGACATTGGTAACCCCGTCAGCCATAGCACCAAACATAATTGAGCGATGAGAAATAGATTTGTCGCCAGGGATAGTAATATCACCACTCACACGATTACTCGGAGTCGCAATAAAGCTCAATGTGGCTGTATGGTCGGTCATTTGGTTTTCCTTAAATTGGTAATCTGGAAATTGCAAAACCCTGAGTTGCTGACTTCAGGGCTGCAGATAATGTTATACCAAGTTGATTAAATATCTGCTCATTTTTAATGGTTAAACAAATTGGTATGACAGTTGGTCAGTGACTATTAACTGTTCTCACTCGCAAATTTTTTCATGAAATCGACTAAGGCTTTTACCCCATCAATTGGCATGGCATTGTAAATACTGGCGCGCATACCGCCAACCATTCTATGGCCTTTCAATGCCAATAAACCCGCGGCTTTAGCTTGCGCTAAAAACTCGCTGTTAAGCTCTTCGTTGCTCAAATAAAATGCTACATTCATGGTCGAGCGATTTGCCAGGGAAATTTTATTATAATAAAAATCACTGTCATCAACGTAATTATAAAGGCATTGAGCTTTTTCTTGGTTAATTTTTGCCATCGCCTCAATACCACCTAACTCTTTTAACCATTGAAACACCAAGCTGGCTAAATACCAGGCATAGGTTGGCGGCGTATTGAACATAGAACCGTTATCGGCAGTGACTTTATAGTCGAGGATTACCGGCGTGGCACTTTGCTGGTAACCAATTAAGTCATCTCTGACAATGACGATGGTTAAGCCAGACGGGCCAATATTCTTTTGTGCGCCCGCATAGATAAGGCCAAATTTAGAGATGTCGATTTCTCGAGATAAAATGGTTGATGACATATCGGCCACTAATGGGATATCGCCAGTGTCAGGAACCTCAAAAATCTCAATACCGTCTACGGTTTCGTTCGGACAATAATGCACATACGCCGCGTCTTTATTGATATTCCATTGCTCAGATGGCAATACTTTTTTATGACCTTCTTGCTCGATTACCGCATCAATTACTCGGATCTCACCGAACTTTTTCGCTTCACTTACCGCACTTTTTGACCAAGAGCCGGTCACCACGTAATCTGCTGATTTGCCTTCACCTAAGAAGTTAAGTGCTACCGCTGAAAACTGACCACGACCACCGCCATGACAAAACAAAACTTTGTAGTTATCTGGAATTTTTAACAGTTCGCGTAAATCGGCTTCGGCATCAATGGCAAGCTGCATAAATTCTGCGCCACGGTGACTTAATTCCATCACCGAACAGCCGGTGTTGTTCCAGTTAAGAAATTCAGCTTGTGCACGTTGCATCACTGGCTTAGGTAACATTGCCGGGCCAGCGCAAAAATTATAGATTTCGGTCATGTGTTTTTCATTCCATATTACTACGTTTTGTTAATTGCTTCGGGCTATGGGCTACGAGCTACGAGCAGACTTGGTATTGTCACACTACATGTGAATTGATCAAATATTCCGCTCGTGGCCAGTAGCTCGTTGCTCGTAGCTTCAAAAAAAATGAGCGGTAAAAACCGCCCATTTTTTATTGTTGAATTAGAAGTTACTCTTCAGTTTCAGTGTCACTTTCTGTCGCTTGCGCATCAGGAGTGTCATCACTACTATTCGTTACTTCACTACCTTCAGCGGTTTCGGCGTTTTCACCCTCTTCCGGTAATTCATCAGTTTCTTCAATTTCATCGATTCGCTGCAAGGCTACTACGCTTTCGTCTTCGCTGGTTCTAATAATTCGTACACCTTGGGTGTTACGACCTATAGTACTCACTTCGTTAACGCGTGTTCTTACTAACGTACCGTTGTCGGTGATCAGCATGATTTCATCGGCATCTTCAACTTGTACCGCGCCTACAACTTCACCGTTGCGTTCACTGACTTTAATTGAAACCACACCTTTGGTTGCACGACTCTTGGCAGGATATTCTGCAAGGTCGGTACGTTTACCGTAACCATTCTTAGTCACGGTAAGTATCGCACCATCATTTTTAGGGACGATTAACGATACAACTTTTTGCTCACCATCTAACTTAATACCGCGAACACCAGTACCGGTACGGCCAATGGCTCGTAATGCTTGTACTTGCTCACCAGTTTCTGGATCAATTTTTACTTCACCAGTTTCGCTATCTTTTGCTAACTCGTTAAAACGCACAACTTTACCGGCATCAGAGAATAACATGATGTCGTTAGTGCCATCGGTAATGTCTACGCCAATCAAAGTATCATCATCACGCAAGTTCAAGGCGATAATGCCATTAGCACGTGGACGAGAATAAGCCGTTAATGGCGTTTTCTTAACCGTACCCGACGCTGTTGCCATCAAGATAAATTTATCGTCTTCGTATTCTCGTACCGGAAGAATTGCGGTGATGCGTTCATTCGACTCAAGCGGTAAAATATTGACAATTGGGCGACCACGGGCAGTACGGGTAGCAAGAGGTAATTGGAATACCTTCAACCAATACATGCGACCACGATCTGAGAAACATAAAATAGTATCGTGAGTATTGGCCACTAATAAACGTTCAATGAAATCTTCTTCTTTCATCTTGGTTGCGGCTTTGCCTTTACCACCACGACGTTGCGCATCGTATTCAGATAATGGTTGATACTTAACGTAACCTTCGTGCGATAACGTTACGACTACATCTTCTTCCGTGATTAAATCTTCAAGCGATAAATCATGCGAAGCTAAAGATATTTCAGTACGACGTTCATCACCAAAATCTTCGCGAATTACTTCCAGTTCTTCGCGGATAACTTCCATTAAACGCTCAGGGCTGGCTAGAATATGCATTAATTCGGCAATAATTTCTAATAACTCTTTGTACTCATTTAGAATCTTTTCGTGTTCTAAGCCAGTAAGCTTGTGTAAACGTAAATCCAGAATGGCTTGTGCTTGTTGCATTGTCAGGTAATATTTACCATCAACAATACCAACACCTTCTTCAACCCAATCTGGACGAGCGGCATTGTCTCCGGCTCGTTCAAGCATTTCAGCAACCGTACCTAACACCCAACCTTGGCTTAATAAGCCTTCTTTGGCGTCGCTCGGAGTTGGTGAGTTTTTAATTAACTCAATGATAGGGTCAATGTTACTTAACGCTACCGCAAGGCCTTCAAGTAAATGCGCGCGTTCACGCGCTTTACGTAATTCGAAAATGGTTCGGCGAGTAACCACTTCACGACGATGCAGTACAAAACAGCCGATCATGTCTTTTAGGTTGAATAAACGTGGTTGGCCTTCATCGATGGCAACCATGTTCATACCAAATGACACTTGCATTTGAGTTAGCTTATATAAGTTGTTTAACACAACTTCACCAACTTCACCGCGTTTCACTTCAACCACCATACGCATGCCGTCTTTATCAGACTCATCACGTAAAGCCGAAATGCCTTCAAGGCGTTTTTCTTTAACCAGCTCGGCCATTTTTTCAATCAGCCGAGCTTTGTTTACTTGATACGGTAATTCATGAACTACGATAGTTTCTTTACCGGTGGTTTCATGCACTTCAATGCTCGCACGGGCACGGATGTTTAATTTACCCCGGCCGGTACGGTAACCTTCATGAATACCCGCGACACCACTGATAATACCCGCGGTTGGAAAATCCGGGCCTGGGATGTATTCAATTAATTCATCAATGGTGATGTCGTTATTGTCGATGTAGGCGATACAGCCATTGACAACTTCCGTTAAGTTATGCGGCGGAATGTTGGTTGCCATACCTACAGCAATACCCGATGAACCGTTAACTAACAGATTTGGTATCCGGGTCGGCATAACCGATGGCATGTGCTCTTGACCATCGTAGTTCGGGACAAAATCAACGGTTTCTTTTTCTAAATCCGCTAATATCGAATGCGAGATTTTCTGCATACGAATTTCGGTATAACGCATTGCCGCAGCAGAATCACCGTCAACAGAACCAAAGTTACCTTGGCCGTCTACCAGCATATAGCGTAGTGAGAATGGTTGAGCCATACGAACGATGGTGTCATATACCGCAGTGTCACCATGTGGATGATACTTACCAATTACGTCACCAACAACACGAGCTGACTTTTTGTAACCCTTATTCCAGTCATTGCCTAATGCATGCATGGCATATAAAACGCGGCGATGAACGGGTTTTAAACCATCTCGTACGTCCGGTAATGCACGTCCTACAATTACACTCATGGCGTAATCTAGATAGGAGTTTTTTAATTCGTCTTCAATATTGACAGGAACGATTTGTTTAGCCAGATCGGTCATAAAAAGATGCTTTCCCTAAGTGTCAGCAAAAAATGCTCAAAAATTATTATTATCAAGGCAGAATATTAGCATAAAGGGACTAACTTCTGCACTTCTTTATTCTTAATTTATTAAGTTTATTAAGTTTATTAGTACCAATGATTAAACCTTAATACGCTGTCAATGTCACTTATTTTTAGCCGATAGATTTAAGTGTTGCCGTGTTCAACTTTCAGCACAAACAATGCGTAGCGAAATGACGATTTGTTCGGCAATAAAATCGCCATTCGGTGAAAGATCACATCTCCATGTTTACTTATGCTTTTGACTTCGCTATAAATAGTTTTATTAACAAAATATTTGCTAAGTCTCTAAATAAGAAGAACAATGACCAAGATGAAACAGCGTACCGTCACCATTCTATATTACGATATCAACTCTTTAGAGTTAAAGCATGAAATCGCCAGTTTTCCGCAAAAGGATCAGGGCCGGGTTATTATTTCTGATCAATTTAAAATGGGAAAATCCATTATCGCGGTTTGTGATGGTGAAGTTACCGTGTTGAATAAAATTGGCGATCGTGTTGACGATTAACAAACTCTGCAGATTCGTCAATAAAGTAGTACTTAAAAGCCAATTTATCGGTAATTGGCTTTGTTATCTTTCAACACTTTCGATAGAATCTAACTTAACTCTATATAAAGCACTTATTAAAGACCTCAAACATGTCTGAACCTTTAAACGTTAACCCTGAAGAAATAGCCAAATTTGAAAAAGTTGCCAGCCAATGGTGGGATATACACGGTGATTTTAAACCATTGCATCAAATTAACCCATTGCGTCGAAATTTTATTACCTCGCATGTGGGCGACATTTTTGACAAAAAAATTATTGATGTTGGCTGTGGTGGTGGCATTTTAGCCGAAAGTCTGGCCCGTTTAGGTGGTAAGGTAACCGGCATCGATATGGGTAATGAACCATTAAATGTCGCCAAACTGCATGCCCTTGAAGCCGGTGTTAGCGTGACTTATGAAAAAATTACAGCCGAGCAAAAAGCACAAGATAACGACCAGCAGTTTGATGTGATTACGTGCATGGAAATGCTGGAACACGTGCCTGATCCAGCCTCCATCGTGCAAGCCTGTGCGAAAATGGTAAAACCGGGTGGTTACGTATTTTTCTCAACTTTGAATAAAACCACAAAATCTTATTTATTTGCTATTTTAGCCGCCGAAAAGCTGTTAAAACTGGTGCCCGACGGCACCCACGACTGGGACAAATTCATTCGCCCTTCACAACTTATCACCTGGGCAGAAAATGCCGGATTAAAATGTTTTGATGCCAGTGGCATCCATTACAATCCCGTTACCGAAAACCACAAATTAGCTGCCGGATTAGACGTTAACTATATTCTTGCCTGCAAAATGCCAGAAGCATGATACCAATCCGTATAATGATCTGCTCATTGAGTTACTCATATAAACAACATATGAGTACCCCTATTGATCACATCATTACGCGAACTGGTATCGAGGTATTCACTTGTTAAGCAAAGCGAAAGGCGTGTTATTTGATTTAGACGGTACCTTATTAGATACCGCCGATGATTTAGGTGCCACCTTAAATTATTTACTCAATCGCTACGCTTTTAAGCCGGTATCCAGTACACAATATCGTCTCGTTGCCTCTGATGGCGTTTATCCATTATTAGATTTAGGCTTTAAAGAGCAGCTAGTCAATTATGATAAATTGCAATTACGTCAGGAGTTCCTTGATTACTACCTGTTAAATTTAGCCAAGCATACTATCTTGTATCCCGGCATAGCAAAGTTGCTCAGCGCCATTGAAACGGCAAATATTCCCTGGGGCATAGTTACCAATAAGCCTGGCTTTTTAACCGAACCTTTATTAACCAATTTTCCGCAGTTTAGTCATTCACGAACTAACATTAGCGGCGATACGATTGCGCAAAGTAAGCCACATCCAGCACCGATGTTGTTAGCAAGTAAGGAGATTGGCGTTGCTGCCGAGCATATTTGGTATTTGGGTGACGCCAAGCGAGATATTGAAGCAGGCAACGCTGCCAACATGACAACGGTAGTGGCCAAATGGGGCTATATAAAAGATCAAAACGCTTGCACCTCATGGCAAGCCGACCACATGGTTGAAGATCCTTTGCAATTACTAGAGATTATAAAACAAGCAAGTCGAACAAAGATCAATCAACTTTGATAAGTAATTGTTTTAAAAGTGTTTTATTTCTCATATTGCTTAATCGTATAATATTTAAACTTTTAGGTTAAAAAGATCTTAAAAAAATTTTTAGGTTAAAATAAATCTTGCTTTTTAGTTAACCAGTACGAAAATCAGCGCTACTAAGTTAGTTACCACTAACCTGAATTAAGCAAGTTAAAAAGCACTCATAAAAACACAATATCTAGGGGTTGCAATCAAGGCCAAACCTCATTATCTTGTGACTAGATACAAAGAAAAACCCCATATGTTGTGCATTTGTCTATCAACAGCAAAAAGCCAATCCGGGTAGCCAATGAAAAAAGCAGGGACGGCAGAAATGGTATTACTGCGCTTTGCCTAAAATAAAACAATAATAATTAAAACCAATTTTCATAATAAATACTATAAAGACAGGTCATTCATGAATAACAACCTTTTTGTCACCAAGCGCGATGGTGAAAAAGAACCTATCGATCTCGATAAAATCCACAAAGTAATCGACTGGGCCGCCGCTGGGTTAAACTCAGTATCGGTTTCGCAAGTTGAAATAAAATCCCACATACAGTTTTACGACGGTATTAAAACCGAAGACATTCATGAAACAATTATTAAAGCCGCTGCCGATTTAATCTCGGAAGAAACACCAGATTATCAATATCTGGCGGCGCGTTTAGCAATTTTCCATTTACGTAAAAAAGCATTTGGTAAATACGAACCACCGGCCCTGTTTGAGCATGTGCAAAGCATGGTTGAAGCCGGCAAATACGATAAACATTTAGTGGCAGACTACAGTGCTGAAGAGTTTGCCGTAATGGACAGTTATATTGACCACGAGCGTGATAAATCGTTCAGCTATGCTGCCGTTAAACAACTTGAAGGTAAATATCTGGTGCAAAACCGTGTTACCGGAGAGATTTACGAAAGTGCCCAGTTTTTATATATGTTGGTAGCGGCGTGTTTGTTTGCCAAATATCCGGTTGAGACTCGTTTACAATACGTAAAAGGTTTCTACGACGCCATTTCAACATTTAAAATATCATTACCCACGCCAATTATGGCGGGTGTGCGTACTCCTACTCGTCAATTCTCATCGTGTGTATTGATTGAAACGGGTGATAGCTTAGACTCAATCAACGCCACTACCAGCGCTATTGTGAAATACGTATCACAACGTGCCGGTATTGGTATTAACGCGGGTCGTGTGCGCGCCTTAGGTAGCACTATTCGTAACGGTGAAGCATTCCATACTGGTTGTATCCCTTTCTACAAACATTTCCAAACGGCCGTAAAAAGTTGTTCGCAAGGTGGTGTTCGTGGTGGCGCGGCGACCTTGTTCTACCCATTGTGGCATCTAGAAGTAGAAAGCTTACTGGTGCTGAAGAATAACCGTGGTGTTGAAGAAAACCGTGTACGTCACTTAGATTACGGCGTGCAATTTAACAAAACCATGTACCAACGTTTGATCAAAGGCGATTACATTACCTTGTTCAGTCCATCAGACGTACCCGGTTTGTATGATGCTTTCTTTGCCGATCAGGACAAGTTTGCCGAACTTTATCTGAAATACGAAAACGATGCGTCGATTCGTAAAAAACGCATCAAAGCGATTGAATTATTTACTTTATTTGCGCAAGAGCGTGCCAGTACTGGTCGTATATACTTACAAAATGTTGACCACTGTAATACTCATAGTCCATTCAACCCAGAAGTTGCGCCGATTCGTCAATCTAACTTATGTTTAGAAATCGCCTTGCCAACCAAGCCAATGAAAGACGTTAACGATCCTGACGGTGAAATTGCCCTTTGTACATTATCGGCGTTTAACTTAGGTAAAATTAGCAGCCTGGACGAACTAGACGGTTTGGCCGATCTAGTGGTACGTGCTTTAGACAGTTTATTAGACTACCAAGACTACCCGGTGCCAGCAGCACATACTGCCACTATGGGTCGTCGTACGTTAGGCATAGGTGTAATTAACTACGCTTATTACCTTGCGAAAAACGGTGTGTTTTATTCAAATGGTAGTGCCAATAATTTAACTCATAGAACGTTTGAAGCAATTCAATTTTATTTGTTAAAAGCGTCTAATCAGTTAGCCAAAGAGCAAGGTGCCTGTCCTAAGTTTAACGAGACACGTTTATCGCAAGGCATTTTACCCATCGATACTTACAAAAAAGAAATCGATAAAATTTGTTCTGAGACACTGCATCTTGATTGGGAAGGCCTGCGTACCAGCATTAAAGAGTACGGTGTACGTAACTCTACCGTTACCGCATTAATGCCATCTGAAACCTCATCGCAAATTTCCAATGCCACCAATGGTATTGAGCCACCGCGCGGTTTGATCAGCATTAAAGCCAGTAAAGATGGTGTGTTGAAGCAAGTGGTTCCTGAGTATGAAAAACTCAAAGGTAACTATGAATTGTTGTGGAATATTCCTAATAACACCGGTTATCTGGAGCTGGTTGGGATTATGCAAAAGTTTGTTGACCAAACCATATCAGCAAATACCAACTATGACCCACTTAGATTTGAAAACGGCAAAGTGCCGGTTAAACAAATTTTAAAAGATATCTTATTGGCGTACAAGCTTGGTGTTAAAACCATGTATTACCACAATACTCGCGATGGTGCCGATGATAGTCAGGGCGATATCGAAGATGATTGCGCTGGCGGTGCTTGTAAGATCTAAACCATCTCTATGATAAGTTCTTGCCGCGCTATTTAAATCGCGGCATCGAACTATCTTAGCTTTAATCGCGGTACTCGCTTACCGCACTTTTGTCACTACGCATTAGCAGCCATATTAAAAGTGACATCACAACAGAGTTAACCATGAAATATTCTACTTTTAATCAGGTCAAAAATGACCAACTTCTTGAGCCCATTTTCTTAGGCAATCCGGTGAATGTGTCGCGCTACGATCAACAAAAGCATATCGCCTTTGAGAAGCTTATTGAAAAGCAATTGTCGTTTTTTTGGCGACCAGAAGAAATTGATGTTTCTAAAGACCGAGCCGACTGGCAGTCGATTTCAGAAGCCGAAAAACATATTTTCATCTCCAACTTAAAGTATCAAACCTTACTTGATAGTATGGCCGCACGTAGTGTTAACGCAGTGTTTTTGCCTTTGGTATCATTACCAGAAGTAGAAACCTGGATTGAAACCTGGGCGTTCTCAGAAACCATTCACTCGCGTTCATACACCCATATTTTACGTAACTTGTTTACCAACCCGGCCGAAGTGTTTGATGACATAGTGGTAAACCCGGCAATTTTAAAACGGGCCAGCAGCATTGCAAAATATTTTGATGATGTCATTTTCATGGCGCAAATTTATAACTTGCAGGGTGAAGGTACTCATGAAATTGATGGTGAAACGGTTGAAGTGACCAAGCGTAAATTAAAAGAGCTAATTTATCTGGCCATTTGTTCGGTAAATGCGTTAGAAGCGATTCGTTTTTACGTATCTTTTGCTTGTTCTTTTGCCTTCTCTGAACGCCAGTTATTAGAAGGTAATTCAAAAATCATCAAGCTAATTGCCCGTGACGAAGCGCTACATTTAACCGGTACGCAACATATATTGAATATTTGGGCAAATGGTCAGGACGATCCTGAAATGAAAGAGATCAGTGAAGACTTAAGAGATCAGGGCTATCAAATTTTCATGGATGTGGTTGAACAAGAAAAAGAGTGGGCCGATTACCTGTTTAAAGACGGCTCGATGATTGGCCTAAACGCTGAAATGCTTAAGCAATACATTGAGTACATTAGTAACCAACGGATGACCGCTATCGGTTTTGAGGCACCATTTGACATCAGAAGCAACCCACTACCTTGGATCAACGCCTACCTGGTGTCTGACAACGTGCAGGTGGCTCCACAAGAAACCGAAATTTCTTCTTACCTTGTCGGTCAAACGGATAGCTCGGTAGACAGCTCCGACTTTGAAGACTTCGATCTTTAATACATTGCGTAACTGATATCTCTGTATGACTCACAAAGTCACCGTTAATGGTAAGCTTGTCGAACAAGATTTCGATAAGCTTATTTTTAGAACCGCGCTTGAATACTTCGAATATTATGACATCGAAATACATTACCATTGCCGCGATGGCTTTTGTGGGGCTTGCAGGGTTACCCTGGACAAAGGGCAAATAGAATACATCAACGGCGAACCACTGGCGTATATCAGAGAGGGTGAAATCTTACCCTGCTGTTGCATTCCTAAAACGGATATTGAGATTACTACTTAATATCATTATCACCTTTAAACGTTAACGTCCTTCGCTTTTCTTTGTTAACTTCTAAAGTAAATATGTCTGGCCTTGAGTAATGTCCGGCTACATCTAAAGCCCTTTTTGAGGTTAACGCTAACTCGGCATCGATATCAAAAATCAGGTAACCTTTTTCTTTCGATAGTGGTCCAGCCACAACCTCACCACCGGGAGCAACAATCAGCGAATCGCCTGGGTTAATCCAAACTTCATCAACGGGGTACAATGTTTCAATATTTGGAAAGTCGCCTGGTAAATCTGAACGCTCTATCAACAACGTTAATACCGCTACCATCACCATAGCCCAAACCATTCTTTCAGGATTTGTCGGCATAATTTTTCGATGATGGTTGATAATTTTTCCGTACTGATTTATCACCACCACAGAATTATAAATTGTACTTTGACTATTTTATTTACAGTCTCTGTTTTATTTAAAATAACAGGTGCTTGTTGAACTAATGCAATTTTTGACATCACAACCCCTATCTTTCCGAATATAAGAGTAATTATGACCCAAAATAAATTTGTTGAAGAGATTTATTACGTTTTAAACGTGAACGGATGGTGGAACAACGTAGTTTTACAATGCAGAGTCATGGCGATAAAGCTTCGAACATAACAAATTAACCTGCTCTGCATAGCCCTTGGGATGGTAATTATTTGAACAAGAATTCATAAACCCATGCAAATAATCCACTCTGCGAGTTGTTACATGCTGCTTGTTTACAAGTTCAGCGGCTAACGCTGACACATCAAAATGCGGCTCTGTTTTGGGAAACACTAACTCAATATTAAACTGTGGATTGATATCTTTAAAATTTCTGATCTGCGAGCCATAAAAGCAAATGGCACGATTAACATTGTTAGCGGCTAGCTTTTCAGACATTCGCCAAATGGCTGAAGCACCAACGCTAAAACCAATTAGCGTTATTTTCGAAGAAGTTAACTCAATGGTTTTTAATAACTTAGCTAAATAACCATCGAACCCGACATGCTCAATAAAATGCGCATAAGCCTCTGCTTCATCGCTAAACCCCATGTCCATGGAGTTGTATGGTTCTACAATGGTATTTACCTTTAATTGTTCAGCTAGGCGCATTAAGGAGGAAGTCTTGCCAAAAACATCTGAAACTAAAATGTTATTCATAATCCTGATATCACTATTGAAAAATCCATCGTGCTATATTGCTAAGTGTTTTTTGGAATATGTTCATGGGTGTGACGATAAAGTCATTAAATATGATTTGTTCCGGCTCATCCAATTTTTTTAGTTCCAGGTCTAATGCTAGTAAGTGCTCAGGTGTTAAGGCCAAGTCGGCTTCATTTGGCTGGTACATAGTCCCAATAGGATAATACACACCGTCTGCGGCTGTCATTTCAATATGCGCACCCAACACATAACTTACCTCATGGCTTTGGGTAAATTCAACTAAGCGGGCAACACTGTGTTGATAGTCTTGCCAATTTTTAACGTAAATAAAGCCCGGATAAAAGGTATCCCCAGTAAGTAGCCATTTGGTTTGCGCATCAAAAATAGTTATGGCTTCCTCCTGATGTCCGGGTGTAGGGATTATGGTGAGCTTTCGTTGCCCTAGTTCAATATTAACGACACTAACTGGCCAATCATTAAAATCAAAGAAATGCATCATGGCCCTACTATTTGGCTCTACCAAAGTGACATTCGGCTTTCCTGCAAACTGAGGGTCTCCGGCATAATGATCACTGTGACTATGAGAATGTATGACTAATATTTCTTTTTCGATAGTTCCAGCTTGCCCTGCTTGCTGCTTAATGAGAGTGCGTACCGTTTCGTATAGTGGAAACTCGTCTGCACTTTCAGTGGCACCGGTATCTAAAACAAGCGCTTTCTCTGTACCTATGAGTAAATAAATGAATGGCGCTTCAAAATTTAAGCATTTGTTTTGTCGAAGGATATAACTTGATTGATCAAAGCGAAAAATGTCAATTGGCTGTTGTTTATTCAACAGGCAATCGGCAGAGCCATGGAGCCATTGTTTTTGCTGCAAAGGTGATGCTTCATCTTCAGAGCCAGAGATGGTACTCACTCTGGCATCTACGGCTGAACTTGAGCTACAACCTGCAAAGATAAAAAGTAATCCCGCTAATAACATATGTTTCATAACGTCTCCGAGTTGCTAACTCCAGTTTACCTGGCATAAGCCTTTAGTTTTGAATGGTTGCGGTGATTACGCCGGCACTTATTAGCATTGAGCCACTCACTTTATTAAAACCACTTTGCATATTTCGAAACTCATCATCGGGCCGCTCTTGCCTATTGGGTAACCAATGCAACTGATCTAATTCTATGTATTCACTGTTTAGTTTATTAGCCAAAAATTGAGAAAGCGTGGACTTGCCACTACAACTTGACCCTATTACTACGATACGATTCATTACCGGCATGGCCTAATTTATGAGAATAATATATTTTACCAGGCAAAATTGTTAAGGCTTTATTGCAAATAAATTAATGTCCTGCCCCCATAATTGACTCATCGGCTCTATTACTTTTGCATAGTCTCCACTTGTCCAGAATTCGGCGTAAATATCAGTGTTTTTTGAATTTATCAGGTTGAGTTTATCTAGTCTTCGATTAACTTCCATTGCTACCGGAGCCGCAGTATCAATAACGCTAGCCTCTTGCCCTACAACCTGATCTATGATTGTTCTTAAAAATGAGAAATGGGTGCAGCCTAGAATTATCTGGTCACTGCCTTCTGTCAAAAGAGGGCGTATGTATTGTTCGGCCACGTCAATCGCCCGCTCACTGTAATGCTCCAAATTCTCAACTAAGGTTACGAATTTAGGGCAAGCTACGGCTTTAATTTTTACTGCTTTAGAGTATTTTGCCATTAAAAGCTGAAAGGAGTCACTTTCTAATGTTTGTTCCGTGGCAAGTACGCTGATAAGGCCTGTTTTACTTTGTAAGGCGGCAGGTTTAATACCAGGTTCAACGCCAATAATTGGAATGGAAAACTTTGCGCGTAAATTTTTTACGGTATTTACCGTTGCGGTATTGCATGCCACAACCACAGCTTTACAGCCTTGATTGATCAGGAAATTCACTATGTATTCGGAACGCTCGTTAATGATTCCCTTCGATTTCACACCATAGGGAGAAAACCCTATATCGGCGAAATAGATTAAATTTTCTTGTGGAAGCGCACGTCGAATAGCGTGACAAATCGACAGCCCGCCTACTCCAGAATCAAATATCCCTATTGGTTTTTGTTTTTCCATCTTTTATCTTTTTGACAATTTAGTTTGCGACTTTTTAAAGGTGAAAAAGAAAACATCGATTAGCGCGATAAAAAATACCATAAGACTCACAAAATGAATGAAATCTATTTGAAAACTAGACAAACTGGCTGCAAATAACCGGGTAAAGAACAATGCAAGTAAAGGCACGATTAAAGCAATTCCAATTAGATGTTTTATATTCATATTCGCTTCTTATTAAGTTTTATCTGTTGACCACATCACCAAAATGACGCCAAGCAAAGCTTGCTAAAGTACTTGACTATAATTGTAACAGGCAAGTGTTTTTTGTCCATTTTAAAGCTATATAATTGATATCGTAACGCCCAGTTACACCGTTTGTTAGGTGTTTTTGACCATAATGCTAATTTTATTCATCGTATTTAAATTACGGGCGGTTGTTGCCTGGCCTAAACAGGGTTCGATGTTTGATACTAGTTTTGAACGACCAACACCGTCAGGTGCGTACAAATAAAACAATTTGTTTTAGATCAGATCCCGGGTTGCTCTCACATTTAAGCTAATTGGCGTGCGATAGCACATTTTTATTTGTATCTGTTGCCTGCTTTGACGGTTTCTTCATCATTATTATCCCTAGCCATGCAAACCACACAACTTGCCCTAAACCAAAGATCTCAGTAAGTACCTCAGCAGGGTAAATGGTGAGTATACCAACACAGCCAATGAATATCCCCAAGTAGTTAAGCGCCCTAGAAAGCTCATTCGCTTTTAAGGCGGCAATACTTAACAATAGCACCCATAGTCCGCCAACGACTTCGTTGCCGCCCCCCAAGCCTTCAACTACGGCGTTAATTGTTAGCCAGACAGTCATCGCCTGTTCAGGTGTCTTAACAGAAAGTTCAATGACAGCGGCTAATCCTATATTGGCTATCATCCCGCTCGCAATAACCAGACCCACCCAAATGATGCCAAATACAGATGCCATTTGTGACAGCGACGGAGCACAATTTTTAACACGTTGATGAAGCGCTAGAACTAACACAGCTAAAAAAATGCCAAACACCACATACATGGTCAGGTTAACAATAGACAGGATGATTTGATTATCCGCGAGAAAACTGAACTTTTGTGCCGCACCAGCATTCACCGGAAAGTCCCAAAACGCACCAAAAAACACGAAAGCCGATACATAAATGATCGCCTCTGAAAGTGCTGCAGCGCCCGCTATTCTTTGAAAACCATTCACCACTGAGTCCTTCAATAATTGATAATAACTCTAACTTAACACGAAATTTTGCTGATAAAAATTTCAATATGTAACAAAAACTTACACTTAAACCAGAGGTTGATTCCACTGTTACGATACATAAAATGTTACATCTAGCTTTGAAATAGGTTATCACCATAACGTTCTTTTAATGAAACGTTTTAAAATTAATGGCCAATAAAAATACATGCAATCTCCGGAAAATTTTTGTTTTAACAAAAATAAGCTTTCCTATTTGATTTGGAAAACAAGTTTGCCAATGGTAGGGGCAATCTTAGCATTACTGTTATACGACCTGTTTGAGTCGAGCTTACTTGCCCTGAGCGGCTCAGACACACTTACTGCCATTGGTTTTACCCTACCTTTAACCACAGCGATGACCGCAATCGCCATTGGTGTAAGTATTCGCAGTAACTGTAAGGTAGTAAAATCGGCCTGTTTAGATAAATCAAGCCTTGCCAATACCATTACTACGACAATATTAATGTCGGTGTTCATTGTCAGCATTTTTGCATTATGTGCTTACGCTGCCAACCAGCAATTATTATCACTTTTGGGTAATGACCATTGGGCCGAAATAAATGTAACCCGTGAAAAAACAACATTGCTCAATCAACAACAAGAGTATATGGCCGCTCGATATATCGGTTGGATATTTTTAGCATTAGTTTGGCAAGTGAACGCAATATTAAGAGCTTTAGGTCGTGCCGTATTGGCAAGTAGCCTAATGTTTAGCTGGTTAACCGTGAAAAGTATTTTAGCGGTATTATTAACGCCATCAAATAACTTGTTCTTTAATGCCTTGTCAGGTCTTGCCTATGTGCATGTGATTAGCGACTTTATCTTTGCCTTGATATCTCTACTCATTTTAATTAAAAAGTCACGGTTATCTTTTCCAGCCTTGTCGGTAATTAAATTACAGATTTCTTCCCCGAGAAAAGATGCTGTTATTGTTATTTTACAACAATTAATCACCCCGTTCAGTATGGCGTTGATGACGATTATTGCCGCTAATATTGATTACTCTTACGTTGCGGCTTTTGCCTTCATCTTGAGAATGGAACCCCTATTTCTATTAGTTCCTATGGTATTAACAACCTCAATGCCAGCCATTATTGAAAGTAACTTTTGGTCCGGTAATAAACACCGAGTCAAACAAGGGTATTTAATGGCTTTTTCAGCCATCATCCTGTCCCAGCTTATTATCGCCGCCTTGTTATTTTTCTATAGCCCTTACCTTTCAATAACCTTGTGTTCTCAAGACACAGTAGCAAGTTACATAGCCCGATATTTTATCTGGGTATCGTGGGGCTATTTGTCAATTGGCTGCATCATGGTATATCAGTCATGCCTGAACGCAAAAGGCAAAGCCCTACAGGCTTTGATATTAGGTGTGTTTCATCGGGTAGTGTTGTTATTGCCATTGGCCTATATCGGCTCGATTTATGCCTTAAAATATGGCTATTACCAAGGGATGTTGTTTGGCCATGTTATCGATGCTTCCATTGCAATCAACGACCATTTTTATCAAGGAATTTTGGCTGGCCATATTATCAGTGGCGTATTGCTCCTGGTTTTTCTCTATAGGAAAAAAACATTAAGTCAGTCAACCGCAACAAAGCCGGTAAATTCGCTAACACAAGCCGATATTAAAATTTTTACCAACAATCCCGCATAACCATTAACTTCAATAAGAGAGAATATGTTCGTGATGAATTTAAAGAAGCGGGATTTGTGTTAGACGCTGAGGCGGATTTTCTCAAGAATGCCAGTGACGATTACAGCAAGATGGTATTTGAACCAACCGTCAGAGGAAAAACCGACCGTTTTGTTTTCCGGTTTAAGGCATAACCGACCATATCAGTCACTAAACAGTAGAAATTAGCGAGAGTTCCAGCATGCCCGGTTGAACCTCGCTTTTTTATTTCTAGTAAATCCCCATACTCTTTATAAATGTTCACTCTCCAAAAGAGCCGGCATCGCCCGGAAAAACAATTGGGCTCTCAAAACCATCTTTACTGACACTGGCGACACCGAAAAAGTAATTATCAATAACAATATTCTGCAATGTATATTCAGTAACGTTGCCAACAAATATGCTATTTTGCCATTGCGATGAATCCGTTAATCGCCAATAAATTTTATATCCTGAAATAACCTCTTTTTCATTAGCCGTTGCGTTACCCCACTGCAATGTTGTACTGGGCTGTACCGCGCCACTAATTTTGACTTTCGTAGGCGGATTAGGTGCCCACGCCATCCCAGCTAAAGAGACGGCATTGAGTGCAGTTAATTTTGCCGCATACTCAAAGTTAATGCCGTCAATGGTGTCGCCATAGTTAATACCATTTTCGGTGCGAAGATCCTGGTGCTGACGATTATAATTTTCGTTGGTTTCCATGATCCGCACCGCAGGAAAACCTAAATCATTAAATGGTCGATGATGGCCCCCACGGCCAAATCTGTCTAAGCGGTAGATCATCATAGTATCGAGATTCGCAATGTAGCGGCCGGCCATCCAGTCAATGTAACGTGCTAAATTTCTCGTTGGAGAATCCACTTCGCCACCAGTAAATCGTCTTGCTTTTGCCTGTTTTGCCGTTTCTGTTTGGCGTGTTCCTTCGGCGAATATTCGCGCGGTGGTATTATTGATGACACCATTAATACCACCAATATTGCCGATCATGTCGTTATTTAATACCGCCTTAATTCGCCAACCATCTTTACTCGCCTGTTTCGCTAAAATCTTGCCACCGAAAAGTCCTTGCTCTTCCCCTGCAAGTGCGGCAAAAACAACTGAACCATTAAATTCATACTTGGAGAGCACTCGTGCAGCTTCTAACACACCGGCCACACCTGAAGCATTGTCATTAGCACCAGGAGAGTCGGACGTAGAGTTCATCACATCGCTAACTCGTGAATCAATATCACCAGACATGATCACATAACGATTAGGGTCGGTTGTTCCTTTTAAAACAGCAATGACGCTGACCACTTCGGTTGGCTTAGGTATGCGTTTTTCTCCTGAAATCGTCTCCTTTTGAAAATATACTTCGAGGCAGCCATGGCATTGCTTTGAAATTTTTTCAAATTCTGATTTTATCCATCGTCTCGCCGCACCTATGCCACGCACGTTGGATTTGGTTTCTGACAATGTGTGTCTTGTGCCAAAACTTACTAACTTGGTAATATCCTGTTCAATATTTTTTGCCGAAACTTGTTTGGCAATTTGGTGAAGTTTTTGTTGGTCTGTATACTTAACTTCTGCGTTAGCGGCACTGACAAATGATGAAATAACTATCAAACTATAGATAGTATTAAGATTTAAATTTCGCATATTCAATCTCCACTGATGATCATAACTATTGTAATCATTCTAAGATAACGCCTTGTAATGTGTTGGTTCATTGCTTATCTATGCCTTGAACCATTTTAATAAACTCAAGAGAAAAATTGTATAAATCACCCGGCCATCTTGCCGATAAGTAATTTCCATCTCTTACAATAAAGCCTCTTTTTAATTGATTGTAGTTGTCTTTCAACAACGGCGGAGGACCTTGTAGGAAGTTATTTTCATCAGACAACACCGATTTAACTTCCTCTTCTACGGTAATTTCAGGATAAGTAAGGTAATATTCACTGAGCCATAAACGAGTTAAATTGTAGGCTAATAATTCTTGTGATTTCAGTAATGCCGTTGTTTTGTAGTTGTGAATTACTGATTGATTGGTTTTTGGGTTGATGCTTCGTGCTGCCAAAACAACACCATGACAGATGGCTCCAACAGGTTTTTGAACATCAAAAAAGTCAACCACAAGGCGCTGTAATACTGCTGACTCCAAATATTCTTTAACGCCTTTATCGTGTCCTCCAGGTAAAATGATTGCAGCGAAATTCTGTGCTTGAACATCAATATATTTTAACGGCTGACAAAACGATTCATTATTTTCCATTTCACCATATGCATTCACCGCATCTTGTCTGGCACGTAAGATTGATTTCCAAATCCCTAAATTAGTGCCGGTGAGCATTAATCTATCTGCTGATGCTCTTTTGCCTTCCGGGGTTGTGAAAACAACATCAATATTATTTTCTGAAAGTATTTTCCAAGTAATGGCTACTTCCGATGGATCAAATCCATAAGATGGGACTGGCATCAATACTCTTTTCTTATTCATCTTCAGTTGTCTTCGACTTTTTGTATTTGAATAAATTTATTAAACATAACGCCCTAAAAATGGTTAGCTAACATGTGCATTGAAGTGTTGTGGGCAACCTCAGGGGCTATTGTCAGGTATTAAGCCTTAACGGCAACCAAGGCACCGGTTGACACCATGATTGTACCTGCCGTTTTATTTATTATTGTTGTGGCGTTGGCTGATTTAAATACTCTTTTCGCTCGAATGGCAAGCAGTGCATAGCAAAGATTTACACTACCGAATGCTAAAGTTGCGGCAACCATAATTAACGCTACATCGTAATTGCTCACATTGCCGAAGTTGATAAAGGCAGGGGAAAAGCCAACATAAAATAGGATCGCCTTGGGATTACCTAAGGTGATTAATAGCCCGGCGATAAAATTGGAAAACAATGATGAATCTTTCGACGCCTCAATATCAACTGAACTGGCTTTCGAGCGCAGTAGGTTATAACCAAGCCATATGAGATAGGCAGCACTGATATATTTAATGATGAAAAACGTTGTCCCCATCACTTCGGCTAAGGCTGAAAGGCCAAATAATGCCAGAATAATAAAGATATAATCACCTAAAACTATCCCCATTGCCATATATAGGCCACGCAGGAAGCCAGACGAAAATGAGCGAGCAATAATCGCAAATACCGCCGGACCGGGAACAATAGCAAGAAGCAACATAGCTCCAAATAATGCAATTAGGCTACTTGCTGACATGTAATTTTTCTCCTTGAGCTAAAGCGCAAGCCTTACATATGCAGGCTTTATTTCTAGAGATATCCGGTATTTTTTTTAATAAACTCTCCGGAAATTTTATTTCGGGATTTTTGCACCAACAAGTTTGCGATAACTCACTGCAAGAGACGTTCATACAACGATTATTTTCTTTGCATAATGGACATATATTGGGATTAATAATTTCTTCTTTTTCGCTCAAACCAGACCTCATTATCGAACGTTATTTAAATAAAATTAAATGATTGCATGAAGCCATCAACTTGAGAACTGTATTTGTCGCTGTTTTGGTAAAAACAGGAAAGGTTATAACTATTATCTTCATGCAAGTATATACGTGTTTTAGCCAATTTTTTGTCTTTTGCTAACAAATTGAATTCATACCCTTTAACACTGCCATTGAAGGTATAACCACTATCTTGGATTGTCGCTGCTATATATTTGAATTCACTTTCAACTTTGACACCACATTAACAGGCTAATTAATAGTTGGCAAATATCAGGAGTGAAAAGAAGCAACGTTATTTTATCCTTATTAATTAGCTTGTTACCTTACTACTTCACAACTAGGTGAACTCAACATTCGCTACTTTACGCACCTGCTGGCCCCGCGGAACTGCCTGTCGCATAACTTCTACTTTGCCTTGATTGCCCCACGTTCTTGCCTCAAGTGTTTGTGTATTGAGGATGTATACAAACTTAGCGCCGAATTCTGCCAGTAAATTCTCCAGATCATCAATGCCAACCATCCTTTCCTTCTTTATTGAATATATCGGCCAAATCCGGCAATTTTTGTTTTTAATTCGAGAATTAATTCTGCATTAACTTTCATTCGTACCTTTAATTAGATTAGTGTGGAGACAATTAAATTCTCCATCATGTGCTCGGAATCGTTTACGAATATATTACGGTGCTAATACATAGACTTTACGACAGTTATACGACAGCAGGCAATAAAAATGAGTTGTTAAGCCTTTGATGCAACATCCCATCGAAAAAAACCTTTGATATCTAAATTGGCACCTAAACGCTCATAAAACTTTATTGCAGCATGGTTATCTTGTTCAACTTGCCAACAAATGCGACCAGCACCATTCGCCAAGCAAACTTCTTTGGCTTTAACCATTAACTTTTCACCAACCTGCATCCCACGAAATGCCTCCCAAACAAATACATCATCAATATTCATATAGGTTGCGCCAAGCCAAATAGAGTAATTCCATGTATAGGAGCAATACCCTGCAATTTCACCATCAATTTCTGCTAACAGCACACCAAAGGATGGATCATTACCAAAGCCTGAATTGGCTAACTCGGCTTTGTTGGTTAACACATACTGTTCTTGGTCATGATACTTTGCAATTGCGATAATTAAATCATGAACAATATCGACATCCGATTTTGTTGCTTCTCTAATGGTTACCATTGATATCTCCGCGTAGGTTTAACCCCATTTATGGGGCAGATAATAGTTTGTTAAAATAGTGCAGCGAAATTCAACGAGCCCTTAGAAGCCTCACTTTAAACTCTTAGCTTAATTGCCCGTGATGCATTGGCCTTGCTCGTATAGCCAGTACACCGAATTTCCAACAACGGCAATGGAACCAGAGAGAATGGCACTCAAGGGAAATACAAGTGCGGCACCAACAACTTGCCCTAAGAACTCCTCTTTGCATTGATGATTTCCGGAACAGTTTAATTGTTCAAAGAATTGCACCTGTTCAACAGAAAGCTCTACTTTCTTTTTGACTATCTGACATTTGTTATCATATTCTGAAGTTACCGTTGGCTTAACGACACATGAACATAGCAACAAAGAAAAAGAAAAAAGTAATATGATTTTAGGTAAATGCATAACCATCCGTGGTGTTAAGTGAAATCGCTATTATTATCTTGCCGCTAACCACACCTCCGTGCAACCCTTTGAGTTTAAAAGATATTATTTCTTGATTGAAATTGTACGGCAATTGTGATTTTATCGCATTAGACATCATTAAAACCCCATTTAGATTAATACTCACCTAGGTTATTTTCCCAGTCCGCTAGCTTTGGTCTAAATTCATTAACTTTTTTGGGGTCCTTGTGAACTACCCACGACTAAAGATCACTGGGTTTTCTCGATGCCATTCGATAAATTCAAAGCACTATACATCTGAGTTGTGAATAAAGGAAAAAATCATTGCTTATTGGTAATAATAAAATCTAATCCACCGGTAATTGATGCCACTTGCGCAATAATGCAATTTTCGCCATCAACTTTCGGGCTGTCTGGGTACACTTCGGTGGTGGTACAATATTCTGAATCACTAAAACCGGCACATAGGCCTAGTTCTTTGGTGGCATAGTTAATTACCCCAAATTGCGATAACGGTACGCCAATTAGTTTTCCGTCTTCGTCTGCCGGGGCGATGTGAGTTACTTGCTCAACCGATTTGATCATTGCCGTTTGAAAATCATCTTCTGGCTTGATGGTATCTCCGACCAAGTAAAAACCGTCGGGAATGTTCCAGTTTTTTTGTTCCATGGCATCACGGGCAACAAGTGCGGGTCTGAATTCGCTGTTGTCTGTATCTGTGGTTTCGTGTAAATCAAAATGCGCCAAAATTCTGAAGTTTAATTCAGCTTTCATCTTTGCAATATGTTGCATTAACAAAGCCGACTCTGCTGCTGGGCTGTGTTGATAGAATGAGCGATTTGGATCGATGGTATTTGGGTTCCAGCGGTTTATGGTTTCATACCCCCAAGGGCTTAAACAAGGTGCCACAATGATATTAAAGTGTTCGGTGTAGTCTTGTGCATTGTTTTCAACAAAACGGATTGCCCCTTGAACACCGCTGGTTTCATAGCCGTGTACGCCACCGGTAACTAAAATAGTGGCTTTGTTTTCATCCCAGTTGCGGCTTTTGATGATAAATAGCGGGTAGTTTTTTGCGCCATTAGCAAGGCTTTCATAAGCGAGTTCACCGTATTGTTCAACATCATAACGTGCTTTTAGCGCCGCTATTTTAGTCACTATCTGCTCTTGATATGAGCGTTTAATGACTTGTTTGGCAAACCATGCCTGTTTTTCTTCATCGCCCCATTTTTGTCCTGGGGTACCAATTGCGTATGCTTGTTCTGTCATGTCTTTCTCTATCTCTTTTTCTTAGCGAATTTAGGGGGTGTATCTGCCCTTTATGCCTAGCTCTATGGTCCAAATGAGTCCGCTTAAGGTCAACCATAGGGTAAAAAAGGCAAATAACCAGTTTTGAATATTATTAAAGCCGCCTACGTTGTCATAATCAATAAAGTGCAACATAAAAGCGATATCGGCTAAGCGTTTATGATCATCGCTGTGTCCTACTATTCGGCCAGATCCGGCTTCTATGTATACACTGGTATTAATCTCATCGTTGAAATTAATCTGCCAGCTTGGATTTTTTTGTTTGGGAAAATCAACCAGTTTATTGGAGATTAACTTACTCTCAATAATCTCGCCGGGGCCATTATACGATTGTTTGGCTAAGGCATTGGCCATGGTTTTGTCCATTGCTACTAACTGCCCGGTTAAGGCATTGACCAATGAATAGCGATTGACAAAGTGCGCGTATAAGGCTTTTTCATGGGCTAACAAATAATAAGGCTGACCAAGTAATTCAACGGTGTTTAATTCAACGACTTCATCGTGCTTTTGTAATACCAATTGCGGTTCTAGTAGTTGGTTTAAGTTGTACTGAACTTGATGAACTTGCTTACTCTTATAAGTACGACCACTGGCTTTACTGCCATCCATCACATTGAAATATAAGCCGCTTAACAGCCACAATAAAAATTGAATAGCAATGATGATGGATACCCACTTATGTATTTTACGTACCCAGCGCATTAGTAAGACCTTTTGATAGTGAGTGTGCGGAAAATCTTTTTCAGCGGATTATGGAATACTCGATAATACATTAAGATAAGGCCAGTAATACTTGCGAACAGGCCAAATGCGGTAAACCAGAATAACAGGCTATTGTCGACTTCGCTGCCTTCGTAATCCATCACATGAAAACGAAACATCCAGTCAAAAATACGCCAAAACTGATGACGTTTGGTGACTAACTTGCCAGTTTGTGCCGAGATATAAAGAGAAGGTGCGCCAAAATCGCTAAAATTAACACGCCAGGCCGGCAATACCCTTTTGCTTAATTCAAACGGTGGGTTTGCGGTGATCAATTCGATATGAGTGACGCTGCCATTGCCAGTGTAGTAATGATCAGCGGCATGTATGGCATTTTGCTCGTTTAATGGCGATAACAAGTGACCGTTACTGGCATTTACTAAATATTGTTCGCCATTCATTGAAAAACGATACACGGTTTTATCAATAAAGCTGCCAACACTCAGGTTTGTCGCCTCTGGGTACTGTTGGGTTAAACTCTTTAATGAGTAATTGATGGTACTGGTATTCACTTTGGTTTGATGATTCATTACCATACTGTCGCCATGAATGTAGTCAATATCAAAGAACACCATGTAGGTACCAGTGACTGACCAAATGACAAATTGTACGCCTAAAAATAACATCAACCACTTGTGATATTTACGGCTTGCTTTTGCTGCGCTCACGTTTTTCCCTAATTTAAGTTTTTAATTTTAGTATTTAGTTATTTAGTTATTTAGTTATTTAGTATTTAGCTATTTTAGTATTTAGCTATAAGGTTCGATCGTGGGCTGAAACCCACGATCGTTTTTTGGTTACCTTTATACCAATTCAATGATTACTTTGTAACAGCTGTTTTTGCAATGCTTGCGCTACGCCATAAGTAAAATAATACCGGTAAGACTAACAAGGTTAAAATTACTGAACTTAGCATGCCGCCAACCATAGGCGCGGCAATTCTACTCATGACTTCCGAGCCTGTGCCTGTGCCATATAAAATAGGTAACAAACCCACGATAATGGCTGCTGCGGTCATCATTACCGGACGAACTCGCATACCAGCACCGTGCATAACCGCATCAAACACATCATTTTTACTGGTAGTGATCCCTTGTTTTTGCTGCTCCTCAAGCATTTGCTGATAAGACTGGTTGAGATAAACCAGCATGATCACCCCTATTTCCACCGCCACCCCGGCCAAAGCGATGAAACCAACCCCTACGGCAACTGAAAAATTATAGCCTTCGAGATACATCAGCCAGATACTGCCTACCATAGCAAGCGGTAGCGTCCCCATGATCATCGCCACCTCAATCACGTTTCTAAAGTTCAGATACAGCAAGAAAATGATGATGGCCAGTGTTAACGGCACCACATAGGTCAGTTTTTCCTTGGCACGTTGCATATATTCATACTGCCCAGCCCAGGAAACCGAATAACCTGCGGGCAAGATGAGTTTATCGGCGACAATTTTTTGCGCTGCCACGACGTAGCTGCCAATGTCGACCCCTTCAATATCAATAAACGCCCAACCGTTTAACCGGGCGTTTTCAGACTTGATCCCAGGAGGGCCATCTTCGATAAACACGTGGGCAACATCGCCCAGAGATATTCGTTGGCCATTAGGCGTCACAATCGGCAATAACGATAACTGCTCTGGCGAGTTACGATAATCTTGTGGATAGCGTAAACTCACCGGGTATCGCTCCAGCCCTTCCACGGTTTGAGTCACGTTCATACCACCAATAGCGGTGGCGACGACTTGTTGGATTTCAGCAATATTGAGGCCATAACGCGCCGCTTTTTCGCGTTGGATATCCACCTTAATGTAACGGCCACCAGCCACGCGCTCAGCATAAACAGAGGCGGTGCCAGGCACGTCTTTTAAAATGACTTCCAGTTGTTGACCAATTTCTTGGATCACTCTCAAATCTGGGCCAGCAACTTTTATGCCCACCGGGGTTTTGATCCCGGTTGCCAGCATATCAATACGGGTTTTAATAGGCATCACCCAGGCATTCGTCAACCCAGGTAATTTCACCAGGGCATCCAGTTCTTGCTTCAAACTTTCGGTGGTTACCCCTTCGCGCCATTGCTCCTGTGGTTTTAACTGAATAAAGGTCTCGATCATGGTTAATGGCGCCGGATCGGTGGCCGTTTCCGCTCGGCCCATCTTACCAAAAACCGTTTTCACTTCCGGCAGTGATGCAATTAATTTGTCGGTTTGTTGCAGTAACTGCCGCGCCTGACCAATAGAAATCCCCGGATAGGTGGTCGGCATATACATGATATCGCCTTCATCAAGCGGCGGAATAAATTCACTACCGATCTTGTCTAATGGCCACATACCGACACCGAGTAACATCACGGCTGCCACTAAAGTCGATTTGGGAAACGTTAATACCGTTTTTAATACAGGTAAATAGATAAAGGTTAAAAACCGGTTTACCGGGTTTTTATGTTCCGATAATACTTTACCGCAAATAAAGTAGCCCATTAACACCGGCACTAAAGTGATAGCTAGTGCCGCAGAGGCGGCCATGGCGTAGGTTTTGGTAAACGCTAATGGCGAGAACATCCGTCCTTCCTGTGCTTCTAGGGTAAACACAGGGACAAAACTGACGGTAATGATCAATAAACTGAAAAATAGTGCTGGACCTACTTCACAAGCCGATTCAGTGACAATCTGCCAACGATTTTCTTTGGTCAACGGGGTGCGTTCCATATGCTTGTGCATATTTTCAATCATCACGATGGCGCCATCAATCATCGCCCCAATGGCAATGGCAATACCACCAAGGGACATAATGTTGGCGTTTAAGCCTTGCATATGCATGATGATAAAAGCGGTCAAAATACCCACAGGCAAACTGATTATTGCCACCATGGATGACCGTACATGGAATAAAAAAATCACACAAACCATCGCTACTACGCCAAACTCTTCTAATAGTTTGTAGGCCAAATTATCTACTGCGCGTTCAATTAATGCCGATCTGTCGTAAACCGTCACAATCTCGACACCATCAGGCAAGCCAGATTTTAATTGTTCTAATTTAGCTTTTACTTTTTCGATCACTTGCTGGGCATTTTCGCCAAAGCGCATCACCACAATGCCGCCAACGGTTTCGCCCTCGCCATTCAGCTCGGCAATGCCGCGCCGCATTTGCGGCCCGGTGCCGATATCGGCGACGTCTTTTAGCAACAGCGGTGTGCCGTTTTGATTCACTCCCAATGGAATATTTTCTAAATCTTCAACACTTTTTAAATATCCCGTGGCTCGTACCATGTACTCAGCTTCGGCCATTTCTACAACGGAAGCGCCAATTTCCTGATTGCCCTGTTTAATCGCCGTTTGGATCAGCGATAAAGGGATGCCAAAAGCACGCAACTTGTCCGGATTAATTTGTACCTGATATTGCTTAACCATGCCACCAAGGACGGCAACTTCAGACACGCCGGGCACAGTTTGCAACTCATATTTCAAAAACCAGTCTTGGATACTGCGCAATTGACTCAGATCATGTTGTCCGGTTCTATCTACCAAGGCATACAAGTATATCCAGCCAACGCCGGTGGCATCAGGCCCTAATTGTGGTCGGGCGTCCGCTGGCAAACTGGGTGCAACCTGGCTTAAATATTCAAGCACGCGAGAACGTGCCCAGTACAGGTCGGTATCATCGTCGAAAATAACATAAACGTACGAATCACCAAAAAACGAATAGCCGCGTACCGTAACCGAACCCGGTACCGACAGCATTGCCGTGGTTAACGGATAAGTGACCTGTTCTTCAACTACCTGAGGGGCTTGGCCAGGATAACTGGTTTTAATGATAACCTGTACGTCTGACAAATCAGGTAGTGCATCTACCGGCGTGTTTTTAACAGAATATAAGCCCGCGCCAACAAGAATGAGCGTTGCCAACAACACAAAAAATCGATTACCAACCGACCAACGTATAATAGAAGTAACCATAGTGAATTATCTCCTATTATTAATGGTTTGAATGATCAACGGGTGTCTCATCTGTCGAGGCACCAGTTGTCAGTTCAATGTTGATGATAATAAAATCACCATTGCGAATTTCAAAGGTAAAGCTAACTTCCTGGCCTGCAGATAACGCCGACATATCGATTTCATCACTCACTAAAAAATCCAGGGTTGCTGCCGGGCGATCCCATTTTTCAATAGGACCACGGCTAATGTTTAGCATGCGATGGTCACTCATCACTGAGTTTATGACACCGGTTACGGTCGCCGTGCTAACATCATCATCTGCCAACATGTCCATTTCGCCCATGCTTTCATCACCCGGAATGTGGATATTACTGACTTGATATTCACCTTCGCTGGTTGTGGTTAGTTCAACATGCAAAGTAAGCCCGGCACTTAACTTGGAAAAATCAATGGCATCGGAGACGATAAAATCCATGGTCATTTCAGGCCAACGCCACTGAGGAATTGGCTCATGGACCAGAGTCAGCATTTTTTGCTTTACCATCATGCTTTGAATTTTTGCTTCAACCCAAACCGATGTCGGTATCTCTTCGGTGTCATCCGCATAATTCATCCGTTTAAAATCTGATGATTTGCTCGATTCAGAGTCGATTAAGAATTGCGCCGAACTTACTACCTTTTCTCCTTCCAACAGGCCTGTTAAGATCTCAACTTTGTTATTATTAAGGCGACCAACACTCACTTCAATCGACTTAAAGCTGCCCTCACCTAGAGCCAACACCACACGATCTTGGCTACCAGTACGAATTAACGCTTCTTTTGGAATAAGCAACACTCGTTCATCACTGTTGGTGTGTATGGCGATTTGGGCGAACATATTCGGTTTAAACAACCCGTGCTCATTGCTAAAACGCAATCTTACTTTCACCGTTCTGGTTTTGGCATCAAGGGTTGGGTAAATGTAATCGACTTTTCCTTGCCAACGTTGCCCAGGCAAATAATCTAGGGTCATAGTCACTGGAGTACCGGTTTTCACTTGTGCCGCTTGACGTTCAAACACTTCCGCTTCTACCCAAATTTGCGATAAATCGCCGATGGACATAATGGTACTACCGGGTTTGATAAAGAAACCTTCGCGTATTTTTAAGTTTTCCACTACACCATTTTGTGGCGCATAAAAGGTAATGTTGTGTTGTACTTTTTTATTCTTCTTCAGTTGCGTAATTGCCGATTTTGGTAACTTCAAAGTCACTAAACGAGTTTCCGCCGCGTTAATTAAGCGCTTATTGTTACTCATTATTGCCAATAACAATTCTTCTTGAGCATTAACTAACTCCGGTGAGTATAATTGATACAGAGGTTGGCCTTTTTTAACCCGGTCGCCGGTGGATTTGACGAAGAGTTTTTCAACCCAGCCTTCGACTCTTGGGTGTACATGCACCAATTTGTCTTCGTCGTACACCACATAGCCAACGGTATTTATTTGAGTATGCATAGTGCTATAGCTGACGGTGGCGGTGCGAACACCTAAATTATTAATCACATCCGGTGAAATTCGAATGGTGCCGGGGCCTTCATCAGGGCCTTTACCGCCATCATCATAAACTGCAACCAAGTCCATCCCCATCGGCGATTTTCCCGGTTTATCGCGACGATAATTTGCATCCATTGGCGCAACCCAGTACAGCGGCTCTTGCTTGGCAGCGTCTTTGCTCATCGATGAATCATCCATTGTGCCCGGTTGAAATACGGAATAAGCACCAAAGGTGATGATTGAACCAATTACCAAACCTAACGCAAGAGGTTTTAGAGTATTATTTTTATTCATGGTTGCTCTCCGCATTGTTGCTTTTTATATAGTTGCTTTTTACATTGCTGCTGTTAATTAATATTACTTGCTGGTTGCCAAAGGAATCTATAGATTTTGTCATTGGCCGGGTAAAGAGATAATTAAGTTCGAGGGCTAGTTTTTGTTTTTCGACGTTGATTTTTAACAGATCAATTTGGGCGTTTAATAATGAGATCCTGGCGCGTACCACATCAGAGAAAACGCCGTCATCGTGGGTATAGGCGGCCAGGGTCGCTTCAATTTGTTCGTTGATTTGTGGCATTAACTTACTATTATATAATAACTTACGCTGTTCTAGTTGTTGTAATCGGCCTTTGCTGCTGGCAAATGATGCCATCATTTTTCTCAATAATAGAATACGTTCGGTTTTCACCACTTCGCTGCTTGATATTGCCGCCTTAACTTCATTGTCTTGTCGATTTTCAGTGAACAGCGGCAAATCAAAGGTCACGCCTAAAGACAACAGATCTGCACGCTCATTGCCCATAGGATCATCATCACGATAAGCATAACTTGCAATAACCCCCCATTCAGGTTGATATTTTTGCTGTGCAAGGTTGACACCGGTTGTGGCCGCTTTAAGTTTTTTATCTAACGCGACAACCGCAGGATGTTTGATAAAATACGTTACCAACAGTTCCTGGTTTAACCATTTTTCAGAATATACCAACGACTGTTGATGCAAGCTTATGTTCGGTAAATCATCATCGATAACCATGCTATGCAAATTCAACGTGCTACTTTGAGTACCATCATTCTCGCTGGCATAATTTGAAAGCCATTGCGACAATTGCCCGGTAAAGCGATTTTTTTGTTGGTTTAATTGCACCAACCGGTCTTCTAGACGAGTCAACTCTAATTGTGCGGTTATCACATCCTGTTGCTTTGCCTTGCCTCTGGTTGACGCATAATTTGCCTGGGCCAAATCAATAAGCTGTTCAAATAAACTGCTATTTTGCCGAGTCAAAAACAGGCTTTGTTCTATGTAGTAAGCATCAAGCCAAAGCGTACCAACGGTAGTGGCGACTTTTGCTTTTCTGTCTTCTCGTTGAAAAGGATATTGTTCACTTTGCTGTTTAAGTTGTCGTTGTTTAATCGTTAAACTGTCCCCTCTTGGAAACATTTGGGTGATGCCGACTTTAAATTGGCTCATTGGCTCTTGCTCAAATTCAAAGCTGTCGGCGGCAAGGTTCGCGATGCCAACAGACACCTTGGGATCTGGCAAGGTGTTAGCCGCAAAACTTAAGGATTCGACCGCCTGTTGTTGATGTCTGTTACCGGTTAACCAGGGATCATTTGTTTGAGCACGCTTAATTGCCTGCTCAAACCTAAGTACCCTTGTTGTTTCCTGATCAGCTGAAATACTTTGATCAGCAAAACTTTGAAAGCCGATAATACTAGATAGACCTAACACTACTATCATTAACGGCTTTGCAATCAATACCGTCTTCGAGATTTTCACTCCGCCAATATTCTTGTTTAAACGCATTAGAATTGCTCCTCATAACTATTTACCATTTGGTAAACCTGATGCTGGCCATTGTGGCTGAGCAAGATAATTTGATATGGCATGAATTTATCGTCAACTTCCATACCTGGGCTGCCTAAGGGCATTGCTGGAACGGTTAAGCCAATGGCACCAGCTGGCGGATTTTCAAGAAATTGTAAGATAAATTTTGCCGGAACATGCCCTTCAAACACATAACCGTCTTTTGACACCGCAGTGTGGCATGAACGAGCATTGTGTGGAATTTTATACTTACCTTTTAATACGCTTAACTGCTGGGTGTCATGCGCTGTTGATTGCAAGCCATGTTGTTCGATATGATCTATCCATTTTGAACAACAGCCGCAGGTTGGCGACTTGTACACGTTTAAAGTAATTGCTGGTGATGCCTGTGGTTTAACTGTAGCTTGAGCATCGGCATTGTTGACATCAGAACACGCAGCTAACAAAGACATAAAAATAAATGCTGCTACAGAGTTAGCAGAACGAGAAAAATTAAACATGTTAAAACCATAAATTTAGTTAATATGCCAAATCAAATTGCGGGTTGTCGCGATTGAAGTTTTTGGCGTAAATATGAGGAAGTATTCCTCGCTGAGCGCTAGGGGAAAATTGGTATGAGCCAATTTATAGACGCAATTATGCTGTATTAACTAAGAATGGGTGGACGATAGAGGGATTTTGAATACAGATTATTCAATAATAAATTTTGCAGGGGGATTTTTACACTGGCATCAAATTGCAAATTACTGCTGATGTCATCTTCAACAATCACAGTAAATGAACAAGCACCCATAACGCATAAACAATCAGCATCACAACAACCTTCAGTGCTGCTATCGTTCATCTGGTTCATGGTATCAATCATCAAACCTTGGTCCATAGCCATCAAACTGTGGTCCATATCAGCCATGATATGAGTATTAGCCATGTTGTTCGCCATCATTTCACAATTTTGCCCACTCGCCATCGCCTGACTTAAGAAAGTCAGTAATGAAAAGATCATGGCAAAAAGTTTTAGATTGTTCATGTAATGGTTTTAAACAATGCCTAATTAGCTGTTGTATTGCGATTATATGTTTTCTAATGAAAAAAAAGCAACTTCTTTCCATTAAAAAATTCTCTATATTGTAACAATAGTTGAACGTTGGCTTTTACAATGTCAAACTTTCAGGTGATCGGCGTTACGGTTTCATCACTTAAACGCTTAACTATTCAGCAGCGAGTTTAAGTAATGTTTAGCCTTGAGTTGATTGTTATCAAGGTTTTATGAAAAACAACCTGGCATAGGCTATTCAAATGTTAGTTTTTCTTAGATTAATGCCATATACTCGCACTACATTCATTCTTAATGACATAAATTAACTTTGGACAGATTCGATGATAAACAATAACGGTATTGGTGGCTCTAATGTTGCCGACGAATTAGCAAAATTAACGAATATGGCTGCTGATGTTCAACCCATTACTTTAGCAGAATACCAACAGCGCATTGCCAAAGCGCAACAATTGATGCAACAGCACAACATTGCTGCCACTTACATTAATGCCGGAACCAACCTTTATTACTTTACCGGTACCCGTTGGTACGCGTCTGAGCGTATGGTTGGAGCTATTATTCCAGCGGTTGGCGAAATTGAATACATTGCCCCGCACTTTGAAATTAGTACTCTTGAACAATTTATGGTGGTAAAAGGCAAAGTAAACAGCTGGCATGAGCACGTGAGTCCGTATCGAGTGTTTGTTGACAGTTTACGTGCCTTAGGCATTAAACATGGCGATGTTGCCATTGACGAATCAACGGCATTTTTTATCGCAAACGGCATTCATAAGGCCAGTGTGCAGTTAAATTTAGTGGATGCAAAAGCCATTACTGCCGGTTGTAGAATGTGTAAATCGGCGAACGAAATTGCCTTGTTACAACGCGCCAAAAATATGACCTTAGAAGTTCATAAAGCCGCAGCTCGCATCTTATGCGAAGGCATTAGCACCAAAGAAGTAGAGGCATTTATCAATGAAGCGCATAAATGCGTAGGTGCGCCAGCAGGTTCTTATTTCTGTATTGTCTTGTTTGGTGAAGATTCGGCTTACCCGCATGGTGTAGCCAGCCCGAAAGCGCTTGAATTAAATGATGTTGTGCTTATTGATACTGGTTGTCAGTTAGAAGGTTATAACTCAGACATCACCCGTACTTATGTTTACGGTACCGCCACAGAGCGTCAAACGCAAGTATGGAATAATGAGAAAGAAGCACAAAGTTTCGCCTTTGAAGCCGCACAACTTGGCCAACCTTGCGCCAATGTAGACCAGGCAGCGCGTGACTATTTGGCCACCGTTGGTTTTGGTCCTGATTATGATATTCCAGGCCTGCCGCATCGTACTGGCCACGGTATTGGTTTAGACATTCATGAATGGCCATATTTGGTATTAAACGATACTACCGAACTAAAAGTTGGCATGTGCTTTTCTAACGAGCCAATGATCTGTATTCCGGGTGAATTTGGTATACGTCATGAAGATCATTTTTACCTGAGCGAAAATGGTCCTGTATGGTTCACCAAACCAGCACATTCGATAGATGATCCGTTTGGTTACAACGCTTAATTGGTATCTATAACCAGATGAGTGAAAATCCTCTAACCGAGCACAATAAAATTTTTATCATTGGCTTGCCACGCACTGCTACCACTAGCATTTGCGTGGCAATGCTTGATCTCGGCTTTAAAGTTGCGCATACCTGCTATACCGAAAAGTGTTTAGTTGAGGCACAAGTGATTGCCGACACCCCGGTATTTTACAATTTTGTTGATTTAGATAAGCACTTTCCCGGTGCTAAGTTCATTTACCTTGAGCGTGAGATGTCTTCCTGGCTGCCTTCGATAAAACAATTATTATTGCGCATGCACACCAATGTTACCCGCAGTGATGGCGGCTACAACCCGATTATAAGACACTGTTACTCTGAGATTTTTTCCCCCTTTATTGAGCAGAACATTGATCAGGACAGCTTCCTTGAACGTTGTTATTTTCAACATAAAAGCAAAGTATTGAGGCATTTTAGTGATCGAGCATCTGATTTATTAATGCTCAATATTGCCGGGCAAGGCAGTTATCAAAAACTATTAACATTTTTAAACCTGGAAGCCGCGATTAGCGATTTTGCCAAGATAAACATCGGCGGCAAAGTCACCGCCTGGAACAAAATTAAACACCAAAACAAAGTTGAGTCCACCAAAAGTGGCCGCATTGATAAGCATTTATTAACTCATTGCCAATAGCCTGCTATTGACCTTTGATTTGATTCACAGATGAATTGCCATGGTTGGCGTAAATTCTGTTAACGCCGGAAATCGGAAAAAGAGGAGTATTGAGCAAGTGCTGCTTATTCCGTGTTTTTCCCGTTTTTAGACTACTTGGCAACAAAAACTTACAGGCTTTCGCTAGCATGGCGGATTGACATTGGTTAGAATGAGGTAATTAATTTTTATCTTAGTTAGAGTATAGTTATCCATTATGGCCGCTTTTTTAGAATACATCCCATTAGTCGTATTTTTCGTTGTATACAAATTTTTTGATATTTTTATTGCCACCGGCGCATTAATTGCCACCTCTGCCCTGCACTTAATTGTGCTAAAACTGCAAGGTAAAAGCATCCCTACTCGCCAATGGGTGTTCTTTGGCTTAATTGCGGTGTTTGGTGGGTTAACCATCTTCTTCCACGACGATACCTTTATTAAATGGAAGGTCTCAATCATTAACGTATTTTTTGCGTTAGCGCTGTTAGTAAGCCATTACGGTTTTAAAAAGAATTTGTTGAAAAGTTTTATGGGTGAACAAATTCAAATGCCAGAAGCGGTTTGGGCCAAGTTTAATTTATCCTGGGTGGGATTTTTCTTAGTTTGTGCCGGATTAAACTTGTATGTTGCCTTTAATTTTGAACAAGAAACCTGGGTTAATTTCAAAGTCTTTGGCTTGACCGGGTTAACCTTTGTTTTTGCTATCGTCTCGATCATGAGCATATACAAACACATTCCTCAGGAAGAAGATAATGCTGAAAAGCTGAGCGTTGAAACCACGAAAGAAATTGAAAAATAACTGAGAAATACCAATATGCTATACCTAATTTACAGCGAAGATGTACCTAATTCATTAGAAAAACGCTTAAGCGTGCGCGAGCAACACATCGCCCGTTTAAAAGAGATGCAAAACCAGGGTCGGTTAATTATTGCCGGACCATGCCCTGCCATTGACAGCGAAGACCCTGGTTCATCAGGCTTTACCGGCTCTTTACTTGTGCTTGAGTTTAACAGCTTAGAAGATGCGCAAGCCTGGGCGGACGCCGACCCGTATATTGCAGCAGGGGTATATGAAAAAGTGACGGTGAAGCCTTACAAAAAGGTATTACCTGCTTAGGTAACCTGAGCTTAGGATAAGTAAGTATAAATTTAAAGGGGTAATAGCTAATCACTATTACCCCTTTTGTCATATAAGATAAATAACTGCTTACTCGGCGCGGTTTTCATCCTTCGGTTTAGCAAATAATATAAACGGCAATGCGAGAGGTCCTATCAAAGCGCCCATAATTGCCCAATACACGGCATTTGCCTTGCGCCATTTGGCAAAAAAATAACAAATGAATATACAGACAATGTTAATTGCCAATAAAAAAGCTATGCCCACTGTAACTCCTTAATGGTTATCTTATAACAATTGCTATTAATTTTTCGCAATTGATTGCTCTTCTTGCAATTTCGCTTGAGCCTGTTGCTGTTTAATTATCTCTTCTGTCTCAGACTCATCCCCGAGCATAATAGAGAACCATTTTGCCTCTGCTGAGCTTTCCAGAGCTATTTTGATGATCATGGTAAGCGGTACCGATAACAGCATGCCGACAGTACCCAATAACCAGCCCCAAAATATCAAAGATAAAAACACGACTAAGGTTGATAGACCTAAGCCTTTGCCTAAATATCGAGGTTCAACCACGTTGCCCATCACAGTATTAATCAGCATAAAACCGCCCGCAATTGCCAAAGCAGCGGCAGGGTTAAGCTGAAGCAACGCCAATAATACTGCCGGTACCGCAGCAATGATCGAACCTATGTTAGGGATGTAATTGAGTAAAAAAGCTAAAACGCCCCACAGCAAAAAGAAGTCTAGGCCGATGATCCACAACATTAAACTGACTAAACAACCGGTGGCAATACTGACCCAGGTTTTGATCGCAATGTATTTATTTACCGAACTTAGAAATTTATCAATTTGTTGCATTTTCATTTGTGGATCTTTCAAGGCTAAATGCAACTTAGCCGGAATACTGGATGCTTCAAATAACATGAACACCACAGTGATCAAGATCAAAAACAGATTCGCCATAATATTACCAAAGCTCGATAACATATCGGTGGCAAAACCCATTGCCGCAGCAGGATCTAAATATTGCATCAATATTTTTGAATCTACCTTAATGTTGTGATCGGCCAACCTGTCGATAAGCCCGGCGAAACCTTTCGTCAGTTGTGCCTTATATTCTGGCATCAGAGTTGATAATTCGGTTAAGGAGTTGCCAATTAATGAAGCCAGAGACATGCCTATCACCACGAATAACCCGATAACCAGAATTACCGCGATAATTTTAGGCACTTTATACTCTGCCGCTTTATTGATTAACGGATTGCAGATAATGGCGATAAACAATGAGAGTAAAAAGGGGATCAATAGATTACTGGCAGTTTTGATCCCCGCCATGATGATAACCAGAGAGGCTAAAATAATTAATACTTTAACAATTCCGCTATGTTTTACTGCTAAGTCCATGAGAAAACTCTTTATTTTTTATTAAAGCTACAGTAACAAAATTATCCCGAAATAACACCCGTTGCGCCTGTATATACCCGTTCCACCTCAAAATGCAGATTTCAGCATGTTGAAGTGGAACGGGTATATTTCAGCTAAAATTAACAGTAACCATTAACTTGTTAGCTAAGCGACTTCAGCATGAAAATATTAATGACTGGAGGCACCGGCCTGATAGGCTCGACCTTCATTAACAAATTTAGCTCAAAATATCAGTTTGACGTGCTTAGTCGTCAGACTGGCGATTTAACGTCTCGTTTTGGCAATGATGCTAAGGTCAATGTTATTTCATCTTTAAACTCTTTAAAAAATCTCGATGACTACCAGGCGGTAATTAATCTTGCCGGTGAACCCATAGCCGAAAAACGTTGGAGCCAGAAGCAAAAACATAACATTTGTCACAGTCGCTGGAATTTAACCAATCAATTGAGTAAATTAATCAACGATTCAACCACCCCGCCCAACGCGTTTATTTCAGGCTCTGCCGTCGGTTTTTATGGTCGACAAGGTAACGAAACCATTACCGAACAATGGACTGATGTCTATCCTGAATTTAGCCATAAAATTTGCAAAGTGTGGGAAGAAAAATCGCTACTTTGCCAACACAAAACCCGCGTATGTATATTAAGAACTGGCATTGTTTTAGATAAAAACAAAGGCGCGTTAAAAAAAATGTTACCTGCTTTTAAATTTGGTTTAGGTGGCCGGTTTTCAACGGGAACTCAGTTTATGTCCTGGATCCATATTGAGGATATGGTCAATGCCATTGATTTTTTATTGAACAACCAACAATGTCAGGGCCATTTTAATTTAACGGCGCCAAAACCGGTAACCAACCAAGAGTTTTGTCAAATTTTGGCAAAAACCTTACATCGGCCTAATTTGGCCACCATGCCAGCGTTTGTGTTACGTATTTTGTTTGGCGAAATGGCCGATTTATTTTTGTATGGTCAAAAAGTCATACCCGAGAAATTACTCCTGGCAAACTTTAAATTTACCCATCCCAATTTACAGTCTGCCTTACATCATTTACTGAAAAGCTAACGTTTATATAAACTTACAGGGTACGCCTGATCAAGGTCAAACTGGATAAATTCAGCAAGCGCCAGCATGCCAATAACCCCACGCCGCCAACAAAGGCACCACCTAAGACTACCCCCAGCAACCAGTAATTTAAATGCAATGAAGGGGTCATTTCAAACACTTTGCTTTGTAACACGTATACCGCAATTTCCATGGCCACACTGGCTAAAAACCCGGCTATCGCCCCCAAAATAACAAACTCTAATACCGTCGCCGATTTTAATAAGCGGCCACTGGCACCTAAGGTTCTTAAAATTGCCAGTTCACGCTCACGCTCTTCCATGCTCGCTTGCACTTGTGCCACCAACACTAAAGAACCAGCGATAACTACCAGTACCAAGATGAATTCGATAGCCAAAGATACTTGTCCAATCACTGAGCGCAGTTGAGATATCATCGCTTCGACATCAATCACACTTATGGTTGGGTACTGTGCTAAAAATTGCTGAATCGCTCGCTTTTTATCCATTGGCACATGAATAGAAGTGATATAGGTTGCCGGAAAATCGGCCAGTACGTTATCAGAAAATATCATGTAAAAGTTTGGTTGCATCGACTGCCAGTCAACTTCGCGAATGCTGGTAACCGGCAATTGAATTAACTCACTGCCAATTTGAAAACTTAATTCATCCCCCACTTTAACATTTAACCGTTCGGCAATTTGAGACTCGATGGAGACCTGAGCCAACCCATCTTCAGCGCCAAACCAGTGACCGGAAACGACAACATTGCCTTTCGGTAATTCACTGTGCCAGGTCATATTCAACTCACGGCCAATACTCTCTCGGCCTTGATCGCTGTTATCGGTTTCTTCTTTGCTGGCCTTTTTAGCAAGCTTCTCATCATTAATGGCGGTTAAGCGGCCACGCACAATGGGGTATAGATCGCTCGCCTGCATTTGGTTAATACTGAGAAATTGTTCAACTTCAGTAACCTGAGATTTATTTACGTTGACTAAAAACTGATTTGGCGTGTTGTCAGGCAACTGAGATTGCCATTCATCAATGAGATCGTTTCTCACCACCAACATTAATAGCAACAGCATGATTGCGATGGTAAAGCTGACCAGTTGTACATTATTTTGTTTGCCGCGACGTTTTAAGTTCGCCATGGCCAAGTGAAACCCTTGCCCGGCCTGACTGCCTGCCGAGCGGCCAGCATTTACCAGTAAATGGCCAAATAGCAACAAAATACCAATGATCACCCCACCACCTGCCATCAGTGCCAAAGACAGCATCCAATCGCGTGAAAATATCAATAACAAGGCGAACACCGCAATGAACGGGGGAATATTGGCAATGATGCCTTTTTTGCTATCCAGCTTACTAAAGCCATGGATCACCGTTAATACTGGTGTTGCGATTAACGATTTCATTGGCGCAATGGCAAAAGCAAACGCACATATTACGCCGGTGCTAACCGCAACTAACATTGGATAAAGTGAGGATGCTGACGAAGTTTGTGGTAAATAGCCTGCCATCATCATTAAGCCGATGGATTGCAAGACAAAGCCAAGAAATAAACCGATCACAATAGAGAATACTGACAGGCTACTCCAGTGCAACATGTATAACTTGCGTATGTGCGATTTGTTGGCCCCCATCGCTTTAAATACTGCCACCATAGGTTGATGACGTTGACCATAGCGTCTGCTGGCCACAGACACCGCAACCGCGGCCAAAATGATCCCCAACATACTTGCCAGTGACAGATATTTCTCGGCTCGGTTTAAGGCATTGGCCAATGGCGTTTGCTGACTTTTGATATCGTACCAGCGCTGAGTCTCATTTACTTGCGGTTTGACCCACTGCTCGTATTCATCAATGGCTTGCTCACTTCCGGCAAATAAATAACGGTACGTTAGCCTGCTGCCAGGTTGTACTATTTGAGTTTTTTCAACATCGTTTAAATTAATAAAAACTCTCGGCCCCTGGGTAAATACACTAAAAGATGCATCAGGCTCTTTGTTTATCGTGCCGGCAACGGTAAAGGTTGTAGCACCAAGCTCTATGCTGTCGCCCAGTTTAATCGCCAATTTATCGAGCAATGAGGAGTGTACCCAAGCACTACCGACAGGTGGTGCGTGCATGGCATTAATTGCCGAAGAATTACGATCATTGATCAATAACTCTCCCCGCAAAGGGTAACCATTACTGATAGCCTTAACAGATGCGAGTTGCATTTCATCACCAGCAAAAACCATCGATGAAAATAACATGACTTGCGCATTATCCAGTTGTAATTGCACTGCCTTGTTGAGAAACTCCGTATCTACCGGTCTTGATGATTGCAATACTCGGTCAGAGGCAATAAAACTACTGCTTTCATTAATCAGCGCCGATTTAATTTGTGCCGAAAACCCAGATAATGAAAACACCGAGGCCACGGCTAAAATAATGGCAAAGCATATAATGGTTAATTCACCACGTTTTAATTCATGACGAAATAACCGCAGTGATTGTTTGATCCAAACCGGCATGCTAACCCGCCTTAACTGAATTGATGGTAAGTTGCTCAAGCGCGGCACCCGACGGCTGGATAAACTCCCCCGCGTCCATCGTCAATTGTTTTTGACAGCGCACAGCCAATTTCGTGTCATGAGTAACCAGGACTAAAGTAGTGCCTTGTTGCTGGTTTAACTGAAATAACAACTCGGTAATGGTTTCCCCGGTTTTGCTGTCTAAATTACCTGTGGGTTCATCGGCAAATAAAATATCAGGATTTGAGATAAACGCTCGGGCAATGGCAACCCGCTGCTGCTCGCCACCGGAGAGTTGTGACGGGTAATGCTCTACCCTGTCACTCAAGCCTACTTTTTCCAACATGGTCATGGCTTTTAGTTTGGCATTGTCATCATTGGCAAGCTCGGCCGGTAACATCACATTTTCGAGAGCGGTTAAACTGTTTATCAATAAAAACGACTGAAAGATAAAGCCAACATGGTCAGCCCTTACTTTACTGCGCTGTTCTTCATCAAATTGATGCAACGCCAGGCCTTTCAGATAAATTTCACCCGAAGAAGGTAAATCCAACCCGGCAAGTAAGGATAATAACGTAGTTTTGCCAGAGCCCGATGCCCCGATGATGGCAATACTCTCTCCGGACTTGACTTGCATATCAATTGCTTTCAGGATAGTTAAAGATTTTTCATCCGTTTTATTACTCGCCGTGTTTACCGACTTGGTTACATTGCGACATTCTAAAATGGTTTCAGGTTCATTTTTTGCTTTAAGATCAGGTTTAGTATTCATGTTCAACAAGTTAGCTCTTACATTATTAATTATCTTCAGCACTACGTTTGCACTACACGTGTCGGCCAATCATTCAATTTTACTATTAGGTGATAGTCTCAGTGCAAGTTACGGGATGCAAGAGAAAGATGGCTGGGTTGTGTTACTAAATAATCAGCTTGAAACGGAAAACGCCAGCTATAGAATTATTAATGCCAGCATCAGTGGTGAAACTACAGGTGGCGGTTTAGCTAGGCTGCCGGGTATTTTAGCGAAAAACAAGATTGATTATTTATTGATAGAATTGGGCGGAAACGATGGCCTTAGAGGCTTTCCACCTAAGCTGATTGAAAATAACTTGTTACAAATAATTGAATTAGCACAAGCTAAAAACATCAAAGTTCTGATCTCAAAAGTGCGTATTCCACCCAACTATGGACCAAGATACAGTAAAATGTTTAGCAAGGTTTTTAGCAACGTATCCACACAAACTAACTCACCACTGTTACCATTTTTTATTGAAGTGGTAGCAACCGATCCAACCTTGATGCAAGGCGATGGCATACACCCGACGAAAGCAGCACAACCCTTACTGGCCAAAGAGATGAAATCGATTATAGACAAGGCACTATAAGAGTATTATTCATATCCGAATTGGTATTTCCAACGATACGTTTTCTAGGAAAGCAACCGAATAACACCGGTAAAACCATCGACTTCTACCTGTTGTCCGTCTTGAAGCTTAGTTACCACTCTGTCTACACCGACTACACAAGGTTTACCATATTCACGAGCAACTACAGCGCCATGCTGCAACACACCGCCCACTTCGAGTACGATGGCTGCGGCATTGACAAATAAAGGGGTCCAGCCGGGATCTGTAGTATAAGCGACTAAGATATCTCCTTCATCAATGGTTTTTTCATGTGGTGTTCTTAGTACTTTTACTCTGCCATTCACCACGCATGGAGATACTGGCATACCGCAGATCTCATTCGGTTTTTCTTTTTTCGGTGCTGGACGTAAAATCCTTCCACGTGAATCAATGATTTGTGGAAATTCTGTTACCTGGTATTTTAGCAGTTTGAGAAATTGGGTGTGTTTCTCACGTAAAAGATTGAGATCCAATAATGGCTGTTCTTTTGCCTTTTCGATATCACTCAATGTCAGCTCGAATATTTGTTCGGCACAATCGAGCCGGCCTGTTTTTTGTAACTCTTCCCCCTCGATCAAAGCGCGTTTTCTCATGGCATAATTAAAGAGAACAGCTTGATGTTTGGGTGTATCTCGAACACCCGCAAATAACTCTATAATACGATGTGCACGGCCCAGTAGTCGTCTTTCAAACCAACCTAAACGCGTCATTAATTGTTGGAAGGCTTCTTGTCTCTCTTTTACTTGCCGTTGATGAGCGAGCTCTGGATTAAAGCTATTGTTATCTCCAATCATGAAAGACATCTGCCTTAATGCAAGCATGGGATCATCGCCATAACGGGGGCTAGCTTGGTCCATTTCAAGCGGGCCGCGTGCCTCATAGGTCGCCATGAAATCATCCCATGATGTTAAGAATTCACCAGGCATGTCACGATTTTTGATGCGTGCACTCAATTGGCTCAAATCTTCAAAATCTTTGGGAGTTAATAATTTGGTCAACTGATAAAGTGCAATCCCCATATCTACCACTACATTCCCAGTAAAGCCGAAAAGGAGTTTTTCTGCTAAAGCGGCATTCTCTTTAGATTTTTTACCGACGACTGGCTTGATTAATGCCAATGCGGTTAAGGCTGCACTCAGCCCCCCAGAGTCACGCGAAACATTTGTTTCGCCATTTGCACTGATTATGTCAGGCGAAATTGTTGCAAGGACAATGTATAGTCTAAATCATGAGTAAAGGTATTATGGTATGCTTCTGTTGACTTTCGATAAGATTTAAACGCACGTTCAGGAAAAAACATAGACTTTAAGAACATCCAAATACAGCTCTTGGTCATCCAAATAATTTTAAACATGCCCCATAAGTTACTCAATCGAATCCAAGCAGGTTTATTGTTGGCTCGATATTGTTCATCGTCCACGTTATCTAAAATTTCTGCCATCAAGTTATCATTTGCAGCGTTAACCTTTGACATTTTTTTGGCACTAGTCAGCCAAAACATATTAGAAAGATTCATATACATACGCCCGCCAGAAAAAAATACCAAACCATTTTTGGGGCATAAATCGATGGACAAAATCTTTTCTAAAACAGAGATAAGTTGCGCGCTGCCAGAGTCAGATTCTAAAGGTGACATCGGCGTATTTGTGGTCATGCCTTTCGATAATGCAGCGTCAAGGTACAATCGTCTTGGTTCACCAGGTTCAGTTTGCATTTCTTTTGCGAGAGGAACATAAGTAGTTATGGGTCGGGCTTGGAGAATATACAGCTGGCCATTTGCATAAGACCATTCAATATCCATGGGACGACCATACAGCGACTCGATTTGACAAGTTATATCGGTGAGCTCCGAAAGTCTATTTTCACTGAGGCAAAATTCATCGGTTCTATGTTGCTTTTTTTCTATCAGTCCACCTTGCTGATCTAGCCAGATAGAAGTCTGTTTACTGCCTAATTTTTTGTTTAAGACATTTCGTTTTACTTTATCAATAATAAAATTATCTGGTGTTACTAATCCGCAAACTACAGACTCGCCCTGCCCCCAATTCGCATCGATAACGGCTTCATCATAATCATTTGTCAACGGATTAAGTGAAAACATGACTCCAGATACATCGCTGTCCAATTGCTGTTGAATGACCAAAGCGATACTCGGAGTGAAAAGGTCAAGTTGATTGGCTTGCTTGTAAATAAAAACGCGTTCATCGAGACAAGATGCAAAGCAGTGACGTATTGCTTCTTCCATGACTTCAATACTGACACCCAGTCGGGTTTCATAACCACCGACAAATGAAGCTGTCGCCATATCTTCTTCTGGAGATGATGAACGAACAGCAAACAAGGATTTTGCCCCCTTGTTTTTAACATTAAGTTTAAGTTTAAGATAAAGTTCATCGATGGCATGTTGTTGCTGTGCATCAAAAGAAAACGAATGACACTGATGCTTTAATTGTTCGCAAATCTTTGACCACAATGGTTGATTGTCACTGGTTAGCTCTAACCAAGTTGATGAAGCCTGTACCTGTTTAAACCAGGGTTCAAAAAAATCTATGGTCAATATATAACCAGGCGGAACTGGCAGTTCAGCATGTGCCATTTTTACCAGTGAATAGCCTTTACCACCTACCTTTTCAAGGTTACAAGTTTTTGTTCCAGGAAATGAAACTAAATTGCTCATTTTAGCCTTCCACTATTTTAGTTAGTTGAATTGATAGAATGCGCTTTCTTAATGATTTGCCGGCACGCATGTAACAATGCACTTTTTAATCAAATGTGACATGAATCTTTTCAATTAGTTACGTCAACTATGTTCGGCTCAAAGGTGCCATGATGAGAAGGTCGCCACTTTGCAAAATCGAGGTTAATAAAGTAATAATACTGTAATCGTTCAATTGATTGCTCATGACTGGAAAGTACATAAGTTGCTTTCAGCATTAAATCTCTCAGCGTCCGCAGCTGCACTCTATGAAAACTTTAATCTTTTCAAGTTGTTAAGTAAATTGCGCGCACGATTAAGGCATGACAAAAATGTCACAAAAGAGACATAAATCTCTAGTTCTGAAGTGGAAGTTTAGATTAGTTTTTCTATCGATAAAGCATAGGTAAGCGAGTGCGCGTAGCGCATCCGCTTACCTACTTAATGTGCTATCGCTTAAACAGCAACAACTTTATTTGCACATGGGCCTTTCTGTCCCTGACCCACTTCAAACTCAACGGCTTGACCGTCATTCAATGTCGCGTATTCACCGCCTGATTGAATTTCTGAATGATGAACAAACAAATCTTTACTTCCGTCTTCTGGAGTAATAAATCCGAAACCTTTATCGGCATTAAACCACTTAACTGTACCTTTACTCATAACGCTCTCTTTATCTTTGGTGAAAAATATAAATCTGATTTGCTATCACCATTACAAAATCAGAACTTGAATCTAGTTGAGCCACCTTAAGCGGCAAATTGTAGTTGGCTAAGATTATTAGTCAACTACAATTTGTCCGTTTGAACTCCTTGTCGCTATCTTTGGCTGATGCATGATCGTACCAAACACCTAATTTATTTCCTTGCCATTGTAAATTGTAGTGCTAATTAACGATGCATGCCGTTTTTCTTTTTCATACTGACCACTTTTCGCGCTATAGCAAGTAACTCAGATGAAATATCATCGGCACCGTCTTTGATTAATTTGCTCACATCACCAGATGAGAATAGTGAGCCACGCGCCGATTTCACCCCTAACGATCTAACAAAATCTTTTGTCTTACCCGTACTACCAGTATCAATATACTTAAAAATAACTTGTTCATTAAAGCTCTGTGGCTCTTGTTTCAAGGTAGTAATTTTATCGGTAAGTGATTTTATTTCCAACTCTAACGTTTCAATTAATTCGGCAATATTTGAATAGGGTGTCATTAAGTTATTTAGCTCTTATAGGGTTATCTGACGATGCCAAAAGGCACTCACTTTACAGTAGAAGTAAGCCAGTATTAACCAGCATGCTTTAATACACCATTGTACCGCGAATGAAAGTGAGTAAATAGCTTATATTGTAAAGATCGGAGTATATAGCAAACGTTTGTCATATTACCGTTTGTGCCAGGAGCGGTAATAGGGTGAACAATGTTCGGGCTCAGCTAATACCACTAACTTGTCAGTTTAAATATGGCTCTATTTGTGATTTGGTAAGATAAAATTCAGACTAATCCAACAACACAAAAAGGCTCACTCTAAACCGGCGTTTTTTTCCTTTTCGTGTTGTTGGTTAAAGTTTCGGAATCCGCAATTTAAAGAGTTTCCGTTATGATTAACTTTCGGTACGATATCGTAAAATCAAATTAACAATTTCATGCCCACTGCCTGACGAGGAAAGTGATTCGTCCAGTGTTCGCCTCTGCGGTAAGTGAATATTAAATTTATCCCTTAATATATTGATAACTTGTTCTTCAGAGTTAGGATCTATTTCTTTCCCTGAAAAAATGCATATCCGTTGAAGGATAAAATCTTTGTTCATAATCAATTATTTTCCGATGATTCTATTTAGTAGAAATGACTACTTGGTGTTTTTCCATTACAAGTTTACCTGTAAAAGCGTCTCTTGGTAAAGGGTTTTGATGCGCCAGTTTAACCATTTTCAGTTCCACATTATATCAAAGCTGTAAAAAGGCAAATCCTACCAGTTAGTGATGCTAATTCGTCAATGCTTTATTGGCTGCTGTTCACTCATTATAGCCTAGTGATTAACTCGTATGGATTACTTTAAATGTCTTTTTACGTAAGGATACACAAATATCATTCCAATAAGTATATAAGGCAATAGATTAGGAAAAATCACACTCGAAATGACGGTACCTACAAACAGCATTGAAAGTGCAGTCAATGAAAATACGACTATGTAGAAGTTAAATATGTGGCGACTAACAATTTTAAAATCCATAAAGGACTTCGTTTTTTTTCATCCATGATTAATTTACCTTCATTTTCTAAATATTATTCAGTGGATACACGTATTTACATTAAATGAGTTAAAAATCGGTGTTTTTGTTTAACTCGTCAACGACTGGTTATCGCTCAATATGCCCGTGGCAGACTTTAATTATTCGTAACTCAACAATACATGGTGTTATTGTAAAAACTCAAGTTTTTAATGGTCGTGACCGACCGCTGCGAGCGATATTCAACCCTACAACTTTCGAAAATTCACACCGTCATCCCACCATATTTTTGGGTGGGATCTCCTGATGCAAACTGTGACTAAAACGGAATTAAAATAGCTCTTGATATAAATCCTTCCATTGTGGATTTGCTTTTCGAATAAGTCTTTCCTTCCAACTTCTTTGCCAAATTTTAAGCCTCTTTTCTCTTTGGATTGCACTATTCATATCTTCATATAATTCAAAATAAACTAACTTAAATAAGTTGTACCGTTTACTAAAGCCATCAATAAGCTTTTCTTTATGTTGGAAAATTCGTTGAATTAAATTACTAGTTACTCCGATATACAAAACGGAGTGTGTGCTGTTTGTTATGATATAGATCGCAGGTTGTTTCATTATTGAAGTCCTTTTCAAATTCATGAATAAGTATAGCTGCAAACTGTCGTTCGTGTTTCAATAGTGACTTTTAACGCCACTTCGAAACTGGAGGAGATCCCATCCAAAAGCATGATGGGATGCCTGTTATAAGCTTTTGTCAAATATTTAAGCTGAAAAAGCGATTTTTGGATCATATTTTATATGATTCACCCTTACTTGATATGCAATCCTTAATATTTTCTTAGCGATGATGCATAGTGCTTCAACGTATCCTCGGCCTCTACTTCGTAATTGGTCATAGTATGCTTTGAAGTGTTCATCGTGCATCATTGCGCCCCATGCAGCATTGTACAATCGTTTTCGTAAATAAGGGTTGCCTCTCTTGGTCATTTTTCCTTTGCCTTTCCAGGTGCCACTTTGACGTACGCTGGTATCCATACCGGCAAATGCAACCCATGAATTCGCATTTTTAACGTCGGTTTCCAATTGGCTCACCAATGAAGCGGTTATCTCAGATACACCAGGAATTTCTTGTAACTCACTTACTTCTTTTTCATTGCTAGATAGTTCCAAAGAAGGTGCTTGGGTTTTGTTAGTCATGAGCAAGATAGAATGGCAAAAAGTATGGTTAGCATGACACATTGGCAAGATCGTACAACCCCGTGGAAAATGATCCTGTTTTTAA
>MABC01000046.1 GCA_002162925.1 Thalassotalea sp. 42_200_T64 | reverse complement strand
GTGGCAAATACCTGACGACTTCACATATCGACCTATTTCATGGTACACAGCGCCATTTAATTCGGCTTTATATTTGGTGAGCTCTGTGATCATACCCATCACATTATCGTTCACCATATGGCCGTTAAACTGCTGCATACCTTTCACGTTTAAATCCTCAAACACTATGATATCACTGGTCTTGGCTATCGAGCATGATACTTCGTGAGCAAACGCTAGGCGTTGGCGAGAGATTTTTCCGTGAAGCTTATTGAGGCGTTCTTTGGTTTTGTTCCGGCGATTTGAGCCCTTCTTTCGTCGACTCAACTGGGCTTGAATTTGCTTTAATTTTGTTGATGCTTTTTTAAAGGCTTTCGGGTTTTTAACGTACCAACCGTTTGATCCGACGACCGTGTGCTGACTGTTGATATCGTAGCCGACAATCGATGACAAGACCCGCTTTCCGGCCTTACATTCAACCTCTTGCGTTAGCGAAACTTCCCATTTGCCATGGCGCATTTGGACGGTTGCTGTCTTGATTTTACTCGCTAACTTGCGATACAAAACAATAGGCACTTTGCCTATTTTTGGGATACTAATAGCGCACTTTTCAACACGGATGCAGTTCGAATTATTGACGCATCGAAAACTGTCATTGTGTAATTTCTTTTGCTTGAAACTGACTTTAAAGGTCGGAAATTGTTGAAGCCAAACTCAACGAGTTTGGCTTCTTGTTCTGCTGTAGGCTTGAGCCGAAAGTTGTATCTGAGCGTCTTTTTCATACACTGTATAGACTACTGTATAAGCTGGGATTGTCAAGAAAATACTGGTTAGTTTATCGATTCATCCCACCGACGCCCCTTCGTGTCGATCAGTGGGTTTTCTCGACTGATTCGATAAAGCAAAACGTCAATGAGTTATTAGGCAATGGTGGCTCATGCATTGCTGCTCCTGACGGTAGTTGGATTATTGAACCTATTGTAGGAAAGGAAGTAGTCGTTACCGATTTGGTTTCACCGCTAGCAGTTAATTATAGTTTCCATTGTAAGCTCCGACAGACCGTTCAAGCCAATAAGAGTCATTAAAGCACATAAAAAAAGCTAATATAAGCTATGCCTATCAATTTTTCGTCTATAGAGCCATACTGATAATGTTACGCATTGACTTTGCTGTATTAATGGAAGCCACTGCTAACAACAGTCCTTAGGTTGGCTCAAACTGGCTTTAGGTTTATGACTTTAAGAAATTGGAGGGTATCATGAGTAAAGGACAAAACAGTAAAAAAAATGTTAAAAAGAAACCGCTTTTAACAGCAAAAGAAAAAAAACCGCAAAGGTAGCCAAGAAAGCCGGACCCACAATTTTAACTAAATAGGCACGGAATAAGATATTTCCAAATTTCCGGACCGGGTTGACTCGGCCCCTAGGGACTGTTTTGTGCCATGAGGGACGGATGTTCATTGATATGACACGATCACTTTTACCACCGCAACTACCCTTGTTAAGCAATTGTCATTTAATGCCTCTGTGTGGTGACGTTTGAGTCAGGTGACAAGACCGCCCTGCCACCTAACGGCAATTTATGTTTACTTACTATTTTCTTCATCGTATACCTGCACCAATCCATTAATGATTCTGACCCGATAAGTATTAATATCTTCAAAAGCAGGAGCACACAATACCGCTCCGGTTTTTAAATTGAAGCGAGCGCCGTGTCGAGGGCAAGTTATTTCAAAGCCGTTGATTTGCCCGTCATTTAACTCACCGCCATCATGACTGCAGACATTCTCAATGGCATAGATTTCACCATCAATATTAACCAGAAGCAGAGATAATTCTGCCAAATCCACTTGCGCGTGCATGCCTGATTTAAGCTCACTGGCTGGAAAAATTTCTATCCACTGTGCCATCTCGTTCCCCCAAGTCTCGTCCACCCAAGCATCATCCCACCAGGTACAGTTACAACAAGCCCAGCTGCAGCTTGGCCGCTTCGGACATCATGTCTTGCTGCCAAGGGGGATCGTAGACAAAAATTACCTCAATAACATCAACATTGGCCACGTTCAGACATTTTACCCGTATATCTTCGGCCAGAACTGTGCCCATTCCACACCCCGCCGATGTTAGTGTCATGGTAATACGGATATGGTGGCGACCGTCCAGCAATTCATAGCAATTGACATCGTACACCAAACCCAGCTCGACTATATTAATCGGGATCTCTGGATCATAACAGGTACTCAGTTGCTCATATATGCGCACCAAGTTGACACCGTTTTCTTTGCCGAATTCCGCTTTGGATTCGTTTTTCGGGATATCAGCTTTACCCAAGGCATCTGCATCCTGGCTGGCAACGCGTAATAGCTGCCCGTTATCATTGACCGTATAGCTACCCCCCAGTGCCTGTGTAATCACGACTTCCCTACCTTTATTTAAGGTTACGGTGATCCCTGCCGGAATAACGATGGCATCGCAGTTGCGTAATACAGTCACATGTTCAACAAATTGCATCAGGTATAATCACTCCGTAGAAACCGATTTATCATGGTCAACATTTTCCAACCCTGCTTTGAGTGCATGCCAAGCCAGAGTGGCACACTTGATTCTAGTAGGGAAGTCCCTCACCCCGCCTAACACCTTCAGTTTTCCTAAGGGTGCTGATACGTCAGCGCCTGAGTCTGGCGCGGTGACTAGGTGATGAAATGAGTCGAATAGCTGTTGTGCTTCGCTTATGCGGGTGTTTTTGATTCGTTCTATCATTAATGAGGTTGAGGCCATGGATATGGCACAGCCCCCCCCTTCAAAGCTGGCATCGAGGATTTTGTCTTTGTCTAACTTCAAATAAAGCGTTAAACGGTCACCGCAGAGAGGGTTGTACGCCTCCTGACAACAACTATAACCTTCAAGCTTTTTAAAGTTTCTCGGGTGTCTACCGTGGTCTATGATAACTTCTTGGTATAACGCCCGTAACTCCTCGTTCATGCCACTTACTCCACATTTTAGCGATGGGTTTTACCCAGTTTTAGTTAAACAACTTTTTCACTTGCTCTAGGCCCAGTACCAGCTGATCAATATCAGCTTCATTGTTATAAAAAGCGAGGGAAGATCGTGCGGTGGCTGGTACGTCAAAGCGTTCCATCACCGGCATGGCGCAATGGTGTCCGGCACGAATGGCCACCCCCTGACAATCCAAAATTGTACTGATATCATGGGGATGAGCACAGTCCAGTACAAAGGAAATAATACTCGCCTTGTGTCTTGCCGTACCAATAATACGCAGCCCTTCTACGCTCAGTAATTTCTGGGTTGCATAATCCAGTAAATATTGCTCGCGCCGAACAATATTACTCAGGCCGATAGTTTCAAGGTAATCAAGTGCGGCGCCAAGTCCCACTACCCCGGCAATATTCGGCGTGCCTGCCTCAAATTTGTAGGGTAAATTATTGTACTCAGTGTGTTCAAAACTCACTCTGCTGATCATGTCCCCGCCTCCTTGGTAGGGTTCCATCGCGTCTAGATAATTTTCTTTACCATATAACACCCCAACGCCCGTAGGGCCGTATATTTTATGACTGGAAAAAGCGTAAAAATCACAATCCAGGTCCTGCACATCGACGCACAGATGTGGCGCAGCCTGAGCACCGTCCAGTAGTACCGGAATTTCCCGTTCATGGGCCATAGCAATCATACGTTTTACTGGATTGATGGTACCTAGTGCATTGGACATCTGGGTGACCGCCAGTAATCGAGTCTTTTCGCCCAATAATTGCTCGTAGCGTTCCAGTATAATGTCGGCACTATCATTAATCGGAATAACCCTTAACTGCGCGCCGGTTTGTTTACATGCCATTTGCCATGGCACAATATTGGAATGGTGTTCCATGGCGCTGATCAGGATCTCATCGCCCGCTTTAATTTTAGGCCGAGCATAGCTCTGAGCTACCAAATTAATCGCTTCGGTGGTACCGCGTACAAAGATAATTTCCTCACGTCGCGATGCATTCAGAAAGCGCCGTACTTTGTCTCGTATTGCCTCGTAAGCCTGAGTCGCTCTCTCACTTAATTGATAAGTACCACGATGTACATTGGCATTATCAACGCGATAATAGCGGGCTATAGTCTCGATCACGGCATTGGGTTTTTGTGTGGTCGCGGCATTATCCAGATAGGCGAGAGGCTTGTTATGGGCCAGTTGCAACAGCACCGGAAAATCTCTTCGTAACGCAGCCCAGTCAATAGTGTTTTGCTCTGGGTTAGAGTGGGATGGTAAATCATGAAGCGGAAACGAAGGTATTACTGGCATGAGATCGTCCCCTTTTGGGCCGGCATAATTTCCTGCAATCTTTTGACATCACCGCCAACAAGCTGATTAAGATGGGCAAGCACAGGGAGCAGGACAAACTCTCGCATATCCGGATTATCGATACGATTAAGTACTTCACTGACAAAACCAAAAACCAGCCAGCTTTCCGCGTCTTTTTTGCAGATACCACGAGACTGAAGGTAGAAAAGTGCCAATTCATCCAACTGGCCAACCGTGGCCCCATGACTGCATTTGACATCATCGGCATATATCTGCAGCTCGGGCTTGCTATCCACCTCGGCTTTTTTTCCGAGCAACAAATTCTTATTGAGTTGTTTGGCTGCTGATTGTTGTGTCTGGGGATGAATGATCACTTTACCATTAAATACTGCCCGAGCCCGCCCTTGGATCACCCCCTTATAAATTTGCTGGCTACTACAACCCGGGGCTACATGGTCAATTTGGGTGTGATAATCGACATGTTGTCTGCCACCAACTAAATATGCTCCATTTAAAATGCACTCGGCTTGCCGACCGTCTAGCCTGATCTGAATATCGTGCCGGGCAAGAGCCGCGCCCAATGAATAACTGTGAGAGGTGAAAGCACTAGCCCGCTGTTGTTCCACATACATGGCGGAAATGTGGCTACTGTCAAACGAGTCATACTGTAACTTATAGTGGTTCATGCGGGCATGGGGCCCCAGGCGTATTTCCGTCACCGAATTTGTCAGATTACCATTGGCTAGCGTTTGCCCCGTGTTCCTTGCCAGTCGGGTTATATCAAGGTAGTGCTCGACCAGGGTTATTACTGCGTTATCTTCTAGCACCAGTAGCAGTCTTGGGTAGCTCACCACGGCTTGCTCAGTCGCCGTGGAAATAAATAGACAGTGGATCGGTGTATTCACTCGAGTATTCTGCTGTGCCAGTAAAAATACGCCATCTGACATCATGCTGGTATTTAATGCAGCAAAAGGTTGCTCTTCATAACCGGCTATACTCCCCAGCGTTGAAGAGAGAAGTTCTTCGTGGTCTTGCAAAGCTTGCGCGAAGCTGTGCAAGACCATCCCCTCCTGGTTCAGGTTAACGCTGGAAAGATCCTCAATATAATGACCATTGATAAATACCAGACGATGCTCACCGGGAAAAAGACGTTTGTCCAGTGCCTTGTTTGACAACAAATCGGCTAACAGCTCAACCCCGGGCGGGGTATCTAATCGTTTGGCAGAACAATAATCCTTCTGCTCTAGCTGTTTAATTTTGGTGTATTTCCAGTTTTCATCTCTGATGTCGGGCAAACCTTGAGTGCAGAGACTTTCCAGTGCATTCTCCCTCTCTGCAGTTAACCAGGGCAATGAAAGCCCGGGCAAGAACATCTTGCTTTGGTGGTAATCTTGGATGAAACGCTCACAGAGGTTCATCTTTGCCTCCAATATTTTAATGGCTCAAGGCTGCCAATAGTTTAGACGGACCACTTGAAATCGTGTTTTTTACCGGGTTATGATCCTTTAGTTAGTCCGTTTTTCAACCAGCAAACGGTGCTTCATGAATAAAGTTTGCGTAGCCATTTTCTTCCAATTCCAGCGCCAACTCGGGTCCGGCCGATTGTACAATTTGACCATCAAGCAATACATGAACAAAGTCAGGTTTGATATAGTTCAACAAGCGTTGGTAGTGGGTCACCAGAATAATGGCACGCTCTGGCGTAGCGGTATCAGAAAGTCGAAAAGCATTGACCCCCTTTGCCACTAATTTAAGCGCATCAATATCCAGTCCAGAATCCGTTTCATCAAGAATCGCCAATTTGGGTTCGAGCACCAACATTTGCAAAATTTCATTGCGTTTTTTTTCGCCACCGGAAAAACCCTCATTGACCGAGCGATAAAGCAGTTGTTCTGCCATGCCAACCTGATTTACTTTAGTTTTTACCCGTTGTAAAAAATCTATGGCATCAAGTTCATCGAGTTTTTGGTATTTTCGCTGGCTGTTGAGTGCCGTTTTCAAAAATTGAATATTACTTACGCCTGGAATTTCAACTGGGTATTGAAATGCCAAGAAGATCCCTTCACAGGCCCGTTCAGAAGCAGACAGTGCTAATAAATTACGTCCTTTAAATAGGACCTCGCCAGCGGTTACCTGATAGCCTTCATGGCCAGCCAATATATTAGCCAGGGTACTTTTTCCAGAACCATTCGGTCCCATGATGGCATGAACCTCTCCCGCTTTCACCGACAAACTGACCCCTTTAAGGATCGTATTACCCTGAATGTCCACGTGTAAATTGTTGATTGTCAACATACTAGACTCCTTGGCATCGCTGTTGTATATCTGCTGCTTTGCTTGATTTTACCCCGTACATCCTTCCAGGCTAACTTCCATCAGTGCTTGCGCTTCAACCGCAAACTCCATTGGCAGCTTACGAAAGATCTGTTTACAAAAGCCATTGATGATCATCGAAACCGCATCTTCTGCAGTGATACCCCGTTGCAAGCAGTAGAAGAGTTGCTCGTCACTTATTTTTGACGTGGTTGCCTCATGTTCAATTTTTGCAGAAGGATGTTTAACCTCAAGATAAGGGAAAGTATGGGCGGAGCAGTATTCTCCAAGCAACAGCGAATCACATTGACTGTAATTACGAGCATTGCTGGCATTCGGGCCAACATACACTAAGCCTCGATAAGCGTTGGAACCATGACCCGCTGAAATCCCCTTGGAAATAATAGTGCTGGTAGTGTTTCTGCCAATATGGGTCATCTTAGTACCCGTATCAGCTTGTTGATAATTATTGGTTAAGGCAACCGAATAAAACTCACCACTTGAGTTATCGCCCTGTAAAATAACACTGGGATATTTCCAGGTAATGGCGGATCCCGTTTCCACTTGAGTCCAAGATATTTTGGCGTGATTTCCGCGACACAAACCGCGTTTGGTAACAAAATTATATATCCCTCCTTTACCTTCTTTGTCACCGGGATACCAGTTTTGTACCGTCGCATATTTTATTTCGGCGTGGTGATGAGCAATCAGCTCAACGACTGCTGCATGCAATTGATGCTCATCCCGCATCGGCGCGGTACAGCCTTCAAGGTAACTGACATAGCTGTTATCTTCTACGATGATAAGAGTGCGCTCAAACTGCCCGGTATTAAGAGAGTTAATACGAAAGTAGGTGGACAACTCCATCGGACAGCGAGTATCTTTAGGGACATAACAGAAAGAGCCATCGCTAAACACCGCCGCATTGAGCGCCGCATAATAGTTATCGGTATATGGTACCACGGAGCCTAGATATTGCTTAACCAATTCAGGATGGTTTTGTACCGCCTCGGAAAAAGAGCAAAAAATTACCCCAACCTTGGCCAACTGCTCTTTAAAGGTCGTGGCGACAGAAACACTATCAAAAACTGCATCAACAGCGACGCCAGCTAACTGCGCCCTCTCGTGCAGAGGAATACCTAACTTTTCATAGGTCTGAAGAATTTCAGGGGCAATGTCATCTAAACTCTTAGGACCGCTATCGTTGCTTCTGGGGGCACTGTAATAAATGATGTCGTCGTAATTTATCGGCGGGTAATACACCTTTGACCATTTGGGAACATCTAAGGTTAGCCAGTGTCGATAAGCCTGTAGACGCCATTGCAGCATAAACTCAGGTTCATTTTTCTTGGCTGAGATCTGCCTTATCACCCCCTCATTCAAACCGGGTGGCAGGCTATCGGTTTCTAGTTCAGTAACAAAACCATGAGGGTATTCGCCACTGACCAAGCGTTCCAGTTCTTGTGATTGTTTAGCCATAACTTATTCCACCTTTCAGGTATAGCCCAATCCCTCGGCGTTAGCCACTGAGCATGATTGAATTGATGACTCTATCATCCGCCGGTAACATCTCCTTCAAACTCACTTGCGCCAGGCTTTGGTAGATCATCCGATTAATACTCCGCCAGTTTTGGCGTATATTGCAATGCTCCTCGGTGTGACATAGCCCCTTTTTTACATTGCACTCAGTCAGAGCAATAGGCCCTTCTAATGAACTGATAATTTCTGCTAAAGAAATTTTTTCTGCGGGTCTTGCAAGTTGATAACCACCAGCCTTGCCAAGAGTTGAATACAACAACTTATTATTAGCCATTATTTTCAATAACTTGCTAACTGTTGTTGGTGGTAACGAAACTGCGTTGGCCAAACTCGCCGCACTCAGTTTTTGCTCAGGATGTTGTGCCATATAAGCCAAGATCACTGAACCATAATCTGTAAGTTTGCTCACTCGTAACATAACCCCTCCTATATAGTACTATTATAGTCCTATTTATAAAAAACGAAGGGCAATTTTGATTTTATCGGCAGATAATTAGCGATTAAATTAGGGGGGAAAAAATTGACGGCAGAAACTAATTTGTACCTTCAAAGGATATTTCCTTCGATTAAGTCTGGCTCTGAAGAAAGTGCTCACCTTTCTATGCTGTTTTTAATTGAAGAAGAGGCGCGTGAGTGGTTGGAAATTATTGCCCAGGTTGCCAAACCTTGCGCCTGCGCATGTTCTATACTGGAACAATGGTTAACCAGCGTTTGCCTACGGAGTGCGTAGATGCCATTTTTGAACGAACCCCATAAAGCCGCTCATCTGAACCAGCAGCCGATGGCTACTTCCCCTATTCATGCCTGGGGTTGTTGCCAGTCGCCTGGCTCTGACTCAGCTTGGTCACCAACCTGCAGGCGCTGCTATGTCTGCAAATAAGCGTGTGATCTGGTCATGGGCATTTTACGATTGGGCCAATAGCGCATTCGCTACGGTAGTAATGGCCGGATTTTTTCCAATATTTTTCAAACAATACTGGTCGGCAGAAGTGCCCGCTATTGAGAGCACCTATCACCTGGGGATAATCAACTCGACTGCCAGTTTGATCGTGGTACTTATTTCTCCCATCCTCGGAGCCATAGCCGACCAGATGGGAAGACGCAAGGGCTTTTTGCTGGTTTTCGCTTGCCTGGGAGTGGTGATGACCGGGGCACTATATTGGGTAGAACAGGGCCAGTGGTTGCTGGCTTCATTGTTGTACATCGCCGGTGTGATCGGTTTTTCCGGTGGCAACCTGTTCTACGACGCCCTGTTGTCGGTAGTCAGTCCGCTGCGCTCTATAGATCGAGTATCAGCCTTGGGATTTGGCCTGGGTTACCTTGGGGGGGGATTGCTCTTTGCCGTTAACGTTTGGATGACTCTGCAGCCCGAATTTTTCGGGCTCAATGATGCCAGTGAGGCCGTTCGGGTCGCGTTTTTATGTACCGCGCTGTGGTGGTTGTTATTCAGTCTGCCGTTATTGCTATTTGTCGATGAACCGGCCGCCAACAAAATTGGAGCCATTGTCGCCATTAAAAATAGCGGCAAACAGCTACAACACACCCTCAGTCAGATCCGCTCCCTACGGCACACATTTTTGTTTCTGCTGGCCTACTGGCTGTATATCGACGGGGTAGATACCATCATCCGCATGGCGGTAGACTATGGCCTGTCGATTGGACTCGCTTCAACCGATCTCATTACCGCCCTGCTGATCACCCAATTTGTCGGCTTTCCTGCGGCGATTGCATTCGGCCACCTCGGCGAGCGCATCGGCAGCAAGCGCGGGATCTTGCTGGCGATAGCCGTATACATCTGTGTTACCCTGTTTAGTAGCTTCATCCAAGCGGCATGGCAATTTTACCTATTGGCGGTGATTATCGGGCTGGTCCAGGGTGGGGTCCAATCTCTCAGTCGTTCGCTATATGTTCGCCTGATCCCTGCCGGGCAACACGCCGAGTTCTTTGGTTTTTACAATATGTTGGGTAAATTCGCTGCCGTGCTTGGCCCTGTACTGGTGGGCTGGATCACGTTGTTATCCGGAAGCAACCGCATCGGCATCTTGTCTATTGTCATACTATTCCTTGCCGGTGGTTACCTGCTAGTGGGTGTTGACGTTGATGCTGGTCAGCAAGCGGCAAACAATGACTGCGAATAGGATCTGTTGAAATTAATTTCTTTCCAAATCTGGCTCAGCACAATGAGATAATATTTCCGCTCTCGCTTTGTCTTTTAATCGGGTTGCCATATGCCAATCATCGACATCCGGCTCGACTGTTATGGGAGCACCAATCGTTACATTGATATACCCCCAGCGCGGAAACCAGTCACACTCTCTAAGCATAGATCGAGAGCCACGAATAGTAATGGGTACGACTGGGCGGTGACTTTTTACCGCCGCTAAAAAAGCGCCCATATGAAAATGAGCAAGACCTGGTTTGCGGGTAAAAGTACCCTCTGGAAAGTACATCAGAGAGCGCTTTTGCTTGCCAACCTGGCTGGCGTCTTTAACACTTTTTTCAACATCAAAGCGTTCGACAAACTCTACACCTATGCGCTTCAGTAGTACGGCAAATAACTTGTTATCTGCCAGCTCGGCTTTGGCAACAAAACGATAAGGTAACTCGATAGATGCCACCAGAATATAGGCATCAAGGTAGCTACTGTGATTGGTTACAAAAATGTATGACTTGTCGGCAGAAAGTTTATCAATACCTTTGACTGTTATCTGTGTTGCACTGGCCCAGGCTAAAATTTTGCAGGCATAAATTATTAATTTTTGTCGAGTGCTATGGGTTGGTAACACTAATAGTAACGGGCAAACAATAATTGCCAGGAGCACATATAACATCCATGCATACCCGGCATAAGCCATCGCCTTAATATTGCGCAACAGTTTTTTTGCCTGCTCTTTTACACCTGCAACTACTATTTTGCTAAGTTGCCACCACAACGGCGGAGGATTTTTTCCGACCTTTCCTTGTAAATAAAGCTCACGGCAGGCGCTGCGCCTGAGTTTGCCACTGGAGGTTTTTAGCACGGTATTTGGCGGTGCCAGCAGGATTTCATCGGGAGGCAGATCGACAATGTCGGCACAGATATTCATTATTTGCTGGTGTAACTCTTGCCGTTTTTGCGGATCGGTTTGACGGGTCTCCACCAGCACAACCAAATGCTCTTTAGCCGTTGTCGCCTCACTGTGGCCAAAGGCGACAACCCGGCCACGGCGAACCCCTGCAACTGCTCCCACAGCATCTTCGATTTCATGCGGGTAAATGTTGCGCCCGGCACGAATAATAATATCCTTGCTGCGACCAGTGAGGTACAACTGCCCCTCGTCGAAATAGGCCAGATCGCCGGTATCCAGCCATTGGCCATGAAACAGCTCGGCGGTTTTTTCCGGGTTGCGATAATACCCTATAGTGGAAGATGCGCCTTTAAACTGCAGGTGCCCTTGCTGCCTATCGGGGAGTTCGAAATCCATATCGTCTACCACTCGTAGCTCATGAGCCGGCAAAGCTTCACCACAAGAGACAAATTCCAGCGGGTTTTTATCACTCGCATCCACGGGAATAGCCTTGCCTTGCTTAGTAAAGTGGCTACGGTCAATTCTCTGGATATGCGGAGTACGCTCTGGTTTTGGAAATGCCAGGCCAACCGAGGACTCGGCTAAACCATAAACCGGCCAGTAAGCATCACTATTAAAGCCATATTCGGCAAAGCGTTGACAAAACCTTCGTACCGTATCTGGAATAACTGGCTCGGCGCCATTGCAGGCCACTCGCCATGCCGTTAAGTCCAGTCCTTGTAGTTCTTCTGCTGCAATACGATGAACACAAAGATCGTAAGCAAAATTAGGCGCGGTTGAAATAGTGGCACGATAACGGTGTATCGCCCATAGCCAACGTTGTGGCCGGGCTAAAAATTCCATTGGTGACATCACCACCAAGTGAGCCGCGTAGTAAAACATACCCAGCCAGGCACCAATGAGTCCCATGTCATGATAAAGGGGTAACCAGCTGACAAATATATCTTTTGAAGTTAATTTGGTCGCTATGGCCATTGCGTTAATATTTGCCAGTAGATTGCGGTGACTGAGCTGCACACCTTTTGGATCGGCGGTCGAGCCCGATGTGTATTGAATAAAGGCAATGTCATCTTCTGATATGGTCATTTTTACCGATTGCTCACTATGAGCGGCAAAGTCATTTACCGAGAACACATGTTTTAAGCTAGGTACTAACGTGGTTAATAGCGCTGAATAGCGCTGGATTTCAGGGGTGGTGATCATGACTTGTGCTTGACAGTTTTTTAAAATGGTTTGATGGCGGCGAATATAACTTTCGATTTGGCTCAGCCGCATTGGCGAGTAAATAGGCACGGCTATGGCACCTGCAATGATTACGCCCATAAAGCTGAAAAAGTAATCAGGACTGGTTGGTAACATCAAGGTTACTTTCGCTGCAGGGGAAAGTTGTTTGTCTAGTAAACACCAAGCGACTTTATTCGCCATTGCTGCCAATTGCGCATAGGTGATCATTTTGCCCCGGCCGCTATCTTGATATATCTCTATAAGCTTCCGCTGTGGGTGGCGCTGCAGGTGCCATTGCAGAACATCAACCAGCGTTTTCTCATTATGCGGAGCTTCGTCAACCTCCGCCTCCGACAGGGTCGTTAATACCTCATGGTCGAATAACTGTTTGTTGCCCTGGTTGGTCAATAGCGCTTTGAGCAGGTCTGCCACAGTTTCCACTGTGGCAAAGGTATTGTCTGCCAGTGTGACACCAAAGGTAAGCTCAACGCGGTGGATCAGTTCAACCCGTCCTAAGCTGTCAAACCCCAGATCACGTTCTAATAAAGAGGTTAAAGCGATTGCTTGTTGTAACTGGCTGCCTGGATGAAGTTCATTGGCGAGTTTGACCACCAGCTTCAGCAACTGCACAGCAATCTTTTGTTCCTTTTCAACTGGATTTACCTTTGACACTAATTTTCCCCATGTCCCGATAACAATAATATGTTCTCGTCATGTACTAAAAATAGCACCCAATAAGGTTCTTTGCTGTGGTTACTCAACGATGCTGTATGAAAGGAACCTAATAAGATCTAAGCAATTCTCCTTCATACCTTTGATGACAACAAAAAAAACCAGAAACAACAACCAAGTGCGACGAAATAACTTAGTGAGCGAAAAGTAGATAAGTTAAAAATATAACAGATTGAATGCGTAACTCTTGCCATGCAGAAAACAATGGCAGCATAAGCCGATTGAATGGGGTCTGCTCCAACAATATGTGCGATTGTAACAGACGGTACAAACATCATTAATGCTTCCCAGGAATTCTGTTGAGCTGCCCATGCTCTTGCACCAACACCGGTTAATTTTGCAACTTGCTCTCTTGGATGTTCGTTATCGAATACGCCAAACTCTTTAAACCTTATGTAGTCACTTACCAGCGCGAGTACAAAAGGTATCAAAATTAAAAAAAGGACGCTCCATAAAGGTATTGTCATTTAATGCATCTCCGAGGTTATTATTCTGCATAACGCTTTGCATATAGAGTCAATTCGATGCAGCTACACTGCGCGAAGCGCCAGCCACCCAATTTGTCCCTGTGTAGTCTACGAGCGACATAATGCACTTATCACTTAAATTAACCAATTCACACTAGTGAATGCGTTTCATACTGTAGTAAAAGTGTACGAAAACATCCAAAAAAACTTAAAAGTGAGATAGGGATTTGAACCCTTAAGATATGAGTGGGTTACAAACCCTTTGGGTTTTATCAATCTATTCTAGGACTGGACAATTAAACGAGAAAAGCCCAATCTAATGATTGGGCTTTTCTCTAAATATGGCGGTGAGATAGAGATTTGAACTCTAGATGGGCTACAAACCCATGCCGGTTTTCAAGACCGGTGCTTTCGACCACTCAGCCATCTCACCTGAGTCTTAAAACAATGCTTGCTTCAAGATGGGGCGAATATTAAAGACTCTCCTAATTGTTGTAAAGCATTAATTTCAAAAAAAAGTTTGTTTGTTAAAAATTTAAACAGTTCGTTGATTTTTTCTGCAAAATAGTCGATTAATATAGCCATTAAAGAATTTTATTAGGAATAACAATGGTAAAAAATAGTAGTGAAACGACATGTCGTTGCCCCTGGTTAGACGAAAGTAAAGCCGATTACGTCGAATATCACGATAAAGAATGGGGCGTACCAGTGCATGACGATACCACTATGTTTGAGTTTTTAACCTTAGAATCGGCACAAGCGGGTTTAAGTTGGTATACAGTATTAAAGAAAAGAGAAAATTATCGAAAACTGTTCGCCAATTTTGATGTGCAGGCGGTGGCCAATTTCGATGATGCCAAAGTAGAAGAGTTATTGCTAAACCCAGGGATCATTCGTAATCGTTTAAAAGTGAAATCGGCAATATCGAATGCGCAACACTTTATCGAAATACAACAAGAGTTTGGCAGCTTTTGTAAATACCTTTGGGCATTCGTTGATAAAAAACCTGTGGTACACAGTTTCGATGAATTATCTGACTACCCCGCCACTTCCGAGGTTTCCGATAGAATAAGTAAGGATTTAAAAAAACGAGGTTTTAAATTTGTTGGCTCTACTATTGTCTATGCGCACATGCAAGCCGCAGGCTTAGTTAACGACCATAGTAATAATTGTTACAGAAAGAAACAAATAATTGCTCAATATTAGCGGTTGTTTGTGTCATTATTTTAGCTATCTAACGCTTCATGTGTCATAATATGTCACGATAAGTGGTTTACCTAACAACAATATTAAGATATAAAATAGGTAAAGTGATTGAGTTAAGCGATTAAGTTTTAATAAATTTTATTGAATTTTTTCAAATTGACCCCATCTAACACTTATCAAGTTGTTTACTCAATTGGTATAAACATTCATTTTTTCTAAGGAAAATTTATGCAATCTCAAATGGATTTTAATGCTGCAAGCCAAAGCTCAGCAATCGAAATCAATAAAGTATTACGTAACACTTACATGTTACTTGGTATGACGTTAGCGTTTAGTGCGGTAACTGCCGGTATTTCAATGGCCATGGGTCTTTCTCATATCGCGGCGTTAGTAATGACGTTAGCTGCATTTGGTCTTTTATTTGTTGTTCATAAACAAGCAGATAAAGCGAGCGGCATATACTGGATATTCGCCTTTACCGGTTTAATGGGTGCTTCTTTAGGTCCAATGCTTAATATGTACGCAGCAATGCCAGGTGGCGGTGCTTTAATTATGCAAGCCCTTGGTGGTACAGCATTAATATTCTTTGGTTTATCGGCGTATGCCCTTACCAGTAAGAAAGACTTCTCGTTTATGGGTGGTTTCTTAATGGTTGGCTTATTGGTTGCTATCGTTGCTTCTATTGCTAATATCTTCCTGGCTATCCCGGCTCTATCATTAGCGATAAGCGCGGGCATCATCTTGGTTATGTCTGGTTTGATTTTATTTGATACTAGCCGCATCATCAACGGTGGTGAGCGTAACTACATTCGTGCAACCGTATCGTTATACTTAAATATTTATAATATTTTCGTACATTTACTGCACTTATTAGCGGTATTATCCGGAAATGATGATTAATAAATCTTAAAAAATCGTTTATAATCAAAAGGCCCTGCTTATAAAAGCGGGGCCTTTGTCTTTATACGGTATTAGCTATGGTATCGTTAATATGAAGATTAACTAAATGGTAATTTTAAAGGCTTTGTTTTGAGTAGTTTTGCGTTAATAGTAACCACATCACCAACAGATAATAAAACTTACACCGCGTTGACCTTCGCCCAGCAATTGTTGGCTGATGGGCATAGCATTATTGGCATCTTTTTTTATCAAGATGGCGTGTTAAATGCCAATCAATATGTGCAAGCACCAAGTGATGAAGTAAATCTTTATCAGGCCTGGTCGACATTTCAAAAACAAAGCGCTACGCCACTACATTTATGTATTACCGCCGGTGAACGTCGCGGCTTAACAGACAGTAACGAAGTAGCATTTAGCCATAATATCGATGATCACTTTACCATCTCGGGTTTAGGTGAACTGGTAGTATTAACGTGTAAAGCGGATAAGGTTATCCAATTATGATGTCCGATCAAGTTAAAAAGTATGCCATTGTAAATACCAGTGCTACTTTTAATAAGTTCAACGCCAAAGAAGCTCTTGATGCGGCGTTAATACTGGCAAGCTATGAAATGCCGGTTGCGTTATATTTTATCGGCGACGGGGTATATCAAGCCCAGAAACAGCAAAATGCAGAAAGTATTGGCGCAAAAGATTTTATCGCCACCTTCAAAGCATTAGGTTTTTACGATATTGAAGACATTTACATTAGTGCCGATTGTTTAAGCCAAAGGCAGCTAGCAACAGAGTTTGCCTTTACTGATGCCAAGCTAGTAAGTAAAGAAGAATTTGCTGTTCGCCTGAATCAAGCGGATGTTATTTTAACGTTTTAACCCATTAACCTTCGAAGCATTAACGTATGACCATATTACATATAGTGCGCTCTAGCGCTTTCAACGATAATAAGCTTGAGCTGTGTTTAAGCATTGTCACTGAACACGATAGCATTTTTCTTATCGATGATGGTGTGTACAATATTGCGCACCCTAGCCTATTAAAACTTCTAGATAGAATTGAGGTTTTTGCGTTAACCGAGCATACCAACGCACGCGCCTTAAACATAGACAATAAAAAGATAAGAACCGCAGACCTTTCAGCATTTGTCGCTTTAACTGATAACGCAGAGAAAACCATTACATGGCAATAACATTTAACAATCAACAAATAGACACAGATAAAGAAGGTTATCTGTTAAACATTAATGATTGGAGTGCCGAATTAGCGCCAGTGATCGCCGCCGCCGATAATATCAATTTGACTGAAGATCATTGGCAAGTGGTACATTTTGTCCGTAATTTTTATCTTGAATACAAAACGTCACCGGCGATCAGAGCATTAATCAAAGCGTTGAAAGCGGAGTTTGGTGAAGAAAAAGCTAACAGTCGCTACCTATATCGACTATTCCCTAAAGGACCTGCCAAGCAAGCCACCAAAATCGCCGGCCTGCCCAAACCCGCCCGTTGTATATAAATTCTTACATTTTAGCCAATAGTGTACTTTAACCATTTTCATGTATATTAGATTAACAACCTATAAATAAACGTGGGAGTTGCTATGAGTAAGACCATTATTGTCAATGGAACCGAATACCCAATAGATGTCGATGAACAAATGCCACTGTTGTGGTTTTTACGCGACAAACTCGAATTTACCGGCACCAAGTTTGGTTGTGGTAGTGGCTTGTGCGGCGCTTGTACGGTCCATGTTGATGGCCAGGCAACCCGTTCCTGTATCACCCCGGTTAGCACCTTGGCAAATAAAAACATCACCACCATCGAAGGCTTATCAGATCATGGCGATCACCCATTGCAAAAGGCCTGGTTAGAGAACAATGTACCGCAATGCGGATATTGCCAGGCTGGGCAAATCATGAATGCGGCAAGTTTATTAGCAAACAATAGCTCACCTACCGATGATGAGATTGTCAGTGCAATGCAAGGCAATATCTGCCGTTGCGGCACGTATCAGCGGATCAAGAAAGCGATACGCGTTGCGGCGGTCGAATTAGCGAAGGAGGTGTAAGATGAATAAGCACATATTAGACGCCATGTCGGCTTATTATGACGTCAATCCGGTAGACAGCACGATAGCATCGCAACCCTCAACAATCGCTTTGGACAATGTCTCACGTCGAAGTTTCTTAAAAGTTGCCGGTATCGCCTCATCGGGTTTATTCATGGGCGTCTCACTGCCCTCTTTTGCAGGCTCTGCCAACAAAGCTGCAGCAGGTGCTGAATTTAACCCTAACGCCTTTATTCATTTAAGTGAAAATGGCGACACCTTGATCTATTGTGGTCGTTGTGAAATGGGACAAGGCATAAGTACGGCATTACCCGCCGCGGTTGCCGATGAAATGGAAGCCGACTGGAGCAGAGTCTCAATTGAGCAAGCTGACGGTAATGAAGCAAAATTTGGCTCGCAAGCCACTGGCGGTTCGGCCAGTATTCGTAAAATGTTTGAGCCTATGCGCAAAGCAGGCGCTGCCGCCAAAGAAATGCTGATATTAGCCGCAGCAAAAGTCTGGCAAGTGAGCGCCAGTGATTGTTACGCGGAAAATCATTTTGTTATCAACAAACTCAATCAACAAAAATTAGGATATGGTGAGTTAGCAACTCTTGCTGCCAACATTGATGTGCCAGCTGAGCCGAAATTAAAGAGCAAAGATCAGTATCGTTATATTGGCAAAGCTCTGGATAGACACGATCAAGGCAAAGTGGTTGTCGGAAAACGCGTTTATGGAGTAGACACCAAACTCCCTGGGATGAAGTATGCGGCAATTGCGCATTGCCCAGTGCTAGGCGGCACACTAAAATCTGTCGATAAAAGCCAGGCATTAAAAATGCAGGGGGTTATCGATGTCGTCGGAATATCTCCAATTAAGCACCCATTTAGTTCCATTGGCGCTGTCGCGGTTGTCGCAGATAATTCCTGGACCGCGCAACAAGCAGTAAAACAGTTAAAAATAGAGTGGGAACTTGGTGCCAACGCCGTTTATAACACTAAGGATTACAAAGCGCAGTTGGTGAAAAATGTGGAAAGAGAGGCGCAATTAGTCACAGAGCGTGGCGATATTAAAAAAGCGTTCAGCAATGCCGCAACTACCCTTTCGGCAACCTATACGGGTGTGCATTTAAGTCATGCGCCAATGGAGCCTAATGCCAGTGTGGTTTGGGTGCAAAAAGACAGTTGTGAAGTGTGGGCATCAACGCAAAGCCCGGCAGATATTCAAAAAGTATTAGGCCAGTATTTAAACCGTAAACCTGAAGATATCAAGGTGCATGTGATGATGGCTGGCGGCGCATTTGGCCGTAAGTTTAAATGTGATTATGTCCATGAAGCCGCGGTGATCTCAGAGCAAGTTAACGCGCCGGTACAATTAACCTGGACCCGTGAAGAAGATATGCGCACCGGTTTTTATCACTCGATTAACGCCCAACATATACAAGCGTCAATGGATGAACAGGGTAAGGTCACCGGCTGGTTACATCGTGCCGCTTTTCCGTCAATCAATACCCTTTTCGATCCCAGTGTCACCAGGCCATCGAAGAACAACTTGGGGGAAATAGACGATCATCCGTTTGGCATCAAAAATTATCGTTCCGAATCCGGTGAATCTCCGGCCCATACCCGTATTGGCTGGTATCGTGCGGTTTATGCCATATTTTATGGTTTTGCCATGGGCACATTTGCTGATGAGTTAGCCGATCAAGCGAAACAAGATACGGTGAAATTTTTACACAACATCTACGATGCCAATACCAACCCTGAGCAACAAGAAAATACCAGGCGTTCGAAAGCCGTATTGGATCTCGCCGCGAAAGGTGCTGGTTGGGGCAAAAAGCTGCCCAAAGGTGAAGCTATAGGCATTGCCGTACATTACAGTTTTAGAAGTTATGTGGCGATGGCGGTGCATGTCAAAGTGGATGGCGATAGCATTAAAGTACTCAATGTCGATTGTGCTATCGATTGTGGCCAGGTATTAAATACCGATGGCGCCACGGCTCAAATGGAAGGCGCCGTAGTGATGGGCATGTCATTAGCCCTGGCTACCGAAATTACCTTTAGAGATGGCGCCGTGGTTAATTCTAATTTTCATGATTATCCGGTGATGCGCATAAAAGATATGCCCAATGTTAGAGTGCATATCGTTGATTCTGATGAAAAACCTACTGGTTTAGGCGAACCCGGGGTATCGCCTTTTGCTCCCGCATTAAGTAATGCCGTGTATGCTGCAGTGGGTAAACGGTATAGGGATTTACCATTTAACCCGTTAACGGTTTAGAGATACATTGGAATAAAAAAGGCTATAGAAATATAGCCTTTTTTTATAGCAGATGAGAAAGAAATAAAAGTATTATTTGAGCAAGATTTCTCGTAGACGATATTCACCGGTAATTTCTCGAACATCAGGGTAAGTTTTCACTAACTCACGCGTTTTCTTCTGTTGTTCTTCCCCCCATTTTTTCATAAACGCCTGATACCTCTCTTTAGACGGCTCAAGGTCGGCACCACTGTTAAAGTTGACCACTAACAATAAATTAAAATCGCCGCTTTGCGGTAATTCACTGGCGTAAATATGCCAATCCTTAATTTGACCTAAATCTTTGGCAATTTTATTGGCTGTAACCCAGGTTTCTCCTAAGCCTTCTAAATATACATCCATCATGTTGGCATCAACTCGAACGGTAGTTACCGAGGACACCCCTTCACCAAGGTCATAATCTTTGTACACTTCATAATCGGCAAATGCGACACTAGTAAACATGACCAGCGTTAATGTTATAAACAGTTTTATGCTTTTCATAAAAATTCCTTATTAATTTTATATTTAAAATACTGTTTATTGTGTAATACCAATTTTATTAAGCAGTAGTTATTCGTTTTAACCATTAAAAATGATCAGATCTTTAATCAACTTGGTATATAGCAAAACAGTCTCAAAAGTATAGTCAAAGATAATTTTTTGTCATTGTGTGGCTAGCAGACTTATCAGGCAGGCAACATTCACCTTCAAAAGGCTCCTGCCTGTCAGGTATAAGTAGAAAGCTGTTTTCGTAAGCTAGAAAGTATGGCGAAAGCCACTTTCAGTTGCCTGCGGCAATTACGCGAGGTTAAAACCCCGCCAACCGGTTAAGAAATAGGGTTGGCGGGAATTCATTCTCGCGTTATAGCAAAAAAGGCGCCGAAGCGCCTTTAATATTAAATTTTTAATCGTTCAATGTCGATCAGCCAAGCTGAGTTAAACCACCCATGTAAGGCTTTAACACTTCCGGAACCAGGATAGTGCCATCGGCTTGTTGATAGTTTTCAAGAACGGCGACTAAGGTACGACCAACCGCTAATCCAGAGCCATTAAGGGTGTGCAATAATTCGGTTTTCTTGGTTGCTTTATTACGATATCTGGCCTGCATACGACGTGCCTGGAAATCGCCCATGTTAGAACATGAAGAAATTTCACGGTAGGTGTTTTGTGCCGGTAACCACACTTCGATATCGAAGGTTTTCATTGCACTAAAACCGATATCGCCGGTACATAAAATTACCGTACGATAAGGCAATTCAAGTAATTGTAAAACTTTTTCGGCATGGCCGGTTAACTCATCTAACGCAGCAAACGAGGTTTCTGGTTTCACCAATTGTACCAATTCAACTTTATCAAACTGATGTTGACGTATTAAACCACGAATATCACGACCCGATGAACCCGCTTCAGAGCGGAAACATGAAGATAACGCCGAATATTTGATTGGTAACTCAGCTTCGTCAACAATTTCATCACGCACTAAATTGGTTAATGGCACTTCTGCCGTTGGGATTAACGAGAATTTTTTCGAACCTAAATCGGTATGGAATAAATCTTCACTAAATTTTGGTAATTGCCCGGTGCCGTATAACGAATCATGGTTTACCAATAATGGTACATTCGCTTCCGTATAACCGTGGTTATCGGTATGAAGGTCTAACATAAATTGACCTAAGGCACGGTTTAAACGTGCCATTTGGCCTTTAATAACGACAAAACGGGTACCACTGAGTTTTGCGCCACTTTCAAAGTCTAAGCCTTTGTCTAGCGCGGTTGCTAAATCTACATGATCTTTAATGTCAAAATCGAATTCTCTCGGGGTGCCCCAGCGACGAATTTCTACGTTATCGTCTTCGTTGTCGCCTGATGGTACCGACGCATCAGGAATATTCGGCATTGCCGACAAGATATGGTCGATTTTTGCCAACAACACGCTTAGCTCTTCTTTGGCTAAATCAAGTTTTGCTCCTAACTGACCTACTTCGGCCAATAATGGCTGGATATCTTCGCCACGAGCTTTCGCCTGGCCGATAGATTTCGAACGAGTATTACGTTCGCTTTGTAGTTCCTGGGTACGAACCTGCAACTTTTTACGCTCGTCTTCTAAGGCGTTAAAGGTCGCGGTATCGAGTTTAAAGCCACGGCCAGCTAATTTTGCTGCAATGGTATCTAAGTCTGCTCTAAGCAATTTTGAATCAAGCATGATTTGTCACTTGTTGTTTGTTATTTGTTTACTACTAAAAACATTCCCAAACCGGCAGCCATAACACACAGCAGCACGTTAAGAAGAACGTTTAACATAGCTTTCATTATCTCACCTTGTTGCAATAACAACAAAGTGTCTAATGAAAACGTTGAAAAGGTGGTAAATGCGCCTAAAAAACCAATACCAATTAAGGTACGGTATAAAACCACTTCAATCACACCCTGTTCGATTAATCCGTATAATACACCCATTACGAGCGAGCCCGTTATATTAACGATCAAGGTGGCAAAAGGGAATCCTTTTCCCAGAGAATTTAACACTAATTGGGCAATAAAAAACCGTAAACAGGCACCTCCGGCGCCACCAATGGCAACAAATAAATAAATCATTGCATTACTCATAGGGGTTTTTACCCGCAGCATTGTCTAATTGTTGTAAATATTGCATTTTTTCTCTTAACTTTTTCTCTAAACCCCTGTCGGTCGGATGATAAAAGCTGGCATGGGAAATCAACTCTGGGAAATAGTTTTCTCCTGCGGCGTAGGCACCTGGCTCATCATGAGCGTAGCGATAATCTTTGCCATGACCCAGCTCTTGGGTTAATTTTGACGTGGCATTACGCAAATGCAGCGGTACTTCTAAATGGCCGGTATCTTTGGCAAGCTCCCTTGCCTTTTTAAACGCCGTATAAACCGCATTACTCTTGGGTGCTAATGCCATATAAACCGTAGCCTGGGCGATGGCTCGTTCACCTTCAGCTGGTCCTACCCGGTGATACGTATCCCAGGCATTAATGGCTAATTGTATGGCTCTTGGGTCGGCATTACCAATATCTTCGCTGGCAATGGCAAGCAATCGACGGCCAACGTAAAGCGGGTCACCGCCACCTTCCAAAATTCGGCAATACCAATACAGCGCGGCGTCTGGGTCTGAACCTCGCACCGATTTATGAAAAGCACTGATCAGATGATAAAAGTGATCGCCACCTTTATCATAAAGCGCCTGTTTCTCGCCGGCCACCATATTGACGGTTTCAAGGCTAATGTTTACGACAGTGCTAGAGTCTTGTTCGATTTGTTCACTGATATCGAAACAATTCTCGAGTAAGTTTAATAACCGCCTGGCATCACCATTGGCCAGGGCCAACAATGATTCCTTGGCTTTTTCGGCGAGATTAATTTTAAACTTGCCGTAGCCTTTATCCACATCACTAAGGGCACGGATAAGGACAACATTGAGATCATCATCGGAAAGTTTTTGTAACAGATATACTCGTGCTCTTGATAATAACGCCTGGTTCAATTCAAACGACGGGTTTTCGGTGGTTGCGCCAATAAAGGTTATGGTGCCATCTTCAATAAAGGGTAAAAACGCATCTTGCTGAGCTTTATTAAAACGGTGCACTTCGTCGACGAATAAAATGGTGCGCCGACTCTTTGCTTGTGCAGTGAGTTTGGCTTTCTCAATAGCGGCCCGAATTTCTTTTACGCCGGAGGTAACGGCTGATATTCGTTCAATTTCAGCATTGGCGTAGGTGGCAATCAACTCTGCCAACGTGGTTTTGCCGGTGCCCGGCGGTCCCCAAAAAATCAGAGAATGACAAAGTCCCTGCTCTATCGCAATTTTTAACGGTTTACCGTCGGCTAGTAGATGTCGTTGACCAATATACTCGCTAAGCTGACGCGGTCGTAAACGGGCGGCAAGCGGTGCAAAAGAGTCTTGATGATCAAAATCTAACGACATTAAATGGCTATCGTTGGTCATCAAAATCCACACCCTCAGGTAGGGTAAATTCGAATAACGCCGCATCTGGCAACGGTGTGTTAATAACATTGCTTAAGTGAAAATGACTTAGCTGGCCAGTAGCATCTTCTACGGTAAATTTGACCAGGTCATTTTTGTTAAACAGCAGATGTAAATTTTTCACTTGCGCATCTTCATTGAGTGACTCGATACGAAATTCGTTGTCACTGATTTGCGCAACCTTGTAATCTTGCCAGGCTTCATCATTTAAGCCGGTGAGTAATAAAATGGGCGTATTGGTAACGGCATTGCTGATGTTAAACGCGGATACTTGCTCAACAAAAGGGTTATAAAACCACAACGTTTTGCCGTCACTAACCACTAGGGTTTCATCGGGTGCTTTGGTTTCCCAGTGTAATAAATTGGGTCTTTTAACCGCCAATGTACCGGTAGCGGTTTGAATGATATTACCGTCGGCATCAATCACATCCTGGCTAAAATCGGCGCTAAACCCCTGTACGGCATTTAACTTTGCTTTTAATACCGTACTGGTGTCAGTAGTGGCAGCCATTGCTGAGGGAGCCATTGTTAGCAACATTGTTGCCGGCAATAACAGGGAAAATATTGTTCGTTTAATCGTTAAAACTTTCATATAACTTATTGATTCATCCTAATTTGGCGGCTTATTAAACTGCACCTTATGTTTTTACCGGTGGCGGCGCTAACACTTCACGGTTACCATTATGGCCAGGTGTACTTACGACCCCTTGCGCTTCCATTTGTTCAATAATTCGTGCCGCTCTATTGTAACCAATTCTGAATTTTCGTTGCACCCCAGAAATGGATGCTCGACGCGATTCTGTAACATGCATTAAAGCTTCATCATAAAGGGCATCGGTGTCGCTATCGTCACCTTCCGCTTGTTCGCCTGGTAGCATATTATCTTCATGGGTTTCGCCCGACAATATTTCGGCAACGTAATTTGGCTTGCCACGAGACTTCCAATTGTTTACTACGGCATGAACTTCATGGTCATCAACGAAAGCACCTTGGGCACGAATGGGCACACCAGTACCTTGCGGTAAAAATAACATGTCACCATTACCGAGTAATTGTTCTGCACCTTGTTGATCAAGTATGGTTCTCGAATCGATTCTAGATTGCACCGTTAATGCCATACGGGTTGGAATGTTTGCTTTGATAAGTCCGGTAATAACATCTACCGATGGACGTTGTGTGGCTAAAATAAGATGAATACCTGCTGCCCGTGCTTTTTGCGCGATACGAGCGATTAACTCTTCAACTTTTTTACCGACAATCATGATCATGTCGGCAAACTCATCCACCACTACCACTATGCTTGGCAGTTTTTCCAGTAGTGGTGCCGTTTCATCGATAGAGTCCCCTGGCTTCCACAGTGGGTCGGCAATTGGCGTGCCCTGTTCAATAGCCGTTAAAATCTTATGGTTATAGCCTTTTAAGTTACGAACTCCAAGCGCTGACATTAATTTGTAACGTCGCTCCATTTCACCCACACACCAACGCAAGGCATTGGCGGCATCTTTCATGTCGGTGACCACTTCTGAGAGTAAATGTGGAATACCTTCATAGACCGAAAGCTCCAACATTTTAGGATCTATCATGATAAAGCGGACATCAGCGGGTGTTGATTTATACAACATAGAGACGATCATGACGTTTACCACTACCGATTTACCCGAGCCGGTTGTACCTGCTACCAGTAAGTGAGGCATTTTTGCCAAATCGGCCACAATGGGGTCGCCAGCAATATCTTTGCCTAACACCATGGTGAGCGCAGAAGATGACTTGGTAAACGCTTCACTTTCAATCACTTCACTTAAACGTACCATTTCTCGATGTTTATTCGGTAATTCCAGACCAATGACTGATTTACCCGGGATAACTTCCACCACTCGAACACTGGCGGTAGAAAGTGCGCGCGCCAAATCTTTAGACAAATTAGTAATTTTGCTTACTTTCACGCCAGCAGCCAGTTCCAGTTCAAACCGGGTAATAACCGGACCAGGATACACGTCAGTCACTTTGGCTTGCACACCATAATCGAGTAATCGCGCTTCCACCAAACGGCTTACCTGATCAAGTTCTTCTTGCGTTATCGGGTTTTTGGCTTTGTCGGGACGGTCCAATAAATCAATCGTCGGCATCTTGCCATAACGCTCAGCCAATAACTCAGACGGTAATTTTTGGCGGTTATCGGCGGTGTTTAAATAAATGACCTTTTCATCATCATCGTCAGCAACATCAAGCTTAGCTACCGGGGTTAACGCTGCATCGAGTTGTTTTTCGCTGAACTGCTCGTCTAAATTGCCAACCATTGGCTCATCAAGTAGCTCATCAATGTCGACAAAACCATCGTCATCAATAGCTAGTGAAGGGGCAATATCGGTTGAGCCTTCACCAAATACGGGGTCAATTTTGTCATCTGTTGCGAATGTTGTCGCTGTAGTTGCAGTCTTACTGCCAAATAGTTGTGCGGCCAGTGAGGTTTCGTGATCAAATATTGGCTGAGCAACGTTGGTTTTATTGTTAGTAGCCTCATCTGCAACAGCAAGATTTTCTACTTTTGCTGCTTTGTTCTCTATTGTGCTAACATCTTTAGTTGTTGCAACATCCGCGGGTAGCGGCGCTGAATTAAAATGTTGTTTAAAACTTATCGCCGTATTTTTGACAAAAATTGCCAACCAAATCGCCTTTGCGCCGATCCATTCAATGATGGTTAACAGCGACAAGCCAGTTAATAACACAAAGCCAGAGCAGGTCAACAACAAGAATAATAAACTGGAGCCGATATAATTCAGATATGGCATTAATGAAATCGAGATGTAATCGCCAACAATGCCACCGGCAGAAAAATCATAAACATCATCAAAATTCATGCTGGCAATTGAGGTTAAACCGACGTAAAACATCATAAAGCCGATGAATTTAAGGCCTAAAGTGAAAAAATCAATTTCGAGTAGATAATGAATGCGTTGAAATAACACCCAGCCAATAATGGCGATAACAAACGGTAAGCTATAAGCGACAATACCAAAGGAAAACAGAAAGATATCTGACAAATAGGCGCCAAATGCTCCGCCCATATTTTTGACAGTGGCGTGATATGCGGTTTGTGACCAGCCAGGATCGGCAGGATCAAAACTAAATAGCGAGATAATGAGAAAGATTGAAAAAATGCTAGTGAAAATCAGGCCCGCTTCAAGTAATCGCTGTGCACCTGTTAATTTTACTGATTCTTTAGTGGCCAAAGTCGAATCCATAATATTGTTTTTGTTTTAATTATTGTTATATTGATTACTATCAAAATAGCAGGTTTTAGCCTTAGATAACATATCTAAACTGGGCTATTTGACTCTTTGCCGGCTATTTGACCAGGATATAGGCTAATGAGTGTATAGAGTGCAGTTTAATTGCTCAATTTAACTGCCAGATCCTCTGTTCTAATAGGCTATCGGCAGATTATTCGTTGATTTCACTTCTTCCATTACTACATAAGTTCTACTGTCACTGACCGCTGGTAGCGTTAGCAGCGTATCGCCAAGTAAATTTCGGTACGCTTGCATATCGGATACCCGGGTTTTTAACAAAAAATCAAAACTTCCTGAAACCAAATGACACTCTTGAATTACCTCTAACTTCATCACCGCGTTTGAAAACTCCTCAAAAACATCGCGGGCGTTACGACTTAATGTAATTTCGACAAACACTAATAGCGCCGCGTCAAGATATTTAGGATTAAGATCCGCGCTGTAACCGGTAATGATATTTTCTTGTTCAAGTTTTTTTACCCGCTCCAAACAGGGGGTAGGACTAAGCCCTACCCGTTTTGATAATTCGACATTAGACAACCTGCCATTATTTTGTAATTCATTAAGAATGTTTTTATCAATTCGATCTAACGGTTTAATCATAATACTGACCAACAATATAAAGCACTAAATAGATGCCGATTTACGATATTTTCATCTATTAATCGAAAAATTACAACCGATTAATCGGTAAAGGTCAAGCTATACTAGCTATAAATAAAACAAAGAACTTGATTGTTTATTGGTAAATGATCAATTAAATAACAAACAGCGAGAGAAATTTATTATGATTATCGGTGTACCTAAAGAAATTAAAAACCATGAGTATCGTGTAGGTATGGTTCCAGGTAGTGTTCGTGAACTAATTAACCACGGCCATGAAGTATTTGTTGAAACCAATGCGGGAATTGGTATCGGTTTTACGGATCAAGACTACAAAACTGTCGGTGCTGAAATATTAAATACTGCGGCTGAAATTTTTGCTAAGGCAGATATGATCGTTAAAGTGAAAGAGCCACAAGCGGTTGAACGCACCATGTTACGTGAAGGTCAAATATTATTCACTTACCTACACCTTGCCCCAGATCTGCCACAAACTGAAGATTTGATCAAATCAAAAGCTATCTGTATCGCTTACGAAACAGTGACCGATAATCAAGGCGGATTACCACTGCTTGCACCAATGTCAGAAGTTGCTGGTCGCATGTCTATTCAAGCCGGTGCACAAGCCCTGGAAAAATCAAATGCGGGTCGCGGCATGTTATTAGGTGGCGTTCCAGGTGTTGAGCCAGCGAAAGTGGTTGTTATTGGTGGCGGTATGGTTGGTAACAACGCGGCTCAAATGGCGATAGGTATGGGCGCAGAAGTTGTAATTCTCGACCGTAACATCAATGTTCTTCGTAAACTAGACGCGCAATTTGGCAACAGAGTTAAAGCGATATACTCAACTGCCGATGCCCTGGAAAAACATGTATTAGAAGCGGATTTAGTGATCGGTGGTGTATTAATACCAGGTGCTGCGGCGCCTAAACTGGTGACGGCTGAGCACATCAAAAATATGAAGCCAGGTTCTGCTATTGTGGACGTTGCCATTGACCAAGGTGGTTGTATTGCCACCTCAAAAGCCACTACTCATGCCGATCCAACTTACATTGTTGATGACGTGGTGCACTACTGTGTTGCTAACATGCCAGGCGCAGTGCCACGCACTTCTACATTCGCCTTAAACAACGCAACATTACCATTTATCATTAACCTGGCAAACAAAGGTTATAAAGATGCGTTATTAAGCAATGAACACTTCTTAAACGGTCTTAACGTTATCGGTGGTAAAGTTACCGTTCGTGAAGTCGCCGAAAACTTAGGTTTCGAATTTGTCGACCCTAAAGTTGCATTAAATGCGTAATCCTTATTGTTAACGGATTGCTGTTAACGAGTTCAGGTTATCAAACTAACCTGAACTCCGGTTACTAAGTACAATCGCCCTCTAAAGGCATCCTGCCTGCCGGGTATAAGTACAATCCATGTACAAAAAACATTATTTTATAAACGCAGTCACACAAGACTGCATTTTTTTATTGTTTCCCTTGTTTTATTTGCTTAAAATCCCAATCAACTAGATATCGAAATATTTTTCCGGCTAAATCTGACGAACGGTTAGATTTACCACAAATTACTTATACTTGGAGCACTTCATGAGTGATGTAAGACATTGCCCTCTTCTTATTTTAGGCTCAGGCCCGGCGGGTTATACCGCAGCAGTTTATGCGGCTCGTGCAAATTTAAAACCTGTAATGATCACAGGTATGCAACAAGGTGGTCAATTAACAACAACCACTGAAGTTGAAAACTGGCCAGGCGATGCCGATGACTTAACCGGTCCGGCATTGATGGACCGTATGCAAAAGCATGCAGAGAAATTTGATACTGAGATCATCTTTGATCACATTGACGAAGTCGATTTCTCGAGCAAGCCTTATAAACTCAAAGGCAGCGCTGGCGAATATTCATGTGACGCATTACTTATTTGTACCGGCGCATCTGCCCAATATCTGGGGTTAGAATCTGAAACTGCGTTTATGGGCAAAGGGATTTCGGCTTGTGCCACTTGTGACGGTTTCTTTTATCGCAACCAAAAAGTTGCGGTAGTTGGTGGCGGTAACACTGCGGTTGAAGAGGCATTATATTTGTCAAACATTGCCTCTGAAGTTCACTTAATCCACCGTCGTACCGAATTTAGAAGTGAAAAAATATTGACCAAGCGGTTAATGGATAAAGTGGAAAACGGTAATATTGTTTTACACTTAGAACGTACATTAGATGAAGTATTAGGTGATCAAATGGGCGTAACCGGTTTGCGTTTAAAAGACACTACTTCTGATGCAACCGATGAAATCGAGGTAACCGGTTGTTTCATTGCCATTGGTCATAAACCGAATACCGACATTTTTGCCGGACAGTTAGAGATGAAAGACGGTTATTTAACCGTACAAAGCGGTACCGATGGTAACGCCACACAAACCAGCCTTGAAGGCATTTATGCCGCGGGTGATGTCGCCGATCACATTTATCGTCAAGCGGTTACCTCTGCCGGCTCAGGCTGTATGGCGGCACTTGATGCGGAACGCTACCTTGATGCGTTAAATTCAAAAGCATAGTCTCAAACGCTGATACCAATTTGATTAATTAAGTGGTCTACTTTTTAATGAGGGAAAACGGATAAATACAAGGCATAAGATTTAGTAAGTAGTTATTCTACTTATAAATTTTATAACGCAGTAGTTATTTGTTTTAGCCATTAAAAATGATCAGATAATTAGTCAACTTGGTATTTATTGCACATCAAACCACATTACAAACTAAAGAGCACAACTTATGAGCCAGTATCTTTACACCTTAGATGATAAAGAGCTGGCTTTTCCCCCTCACGAATTTGCCTTATCCGAGCCTAACGGACTGATTGCCACCGGCGGTGACTTGCATCCCAAGCGCTTAATACAGGCTTATGCCAATGGCATCTTTCCCTGGTACAGCGAAGCGGATCCATTACTTTGGTGGTCACCAAACCCGAGAGCTATTTTAAAGATTGGCGATTTGCGCATTAATCGCAGTTTGCAAAAATTTATCAACAAATCGGCTTACACAGTCAGCCTTAATAAAGATTTCGCCAAGGTAATCGATATTTGCTCGGATGCACCATTTCGGGATGATGATACCTGGATCATGCCAGAGATGATCCAGGCTTATCAGCAGATGCATCAACTGGGATATGCTCATTCTATTGAGGTTTGGCAACACGATGACCTTGTTGGCGGTCTGTATGGTGTTGCTATCAATGGTTTTTTTAGTGGCGAGTCAATGTTTTATAAAAAAACCAATGCCTCAAAAATTGCCCTCGTCGCGCTGATTAATTTGCTAAACTTAAAAGATATAGAGTTTATTGATTGCCAGATCCAAAACCCTTTTTTAGAGAGCATGGGCGTAAAAGAAGTTAGCAGAGACGATTTTTTAACCTTACAACAAGATGAAGTTAACCGCCCGGTCGAACCAGACTTTTGGCGACCAAGAATATTATAAACCTAACCGCTGGTGTAATGAGTATAATGAGTGAGTCGAAAAAACATTTCCAGTTTGGCTTAACCAAAACGTTTCCATGTAATTATCTTGAAACGGAAAAAGAGCGATTAATTGTCGTTACTAACTCGAATGAGTTAACGAGTGAAAACTATCAGCGGTTATTAATGGCCGGTTTTCGCCGTAGCGGTGAGCAAGTGTACCGCCCGCATTGTCCAAATTGTAGCAGCTGCGAATCTATTCGCTTACCGATTAACGAATTTGCCCCGTCGAAAAGCCAAAAAAGAATTATGGCGGTAAATAAAGATCTAACGGTACGCATAAGCCGAGGCGGTAAAGAAGAATACTTTGATTTATATAGACGTTATATCAACACCGTGCACCGCAATGGCGCCATGTATCCGGCAAATCGTCAGCAATATCAAGGGTTCATCTTTAGTAGCAGAGTGGAACAACTGTTTTTAGAACTGTATTTGCACGACACCTTGATTTCGGTGGCGGTATGCGACAACTTGCCCAGCGCGTTATCGGCTTTGTATACCTTTTTCGACCCTTCCCTGCACAAACGCTCATTAGGAAAATATTCCATTTTAAAACAAATAGAATTGAGCAAAAAACTGAATAAGCATTATTTGTATCTGGGTTATCAAATCGATCAATGTGCAAAAATGAATTATAAAAATCAGTATTATCCACACGAAAGACTGGTAGATGACAATTGGCAACGAACGAATAAAAAAACGGCCCGATAAGTAAATAATTAACTCGAGCATTTAAATTCCGTTTTAGTGCTAAATAAATACCACATTACCTTTACAAATCGTTCAGTTTTCGGCATTATCTCGGCAGAAAATTTTTATATTCTTGTTTGATAGATTTTTGAATTTGTTTTCAACTTCAGATCGAACCAGAATTTTCACATTTATTAGAGGTTTAACGCCCAATGGCGAAAGAAGAAAATATTGAAATGCAAGGTACGGTATTAGATACATTACCTAATACTATGTTCCGTGTTGAGTTAGAAAACGGTCACGTTGTTACCGCTCACATTTCAGGTAAAATGCGCAAAAACTACATCCGTATTTTAACTGGCGATAAAGTTACTGTTGAATTAACACCATACGACTTATCAAAAGGTCGCATTATTTTCCGCGCCAGATAATTGTGATATAGGTGATCGGGTATATTTATACTGTCACCTTAAAAATCAAATGAAAAAAAGCCTCATTATCGAGGCTTTTTTGTTGTTCAGGGACAAATTACCTTTTTAGCTCCCGGCATTAACCAGATCACCAATAATGGTAATATTGACAGCATCAGTAATGCAATCTGTTCGCTGAGAGTAATTAGCAATAATTGCACCAAGCCTACAATGACCGCTGAGCCACTCATTTGAATAAAGCCAAGCAGTGCTGAAGCCGTACCGGCTTTGTCTCCAAACGGAGCTAACGCTTGCCCTGCGCACGTACCCATGACTAATGAAAAACCGATCGAACTGAACATCACCGGAAACATAAAAGTGAATGCAGTTTGCCAGGTTTGCAACACTAGCATCATCACACCGCCACTCACTAAGGTGATCATTCCTGTGGTAATGGTTCTGCTGGCACCATATTTGATTAATACCTTTGGTGCCGTTACACAAGCAATAATATTAATGATGGCATTTAAGCTAAACCAAAAGATGAAATCATTCTGCGTTAATTCCAGGTTAACCATTAACCAAGCCGGTGAACTGCTGACATAGGCAATGATCACTGCCATTGATAACATTACCAACGCGGAATGAAACTGAAATGCAGAGTTTACGATAATGCTTCTATATCGGCTGATGGCGAAGGGATTAATCTGTTCTTTGTTATTAGCCCGGTTGCTTTCTTTGAGCAAACAAAAGATCAATATGCCAGCAATAACGGCGTAGCCGAGCATGAATATAAAGTTACTATGCCAGCCGTAGGCCTGGCTTAACCAGCCCCCTAAAATGGGCGCCAATGCCGGGATACAGCAAATTACGCCATTTAAATAACTGTACATAATGCCACTTTGAATGGGATCAAACTTATCCCTGACAATTGAAAAGGCTGCAACAACGATGGCACAAGTACCAAAGCCTTGCCCTAGTCTCGCCAGTAAATGCAGTTCAATGGTATTGGCATAAACACTAAACAAAGCCGCCAAACCATAAATGGCAACACCAAACAAGGCTACGGGTTTACGGCCATACTTATCCGCCAGCGGGCCAGTGAATAACTGGCCAATGCCCATACTTAATAAAAATATGCTAATGCTCCACTGCATTGTGGTCAGTGTGGTGGCCAGATCGTTCGCCATGGTAGGTAATGCGGGTAAAAAGATATCAATGGCTAATGGGCTAAATATCACCATTAGCATTAATACCGGCAGTATTTTTAAGTTATTGTGCAACACGACACCAGAGGGAATTGGAAAAGATTATTATACCAATTAGATTAAAAATGAGCAGATATTTAATCTAATTGGTATCACATTGGCTGCAACAGAAGCTGAAATAAAATCTTGTGGTGAACTACCCAGCGACGTCACTTCGTGCCGATCACAGGGCTTCTGAACAACAATAGTTGTTCAATCTTTTTTCGCAGATCCCGACCTAAACTGAACTTGGTTATCGTACAGACTCTCGTTTTAGTAAGGAATTTTTGCTGCGCTTTGGGCTTAACCCTTACGACTATCCCAGCCGCACAATCAGACTGCTAAGTATTTATACAGTAGTCAAGTGATTCATCCCAGCGACATCACTTTGTGCTGAACACTGGGTTTTCTCGCCAAACATTCGATAAAATAATTCCAATATCAGCCATAGTCTTTAAATGGATGTTATGTTTACTGTTCGCTGTTTTCCCGTTGCAGTAAGAACTCTTTAATTTCTTCACCGGATTCTAGAATGTGCGCTTTCATTAACTTAACCGCTTTTTTCACATCACGTTGAACACAAGATTGCAAAATTTCTCGATGTTGCACCTCGGCTTTGTCAATCTTTCCAAGCCATAATAAATGCATGCGAATGTAACGATCGGCATTTTTATTCAGAATGTTAATTATATCTTGGGTTTGCGGTCGATTAGCGGCTGAATATAAACAATTATGAAACTCACTGTTTAACTCACTCCAGGTATTCGAAGAGCCTTCTTCGCCTAATGCTTCTTCCAGCTGACTTAATATATCGTCGGCTTTGGTTAATTGTTGATCTGTGATGTGTTTTAACGATTCAGCTAATACAGTGCATTCAAGCAAGGCCCGCAATTCAAACAGTTCTTCGACCTGTTCCACCGAAAGTTCTGAAGCGGTGGCGCCTTTGTGCGGTTCAAAACTTACCAGGCCTTCGCCTTCAAGCTGCACTAATGCTTCACGTACTGGTATACGACTAACATTAAGTTCTTCCGCCAGGGCGGCTTGTCTTAGTGGCTCACCGGCTTTAATGGCACCGCTTAATATTTTTTCTCTTATCGCCTCAACCACCAGTTGGGTACGGGTTTTGAATACAATTGACATAAAATTAATTAATTTTTAATAAGTTAAACAGAAATACCTATTTGATTAAAAATAAACAGATTTTAATCAAATAGCTATAGTAATGGATCCATTATATTGGATATTGTTATAAAAGATACACTAAACAATAATTTCCTTGTGAGAACAAGGCTATTGTAAAAAAATAAATGAGTAGCGTTGTTTTATTGAACGGGATCGACGGAAGCGAACCGAGTTTTTTAGAATTTCACCTGAGTTAGCTCGCTCTGCTGATAATTTACCCGCAGAGCACCATATCAATAGACATTAATCACGTAACAGCTCAGGCAGTAACTGTTGCGGCATGTTTTGATAACATATTGGTCGTCGGAAACGTTCAATTGCCTTGCTGCCTAACGAAGTGCTTTGTACATTAGTGGCTACCCCGAAATTAAAGGCGCAACCATGTTAGAAAAGCGTCAATATGTGAATGATAATTTCGACCACTATCGTCAGTTTTTAATGTATGAGCCCAGAGGAGGTCATGCTGATATGTACGGGGCCATCATTACCGAACCTTGTAGCACTGACGCCATGTTTGGCATTTTATTTATGCACAATGAAGGCTATTCGAGTATGTGTGGTCACGCCATTATCGCCAGTGTTTCGATGTTGATTGAAACCGGTACTCTTGCGATGTCTGAGCCTGGCATGAGCATCAAAATTGATTCTCCGGCAGGTCTTATCAGTGCATATGCTTGCTATGATGAACAGCAAAAACTAAAAGTGATTTTTGATAATGTGCCCGCGTTTATCGAAGCACTAGCACAAACCATTACCGTGCCAGGAATTGGCAAGGTAAACTACGACATTGCTTTTGGCGGTGCCTATTATGCGTTTGTGGATGCCGATGAGCTTGGCATTAGTTGCAAGCGGGATAATACCGCCCAGTTAATAGATTATGGGCGTAAGATCAAATTAGCTACCATCGGCCGCGATACGCTTAATCACCACAACAGCATCAACCACCCAGAAGCCAGCGATTTAAGTTTTTTATATGGCGTTATATCCATTCTAGCGATACCGAGTCCCCTGCCGCTCATTCAAAGCATGTGTGCATCTTTGCCGATGGCGAGTTAGATCGCTCTCAAACCGGTACCGGTGTCAGTGCCAGAGCAGCCCTACTGCAAGAAAAAAAGGGTTAAAGCTTGACCAGGCGATCATTATTGAAAGTATTGTAGGTGGCAAAATGACGGTGAAGATAGCTCAATAGTGCCAGTATTATGATAAATCGACAGTGATACCTAAAGTGAGCGGTCAGGCCTATATTACCGGCATTCACGAGTTTGTATTGACGCTAGGCGATATCTTTGAAAATGGGTTTTTACTGCGATGAACAAACAAGCAAACACTCACACTGAAATAGTTGATAACAACAAACATTTTGCCATCGTTGGTGCCGGTATCGTCGGCATTTGTTGCGCACTGGAATTACAAGAGTTGGGCTGCCGAGTGACATTTTTTGATCATCAAGGTTTTGCCAATGGATGTTCGCACGGCAATGCCGGCCATTTTGCTACGGAACAAGTATTTCAGTTGGCCGATCCGGCAATATTGCCACAAATTCCGAAAATGCTGCTCGACCCACTGGGTCCTATCGTGCTCAAATCCGGCTATTTGCTTAAAGCATTGCCCTGGTTTGCTAAATTTATCAGCAATATGCGCAGCAAACGATTTCAGCACAACCATCAAGCGTTGCAAAGTTTAAACAAAGATGCGATTGAGTATTACCGGTCATTACTGGCAAAGGCCCATGCCAGCCATTTATTGCAGATCAGGGGCAGCCTGCTGGTGTATGAAAACACGCCGTTAGCCTTGATATAAAAAGATCTCAATAAGTACCTCGCTGGTGGCGTACCGGTTGACTTACTTGATAAGAAGCAAGTTAATGAATTGGATCCGGCGTTGTCTGAACGGGTAAATTACGCACTATTTTTCCCTGATGTTGGCCATACCTGCGATCCTTACGAGTTATGCATGGCCTTGGCCAAAACCGCTATGACCAACAACGCCACATTAATCACTGAAAAAGTTATCGACATCAGCGAAGAATCGCAAAAAGTTAACGTTCAAACCCGCCAATCCTGTCAGCAATTTGATGGTGTTGTTATCGCAACGGGTGCATGGTCAAAAGCCATGCTGAAAACCTTGAAATTGAAATTACCGATGGAAGTGGAACGTGGTTATCACTATATGCTCAGCAATAATTACAGTTTGAACCGTCCGGTAGCATCGTCTGAACGTAAATTTATTATGACTCCGATGAGCAAGGGGTTGCGTCTGGTCGGTGCTGTCGAATTTGCCGGAATAGATGCCAAAGAAAACTACAAACGCGCGGACAAAATGCTAAATAATAGTTACGCGTTGCTCAGCGGTGACACTGCCGAGCCCAGTAAAAATAAGGATGTTCGTTGGATGGGCTTAAGACCCTCGCTACCCGACTCCTTACCGGTATTGGACAAGTCGCCTCTACATTAAAACCTATATTTAGCACTGGGACATCACATTTAGGACTGACCGGGGGGGCAAAAACGGCAAAGTTAATGGCACAACTGATTTCAGCGAGCGCCACCAACATTGATTTAACGCCATTTTCTATTTCAAGATTTCAATAACCTAATACCTAATACCAATCAGCAATGAATGTTCAGTACCATCATAGGTACTGAACATTTCAAAGAATCAACGCCGTTGATTGCCGTTGCTGATTGAGCCAATCAAAGATACGGTGTTGATAGAGCGCTTGCTCGTCTAAATAGTAAACTTTGGTTCTCTGTTCGAGCAATTGTGGTAATAGCTGCTCTAGTGACAAAATATCAAAGGCCAAGTCGGCATTAAATTGCTGCTCTGCACCTTGCAGACCAGCCCTTTGACCAAAATTTATTTCAGCGGCTTCATCTTTGCCGCGGTTGAATAACACAAAGGGCTGTTCGTGCCCGGGTCTTAACACCACAATGGCATCGGGTTCGGCGAATCCGCTGAAATAAAACAAATCATTATCAACTCGAAAATGGTATTTAATGTTTTTACTGCGCATTTTTTGCGTGTTACCGACAATGATCACCACACTATTCGGGTCAAGTTGTTGGTAAAGTAGTTCTCTGCGCTGCTTATATAAGGACATATTCACTATCTGTTATGACTGGGCTGGAAAAATTAACATGCGCTATTACTGTTTGCATCGCAGTTCGCATGTTGATACACCAATTTAGCCGCGGCTAAATCTTCTAAAGCATGACCGACCGATTTAAAGATGGTAATGTCCTGCTCGCTGCGCTGAAACTGTACCTGTGCTTTGCACAAAGAAAATAAATCAGCCTTGATATCGTCTAAACTTATCACCTTGTTTTGCAGTGGTATCACTATATCACCGGTTTCCTTAGTTGCCCCGGGCAGGTTATCGACGAAAATCTTCGCCTTTCGTAAACATTCATCGTCCATTTCGCGCATATTTGGTCGATGCGCGCCAACCATATCCAGATGTTGGCCGGCAACCAGGTATTTACCAAAAATCAGCGGCTCTCGGGCCAAGGTTGCACAACTGATGATATCGGCAGCAGGGATCGCCTGATCCAGGTTTTCGACCACGTTAAAATTAAGGTTATGGTTAAGATTTAAATGCTTAACCTGCTCAACCACCGCCTGTGCCTTGCTCGGGTCTCTGCCCTAAATACTCACAGTTTCAAGTGCTCTTACACTGCGGTGAGCTTTTATTAACTCAGGTGCTAAGGTACCAGTACCCACGATTAACAGGTGTTTGGAATTTTCTCTCGATAAAAAACTCGATGCCAAAGCCGAAGCGGCCGCAGTACGCTTTGCCGTAATAGCGGGTGCATCCATAGTACACAACAACTGGCCGGTTTATACTTCAAACAATAAGTAGCTGCCTTGAATTGATGGCAAATTTATTTGACTGTTATCGGGTGCCACGGTCACCAGTTTGACGCCGGAAAATCCACCGGCTTGCCATGCAGGCATGATCAAAAGCGTGGTTTCGGTGCTCGCGTGCGGGTTGTCCATATCAAAATGCGACCGCGGTGGTACACAAATGTCGCCAGAAAAATCTTGTCGCAAGGCGGCGATTAACTGTGGGTAGTCTAATGCTTGTATGACTGTATCAGCACTAATGTTGATCATATTGGTCCTTTTCAAATTTAAGTATTTTTATCGCCAGTTTTCTCATTATTGGCCCGTCGCTTTACTATCTGCGGGCTTATACCAATTCCGACAATTTATTGGTCGATTTAGAGCTTTGAAAGAGGTGGGAGAACAATCGAAATTTGTTTTGATATAGTCATTTCTATATAAAACAAATTTTGAGCCGTTATCTCGTCTCTTTCAAGCTCCCGAAGGGCGAGTTTAAAAGGCTTATCTACTGCGTTATTGATTTTAACAAGGGAACAACCCTTCTTTACAACCAATGCCTTGTCTATAAACCTTTTAACTCTCGCTAAATGGTCAATAAATTATCGGACTTGGTATATATATTCAAGATTGTTGGCAGATTTTTATGTAGTTGTTATTAAACCAGACTAGCGCCAGACAGGTTAAAGTGCCAATGCTGGCAAATAGTGACCACATTAACATTGACTGATTCATCGTTTTTGCCAGCAGCCCGTAAGACCAACCAGAGAGTAATCCAGCAAATAAAAAGCCAAGTGCCATGGAAACAAAATAATAACCCATATACATCGCAGAATGCTGCTTTGGCGCAATGGTGACAACATATTCTTGTGATTTTGGTGATGCGATCATTTCACCAAAGGCAAAAACGATCACCGCAATGATAATGATAACTCCTGACATGGTATTACTCGCCGCAGCACCAGTGATCAGCATTGCCAATGCGATTATCGCCGTGCCAATAACAATAACGGGTAAAAGGTTTAATTTTGCACAGTAATGGCTGATCAGTATTTGAAAGACGATAATACAACCAAAGGCAATATTGACAATGTACTCAGGATTAATTTGCCGATAGTTTTCGGCCCATTGCTGAGCCATTATAATCGTCGTAGTATCGTTTGCAGCTATCGCTTGCAATCCGACAATAATTTCTTGCCTTGGCACCATGACCTTATAATTGACCAGGTCAAAATATATCGCAGATATGTTTGTGCTAATAGTATCCGGTGTTAGGTTATTGCCTAACTGTTGGTTAATGGCGCTGCTTAGTTGCTCAATATTAACCCGGGAAAAATATTCTAACCATTGTGGTGATAGTTGCCTCAGGTAATCTACCAAAATTGAAGTATTGACAAAATCGCGGATAAATAATGGCGTGGTAACAAATAACTGTAAATACATGGCCCAAAAACCGGTCAAAATAAATAAATCACAAACGGTTTATTGCCAATTTTGGTCTTTGTTTTAAACCATGGGGTAACAGCATCGAGTTACAGGCTGATGGCGAGTAAACAGCTTTACCGTGAATACCCTGCCAATGGTGTTTTAGTTATATCAAGATCTTAAGGATATATTGTATGCAAAAATAACCATTCTTAATTCTAACTGTAGGCTTATCTAAATGAATAACAAAGCAATTGCCACTTTAGTTGCAATTTCCACCACCATAATTTTATGGTTGTAATTCTATTCATACAACAGAACCACACACTAAGATTTCAGCACAAGCAGCAAATTCTAAGACTGTGCTAAACATATTGAGTACGGATGTTGAGCAGCTCTGGGATCAGCAATTCGATCATTATCAAACAGGCTTATTAAAAGATGTTGCAGAGGCAATTACGGCAGAATCGTTAACTGCCAGATTAGATAGCCAATCTCTTGATAAGCTAACCTATTATCTTCGTATTTATAGCAGTTTTGGTCCCGATGCGAACTGGGTTGAACACACAGCAACAGCAGTAAATGACGCATTGATTGACCTACAAAACATGCCCGGGTTTTACCAGATAAATGCGACAACCGCTCGTTTTCATGAAAACTATGCCGTTGCATTGTATCGATTGTATTCTTTAAAACCTTTACAAGGTAAGATTGTTGATCATGTAGAACCGCTAGCCAGGTTAATTAATTTATACGCAAATGCAGATTTAGCTGAAGACAAAGCCATTGATTATGCCTTATGGGAAGTTATCAGAGCCGGTGCAAATTTGCCTTATGAGGCGCGTCGTAAAAATGAAGAAGTATTTTCCAGGTCGATACATGGTGACGGCGAATTACAGCAAGCGCTGACAGGTTTTTTAACGGCGAAAAACGCCAGTCGTCACAATGACAACTGGCCGAAGAAACATGCGCTTTGGGCATTAGCTCAATATTATAACTTGTATAACAAACAGTATTGGAATGAGTACTATCTGCGCTCAGAACAACAACAAAAGCAATTGGACGATGATAAGTTAACCTTAGCCAGTGAAATTGCCATGGACCGTCTCGATAATGCAATTTGGACCGCCCTGACCTCTACCAACCTTGATGCTGGCAATGCTGATACGACTCAGCAAACTAAAGAATTATTTAGTGTACCCTATGTGGTTACCACCTTTAGAGGAAAGTCTGAGTGTGAAGAAGGCACGTTGCAAGACCGTTGCATTGCCCCCACCATTGAGCAAGCATTACCTATCAAACATCTTTGTTCAGAAAGAATTTATATTTTGACGCAACAGATGAGCAACGCCCAGTTAGCTGATTCATGTCAGCAATTAATTTCACAGGAAACGAATTTTCACCAAAAACTTGCCACCAACTATGAACCCGTCGCCAATGATTACAATGACAAATTGCGGGTAGTTATTTTTGATGATGCTGCGCAATACAATAAGTACGGCCAATTGGTGTTTGATATCAACACCGATAACGGCGGCATGTATATTGAAGGCACCACTCAAGACCCTGCCAATGAGGCGACCTTCTACTCGTTTGAGCATTTTTGGGCGCGTCCCAAGTTTGCGGTCTGGAACTTAAATCATGAGTTTGTCCATTACCTCGATGGCCGCTATGTAAAATACGATACCTTTGATCATTTTTCGAGCAATTTAGTCTGGTGGTCAGAAGGCTTGGCGGAGTATATTTCTAAAGAAGATATCAACCCAAGAAGCTTTAAATTGTTACACGATACTAAGCCGAAAGCCTGGCCAAGTTTGCTGGATGTCTTTAACACTGAATATAAAGATGGTGTCGACCGGGTATACCGATGGAGTTATCTGGCGGTAAGGTTTATGTCTGAAAATCACCAGGCTGAATAACATCAAATGGCGCACTACTTAAAGACCGACTTTTTTAAGGGGTATAAAGACTTACTCGATGAGTCAGGTGAAAAATTCAATGCCGAATTTAGCCAATGGTTGGCAAATCATAAAGAAACCTTTACCGATAGCGAGCAGGAAGAAAATCCACGTAAGCCCCGTCAATTTTATCGTTACACTTATAAAGACTACTTACACCCTGCTTACTTAACAGAAGACGTATTGCATATGCACTGGCAATATTGGCATGAAAACGCTGCCAATAAAGCGCAACCGGTAGTGGCGTTAACAACCCAATGAAAAAGCATCTGATAGCAAGTTGATTAAATAAAAACGGGCATCTACCCATTGGTACGATGCCCGCTTATTCAAACTCGATGTATGTTACACCATAAATTTAATGTGAGACCAGCTCCTGTTTTTTCTCATAAGTTAACTGCAATTCTTTATCTTTGCCACCAACATCAACTTTGGCAATGCCACCTTGCATTAGATCACCAAACAGTAATTCATTGGCCAGCGGTTTTTTGAGTTTCTCCTGGATAAGCCTTGCCATAGGTCTTGCCCCCATGGTCTTGTCGTAGCCATGCTCAGCTAACCATAGTCTTGCTGTTTTGCTGACTTCTAAAGAGACACCTTTGTTATCGAGTTGAACTTGTAGCTCGACGATAAACTTATCAACGACTTGTTCAATTACTTCGCCTTCTAAGTGATTGAACCACACGATAGAATCGAGACGGTTTCTAAATTCAGGTGAAAATACCCTGTTTATTTCATTCATCGCATCAAAACTGTGATCTTGTTGTTTAAAACCGATAGACTGTCGTTGCGTTTCTTGCACACCGGCGTTGGTGGTTAATACCACTACCACGTTTCTAAAGTCGGCTTTACGACCATTATTGTCGGTTAAGGTACCATGATCCATCACTTGTAAAAGTATGTTGTAAACATCTGTGTGTGCTTTTTCGATTTCATCTAGCAACACCACTGAGTGTGGATGTTTAATTACCGCATCGGTTAATAAACCACCCTGCTCAAAGCCTACATAACCTGGAGGCGCGCCAATTAAACGACTGACGGCATGTTTTTCCATGTATTCAGACATGTCAAAGCGCAATAACTCAACCCCCAGTTGCTTCGCTAATTGCTGAGTAACTTCCGTTTTACCAACCCCGGTAGGGCCAGAAAATAAAAACGAGCCAATGGGTTTTTCTTCCGCGCCAAGTCCGGCTCGGCTTAAACGAATGACTGAGGTTAAACCATCTATCGCTTCGTCTTGACCAAACACCACCATTTTCAGGTTTCTGTCAATATTCATCAGGTTATCTTTTTCGGTCGATGACACTGACTTTTCTGGAATGCGGGCAATACTCGCTACCACAGCTTCAACATCGCCAATGTTGATCACTTTCTTGCGTTTAGCCGGTGTTACCAATTGTTGCTTAGCACCGGCTTCGTCAATAACATCAATGGCTTTATCCGGTAAGAATCTGTCGTTGATGTATTTGGCCGATAATTCCGCCGCTGCTCGTAAGGCTTTATTGGTATATTTCACCCCGTGATAGGTTTCATATCTATCTTTTAAACCAACCAATATCTTGGTCGTTTCATCAATGCTTGGCTCATGAATATCAATTTTTTGAAAGCGACGAGCAAGTGCCCGGTCTTTTTCAAATATGGTTTGAAATTCCTGGAATGTGGTTGACCCCATACAACGTAATTTACCGGAAGATAATAATGGTTTAATTAAGTTTGAGGCATCCATCATCCCGCCAGAAGCGGCACCGGCACCAATAATGGTGTGAATTTCATCGATAAATAAAATGGCGTGCTTGTCTTTTTCTAACTCTTTTAATAACGATTTAAACCGTTTTTCAAAATCACCACGATACTTAGTGCCGGCGAGCAAGGCGCCCAGATCCAGCGAATAAATGGTGGCATCGCTAAGCACCTCGGGTGCTTTTTTCTCAACGATAAGTTTAGCCAGCCCTTCGGCAAGGGCGGTTTTACCAACCCCGGCTTCACCGACAAATAATGGGTTATTTTTTCGTCTGCGGCTAAGCACTTGTATGGCCCGATTTAATTCCGCATTACGACCAATCATCGGGTCTATTTCGCCTCTCAACGCTGTGGCATTTAAATTATCTGCATAAGCATCAAGGTTTTTCGACTCATCTTCGGTATTTACCGGTTGCTCTAAACCAGGATTCAATTCTTCCGGTTGTAGATTTTTAGCAATACCGTGGGAAATATAATTGACAATATCGAGGCGGGTAATGTCTGATTTTTTTAAAAAATAAGCCGCCTGCGATTCTTGCTCGCTGAAAATGGCCACCAAAACATTGGCACCGTTGACTTCGTTTTTACCCGAAGACTGGACATGAAAAACTGCGCGTTGCAGTACCCGTTGAAACCCTAACGTTGGTTGTGTCTCTCTATCTTCGTCCCCCTGGGGAATTACCGGGGTTGTTTCACCAATAAAGTTCAGAAGCTCCATTTTTAATTTGGTCAAATCACCACCACAGGCATTGATTGCATCAATGGCTTCGGGGTTTTCAAGCAATGCCAACAACAAATGCTCTACCGTCATAAATTCATGGCGTGAATCCTTCGCCTGACGAAAAGCTAAATTCAATGAAATCTCTAAATCTTTATTTAACATAGGCACACTCCTGAAAATTCAAACTACTTATCATTACTTTTTCTATACCTGTTTTATCGCTGTTTAAGCTGTTTTATACCTTTTCCATGGTACACATTAAGGGATGCTGATGCTCTTTAGCATAAAGGCTAACCATAGCAACTTTAGTTTCGGCTATTCCTGCACTGTAAATTCCGCAACTTGCTTTCCCCTTATAATGTATTGTTAGCATAATTTGCGTCGCTTGGTCAGTATTCATTTGAAAAAATCTACTTAATACCTCAACAACAAAATCCATCGGGGTGTAATCATCATTTAATAAAATGACCCGGTACATGGCTGGACGCTGAACTTTATCCTTTACCTCTTCCAGCGTCGTTTGCTCGCCTTCGATCTCTTCGTTTCTCTTGCCCATACTTAAATAATAGCCTTAACTTGACGTTCTGCAGAACTCTTTTCGAAAAAAAAATGTAAAAAAAACCAACGATTTACCTTGACTATTTCGTGTAATTATCTAAATTTTTATAAGTGACTAATTTTTAGACACAAAAAGTATGCTTTTTTGAAAAAAATAAAAACTTAATCAAATTGGTGTAAATATGGTTAAGTGCATAAATATAACAAAATACCGAATCATAGAGAAGGAAATATGAAGTATGGCAAACGGTACTGTGAAATGGTTTAACAACGCCAAAGGCTTTGGTTTTATTTGTCCAGAAAAAGGTGGTGAAGATATTTTTGCTCACTACTCAACTATCCAAATGGATGGTTATCGAACATTAAAGGCAGGTCAAATTGTTGATTATGAACTTAATCAAGGGCCCAAAGGGCATCATGCCGCAAGCATAACCCCGAAAGATCTAGAATAGCCTCGACTAAAATCAATTAACAAACATCCCCTAGCCACCATGATTTACACGGACGTAATGAATGCCACGATCACACGATGTGATGGAGTGGTCCATGGCTCGGGAATATATACATCATATATGTACACCTCAAAAAACGCAATGCTTTCTGATAACTATTTTTATCTTAAAACTCGTTTCGTTATAAAGAACAGGAATAAACTACATACGTATATCCGGCCTATTAATGAGGAA
>MABC01000075.1 GCA_002162925.1 Thalassotalea sp. 42_200_T64 | reverse complement strand
AAGTATACGCTTAGGCGTGAAGAATAAACGCCTTAAAGCTGGATGGGATGATGATTATATGATGAAAGTGCTCACTGTTGGGTTAACAACTGTATAATTTAGACTCGTTTGCCCTATAGCTGTATCATAAATATTGAATTTCTAAATTAATATGCGTATACTGTATTTATATACAGTATTTGGCGGTGGGTTCATATACTTAATGAATACGTGGTGTAAATGATAATGAAAAAAATAATTCATATCGACATGGATTGCTTTTATGCCGCCGTGGAGATGCGGGATAATCCTGAACTGGCGAATATTCCCATTGCCATTGGCGGTACTGGGCCACGCAGTGTAACCGCAACCTGTAATTACCTGGCTCGTGAATACGGGGTTCGTTCGGCAATGCCTGTTGGCAGAGCCTTACAATTATGTCCACACCTTAAACTGGTATCGGGCAGAATGTCTGCCTATAAAGAAGCCTCAAACCATATCCGCGAAATATTTGCCCGCTATACCGATAAAATTGAACCCTTGTCGTTAGATGAAGCCTATCTTGATGTGACTGATTGCACTGATTGTAACGGTAGCGCTACGTTAATTGCGGAAAAAATAAGAGCTGAAATTTACCAAGAGCTTAATTTAACCGCCTCAGCCGGCGTGGCACCAAATAAATTTATCGCCAAAATTGCTTCCGATGAAAATAAACCAAACGGGCAGTGTGTCGTACCGCCAAACAAGGTAAACGATTTTGTCGAAAACTTGCCATTGAAAAAAATTCCTGGTGTTGGTCCCAAAACGTTAGAAAAATTGCAAGCAAGAGGGTTTTATACTTGTGCGGATGTTCGCTCTAGTGATGTTAAAACCATGGAAAAACTCATGGGGAAATTTGGTCCGGCAATATACAAGCGCGCCTTTGGTATCGATAATCGTGACGTTGAAACGGCAAGAGTGAGAAAGTCTTTGGCAATTGAAACGACACTGGCAGAAGACATAAACGATAAAAGCAGTTGTGTTGCGGTGATTGAAAAATTGTTGCCCATGTTTTTAACCCGTCTGGAAAAAGTAAAAGATTTAGCCATTGTGCGGCAAGGGATAAAAATAAAGTTTGCTGATTTTACTCAAACCACGGTTGAGCAAAGTCAGGATGGTCTAGATACCAGCTTATTTGAACCTTTGCTGGCACAAGCGTTAGGCAGAGGCAAGGGTAAAAAAGTACGGTTAATTGGGTTAACCGTAGGTTTTAAGCCAAGCGACAATAATACACAAAGTAATGACAACGAAAAAGCGCAGTTAACCCTTCCGCTTTAATGTTTCATTTTATTAAGTTAATCAATTGCTTATTAATTTTGATTTTTTTTAATAAGCAGTCCATATTTATCTTATAACATTGTCCTTCACAGCCACTTGAGATAACACTATGAAAAAAATACTGTTTTTAATGTCTTTGTTAGTATGCTTTGGCACTACTGGGATAGTCATTACTGCCCACGCCGCAGGTGATTTCTCAGACGTTGAAATACGCGTATTAAAAGCCAATGCTAATGTCTACATATTGGAAGGTCGCGGTGGCAATATTGGCGTGTTGGCAACTAATGATGGTTTAGTGTTAGTGGATGATCAATTTGCACCGCTGGCGAGTAAAATTGAGCAGGCAATGAAAGAGATCAAAGATGTGCCGTTAAAGTATATTGTAAATACTCACTATCATGGCGATCATACTGGTGCTAACGCACATTTTGCCAAGCAGGCGCCTATTTTTGCCCACTCGAATGTGCGCAAAAGAGTGGCGAGTGACAATAAGAAGACAGGCGCAGATTTACCAGTAATCACCTATGAACATGGGGTAACCATTTACTTGGATGACGAAGAAATTCAGCTAACGCATTACCCAAGCGGCCATACCGATGGCGATTCTATTGTGTATTTTAAAAAAGCCAATGTATTGCATATGGGCGACTTGTATTTTCAAGGGCGATTTCCCTATGTTGATCTCAATGGTGGTGGCTCGGTAAAGGGCTATCTTGCCAACATCAAAAACATTAAAAATCAATTTCCACAAAATGTGATCATCATCCCTGGCCATGGCGAGCTCAGTAATATGGAAAGTTTACAAGGGTTTATTGAGATGATTGAATATTCAATCAACAGAGTGGAAATGGCAGTGAAAGCCGGTAACAGCAATGAACAAATCTTAGCCAATGGCATTGGTGAAAAATATGACAACTGGGCCTGGCAATTCATCAGCGAAGAGAAATGGATGAAGACGTTAATTAAAGATTTGAAGTAAGGGGAACGAGGAACTATGAACGGGCAGATTTGTGTTAGATTTAAGCAATATTTTAAATTAACAGAATCTGCCTGAAGCTTGAAGCTTAAAGCTTGAAGTCAGAAGTTTGGAACCAATAACTTTTATAACCCTTAGCCCTTAGTCCATATAAGATCAACGAAACCAGTCAACTCCAACTACTCTCTGTTCCGAGTAGTTCCTCGTTCCACGCTCCTAGTTCCTACTGCTTCAATTTTCGATCAAAAAAGTCGATGATTGAGTAATTCAAATGCACTTTTACTTTTTTACCACGCATGCTGTGCTTGCTGCCCGGATAAGTCATCAGTTCAAACCGTTTGTTTTCATCTTGTAAGGTTTTAATCAATTTGGTGGTATTGGTAAACAACACGTTGTCATCGGCCATACCATGATAGATGTATAACGCATTATCATTGTTAAAATCTTTGGTGTAAGGGAACACTGAGCTTTTCTCATAGCCATCAGCATTGGTGGCTGGGTGGCTTAAATACCGTTCAGTGTAATGGGTATCGTATAACATCCAGTCGGTTACTGGCGCGCCACTAACGCCGGCACTAAAATAATCACCCGCTTTAAACATTGCCATTAGTGCCATGTAACCACCGTAGCTATGGCCAAAGATACCGATATTTTCTTTATCCACATAAGGCAAAGTGTGCAGGTATTTAACGCCGCTGACTTGATCATCAAGTTCAACTTTGCCTAATTCTTTGTAAATGGCAAATTCAAACGCCGTGCCGCGATAATTAGAACCGCGGTTATCCAGCTGAAAAACTACATAACCATTGTTTACCATGTATTGGGTCATGTCGGCACCCGTCCATTCATTGGTCACACGTTGCGCATGTGGGCCGCCATAGACACTGACGATCACCGGATATTTTCCCCCCGGCTTTAAATATTTCGGCGTGTAAAGCTTGTAATATAAATCGGTTGTACCATCATTGGCTTTTAACGTGCCAAAAGTCGGGGTTACCATAGTGTCTTGAAAAGGAGCCACGGGATGGCTGTGATCGAGCATATTTTCCAATAAATAGGTTAATCGTTTGCCATTTGCCTGATGCAAACTCAATTGCGCCGGAGTATTGATATTGGAAAAGTCATCCAGGTAACTGCGGTGGTCGTTGGCAAAAGCAATGTTATGAAAGCCGCTACGTTTACTGACTCGGTTCACGTGTTCAGGCGACTTTCCATCTAAAGTAACCTTGTATAAATGTTTTTCAATCGGTGTGTCAGCGCGGCCGGTAAAATATAACCAGCCATTTTCTTCATCAACGGTTATCAGCTCATCAACGATCCACTGACCTTTGGTTAATTGGCTGATCAGTTCCCCTTGGTAGTTATAAAGGTATAAGTGTTTAAAGCCATCACGTTCAGAAGCCCAGATGAACTGTTTTGATTTTTTTAAAAAGGTTAAATCATCATTAAGATTTAGCCAATGATCTGATGTTTCTTCAATAATGGTTTTCGCTTTACGAACTTTTATGCTGTGAAATTTTAATTGCAGCGTTTGCTGTGCTCGATTTTGCCATTGATAAGCAATCGTTTTTGAATCAGGCAGCCAGTTAACACGGGCAATATAAATGTCTTTTTCTTTGCCCAGCTTTAATTCGGTAATTTTTCCCGAACTTAACTTGATGTTATGCAACGACACTTCAACATTATTGGTGCCTGTAGCCGGATAGCGTTGTTCAAAAAGTTTGACTTCCTCGGCGTAAATTTCGTTACGTACTACCGTTTGCACCCTTGACTCATCCACTTTTAAAAAGGCAATGTTCTTCTCGTTTGGCGACCACCAATAGCCGGTCATGCGATCCATTTCTTCCTGGGCAACAAATTCGGCCATGCCGTTTTTAATGGTGCCTTTGCCGTCATCGGTTAACTGCTTTTGTACATTGTCTTGTAAGTCGATGATATAAATGTTTTGCGCTTTAATGAACGAAACATAGCGGCCTTTCGGTGAGAATTTTATATCGGTTTCATAAGCTTGATCTTCGGTTAAACGGCGCGATGTTTTGCTGTCTTGGGCGTATAAATACAAGTCACCATTTATTGGGAACAAGATGTTATTACCATCACTTGATAATACGTATTCCATGATGCCACTGCCGTAAACGCGTTGACGTTCACGACGAGCTTTTTCTTCGTCACTTAATTCTTCTTTGCCGGCAAAAATGGAGTCAGAATCCACTAACAACAAATGCGTGCTGCTGGCAATATCGTATTGCCAAAGATCAAAACGGTCATTGTCTGCTTGTTTCGCTTTTAAATAGGTTACTGCGGTGCCATCGGGAGAGTACTTTAAATTTTTTGAGGTAGGGCCGTCTAAAGAAGGCGCAGAAAAGATCCTTTCAATCGTTAATGGCTCGGCTTGCACGAGTTTCTCTGGTTCAGTAGAAGTGTTCATGGCATCACCTTTAAATGGCACTTGCGCGACAGAGCTAAAAGAAGCAGTTAATAGCATTGATGAAAGCAATAACGATAGTGTTTTCAATGAATTATATTTTTTTAGGGTTTTTAGCATAGAGGCACGGGATCTTGCTTTAATTAATTGCCCTGTATACTACCCGTCACTGTGCCTGCTGTCGAAGATAACTTCCGATTTTTCTCGGTTTTTAATGACTAAATTGTAAAGCAATATTTATCACTGCACTTAAAGCTGACAGACCCTAGTCTTTAGTGTAAATGTTCGGCAAGATAATCCACCAAAAATCGGATTTTAGGCGACAGATTCCGGTTGTGTGGATACACCGCCCAGATAACTTGTTCAGGCTCTCTAAAGCTATCGAGTATGGTAATTAACTTGCCAGTTTCAATCAGCGGCTGCACATAATAATCTGGCAATTGCACTATGCCTAAGCCTTTTAACGCCGCATCTACCAGGCCAAGGCCACTATTACAATTTACCGGGCCACTTACCCGGACATTTTTCTCTTTGCCATTTTCGATAAATCGCCAATAATCCAGGCTGCCTAATAACCAGCGGTGTTGTTCAAGTTCAGACAAGGTATGGGGTAGGCCGTTTTTGTTGATGTACTCGGGTGAAGCACAGACAAAATTGGTTCTACTGGCCAGCTTTTTGGCCATCATGGTAGAGTCGGATAATTTACCCATGCGAATGGCCAAATCAAAGCCTTCATCAATGACATCCACTTGTTTATTGGTTAAATGAGCAGTAATTTCAACATCCACGTAACGTTGCAAAAAATCATTTACCAATGGCATAATTTGCTGTTCGCCATACGTTACTGGAGCGGTGAGCTTAATTTTTCCTTGCGGCTTACTTTGTAAATTGGTGATGGCACGCTCGGCCGCATCCAAACCATCGAGTATTGCACGACAGTGTTGATAAAACACTTGCCCTTCCTGAGTAAGCAATACTTTTCTTGTTGTACGATACAACAGTTTTACGTTTAAGCGCTGCTCTAGCGCACTCACTTGTCGACTCACTTGTGCCGTTGAAATAGACAAGCGCTTAGCCGCTTGAGTAAAGCTTTCTGTTTCCGCCACTTGCACAAACTCGCTGATCCCTTCCCAATTCAATATTGTTACTCCAACCTATGATTATTACATATAGGCAAAAGTGATTTGCAAAATCACTGTATTGTCATTTTAACAGAAATAAATATAATGGCGGGCATAAACATAGGGTGCCTTGAGCAATTTATCTCAGGGGCATTGCCATTAATTTAAATCTTAAATTATCCTGGACCCGCTATAATTTTAACCAATAGCAAATTTAACCGACAAGAGAGGATCAACATGTCAGATCAATTCATTAAATCAAAAGCCGCCATTGCCTGGGGGCCTGAACAACCATTATCTATCGAAGAAGTCGATGTCATGCTACCTCGTAAAGGGGAAGTGTTAGTTAAGGTTATAGCCTCAGGCGTATGTCATACCGATGCATTTACCTTATCGGGTGATGATCCCGAAGGTATTTTCCCGGTAATTTTAGGCCATGAAGGTGGCGGTATTGTTGAGAAAGTCGGTGAAGGTGTTACCAGTGTTCAGGTAGGCGATCACGTTATCCCGCTTTATACTCCTGAGTGTGGTGAATGTAAATTTTGTTTATCAGGCAAAACCAATTTGTGTCAAAAAATCAGAGAAACTCAGGGTAAAGGCTTAATGCCCGACGGTAGCACACGTTTCTATAAAGACGGCCAGCCAATTTTTCATTACATGGGTTGTTCAACCTTCTCTGAATACACAGTATTACCAGAAATTTCACTGGCGAAAGTCAATAAAGAAGCGCCATTAGAAGAGGTTTGCTTACTGGGTTGTGGTGTTACTACGGGCATGGGCGCGGTAATGAATACGGCGAAAGTTGAAGAGGGCGCAACGGTTGCCATCTTTGGTCTTGGTGGTATCGGTCTTTCAGCAGTGATTGGTGCAACAATGGCGAAAGCGAGTCGTATTATTGCTATCGATATTAACGAAAGCAAGTTTGAATTGGCGAGAAAATTAGGCGCAACCGATTGTATTAATCCAAAAGATTATGACAAACCAATTCAGGACGTAATTGTTGAATTAACCGACGGTGGTGTTGATTACTCATTCGAGTGTGTTGGAAACGTGAACCTAATGCGTTCAGCATTAGAGTGTTGTCATAAAGGTTGGGGTGAGTCGGTCGTTATTGGTGTAGCAGGAGCTGGCCAAGAGATCTCAACCCGTCCATTCCAATTAGTGACTGGTCGTGTATGGCGTGGTTCGGCATTCGGTGGTGTTAAAGGCCGTACCGAATTACCAGATTATGTAGAGCGTTACTTACAGGGTGAATTCAAATTGAGCGACTTCATCACTCATACTATGGGTCTGGAAGACATTAATGAATCGTTTGAGTTGATGCATAAAGGTGAAAGTATCCGCAGCGTCATTCATTTCAATAAGTAATACTAAGTCCGACAATTTATTGACCAGTAAATTGTCGGAATTTGCATAATACCCATAAATAAAACTATGGTTGCCGGTGTTAATTTTTATGTGCTAGGCAACCATTTGGTTTTAGAGTTTAAGGTTGAAAAGTTAATATGAGTTTAGAAAAATTATCCGCCAACAAGAGTTTTGGTGGCTGGCATAAGCAATATCGTCATTATTCGCAATCGTTAAACTGCGATATGCGCTTCGCCATTTACTTGCCTCCGCAAGCCAGTAATGGTGCTAAGGTAGCTGTGTTATATTGGCTTTCAGGCTTAACCTGTAGCGATGAAAACTTTATGCAAAAAGCGGGTGCACAACGCATCGCGGCAGAGTTAGGCGTAGCGATAGTCGCTGCAGATACCAGCCCAAGGGGCGAAGATGTCGCAAATGATGAAGGCTATGACTTAGGCCAGGGAGCTGGCTTTTATGTAAACGCCACGCAAGCGCCCTGGAATCGTCATTACCGTATGTATGATTATATCGTCAAGGAATTGCCTGACTTGATCGAAGCGACGTTTCCGGTAAGTAACAAGCGTGCCATTTCAGGCCATTCTATGGGCGGCCATGGGGCATTAACGATTGCGATGTTAAATCCTGAACGTTATCGCTCAATGTCGGCATTTAGCCCAATTGCGAACCCGGTAAATTGTCCGTGGGGAGTAAAAGCATTTACCGCCTATCTGGGTGAGGATAAAACTGCCTGGCTTAAACACGATGCCAGTGAGTTAATGAGCAAGGCCAGCAAGTTTGTCCCGGCATTGATTGATCAAGGGCAGGGGGATGATTTCCTAGTTGAGCAATTAAAACCGGAAACATTGACGGCAGCGGCTAAACAAAGTGGCTATCCTATCACCTTAAACTTGCAACAAGGTTACGATCATAGCTATTACTTCATTGCCAGCTTTATTGAATCGCACCTGCGTTTTCATGCAACTCACCTGAACAAATAGTCTGATTACTGCCGTCGAAAAATTCGATGGCAGTTCTACGATTAAGGTAGCTTCTATTTAACCAATATAAAGGAAAACTATTTTGCCAAATATATCTGAATGCGGATTGTCGGATATAACAAATAGGAAATAATAATCATTGTTCGTGATAAACCCAACGGGTTACAGCTATTTTTTATCCTTCGCGGCTCCGTTGTACCGATGATCTTGCCCCAGCTTATTTTTATTACCTTGCTCGGTACTGCCGTAGCTATTGGCCAACACCATTTTTCTACGCTTTTCCCTGATTACACCTTGGCGCCTTTTGCGCTATTGGGTATAGCGTTATCGTTGTTTCTGGGTTTTAGAAATAACGCCTGTTATGACCGTTGGTGGGAAGCGCGCAAACAATGGGGGCAACTTAATGTTGACTCTCGCAGTTTATCTCGACAAGTGATCTCATATATAGACGGACAAAAGGAAGGCGGTGCACAAGTTAAACAGCAACTGGTCTATCTGATCATTGCCTTTAATCATGTGCTAAGGCACAGCCTGAGAAATTCAGAACCGTGGAAAGATATTTAAAAGTATATTGCGGCGGAAGATATTGAAATATTACAACAGTCGCAAAACCTGCCAGATACTTTGCTACGTTTGATGACACTAAGGCTAGAAAGGTGCCGACAAAAAAATCTATTAACGGACATTAGGGTGCAAAACTTCGATGCTCGAATCATTTCAATGACCGCCGTTCAGGCTGCATGCGAGCGTATTCAGCACACACCTTTACCGTTTGCCTATCGATTACTGGTGCAGCGCACTGTCTATATATATTGTTTTATTCTGCCTTTGGTATTGTCTCTTCTCTGGGGCTTTTCACTCCGTTATTTTGTGTCATTGTTGCCTATACCTTTTTTGGTTTGGATGCATTGAGTGAAGAGCTAGAACAACCGTTTGGACTGGCGGCAAATGACTTACCATTAAGTGCTTTTACGCGTTCAACTGAGATTGATTTGTTAGCGGCGTTGGGCGAAAAAGAATTATCTGACCCCATTCAAGCAAAAGAGTACCGTCTCGAATAATGTTGGCCAAAATGATCTTTTGGCTACCGCTGACCTGGACTTATCGCTGAGTGACAGCCGCCGTATGCAGATTGCTATCATCATCTAGCAGTGTTTTTAATTCAGTATATAGCCAAATCATCGCTGGGCCTTTTCCCTTATTTTTCGGGGTTACTATTTCTACCGGCGTATTCCAGGCTTTGTGATCGAATACCACGGGTAATATTGTTAATTCCTTCTGATCAAGGTTAGTTAACACATAATGTGCGGGCAAATATGACCAGCCTACGCCTTGAGAAACCAGGTACATGATGGTGTCAATGCTGTTTGCCCACCAGGCATTTGCCGACATTAAAGAATTTTGCTCTGACACTTCTCCCGACTCTCCTCTTTGCACTATTTGCCGGTGCGGCAATAAGTCGACAGCACGAACTCTCTTTAACTGGCTTAATGGATGCGCCACATGACAAACGGCATAGAAGGGTAAACTGCCGATATAACAAACATCAACATCATTTCTCAATGAGCCGCCTGAAAACATTAAGCCCATATCTGCGCAGCCACTTTTTATTCGTTGCGCAACATCGGTACCTGCTAAGTGATGATTTCAATTGCGGTTGCCGGAAATTTCTCGCCAAAAGCCGTCAATATTTTTGTGAAAGCTGGCATCAACAGCGCGTTATCTATGGCCAGGCTAAGGCCCGATTCTTCTTGACGGCCCAGAGCTTCTGCAGCAGAGTTTAATTCCAGAGCTTGCTGAATCACCGCTTTAGCATGAGCAAGCAATTGCTCTCCTCACTGCTCAGGGTTGGTTTTCTTGTTGAACGGTCGAACAGCTCGGTGCCTAGTTCGACTTCTAAATTCGCAATGCCCTGGCTTACCGAAGATTGTACTTTTCCCAACTTTCTGGCACAGGCTGAGAAAGAACCGGTGGCAACGGTTTCGACAAACATTCTGAGTTGTTCAAAATTCAACATGTCACTAAAACTGATGGTAACTAACTTGAATCATTTAATTATACTGATACTATGCGGCAATTCAACCAGCATTAAGGTTTCCCAATGAGCGTAAAAGAATGATTAATACCCCCCTGCAAGCACTTTTTGCCTTGCTAATGGTTAACTTAATATGTGGTGTTGGCTTTGTGGTGATAGATGATGCTATCAATGTAATGCCGGTGAATACCTTCAACGCTTTTCGCTGCAAGCTGAGGGCATGCTCTATACCAGTGTTTCCCATGCTGGGTTCATTACTGGCATGTGTGTGCCTTTAGTGCCCGTTTTAGGTTTTTTATTTTTCAAAGAAAAGTCGGTAAAGAAGTCTGGATAAGTGCAATCATTGCCACTATTGGTCTGTATTTTTTAACGGTTGGCGATAAATTAGAGGTTAATCGAGGAGATATCTTAGTCGCCATTAGCGCTCTTTGTTATGCCGTCCACATCACGATGATGGGCAAGTATAGTAGGCGTTTTTCGGTCATTACTTTGAGTATCGTTCAGCTAGGCGCGGTTGCCTGTTATAGCGCCTTAGCGGCTTGCTTTGAAAGCGCTGCGGATATGCATGCGAATTACGAACAGCTCAAAGTTCAGTTAAGCAATTGGAATGTTATTGGCGCTATTCTCTATTCGGGCATATTTGCCAGCGCCTTTGCTTATTATGTTCAAACCGCTAGCCAAAGATTAATCGAGCCTCATAAAGTCGCGCTTACGTTTGCGCTAGAGCCTATCATTGCTCAAATTGCTGCATTTTACTTTTTGGCCGAGCATATTGGCATAAAAGGGTGGTTTGGTTGTTGTTTGATTATTGCCGGAATGTTGTATTCTGAGTTGGGCACGAAACGCGTGACTAAAATGCGATCGCTCGATCAAGTCGCTTCATCATAGTATTTTTTCTTCAATGATATTTGTTTTAATAATATCCACTAACGCCTGAGCCGTGGAGGACAATGGAATTCGCCTTTTTTTGACAATGCCCACTCGACGACTGACCAATGGCGATTCGAGAGGACGCCACACTACTCCTTGTGATTGTAATTGCGGCTTGCATAATGAGGGCATGATACTAATGCCGAGTTGCTCCGCGATCATTTTTCCGATCGTCGCTAATTGATTGGTTTCAAATTCTATATTTAAACGAATATCGCTCGCTGTTAGGACTTTTTCAATCAGCGCGCGAATGCTCGATGGTTTTTGTAAAGCGATAAGTGGGTATTCGGCAATTGCCTGCCAAGAAACACTTTTATTTTTCAATAGTGGATGCTTTTGCGGGAGTGCGACGATAAAGTTATCGCTAAATAAAGGATAGAAGGTTAGATCGTCACATTCACCGGGGTCAAAAGTAATTGCAAGCTCAACCCGCCCGGCACGAACCAGAACCACCGTATCTTCGGCGATAACATCATGAATTTTGATATTGATGTTAGGGTGTTTATCGCGAAACAGCCGGATATAACCTGGCAGCAAACTACTGCCAAATGATGGCATTGCGGCAATCACTAACTTTCCTCGTTTTAATGAAAATAAATCGTTCAAGTCATTGAATGCATTGTCCCAGTCATTGAGTAACAATTTTGCCGTCGGGTAAAATTCTTTCCCTTCGGGGGTTAGCACCGATGTTTTAGTGGAGCGGATCAATAACTTACCACCAATACTCTGTTCTAGATTCTTTATCGCAATACTCAAGGCCGGTTGCGATAGGTGCAATAACACGCAAGCTTCAGCAAAACTTCCTGAATCAACTACAGTAACAAAGGCTCGTAATTGTTTTATCGTGGCATTATTCATAACGAACGTCTTTTTAAATATTTAATTTATTTATTAATTATTAGAAAAAATTAATTTGATAAATATTTCACCATGATTGATTATTACAGTCAATCTATTTGCAAAATAAAACCTCATAAGGATTAACGATATGTCTGGATTTAACAAAGTAGTGACCAGCTACGAAGAAGCAATGGCGGGTCTTGAAGATAACATGACCGTTATCGCTGGTGGTTTCGGCTTATGCGGTATTCCTGAAGGGTTAATCGCCCAAATACAAAAAATGGGTACCAAAGGTCTAACGGTTGCGTCGAATAACTGTGGTGTTGATGACTTTGGCTTAGGCTTGTTACTGCCAAATCGTCAAATCAAAAAAATTATCGCGTCATACGTTGGTGAAAATGCCGAGTTTGAACGTCAAATGATGGCCGGTGAATTAGAAGTTGAATTGACCCCACAAGGGACTTTGGCAGAAAAGATGCGCGCTGGCGGCGCGGGTATTCCGGCATTTTTCACGGCAACCGGTGTGGGTACACCAGTCGCGATTGGTAAAGAAGAGCGTAACATCAACGGTAGAGATTATATTCTGGAAGAATCCCTTACCGGTGATTTTGCCATCGTCAAGGCATGGAAAGCAGACCGTTACGGTAATTTAGTGTTTCGCCATACGGCGCGAAACTTCAACCCAATGGCGGCAACTGCCGGTAAGATCACTGTGGTTGAAGTGGAAGAAATTGTGGAACCCGGTGAGTTAGATCCAAATGAAATACATACCCCAGGTATTTATGTTAACCGTTTAATCAAAGGCAACTTTGAAAAACGCATCGAACAACGCACCGTGCGTTCAGCTTAAGGAGAACAACATGGCTTTAACTCGTGACCAATTGGCGCAACGCGTAGCGCAAGAATTACAAGACGGTTTCTACGTGAACCTTGGTATTGGCATTCCTACCTTAGTGGCAAACTATATACCGATGGGCATCGAAGTAATGCTGCAATCTGAAAACGGTCTATTAGGCATGGGCCAATTTCCAAGCGAAGATGAGATCGATGCCGATTTAATCAATGCCGGTAAACAAACGGTGACCATGGCTACCGGCGCATCACTATTTGATAGTGCAGAATCCTTTGCCATGATCCGTGGCGGGCATGTTGATTTAACCGTGCTTGGCGCCTTTGAAGTCGATGTTAACGGTAATATTGCTTCTTATATGATCCCAGGAAAATTGATTAAAGGTATGGGCGGTGCGATGGATTTAGTTGCTGGTGCAGATAACATCATAGTGACGATGACGCATGCCTCTAAACATGGCGTGTCAAAACTACTGAGCAACTGTACCTTGCCTTTAACAGGCAGAGGCTGTATCAAAAAAGTGTTAACAGACCTTGCCTACATTGAAATTAAAGACGGCAAGTTTCACTTACTCGAAAGAGCACCAGGGGTAACGGTTGAACAAATCATAGAATTGACCGCCGGAGAACTGGTGGTTCCTGAAAACGTTCCTGAGATGGGCGTTTAGCAAGCTTATTGAGCTGACTATATACTTATGCAGATTGGTTTAAATGCCTTGCCTGTATAAGCCGTTTCAAAATTTGAGAGAATAATATGTCTAAAAGAGAAGTGGTTTTTTTAAGTGGTGTGCGTACTGCGATTGCTGATTTCGGTGGTTCTTTAAAAGGCGTTGCGCCGACAGAACTCGCCGGTCAAATGGTTCGCGAAGCGGTAAAACGTGCAGGTGTTAATTCTGAAGATGTTGGTCATTGTGTCATTGGTAACGTGACTCATTCCGATAGACGTGACATGTACATGAGTCGAGTTGCCGCGCTTAAAGGTGGTTTACCAGAATCAACGCCGGCACTAACGGTTAATCGGTTATGTGGCTCAGGCTTACAAGCGGTGATCTCGGCCGCGCAACTGTTATTATTAGACGATTGTGATGTCGCCGTTGCCGGTGGCGCAGAGTCTATGTCTCGAGTGCCGTATTGGTCACCGTCTACCCGTTTTGGTAGCAAAATGGGAGATGCACAATTAATCGACCCTATGGTTGGTGCATTAACTTGCCCAATTAATGATACCCACATGGGGATCACCGCTGAAAATGTGGCCGAGCAATGGCAAGTTAGCCGGGAAGATCAAGATGAAGCCGCGGCTGAATCACATCGCCGGGCACAACACGCGATTGAAAATAATCGTTTTGATTCGCAAATTGTGCCGGTTGAACTGAAATCACGAAAAGGTGTCGTTTCATACACAACAGATGAGCATGTTCGCTTTGATTGTACAGTAAGTGACATGGCCAAACTTCGTCCAGTATTTAAGAAAGACGGCACGGTCACTGCGGGTAATGCGTCGGGCATTAACGATGCTGCAGCAGCCTTAGTTATGGCTGACAGTGAATTTGCGGCGGCGAAGGGTTTAAAACCTCTTGCTAAGCTTGTCGGTTACGCTTTTGCAGGCGTTGCTCCACAAGTGATGGGTATTGGCCCGATCCCGGCGGTAAATAAGCTACTGGAGAAAACCGGTATCAATAAAAATGATATTGACGTTTGGGAAATTAATGAAGCCTTTGCTGCACAAGCATTAGCGGTGTGTCGAGATTTAGAGCTAGACATGGACAAAGTCAACCCCAATGGCTCAGGTATCTCATTAGGCCATCCAATTGGTGCAACCGGTGCATTGATCACGGTGAAAGCTATCCATGAACTCGAACGTGTTCAAGGAAAATATGCGGTTATTACTATGTGTATTGGTGGCGGCCAGGGTATTGCGGCGTTAATTGAGCGGATGTAGATAGGAGCATTATATTGTAAAAAATTGGACGCTCTGTCTGAGCTGATGCGTAATTAGGGATCTAGATGATCCCTTTTTTATTTTACTTTTACAGTAGTAGCACGATCAATGAGGCTTGAAGGTATCAAAGAATAGACTGATATGTGTTATCAGAATCACTATAAAGCTCTGTCGGAGGTATGTCATTCTTGCGCATGCGGGAATCTATCAATTGGTCCGGAAAGTGCCCAGAAGGAGAAGTAGAGAAACAGCACGCAGCATATGCAGAATTAGAAAAAGCACACCGTCATCCCACCCAAAAGCACGGTGGGATGACGGTGTGTTTTTTCTGAATTCGTGTATGTCTCCGATTCGCTCAACATGGCTGGTCTAGATTTTCGATTTACTTAACTAATTAATTCAAGTAATTCGTGAATGGTCTTTACCGGTACAACCTTTGCGCCCAGGCCTTCCATCGATTTATGATAATTGCGATAAGGGATAAATATCTCGGTAAAGCCATGCTGTGCCGCTTCTTTAACCCGGGGTACGCCACTATCTATTGGCCGCACATCGCCATTTAAACTTAACTCGCCCATAATGCAGCTAGTGCGTGGTACGACAAAATCGTTAAGGCTGCTTAACAATGCCGTCACTAAGGCTAAATCAATACAGGTTTCCGATTCGTCTATCTTTAAACCACCAACGATATTAAAGAAGGTATCATGGAATATTTTGGTTTTAGTATGCTTGCGCAAGATACCGGTTAACATCTTGATCCGGTTCATATTTAATCCAACACACACTCGTTGCGGAAACTCGGCTTCGGTCTCGGTCGTGAGGCATTGTATCTCTAACAGCAGGTTTCTATTACCTTTGCGAATACAGGTAATGGCCGAACCTGGTGATTCGGTGGTCGAACCCGACAAGAAAATCTCGCTGGGATTATCGACACTGAGCATGCCTCGTTCGCACATTTTAAAAATTCCGACGGTATCAATATCGCCAAAACGATTCTTATTGGCTCTTAAGGTGCGTATTTGTCCGTCGTTGGTATCGATATGCAATAACGCATCAACGATGTGTACTAAGGTTTGAGGACCGGCTATTTCATTGTTCTTATTTACATGGGCGATGATAAACATGGTCACGTTATTTTGCTTACAGTACTGGGTTAACGATTGAGCGGCACTTTTTACCTGTGAAGGCGAGCCAGGGCTACCATTGGCGTTATCTGTGACAACCGCTTGAATGGAGTCAATGACAGCAAATTTAATTTTCTTTGCTTCCAGCTCTTCAATAATCGCTTCCACACTGGTTTCAGACAACAAGTAAAGATTATCTTCATTATATTCAAGCTTTAACCGATGAACCCTGTTTTTGAACTGGGAAAGAGACTCTTCAGCGGTACAATAAAGTGACGGGGTTGTTTGCGACACCCGAGCAACCAAATCGGAAAGTAGGGTGGTTTTACCAGCCCCTGGATCGCCCGAGATAATATTGACTGAGCCGGTAGTTACCCCGCCGCATAACACTCGGTCAAGTTCACCAATGCCGGTTAATTGTTTTTCGGCTTCGCTGGCTTCAATTTCATTAATCTTTTTGGAACCACCGCCACTAACACCGGCGTAACCTGAAATAGCAGCGCGCTTGGCACTACTCTTGGTTTTGCTGTTCGATATTTTAATCTCGGCCAAGGTGTTCCATGCTTTGCACTCTGTGCATTGCCCCATCCATCGATGAAAATCGGCACCACAGTCGTTACAAACAAATGCTGTTTTGGTTTTAGTTGTCGCCATGTTTTTTTATACCAAGTTGATTAACCGTGTTAAAGATAAGATGTATGTATGGATATACAGTATATTGGTAAGTGTAAATTCTGGCAAGTGGAACCTTGCCAGAATTTATAATAGTTTGCTCTTGAGGCTTTGTTAATACTTTATTGGTGCTTGCTTAGACGTTACTTGAGCCAGTGCAGCAGACAGTCTAAACCGGAAAAATTAATGCTCGTGGTGGCTTGTTGTAACACTACCGGTTTTGCTTCAAAGGCTACGCCTAAACTGGCCGCACTCATCATCACTAAATCATTGGCACCATCGCCCATGGCTACGGTTTGATTGTTATCAATGCGATATTCTTCGGCTAAACGGTTAAGGGTGTCGGCTTTTACTTGCGCATCGGTGATGTCGCCTAAAACCTTACCGGTAAGCTTGCCATCAACTATCTCTAAAACGTTTGCCTGGGTAGCATCAAGATTTAATTGTTGTTTTAATATTTCAGTGAAATAGGTAAAACCACCTGAGGCGACGGCAACTTTCCAGTTATGTTGATGCAAGGTTTGAATTAATACTTCAAGGCCTGGCATCAAGGGCAGGTTTTTACCTACTTCTGCCAAAATGCTTTCTGGTGCATCGGTTAAAGTGCCAACTCGCTCACGTAAACTTTCAGCAAAATCTAATTCACCTAACATGGCGCGCTCGGTTACCGCACTTACATGTTCACCAACACCCGCAAGTTTGGCAATTTCATCAATGCATTCTATTTGAATGGTGGTTGAATCCATATCCATTACCAATAAGCCTGGCGTTGATAAACTTGGTGCATTGTTAAATAACGCCAGTTCAAAACCATGTTGCAAGGCGTAATCATTAATCGCGCTTTTTGCCGATAAGCTTGTTGCGGCCATTTTGAAACGGTAACTGGTCTTGCCAGCGCGCTCATTAATGGTGGTTAAGGTACAGCGGTTAATCTTGGCAAGTGCTAACACCTTGCTTAAATGTGCCAGAGTTAAATCGTTAAACACGATAAGTTCAACATCATCAGCACTATAATTGTTAAAGCCCTGGCTAATGGATACCTGCTTGTCTTGCATATCTAATTGAATTGGCAACAATTGTTGATACGAAGAGAGCACAGATTGCAACGGCTGTTGGCCTGTGGTTGAGATTAATTCAAAGCGGGTTGGCAAAGTCATGATGTTGGTAACGTAATTCATTTTATGATCAAAAATTGATTCTATAATCGCAAATAACCCTCTATAGTGTATATAGATTTCTCCTATTTCTTAGACTTTTTTTTTAGATGACAGACCTAAACGAAATAATATATCCGAAAATAACCTCTATCTATAACAAGCTAATGCAAATTGGCATGGCGATTATCTTATTAGTGATGATTTTAAATCTGTCGGTAATGGGGGTAAATGACTCAGAAGAGATACTAGACCGCCATTTTACGACAGTTGCCAAACAATTTACTGCACAAGCGGTGAACACATCGAAAGTATTTCTTGCCACGAAAAACAAGAAACAAATTCAGGCTTATATGCAATCCTTAGTGCAATCTGAATTAGTCATTGAAGCGAGGTTGTATGACATCCAGGGCCAATTGATTGCCGAATCCCAAAACAGCAGTTCGATCAACTCCTTGTATGGATTAGAGCAAGGCAGCACCAACAACAGCGATAAGTGCGTACCCTTTATTCAAGAAATTCGCAGCGATAAGTTGTTGGGATATTTACGTTTAAACCTGCATAAAGATAAAGTTATCGATACCATGCAAGGGCAAATTTATAATCAATTTGAATTGTTCCGCATCATGCTAATCGTCGCCGTATTTGCCGGATTTTTATTAACTCGTGGCTTTAATCGCTTTTCACGCCAAGGCTTACGAGTGAAAAAAGTTAACAAAGCCTAATCTAATGCTATTTTTTAAACCGCCATTTACGGCACTGGAATATTGATGAAAAACTTTCTCAAACTTGCATTAGTTATCTTTTGCTGCTCAAACCAGGCGTATGGCAATGAGCAAACCTTAGCTGAACTTGATGCTTATTGGACTGAAGCCGAGCGTGCCGTACTCGAAGGCGACTTTGCCGCTTATAAAGCCTCTTACCATGAAGATGCTGTTTTAGTGAGTGGTTTTAAAAATGTCAGTTACCCCATAGCCACAGCGCTGGCGCGTTGGCAGCAGGGCTTTGATGATACCAAAGCTGGTAAAATAACGGCTTCGGTAGAGTTTCGTTTTTCACAAAGGGCCCATGATCAAACTACAGCCCATGAGACCGGGATGTTTTTTTATTCAACTACGGATGGAGATGGCAAAAAATCTGATTTTATCGCCCACATGGACGCTTTACTGGTTAAAAATCGGGTAAATGGCTAATGATGATGGAGTTTCAAAAATCACAAGCCAGTCAGGCACAATGGCATGCCTTGAAATAACGGGTTACCACCAGTTTAGGATTATTAATCAGTAGGGAAGTTAAACAGTTGCTGAACATTATTTTCAATCGTTTCAGCAAGCCTATCTGCAGGCTCTGAGCGTATCGCCAGTAAATGTTCAAATACTACGGCTATTTTATCGGGCGAATTAATTTCTCCCTGAAAACCATGTAATGGCATGGCTGGCGCATCGGTTTCTAACAAAATACTCTCAACCGGAATACGTTTAACCGCATCTATGGTTTTACTTGCCCTTGGGTAGGTGATCGTGCCGCCGATACCCAATTTAAAGCCCAAATCGATATAAGCTTTTGCTTGCTGATAATTCCCGGAAAACGCATGGATCACGCCTGCTCGCGGCAAACCAATTGTTTTCAATTTTGGCACGATTAAGTGGTGACTTTTACGATGGTGAACAACAACCGGTAAGTTGTGCTTTTTCGCGATAGCCAATTGTTTAGTAAAATATTCTGTTTGCTTGTCAATATCGCTAATCGCGCCATCAATACCAATTTCACCGACGGCGATAATTGGATGGTGTGCTAACATCTGTTCTAACAACACCAGATCAGCATCGCTTGCCTTTGCAATCCACCAGGGATGCAAACCTAAACAGGGATAAGCGATAGAGTATTGTTGGCAAAGTGTGATAACCCTGGACCATCGTTTGGCGGTAATGCCGGGCACGATAAAACGCTGAATTTGTAGTTGTGCGCACTTTGTCATCAGCTGATCGCGCTTGGCGTCAAACTCGGTAAAATCTAAATGGCAATGGCTGTCGGTAAACATAGGTTAACTGTACATTTCAAAGGAGGATGGATCAAATTTGAATTGGGCTAATTTAATCGATAAATTAGTCTTTTTCGGCAAAACTTGGACGGCGCTGCAATTTACGTTGCAGGGTTCTGCGGTGCATAGATAGCTGTCTTGCTGTTGCTGAAACATTACCGTTGTTGAATTTAAGTACCTGATTGATATGTTCCCACTCATGTTGCTCTGAGCTTAAAATATCGGTATCGAGGTCTTCGCTAAGATCAACTTTTTTACCCTGCATGGCAGATAGTAATGTTTGCGAATCGACGGGTTTGGCCAAGTATTCATCCGCCCCCAGTTTTATCGCATCTACGGCGGTAGCTATGCTGGCATAACCTGTCATTAAGATGATACGCGCATTTGGTGCTAACTTTCTCAAGGAAGTAATGTATTTTAAGCCGCTATCATCATGCAGTTTCAGATCGAGTAACACCACATCCGGGGCAAACTGTTCACAGTTGGCCAGAGCCTCTCTGCCATTATCAAAGTGACAACATTGATGATCATATTTGCTTAATCTTCGCATTAACACCGAGGCAAAGGCTTGATCGTCTTCAATAATTAAGGTTCTCATCTTAGTGCTCACTATTGCTTTTACTATTATCGTGCAAAGGCAAGGTGATCATGACTTGTGCGCCACCTTGTAAGTGGTTGCTCAAGGTTAACCTGCCGCCTAAGCGTTCAAAACTGGCGTTCGTTAAAAACATCGCCATGCCTAACCCTTGCTCAGAGTGGATCGGATCGTGGCCGAGCTGATTAAAATGCTCAGGAGAAAAACCGTCACCAAAATCTCGAATCGTTATCTGCAACGTTTGGTTAGCAACTTTACTGGTTAACGTTATTTTTTTCAGCTGTTTTTTGGCAGAAGCCTTAATGGCATTATTGATCACATTTAAGATTGCCGGCATTAAAGAACTGTCTGATGTTAGCATTAATTGCTCTGTCGCATTAGTTTGTAGCTCATAATCAATATCTGCATTGGGGTAATTTAACGCGCAATGGTGTTGAATTTGTTCGAATAAGCTGTCGATATTTAGCGGTTGTTTTACGTTGTTTTTAATTTCTAAAGACATATCTCTAAAAGCGTGCAGATTTCTGCTGCAACGGTCTACCTGCACATTCAACTCATTTATGGTGGCTGAGTGTTTTGCTTCTTCCATTAATTCATCGGTTAACAGCCTAATGGTAGCAAGTGGGGTGGCAAGATCATGAGTCACTTGCGCTGACGCCAGGCCAAGGGCAATAATTTTCTCTTGTTTTAGTTGTTTTTCCCGATATTTGGCAATGGTGATTTCATTGCCAATGATGGCTTTCGCCATTCTTGAAATCACCAGTGAAACTACTGCGGCCGAAAAAATGAAGTTGATCCACATGCCAATAAAGTGGCCTTGCATATTGCCATGCATCACATGCATCGGCATAAGCCAAAGCAGCAGGCTGTAAGTTAACAATGCGCAAGCGGTGATCATGGTAAGTTGCAATGTCGGTAAAGTGACTGCCGCAATGGCAATGGGGACTAACAACAAAGAGACAAATGCATTGGTTGCCCCACCACTAAAATAGAGCAAGCAACCTAGAAATAAAATGTCAGCAAGCAGTTGAATAAACAGGTTTAATTTATAATTGTTACGATGGGCTTGGCAATATAAATAACAGCCAATATTAAAGGTTACTTCTAATGCGATAATAAAAAATATTGGCAGCCAGGGTAAGTCATATTCGAGAAAAAAATGGACGAAAAGCACTAACGCGATTTGAATGATAATCGAACAACTACGCAGTAGAATGACAGTATTGATCAGTGACTGTTTTGCTGGTTTATATAACATGTAGTAAATACTTTAGTGGCAAACGAGTAAAAAAATTTAATGTAATGCTGTTAGCTATGATACCTGAGATAATTAAAATGTAGCTGTTTTAAATCAATAATATGTTGATTGCGAGCAGTGCTTCACTTTCTTAATACTGGCTGTTGGCTCTCATTTTTACTGGGTTATACCAATTTGATTAAGTATGTGGTCTACTTTTTCATGAGGAAAAACGGATAAATACAAGGCATAAAATTTAGTAAGTAGTTATTCTCCTTATAAATTTTATAACGCAGTAGTTATTCGTTTTAACCATTAAAAATGATCAGATATTTATTCAATTTGGTATTAGCCACTTACTCAATATTGCTTCATTTATTAAGCCGCTCTTACCATGAAATTTTCCGTTTGCATCAACAAAGTAGCTGCGAGGCAGTTCTCCGTACCAGCTCGGGTCGATAACAAATCGGTTGTGATCGTTTTTCCCGTCTTCAAAGTAAAAGTGTTGAAACTGCTGTAATTGATAATCATCAATAATTTGTTGGCGCTCGCTGGCTTCAACTTGCTCATCGGTGTTAACAATGACTATGGCCAAACCCTCAACCTGCTGACTTAAGTTGCTGATCATTTTCAGCTCTTTAAAACATGGTGGACAATCAACCGACCACAATAGCATTAACCAAGGCCTGCCCATCTGCAGTTGTTTTATTTGTTCAAACTCGACGGCATCAAAAGCAGTTTCTTTGGCCGTTTCTTTGGCCGTTTCTTTGGCCATTAGGGTAGTGTTAATGAGCGTAGTCATTAACCAAGCCACTAGGGCGATGATGAATTTATTATTGTCGTGGTTAATCATAGTGCTGTGATCCAGTGCCCTTGTTGCGGACGCTGCCATGAAATGTAGTTGCGGTTACCATGCTTAATGAGAAATGGCCTGTCGGCACCAAATTTTGCCTGAGCCAATTGTTTGGCTGGCGCAAAGGTTTTGCCATTATCTATAGAACTCTGCGACCATAACTGATGTTCTGTGCCGGTAAATTGAGTCCAGACAATATCCACTTTATTCTGGTTTTGAATAACATGTGGGTGGGAAGCTTGGGCAGACTGCTTGCCGATAGACAAAGGTGTTGTTAACGTTTTGCCGGCATCTATGGAGGAGGCATAAAATATACCTTTGCCTTTATCTCCCTGGTTAAACCACACCATATGATAACGGTTGTTTTGATCTATGCTCAGGCCACCACCTTGGTGCGGGCAGCCATTTATTCGCCAGTGATCATGGCTGATTTGTAACAGTGATGGTTGTTGTTTTTTATTGAGAGTTAATAAGGCGAACTCTCTAATATTATCGCCAAAGATGTGACGCCAGAACACTGCAAGCTCAGCATTTTGATTTACATCGATGGCAATGCGGCAACATACGCAAGTACCATTGGCCAGTTGTTTATTAGTAAACTCGGCTGTATTTTTACTCGGGTTTGCCTGAGCCAAAAATATTGCAGAGCCGTTTGCTTCTTTTCCCTGTTTGCGTAACTGATACGATAAGCGGCCATCGAGCCAGACAATGCTCACTTGCCCGTCTGCACTTACATGTAATTCATTAAAACTGTGGCCAGTTAACAAGTTATCATTGTTTACCGTAACGGGTTCCGAAAACTGTTTACCATAATCGGCAGAATAACTGAACCTGACATCTGCAGTGTACTTTTTCTCTCCAGCCCGCGCCCATGACAAATACACCCCATTTAATTTGTCGAACGCAATTTTAGGACGGTTTTCATTACGCGCTGAAATATTTTCAGCGGCAATATCAACTTGCTTAGATGCGGAAAAGCTCTGTCCTTTATCGGCAGATACTTGGTAATGTAATCTTTGATCATGACTCCATAGGCGCCATAAATCTCCATTAGGCGCAAAAGCCGAGGTTACCGTTTTGGCACAACGGATTTCCGCGCTCTGACAAGGTTGAGTCGAAGTTTTTACTCCTTTGTCAGCTGTCATATGCTTATGGTTTTCCGCGGCCACCGTATGACTCAGCAGTAACAATGCGGAGAGTGTTAACCAGATATAGCGAGTAATATTGATATTCTGATTCATGGTGTTACTCCGTTAAAATTGATAATTTAAGCCAACATAAAACGTTCTTGGCGCACCCGGAGAATAAACGGTTTTACCATAACGATATTCGGCTTCCTGAGCATAATCTTTATCTGTTACATTCAGTAAGCGAGCATGCAATGCCAGTTGTGTTGATACCTGGTAACGAGCCTTTAAATTAGCAATGGTATAACCTTTATAAGTTCGGTCTTTGCCTGAGTCATCACTGCTATTGGCATCGTCTAGCCAATATTCACCTATCGATTGCACTTCTAACAGACTGGAAAAACCGTCAACAAAATTTGGCGTATAGCGCAAACGCACATTGGCAATGTAATCAGGCGCCATTTTCATGTCATTACCAGAGAATTCCTGGTGCTGATCAAATTTGTATTTTGCTTTACTGTAGGCAAGATTGATATTTAATTCACGGTTCACTTGCCAGTCAGTAGCAAACTCAATCCCTTTATGAATGACTCTGCTGGCATTGGTTAAGTAACGTTGATTTTGTTCGTTATACGCATGCACAATGCCATCATCGACATCCATATAATACAGCGCTGCATCGAACGTAATGTCGTTAAAATTGGCTTTGTAGCCCAGTTCATAGGTATCTGATACTTCCGGATCTACAGCTTTTAAATCTTCACTGTCTTTGCTGGTTAAATGATATAAACTGCCGGCGGTAGGAATACGAAAACTGTTGGCATAACGTAAATATACGCTACTAATGTCGGTTAAATGATAGTTTAAGCTGGCTTTTGGGCTCAAATGGGAAAAATCATCGGAACGATCTTCGATACTTAGATTGCCATGCCCGATATCGCCATAAACCCTTAAATGATTATCAAATTCATAGTTGGCATAATCGTAACGTGCACCAAGGGTCAATGTTAGGTCAGCGGATAAAGGGCGTTGATACTGAATATACGGAGAAATACCTGTATATTTTGTCGTATCATCGTAAAATTTTTCCCCTTTTACATAGGTATCGGCACCCCAGCCGGAAGTGGTAAAGTCGAGCGGCTGATACGACAGTTGATCGCCTTTGGTAAATTCAAGGTCAACGCCAATGGTGGTTTCGCTGTTGTCATCGTGCTCGAAATTCACTAAGCCAAGTAGCCCTAATGTTGTCACTTCAGACTCAACTTTCGGCATGTTCTGATCCCAGGTAGCGATATAATCATTAGTACGCAGGCGTAAATACGGGATCAACGAGTACAAACTACCACCATCAGTGATATCCCACTGAGTAGATAAACGCATGTATTTGGTTTTGCGTAACGGATCATTAGCCAATACGGCAGCCGAAAGGCCAGAGTTGGTTTTATCTTCTTTGTACAAGTCCTCGGTTAAACCTGCAGACATTTCTTGTTCTAAGTCTGAAATGACCAGTGATGTGGTAAATTTTTGCTTTGCCGATACTTCAACTTCATGACGTAAGGTAATTTCCGCTTTTTCTGAGCCGGTATGATCACGCCAGCCTTCGTTATCTAAATAAGAAAACGACACTCTGAAGCCTTGATTGTTTGAGATACTGTTGCTATGGCTCATTTGGATTTTGTGGTAATTATCTTCGCCTAGCATCAGGGAAAGGTCAGTTTCTGCTTGCTTGGAGACTTCTTTCGATAAAATATTAATCGTGGCGGCAACGGCCCCTGAACCATAAAGTGCAGTACCAGCCCCTTTTAGCACTTCCATTCGGGCAACGTTTGAATTAAAGCTAGACCACCATAACGCGTTGTGATTAAAAAACGCGGGCGATTGCAAAGGGATATTATCTTGCAAGTATAGATAATAACCACTGGTATTTATTGGCATACGTATTGCCGTTTTGTGGCCTTGACCACCGGAGAGTTGATCAATTAACACCCCGGAAATGCTGTTCAGTGATTCTGCAGCATGCTGGCCATTATCTAATTTCAGTTCATCTTCAGAGATACCATGAACGGACATTGCTAAATCTGTATCTAGTGCGACTTTACGACTTGCCGTCACTGTGATCCGTTCCACATTGTCAAATTGTCCATCTTGTGCAACCGCTTCTTCGGCGAATGAATTGCTGATGAGCGATAAAAGCAGAGAAAGCCTAATCGAATTTTTCATAATGTTACTATTTTGAAACTTAATGTATAAATGTGTATTTATGGTATATAAAATTAGTGAGCTTGTAGTGTGACAGATTGTCGCACTTGCGCGATTAGCTAGGGGATTTGGTTGATATGTATCAATTAAGCAAGAGATAACTAATCCTTGATAATATCTATTACTTTGAATGAGTCATTTTAAAGTTAACAACAAGCGTGATGAAATTACTCAAAATCTGTATTCGGCTAATGGATAAATCTCGTGGTACTGGTAAGATATGACTAGATTTCTTATACCAATCAACTTGGTATTATATTGTCGGCGTGTTGTGTTCGAATATCCCGGCAGAAGGAGGGAGCATATGGAAACGGTAACGAATATTTTCAGAGTTAAATTTTCCGTTGGAGACTTGGTTCATCATAAGTTGTTCGATTATCGGGGAGTGATTGTCGATGTCGATAAAGATTTTCAGGGGACAGAACAGTGGTATGAGACGGTCGCCAAGTCTCGCCCCCCTAAAGATAAGCCTTGGTATCATGTTTTAGTGGATCAAAGTTCACATTCTACCTATGTAGCACAACAAAACTTGGAACTTGATGATAGCGCAGCACCGATCAAACATCCTATGCTTGAACTGTTTTTTGGCAAATTTGAACATGGTAAATATGTACGCAACGACCCAATGAATTAGATTACAATTCAGCAGATAGCAGATAGCATAAAATAATAGGGAGACATTTTGATAAGACCAATAAACGTTACTGATATTGAAGCTATCACCCACATATACAATCATTATATTTGCAACACCATAGTAACCTTTGAAACGGCAATTATAACGGTAGAGGAAATGAAACAGCGAGTTGCTAACAGCGTTGAGAATGGTTTGCCTTGGTTAGTTGCAGAAGATGATAACGGCAGCATTGTCGGTTATGCCTATGCGAGTACATGGAAAGGCCGCTGTGCTTATAAGCATTCGGTTGAAATTACCGTGTACCTGGATAATAACGTAATGGCGAAAGGGTGGGGATCTAAACTCTACAGTGAATTGTTTGTGGAGTTAAAAAATCGTGATATTCATACCGCGATAGGCGGTATTTCGTTACCAAATCCTGCTAGTATTGCCCTGCATGAAAAATTTGCGATGAAAAAAGTGGCTCACTTTGAACAAGTAGGGCGCAAATTTGATCATTGGGTTGATGTCGGTTACTGGCAATGCCTAATACCTGTTTGTAAAAGTATATAGTCAACTCATGCCTGGTGAAGACTGCTAAAAATAATTTAATTAACTTGGTACAACTGCAGCACACTCGGAGAATAACCTGGTGCTTATTAAAGAGATAATGTGATAAACGAATGAAATCATTGTTTAAAGGCTTGTGGTGGAAGTTACTTCTGACCATGTTTTTACTGTTCCTCAGCGCGGCCTTGTACCTGGACATTAGCATCCGTTCAACGTTCGCTGGCAAGAAATGGTCGATACCATCTACCGTTTATGCGCGTCCGTTAGAGTTATACCAAGGCGCAGAGTTAACGCTCAGTGATTTAAAGGCCGAGCTGATGCAGCTCGGTTATCATTTTGTCACCCGCATCATACAGCCAGGCCAGGCAAAAATTGATAACCAGCAAGTTAGCATTTTCACCCCCGGCTTCCAGTTTGTCGATGAGCTGGAGCCACCGCGCCAGATAACAGTCACATTGGATGAGAACCGGGTTTCCCAGCTCGAAAGTAATGATGGCGCTGCGCTCATTCGGTTGCAGCCTATGGTCATTGGTGGCATCTATCCTGCGCATAATGAAGATCGATTATTGCTACAGTTGAGTGAGGTGCCAACACCATTGCAGAATATGCTGGTAGCCGTTGAAGACGATAGTTTTTATTCTCACTTTGGTATTTCATTGCGCGGTATCGCCAGGGCGTTGATTGCCAATATCAAAAGTGCCGGCATCTCACAAGGAGCATCGACACTCACCCAGCAGCTGATTAAAAACTACTATCTTAGCTCTGAACGTACATTTTCTCGCAAAGCCCAGGAAGCACTAATGGCGATGCTGTTGGAATTGCATTTTAGCAAAGCGGAAATTTTAGAAGGCTATATTAATGAGATCTATCTGGGTCAAGATGGGCCGCGTGCTATCCATGGCTTTGGTTTAGCCAGTCAGTATTATTTCAAGCGACCTTTGGCCGAGCTGTCACTTGCACAGCAGGCTTTATTAGTTGCTTTAGTGCGAGGTGCCAATTATTACAATCCGTGGCGCAACCCTGAACGGGCATTAAAACGTCGTAACCTGGTATTGGATATCGCGGTTCGAGAAAATCATCTTGCCGCCGATCTGGCTGCTAAGGCTAAGCAGCAACCCTTAGCAATTGGTGAGCGCAGCAGTGCCAAACGTAAGCGCTATCCAGCTTATCTTGATTTGGTACGTCGGCAATTGCAACGGGACTATGACGTTGAGGATCTGAGTACCAATGGTTTATCTATATTTACTCATTTTGACCCCTTCGTGCAGGAGAGCGCAGAATCGAGCCTGGCGGCTACCATAAGCAAACATGAATCCAGTGGACTCAGTGCTCAGCTTGAGGGGGCCGTGGTCATTACCCGACCAAATACCGGAGCCGTTATTGCCATAGTTGGCGGTCGGGATGCACGGTATGCGGGTTTTAATCGAGCGGTAGATGCCAGTCGTCAGGTAGGCTCTTTGTTAAAACCTGCGGTGTATTTAACGGCTTTGCAACAACCACAAGCTTATGATCTTGCCACCCCGATAAGTGATGAAAAATATACGCTAATGCTGCCCAATGGCGACGAATGGTCACCACAAAACTTTGATCGAGAAGATCATGGTGAAGTACTGTTATATCGAGCATTCGCCAATTCCTACAACCAATCTACTGCGCGTTTAGGTAACACCCTGGGGTTAGGGAACATAGTCAATACCATTCGCCGATTAGGGGCGAGTAAGGATTATGCCGAACTGCCGTCAATTACTTTGGGGGCGGTGGAAATGACCCCGGTGGAAGTCGCGCAGATGTATCAGACACTCTCTGCGGATGGTTTTTACACGCCGCTGATGGCTATCGACGCGGTGGTGGCTCCGGGTGGCAGAATACTAAAAAGTTACCCTTTGGCAGTCGAACAACGTTTTGATCCTGCATCAATTTACTTATTACGCCATGCCATGCAGGCGGTAACTCATGAAGGTACGGGTAAGGCATTAGAGTGGTTGCTACCAAAATTTGCCGTTGCCGGTAAAACCGGCACTACAAATGAATTGCGCGATAGTTGGTTCGCTGGATTTTCAGGGGATATGATGGCGGTCGTTTGGCTCGGACGTGATGATAATGCCAATACTGGCTTAACCGGTTCCAGTGGCGCACTACGAGTTTGGGCAAATATATTCCGCCAGCGCTCACGCTTACCGATACAAAATTTGCCCCCTGAAAATGTTAAAATTGCCTGGGTCGACAACGATACCGGACAAGGGAGTCAAGAGGCTTGCGCCAATACTATTCCGTTGCCATTTATTGCCGGCTTCGAACCTGAGGAAGAGATCCGTTGCCGTAAGGGTCTTGAAAAAGTGATAGATTGGTTTCGCCACTTAATAGAAAAATAAGAGATGAGAAAAAACAGTGAAATTGCATAAAAAATTAGCCTTGTTGTGTTTACCTTTGGTTTTAACGGCATGTACAACTACCCAGATAACAGGTGAAAAACCTCAGCCAGTTGCTAAACCTCAGCCAACAGTTCAAACTAAACCGGCTCTAGTAGCCGAGGTGGCCCAAGCTCCTGATGCCGTTACGGCTTTGCTTGCACGGGCTGAACAACAGCAGCGTAATGGTAATAATTCAGCTGCTGCGGTATCGTTAGAAAGAGCGATCCGAATCGCCCCTCGTTATCCTGAAAGTTATTACTTACTAGGCAAGTTACGTTTTGCTCAAGGTAGCTACAATCAAGCACAAGCTCTCGCCCAAAAAGCGATTAGTCTTGGTGCCACAGGCTGGTTACTGAGGCAGGCGCAAAAGTTAATAAAGCAGTCTTTAGAATACTAAGTCACGAGCAATCAGAACTGATCGCAATTAAGTAAGATATCTATAAATCGTGGCAGCAGACAACTTTACCTCGGCATAACAGCAAAATCACAGAAAAACTAAAGCTAAATCAAAGTTATCTAGATTTCTTTCTATTATCCTTATATACCCGTCGCCATTCAAAGTGCGGGATTTCAGTGGGAATTAAAAGTGATTTAGGCAAGGTATTAAGTTTAGAGAATGGTTATTCCATTGTTAAAATTCATAACGCTGCATAAAGCACTTTTAAACCCATCGAAGAAGCGCTTGAGCAATCCCACTTTTTCGTTGCACCTATTTGTAAGGGAATAACCATTACTGTATAGATGCGCCTTGAATTGGAATCGCTCAAGCGCTCTGAAACCTGCATCTTGAATGGTGACGGGTATATTGATTGCTATTTTAAACTGAGCAGTAGTAAAAGGGCTTCTATGTTGTATCTGTTTTTTGGCTATTTTTTAGCGCAATTTTTCCCGTTGATTGAAAGGTTATACACGTCAAATATCTCATTGTTGGCGATGTTTTTTTCTCTTGTCGTCTTTGTTATTTGGACCAGTATCCCTATGCTGGGCTACATATTGGCGATGATATTTAAAGCAAATGGAGATTTAAATAAATATCTATTGATGACCTTAGGCGCAATTACCGGTTCAATAGAAAATGCGTTGTTTTATTTTGACCTGTTATCGTATGAACAAAACTGGTTTGCTACTATTGCTGTGTCTCTCGTGTTTTTTATCATTGCTTTTATTTCATTCGATAAACCATTCTGTAGTTTGGCCAAATCAAATGACTCATCAATAAAAATGCCGGATTCAGCAGCAAGCCCTGATTGAAATTTAAGGCGCTTTTTGAAAGATATTTTGCCTGCCAATTTAAATAGCTGCCATAACTCACGCCGAATACCTTTGTCATATTAAAACTCTAATAAACATTTTTCACCAGCAGAGTTTACTAAGGTCCGGTGATTCGGAAGCATATCTAACTTTATCCAATTCCACTTTGTTAAATCGTGAGGAGAAATGGGTTTTTTATGCTCTTTCCAATAATCATAAGAACAAACTAATTTTCTATTAATTTCTCCAATCCGCTTAGACTTAAGGTTACTATCATCCATTGTCCCCGCCCTAAAAGCTAAATCAATGCCTTTGTGAATCAGATCTTCTCTATTGTCGGTATAAAATAATTTAAAATTCAAGAATGGGTGTAACTTGCTAAATTGTGAGATTTTTTTACTTATCTGCGACTTGATCAAGGCGGAAGGTAGCGTGAGGGTTAACGTACCTCTTAACTCTTGGTTTCTAAAGCTACTTGATTTAACCCTTGCTGTGCAGCTTGGAGCATATTTAAAGCGTACTGATATAACACTCCACCTTCAGATGTTAATGACAATTTTCTAGTCGATCTGTAAATTAAAGCCGTACCTACAGATTTTTCTAATTGAGTCACTTGATAGCTAACGACTGAAGGTGAAAGTTTTAGCTCTTTTGCAGCAGCTCGAAAAGAACCTTGTTTGATCGTTTCAGCAAAGATAGCCATTGATCGTAATTCATCTATCATTTGTGCCTTTATTAAAGTATTTAGAACAGTGAAGTTTAATTCTAGCACCTTATCTTATTAATAGAATGGATATATAGTTTACAAAAACCAGAGGAAAAATTATGTCGTTATTGATCGCAATGTTTTCATTCTCATTGGCTATGTCAATCTCTCCAGGGCCAGTGAATATGGTGATTGTATCTTCAGGAGCAAGTTATGGAGTGCGTAAAACGTTTTCATTCGTTTCAGGTGGAACGATTGGCTTCACATCACTGTTATTATTTATTGGATTGGGTTTTTATAAAATCATTGTTCAGTATCCATTACTTCTTAAATACTTAGCAATTTCGGGTTCATTATTTATTGTCTATATGGGGTATTTAATCGCGTCATCAAAACCAGAGTTAGATATTAAAGAACAAAAGCTGCCAACTTTTATGCAAGGTTTCCTTTTACAATGGTTAAATCCCAAGGCATGGATTGCGAGTGTGGCAGGTGTTTCTTTATTTTCAGTGCCTAACAATAACCAAGTATTTTTAACCTTTTCATTAATTTATTTTTTAGTCTGTTATCTATCACTTTTTTCTTGGTCTGTATTAGGAGATAAAGTAACAATACTTCTGAATAGTCAGTTAAGGTTAAAGCTTTTTAATCAATTAATGGGGGGACTATTGATCGTGACCGCATGTTTTTTACTTTACTCACAATTTAATTAAATTCCCTTCGAAAGATACTCTAATAATTGCACGAAGAATGTAAACATTCTGTAATAAAAAAGCACTAGATCAGGTAAATAATCTAGTGCTTTTAATTAGATCCACGTTAGGTAATAGGCCTGCATCAGCAGGCCATGTTTGTAACCAAATGGTTAAAACTACATGCGGTCCATCACTTCAATACCTAACACATCTAAGCCTTGCTCGAGCGTACGGGCAATTACGCCACATAAACGCAGGCGTGAAAGTTTGGTTTCTGCAGAAACACCTTCTTTCAGGATTGGGCAGGCTTCGTAGAAACTCATGTACAGGCTGGCTAACTCGTATAAGTAGTTACATAACAAGTTAGGCGTACATTCGCTAATAACGGCATCTAATACTTCTTCAAATTGCATCAGCTTAACCGCCAGTGCTTTTTCCTGCGGCTCGGCAATTATTATGTCATTGCTTAATGCTGTGACATCGATACCGGCTTTTTTGAAGATACTTTGAATACGGGTGAATGCGTATTGTAAGTAGGGCGCTGTTGCCCCTTCAAAACTGAGCATGGTTTTCCAGTTGAAGATATAATCCGAGGTGCGGTTTTTCGATAAATCGGCATACTTAACCGCGCCAATACCTACTTTTCGCGCGATCTCATTTCTTTCTTCTTCGGAGAAATCGGCAATTTTTTCGGCCATTAAATCGCTGGCTCTGCTGACGGCTTCTTCGAGCAGTTCGGCCAGTTTAATGGTGCCACCGGTACGAGTTTTAAAGGGTTTGCCATCATCACCCATCATCATCCCAAATGGGCAATGATCGTAACTGGTAGTCGCGGGTAAAAAACCGGCGTTACGGGCGGTAATTTCAACTTGTTTAAAGTGCAAAGCCTGACGAGCATCGGTGAAGATGATGATACGATCAGCAGCTAAATCGCCACTGCGGTATCTACAGGCAGATAAATCGGTAGTGGCATACAAGTAACCGCCACCAGATTTTTGCACGATAAATACCGATGGGTCGCCATCTTTGTTGGCCATTTCTTTAATGAACACAACTTTTGCGCCTTGATCTTCAACCGCAATACCTTTTGCCATTAAATCACTAATCACTTTTGGCAAGTCTGGGTTGTAGGCGCTTTCGCCCATAATGTCATCTTGAGTTAAGGTCACATTTAAGGCTTTGTAAATTTCTTCCGAGTGATGAATTGAGATATCGATGAACTGTTTCCATAATACTAAACAGTCACTATCACCACCTTGTAATTTCACCACGAATTCACGAGCACGATCGGCAAAGCCATCTTCTTCGTCAAAGCGAACCTTGGCTTCACGGTAAAAGTTTTCTAAATCGGCAAGGGCCGTTTCGGCGACTTCGTTACTGCTAAGCTTGTCGCTTAAATGTGCGAGTAACATCCCAAATTGCGTACCCCAGTCACCCATGTGATTTTGACGGATAACTTTTTCGCCACGAAACTCCAAGGCGCGTACTACCGCATCACCAATAATGGTTGAACGTAAATGGCCCACGTGCATTTCTTTGGCAAGGTTAGGGGCCGAGTAATCCACCACAACCGTTTTTGGATTTGGGTTTTGGCTGACGTTTAGCTTAGTATCAGTAGCTGCTACGGCTAACTGCTTTGCCAACCAGGTTTTATTTAAGTGAATATTAATAAAGCCAGGGCCAGCCAGTTCAAGCTTTTCCGCAATGTCGTTTAACTCAAGGTTATCTAGCACAGTTTGCGCTAACGCTCTTGGGTTGGTTTTTAATTTTTTCGCGGCGCCCATTACCCCATTTGCCTGGTAGTCACCAAATTGCGGACGAGAGGAAGCACTAACCGCCGGGTTAGTGTCTTCTGGTAAGCCGGCGGCTATCATCGCGGCTTTTACTTTTTCATTTAAAAGTTGACGAATATTCATATCTTCTGTCTGTTCTCTTTAACTGTTCTTTTAAAATGGGCTATTAGTGCTCACGGGTTTTGTGGAACATAACTTCCGGGTAACGCTCTTGCATTAAATTTAAATTTACCATAGTCGGAGCAATGTACGTTAAGTTATTGCCGCCATCTAAGGCTAAATTGTCGTACGCTTTCTTCTCAAAGGTCGCCATAATTTTGTTATCGTCACAATTTACCCAACGGGCCGTTGCTACTGAAATTGGCTCGTATAATGCGTCGACGTTATATTCATTTTTCAAGCGGTGTACCACCACTTCAAACTGCAGCACACCTACGGCACCAACAATCATGTCGTTATTGCTTACTGGTCTAAATACCTGCACCGCACCTTCTTCTGAAAGCTGGATTAAGCCTTTTTGTAATTGCTTGGCTTTTAACGGGTCACGCAGGCGAATACGACGGAACATTTCCGGGGCAAAGTTAGGTATGCCGCTAAACTTCATCTGTTCACCGGCAGTAAAGGTATCACCAATTTGAATCGAGCCATGGTTATGCAGGCCGATAATGTCACCAGCAAACGCTTCATCTACGTTTGAACGATCGCCAGCCATAAAGGTTACCGCATCGGCAATTTTCACGTCTTTACCCAAACGCACTTGCTTCATTTTCATGCCTTTGGTGTAGCTACCGGAACAAATGCGCATAAAAGCGATACGGTCACGATGTTTCGGGTCCATGTTCGCTTGAATTTTAAACACGAATCCAGAGAATTTTTCTTCTGTGGCAGTCACTTCACGCTTGTCGGTTTGACGAGGTTGTGGTGTAGGTGCCCATTCGGTCAATCCGTCAAGCATATGATCGACACCAAAGTTACCCAATGCCGTGCCAAAGTATACTGGTGTTAATTCACCGGCTAAAAATTCTTCTAAGTTAAACTCATGACAAGCACCAAGAACCAGCTCTAGTTCTTCACGCAAATCATCCGCAAAAGCGCCAACTTCAACATCCAGATCTGGGTTATTCAAGCCCTTAATTACCACTTTGTCTTGAATGGTATGGCCCTGGCCAGTTTTGTATAAAATGATTTCGTCGGTTAACAGGTTATACACCCCTTTAAACTCTTTGCCCATGCCGATAGGCCAGGTAATGGGTGAACACTTTATTTTTAAAACTTCTTCCACTTCATCCATTACTTCAATGGGATCGCGCACATCACGGTCCATTTTATTCATAAAAGTAATGATTGGGGTATCACGCAATCGGGTGACTTCCATTAGCTTAACCGTTCTGTCCTCAACACCTTTTGCGGTATCGATAACCATTAAGCAAGAATCTACCGCGGTAAGGGTACGGTAAGTATCTTCCGAGAAATCTTCATGGCCTGGAGTATCTAGCAGGTTAACCAAACAATCTTGATAAGGAAACTGCATCACTGAGGTGGTAATGGAGATACCACGTTCTTTTTCCATTTCCATCCAATCGGACTTGGCGTGTTGGCCCGACTTTTTACCTTTTACGGTACCGGCTTTTTGTAGCGCTTGACCAAAAAGTAATACTTTTTCAGTAATGGTGGTTTTACCCGCATCCGGGTGACTGATTATGGCGAAAGTTCTGCGTTTGCTCACTTCCTGCTGTTGAATTGTCATGTTTTACAATTACTCGCTGCTTAATAAATGTTAATTAATAACAATATGCCATTAATTTTAACTAATAATTTGTTTATACCAATTTAATCAACTTGGTATTTTGGCCTTTATGCTGCAGTGATTAGATAAGTCGATTAAAAAGTACACAGACATAAAAACGCGATATTATACAGACATTGCGCAGCAAGAGCAGCAAGTTTGACAGAGATTTTAGCCAAAAATAATGAAATTATTAAATGAATACAGCTCAAGCTTGAATTACTACAGAGCTAAAGCGATAAACTCATCACTATGGCATCTTCATAACCGATAGCCGCAGGATAATAACCGGTACGGCGATTTACCTGGATAAAGCCATTTTTCATGTACAACATTTGTGCGGCAATGTTTTTCGAACGCACTTCCAAATGGCAAGTCACGACTTGTTTTTGTTTCGCCATGGCTAAAAAATCTGTCAGTAATAGTTGCCCGTAACCCTTGCCCTGACGTTCTGGGTGTACGCAAATTTCCATCAAGGTAAGTTCATCAATGACCAACTCGCTGACGTAAAAGCCGAGCACGATATTATTCACCGTTAACTGGCGGCAGATGTATCGGCCACCAATGCAACTGAGTAAGGTTTTTTTGCTCCAGGGGAAGGGGTTACTGGCGGTTTCTATTGCGTAAATGGTTTCAGCATCGCTTTTGCTGAAATTTTGCAGACATGGTTTGCTCATAATGTTGTTTCGACTGTGATTAGTGGCTGTTGATATGAGCTGCTAAGCAGACCCATAATTTGGCTTTCATTGGATGGCTTGCTATGGCACAAAACTCAGGTGATATTAAGACGTTGTCTTTATAGTCGATGCTGTTTTTTGCAGTAAATTGCCATATTAATTGCCCAAGTTTAATGCCTTCATCGGTTAATTCAATACCGGCTAATTCTATATCTAATACGATAGCAATGTCGGTGATTAACTTGGCTTGTAAAACTTGCTCTATATTGTCGAATGAATGCTTTTTGACAATGACTGGCGCTTTGTTAGTTTGCTGTGTTGGCGTTAGCGCTGACGGTGATTCGCTTATGCCAGAGGGTTCAACAGGTGTTGGTTCAGTGCTTTCATGCTTTGTACTTTCTTGCTCTGGACTTGCTTGTTCTTGCTTGTTAAAGAACTGCTCGCGCGATTGCCATAAGCTCACGCCCATAGTCTGTAAATATTGAAATTGTCGCTCGCTAATGTTCATTGCTGTTAACTAAAAGAGGTTAAGAGGTACGGATTAATGTTGCCGTTATGATGACAGAATCACAGAATTGGCACAATGAAAGAATACGAGAAACGAGAAATAGGAACGAGGAACTAAAATAGTGTATTTAAATTTTAAGAAATAGATATTTTAGAAATAGTCATTTAGGAAGAAAGTATGGCAGGGGTGGAGAGATTCGAACTCCCAACCGTCGGTTTTGGAGACCGCTGTTCTACCAATTGGAACTACACCCCTGCAATGGCTGTGCATTATACTTATCGATGATTCGCTGTAAAGAGAAAAATTAATAAAATTGTTTAAGCGGCTATTTATTCACCGTTTTTACGTATTGTTAGGCATGTCGTCGGAATATAATGAAAAATTGTCGCTATTTCATGAGTCGCTTGCGAGTTGGCCGATTATTATAGCAATACTTATGAAAATGGTATTTTTTACCTTTCTTTTAATCCATATTCATCAATATTCACAACTTACCTTTTTTAATTAAATGTAACTAAATTTGATGATAAATTTGAAATTCAATATGTTACTCACTATTATGTCTATTAAACAAACAATAAAAATTAACTTAAAAGGATTTTAAGTATGAGTTTTCTAAAGTTATTATCAAAACTTACCGGCATTAAAAAACAACCCAACACCAACAAAGTTAAGGTTGACATTAACTATGTGCAATCGCATGTCGAGCCAGGCTCATTTTTTGGTCAAACGATGAGTTTGGATGACTCAGAATGCGAACCCAAAGAACGTCAAAACTGTAATTACCCCTAACCTTGCCATAAATAATATATTCATCCTTAAGAAAATGTGCTTTTTGCACATTTTCCTTGCTATTCGCAGGCCTCAGCACTAAAATTACGCGTTTTTTTAAAGCTTTCTAATAGTGCCCAATATGCGTGTTTCTGACTTTTCATTCAATTTACCTGACGAGCTAATTGCTCGTTATCCGCAAACCGAGCGTTCGGCCAGCCGTTTAATGACGGTTAATGGTAACTCCGGTTCACTTGCGCACCTTAAATTTAATCAAATTATTGAACAGTTAAATGCTGGCGATTTATTGGTATTTAATAATACCCGAGTGATCCCTGCTCGCGTGTTTGGTACCAAATCGACTGGCGGCAAGGTTGAGGTATTGGTAGAACGCATTGTTGATCAACAGCGGGTACTTGCCCATGTGCGTGCCAGCAAATCATTAAAAGTCGGTAATGAAGTATTACTCGAAGGTAAAGTGAAAGCCACTATGGTTGCTCGCCACGATGCGCTATTTGAGCTGGAGTTTCATGGCGACAACAGCGTCTTAGAAGTGCTGGAAGAAATAGGCCATATGCCGTTGCCACCTTACATTGACCGTCCTGATGAAAATTCAGATCGGGAGCGCTATCAAACCGTTTATAATGAAAAGCCGGGTGCTGTAGCGGCACCTACTGCTGGCTTACACTTTGAAAAAGAACAGTTGACGCAAATCGAAGCGAAAGGTGTGCAATTAGCATTTGTTACGCTGCACGTAGGGGCGGGTACCTTTCAACCAGTACGTGTCGATAAAATTGAAGATCACGTGATGCATTCTGAATACGTCGAAGTGAGTCAGGATGTAATAGAAAGCATTAATGCCACCAAAGCGGCGGGCAAAAGAGTGATTGCCGTTGGTACTACTTCGGTGCGCTCTTTAGAAAGCGCGGCTCAATACGCGTTAAAAAATAATCAGCCGTTAGCTGAATTTTATGGTGATACCGATATTTTTATCACCCCGGGTTATCAGTTCCAGTTAATTGATGCCTTAGTGACTAACTTTCATTTATCAGAATCAACCTTGTTAATGCTGGTAAGCGCATTTGCCGGTTATGGCCACATGATGAATGCCTATCATGTGGCCATCGATGAAAAATATCGTTTTTTTTCATATGGTGATGCGATGTTTTTAACGCGTAAAGATGCAAGTTAAAAACAAACTGACAAATTTGTAAGCAGCTAAATACTTGGACATTTCTGAGATTAGTTGAAATATTAATAATCACCTGTGGCCTGTTTTGCTACTTGGTAAGGAAAAATAAACAATGAAATATGAATTAATCAATAAAGATGGCAAAGCGCGTCGCGGTCGTCTTACCTTTGATAGAGGTGTTGTCGAAACACCTGCCTTTATGCCGGTAGGCACCTACGGTACCGTTAAGGGCATGAAAAGCGAAGAGGTTGAAGCAACCGGTGCGCATATCTTATTGGGTAACACCTTCCATTTAATGTTACGTCCAGGCACCGAAATTATCGAAAAGCACGGTGGTTTGCACGGTTTTATGAATTGGCACAAGCCTATTCTTACGGACTCGGGTGGTTTCCAGGTATTCAGCTTAGGCAAAATGCGTAAAATTACCGAGAAGGGTGTAGAGTTTCGCTCGCCGATAAATGGTGAAAAAATAATGCTCACGCCAGAGCGTTCAATGGAAGTGCAACGCAGCCTGGGCTCCGATGTAGTGATGATATTTGATGAATGCACGCCATATCCGGCCACTCACCAAGAAGCAAAAACCTCAATGGAATTATCGCTGCGCTGGGCAAAGCGATCAAAGGCGGCACACGCGGATAACCCTTCGGCATTGTTTGGTATTGTCCAGGGTGGAATGTATGAAGATTTGCGTGAAGTTTCTGCGGCAGGGCTGTTAGATATTGATTTCGATGGCTATGCTATTGGCGGTTTATCGGTAGGTGAACCAAAAGGTGAGATGATCAAAATATTAGATCATACCCCAGACTTGATCCCTGAAAATAAGCCCCGATATCTAATGGGAGTTGGTAAGCCCGAAGACCTGGTGGAAGGGGTACGTCGTGGTATCGATATGTTTGATTGTGTGATGCCAACCCGTAACGCCCGTAACGGTCACTTATTTGTGACTAATGGTGTAGTCAAACTCCGTAATGCTCGTCATAAAACCGATACCGGGCCATTAGATCCAGAGTGTGATTGTTATACCTGTAAAAATTATTCGCGTGCCTATTTGCATCATTTAGATAAATGTAATGAAATACTGGGCTCGCAATTGAACACCGTGCACAACTTGCGTTTTTATCAACGCATTATGCAAGGTTTGCGTGATGCAATTGAGCAAGGTACATTAGACCAATATGTGGAAGAATTTTATGCCTTACGGGAGTTACCTGTTCCACCTTTAGCAGCAAAAATTAATACAACAACAGAAGAATAATAATAAAACGTAGCAATGGATGTTTGTATAAACTGAATTATTTTTCATTTTTTTCAATTTTATAATAATAGTAGTAAGAGGATTTTATGGACTTTTTAATTAGCAAAGCATACGCAGCAGACGCCGGACAACAAGGCGGTGGTTTTGAAATGTTGATCATGTTGGGTGTGTTTGGTGTGGTATTTTACTTTATGATTTACCGCCCACAAGCTAAGCGTGTTAAAGAGCACAAAAGCCTAATGGAAGCCATTTCTAAAGGTGATGAAGTATTAACGCAAGGCGGTATCGTTGGTAAAGTAACCAAAGTATCAACTGAAAAAGATTTCGTCATTGTAAATGTTGCCGAAGGTATTGAATTAACGGTACAAAAAGGCGCTATTACAGCGGTATTACCAAAAGGGACTATGAAGTCTCTATAAGGACTAGTTGTGTTAAACAAATATCCATTATGGAAAACATTAATGGTGGTGTTTATCGTCGCCATTGGTGCTTTATACGCTTTACCCAACTATTACGGTGAAGATCCGGCGGTACAAATTTCGGGAACGAAAGGGGTACAAGCGGACCTTGCTACGTTAGATGCGGTAAAAGAAAATTTAGCCGCGGCTGATCTAACCTATCAAAGTGCCAGCCTTGCCAATGGGCAAGTGTTGGTTCGCTTTAACGATTATAAAAGCCAACAAATGGCGAATACTTTGTTATCAAAGAGTCTTGGTGACGAATATTCGGTGGCGCTTAACTTAACTCCGGCGACTCCAGACTGGCTTGCCAGCCTTGGTGGCGTACCAATGAAACTTGGTTTGGACTTAAGTGGTGGTGTGCATTTCTTAATGGAAGTGGACATGAAAACTGCCATGGGTCGTGCCCAGGAAAGCATGATCGGCGATTTTCGCACTAAATTACGAAGTGAAAACATTCGTTACCGCAGTGTTAAAGAAGCAGGTAACGGGGTTGAAGTGATTTTCCGTAACAGTGATGATTTAGCGAAAGCAGAATCTCTGTTAAAACGTACGTATGGTGATTATCTGTTTGTTGATAATGAAGATAAGTTATCATTAAAAATCACCATGACCGATGCCAAGTTAAAAGAAACTCGTGAATACGCACTGCAGCAAAATATTACCATTATTCGTAATCGGGTAAATGAGCTAGGTGTTGCTGAGCCACTGGTACAACGCCAGGGTTCTAAACACATTGTGGTTGAACTGCCTGGTGTACAAGATACGGCTCGCGCTAAAGAGATTTTAGGTGCCACCGCAACTTTGCAATTTCATATGGTTGATCAAGAACATGACATTCGTGATGCGATAAATGGCCGTGTACCTCCTGGGTCGTTTTTGGTCAATGATCAAGACGGTCGTCCGCAATTGTTGAAAAAACGCATTATGCTACGCGGTGAACACATCATTGGCGCAAAATCATCGCTAGATCAACAAACCAGCCAGCCACAGGTAAACATCGACCTTGATAACAAAGGCGGTAGTTTATTCTCTAATGCGACGAAAAATAACATTGGTAAGCCAATGGCTACTATGTTTATTGAAAGCAAAGCAACGGGTGAGAAAAACCCTGATGGCAGCTTGAAGTTTACCCAAGTGCAAGAAGTGATTAGTGTGGCAACCATTCAGGCGCGCCTTGGTAAAAGCTTCCGCATTACCGGACAAGACTCGCCAGCAGCGGCGCATAACTTAGCACTACTGCTGCGTGCCGGTGCATTAATAGCGCCAATTGCCATTGTCGAAGAGCGTACCGTTGGTCCATCGCTTGGCGCTGAAAACGTAGAGCTGGGCATGCAAGCGATCCTTTGGGGTTTTGCCCTAGTGTTACTCTTTATGATGGTTTACTATCGTGCGTTTGGTCTTGTTGCCAACTTGGCACTTGCCGCTAACTTGGTATTAATGGTTGGTGTAATGTCATTGATCCCCGGGGCGGCATTAACGCTTCCAGGTATGGCCGGAATTGTCCTGACGGTGGGTATGGCGGTTGATGCCAACGTACTTATTTTTGAGCGTATTCGTGAAGAAATCCGTGCAGGAAAAACCATGCAGCAATCTATCCATCAAGGCTATGATGCTGCGTTCTCAACCATTTTTGATGCCAACATTACCACCTTGATCGCCGCTCTTATATTATTTGCGGTGGGAACCGGCCCTGTTAAAGGTTTCGCGATTACCTTATCAATCGGTATTATTACCTCAATGTTTACGTCAATCATTGGTACTCGTGCAGTGGTTAACGCCCTGTGGGGTGGCAAGAAACTTGATAAGCTACCCATTTAGGCGAGGAAGAAATTATGCAATTTTTAAAAGTTAAAGACACCATAGCCTTTATGTCACATCGAAAAGTGGCGTCAATGATCAGCATTTTACTGGTTGTTGCATCCATTATTTCACTGGCAACCAATAAACTGAATTGGGGTCTGGATTTTACTGGCGGCACCTTGTTAGAAATTGGTTTTTCACAACCGGCTGACTTGGTAAAAGTTCGTGAAGTTCTCGAAGCTAGCGGTTATGACGATGCCGTAGTGCAGCTGTTTGGTAGCTCCGAAGATGTGTTAATTCGTTTGGGCCAGCGTGAAAACGTGAAAGCGGAAATGTTAGGCAACCAAGTTCTAAGCATTCTTGAGCAAGGTACCGGCCAGTTAATCGATATGCGTCGTATTGAGTTTGTTGGTGCTAACGTAGGTGATGAGCTAACGGAGCAAGGTGGTCTGGCAATGCTGACCGCGATGATCTGTATTTTGATGTACGTTGCCTTTCGTTTTGAATGGCGTTTTGCGCTAGGTTCAGTTACCGCTTTGGCGCACGATGTTATTTTAACCTTAGGTTTGTTCTCGGTATTGCAATTAGAGTTTGATTTAACCGTACTTGCCGCCATACTGGCGGTAATAGGTTACTCGTTAAACGATACCATTGTGGTCTCAGATCGTATTCGTGAGAATTTCAGAAAAGTCCGTAAGGGCACATCGGAAGAGATCATTAATATCTCGTTAACACAAACGCTAAGCCGTACCATGATCACCTCATTAACCACGTTTATCGTATTACTGGCCTTGTTCTTTAAAGGCGGTGCGCTAATTCACGGTTTCGCTACCGCATTATTATTTGGTATCATCGTAGGTACGTACTCATCAATTTACGTAGCTTCAACGGTTGCTTTGGCATTAGGTATTTCAAAAGAAGACTTAATTCCGGAAGTGATTGAAAAAGAAGGTGCTGATCAAGAAGAGTTAAAAATGTAACTCGAAGAGTTTAATATTTTAACGACAAAGGCAGCTTAATTAGCTGCCTTTTTTTGTTAAAAGGTACAGGGTACGGGGCTAACTCTCATACACAAGTTTTTGTTGACTTATAAGTACGGTGTGATCTAATCATTTTTTTTAAGTTAGGTCATACGAATGTTTAATGAAGATGCAGCTCTTTGGGCAAATTATATTTTTGGTAAAGCTCAGCTAGGTGATCCAAGACGAACTCAACGAGTTGTTCACATTGCC
>MABC01000044.1 GCA_002162925.1 Thalassotalea sp. 42_200_T64 | reverse complement strand
ACCGTTAGCCAGTGACGCCCTTGCCATTCGGATCATCTTCCCCTTAGTCGGGGTGATAAGGCTTCTTTCAGCCTATCGGGTTTGCCAGCTTTGCTGGGCAAACAAAAAAGGCCTTAGCACTTCGTGCTAAGGCCTTTTTTAGAATCTTTTGCTAAAGGCTATTAAGCGCCTTTGGCAGCAGCTAGTTGAGCTTCAACTTCAGCAGCGAAATCTTCTTCTTTCTTCTCGATTCCTTCACCAACTTCCAGGCGAACAAAAGCAGAAACAGTTAAACCTTTCTCTTTTAAAATAGCACCAACCGTTTTCTTAGGTTCCATGATGAAAGCTTGACCCGTTAAAGAAATTTCACCAGTGAATTTCTTCATGCGGCCAGTAACCATTTTCTCAGCGATTTCAGCAGGCTTGCCTTCGTTCATCGCGATATCGATTTGGATAGATTTTTCTTTTGCAACTACGTCGCTTGGTACGTCTTCAGCGTTAACGTACTCAGGCTTAGAAGCAGCAACGTGCATTGCAATGTGTTTAAGTGACTCAGCATCACCTTCACCGGCAACAACTACACCAATAGTTCCGCCGTGGATGTATTGCGCGGCAGCACCATCAATGTACTCAACGCGACGAACATTGATGTTTTCACCAATTTTAGTCACTAGCGCAACACGCTTTTCTTCAAACTGTGCTTTTAACTCTTCAATTGAAACTTTTGAAGCTAAAGCAGATTCAGCAACGTCATTGGCGAAGCCTAAAAAATTACCATCTTTCGCTACGAAATCAGTTTGACAGTTAATTTCAACTAATGCGGCAACACCATCGTTTTGTTTAATGATGATTGCGCCTTCAGCAGCAATGTTACCTGCTTTTTTAGCAGCTTTGGCTTGACCAGACTTACGCATGTTTTCGATCGCTAAATCGATGTCACCGTCAGTTTCTTGTAACGCTTTTTTACAATCCATCATGCCCGCGCCAGTGCGATCACGAAGTTCTTTAACTTGTTTAGCAGTAATTGCCATGAGTTAATTCCTCAAATATCTGTAATGAATAAGAGGAAGAGGATTTATGCCCTCTTCCTATAGAAATGTAATTAAACTAAGGTTTAATTATTCTGCTTCAACAAAACCGTCTTTTTCAGCAGCTACTGCGATGTTAGTTTCGCGACCTTCGATCACAGCGGTTGCCGCTAAATCTAGGTATAAGCTTACTGCACGGATAGCATCATCGTTACCAGGAACAATGTAGTCTACGCCGTCAGGGTTAGAGTTTGTATCAACAACAGAAATTACAGGAATACCTAAGTTGTTAGCTTCTTTGATAGCAATGTGTTCATGATCAGCATCGATGATGAATAATGCATCAGGAAGACCGCCCATGTTTTTGATACCACCAAGGCTTTTATCAAGCTTTTCCATTTCACGAGTACGCATTAATGCTTCTTTTTTGGTAAGAGCGTCAAAAGTACCGTCTTGGCTTTGGCTTTCAAGATCTTTTAAACGTTTGATCGATTGACGAACTGTTTTCCAGTTAGTCAACATACCACCTAACCAGCGATGGTTAACGAAGAATTGATCACATTTGATTGCAGATTCTTTGATAGAATCGCTAGCAGCGCGCTTAGTACCAACGAATAATACTTTACCTTTCTTAGCAGAAACGCCTGATAAGAAGTTAAGAGCTTCGTTGAACATTGGAACAGTTTGTTCTAAGTTGATGATATGCACTTTATCACGAGAACCGAAGATGTATGCTTTCATCTTAGGGTTCCAGTAACGAGTTTTATGTCCGAAGTGAACACCAGCTTTAAGCATGTCGCGCATTGATACGTTTGGCATTGTAAATTCCTCTTGGGGTTAAGCGTTCATACATTCCATATTTCCAACCTATGGTTACCTTAAAGCAGGTAACAGGCACCCCGGAATATGTTTGCCGAATGTATGTGAGTTTATTTAAATTGCGCCCAACATTGGGCAACAAAATTAGCTCTTAAATGAGCAGTTGTCACCGCAAGTCAAAATGACTTTTTCAGTGAGCGGCGTTTTATACCACTTTTGGGGGTAAAAAGGAAGTAAATAATAGGCTAAAGAGGGTAAATACTATATTAATTTACGCTCTATATGCATCAGGAGATCCCGTTTTTCAACGGGAAGACGGAGTACTTTATATCTATAGCGCAACCGTTCGTATTTACTTAAAACGTCATCCCGTTGAAAAACGGGACCTCCTTGCTTTATATTGTGCCTTCATTTACTCCATACCTCGTACCTTTAAATAGCATAAGCGCATAATTTAAGTTATTATTTCCGCAATTAATAAATAGTAAATAAGCGTTAATAATATTCACGCTTTAGCCCTTTAAGGAAAAAAATGAGTATTGCGATTAAAACTCAGGATGAAATTGAAAAAATGCGCGTTGCCGGCAAGTTGGCCGCGAGTGTTTTAGATATGATTGAACCGCATGTTGTTGCCGGTGTTACTACCGAAGAATTAGACGCCATTTGTGCGAAATTCACCAACGACAACAACGCGCTATCTGCGCCACTAAACTATGGTGCCGATCGCAATGGCGACGGTGGATTTCCAAAGTCGATTTGTACCTCCGTGAATCACGTGGTTTGTCACGGTATTCCTTCAGCGCAAACCTTACAAGAAGGCGATATTGTGAATATCGATATCACTTGTAAAATTTGTCTCGATGACGAAGATACTGCGGAAGCCGAGAGAAAATTCTTCCATGGCGATACTTCCAAGATGTTTTTAATTGGTGATGTATCGGCAGAAAACCGCCGTTTATGTCGTATCACCCAAGAAAGCTTGTACGCGGCAATGCGTAAGGTGAAGCCGGGCAATACGTTTTCAGACTTAGGTACTACTATCCAGAAACACATCAAAAAAGCCGGTCGTTACGGCATCGTAAAAGATTTTTGTGGTCATGGTATTGGCAGTGTTTTTCACGAAGAGCCGCAAGTATTGCATTACAAAAATGCCGATAATCGTAAAATGCTGGCGGGCATGATCTTTACCATAGAGCCGATGATTAACTTAGGCAAAGGTGGCACAAAATTAGATCCCGATGATGGTTGGACGGCTTATACCAGCGATGGCAAAAATTCGGCACAGTGGGAACACACCATTTTGGTGACCACTACTGGCTGTGAAGTATTAACCCTGCGTGCTGAGGAAAAAGAGATTAGCCGACTGATGAATAATTAACCTGAACTCAGGTTAATTAACAACAAGAACCCTAAGGCCTAAGTACTTTCGTTTCGATAATCATAGTGCTTAGTACTAATCTCTAATTAAGAAGAAATACTGTGTTAAGTAATCCAATTCTACCTACGTCACTAACCCATAAATTAGCAACGGCATCAGCCCCGTTAACGACCAAAGAAATGCAGCTTTTAGGCGACGATTTTACTCTTTGGTTAAAACAAGCATTTAATGATAACGATTATGATGTTTTTCAGTTAGTTGCGGCCAGAGCAGATTTTGTCGATCAAGTATTGCAAAAAGTATGGTGTCAACATCACCTGGATGAACATCAAATTAGCCTGTTAGCGGTTGGTGGTTATGGCAGAGGTGAATTGCACCCACAATCTGATGTCGATATTTTAATTCTAACTCAGGAAAACACCAGCAAAGAACTGGAACAGCACATCAGTGAGTTTATCACTGAGCTATGGGACATACGCCTGGATATTGGTCACAGCGTTCGCAGCGTGAAAGAATGTGTAAAACAGGCAATTAACGATGTCACTATTGCCACCAACTTACTCGAGTCGAGACTGATTTGTGGCCACCATTTATTGCAAGAGCAACTGACCCCCCACATTCAAAAAGCAAATTTTTGGCCTGCCGGACAGTTTTTCATTGCCAAGCGCGAAGAACAAGTTAAACGTCATCAACAGTATAAAGGTGCGGCTTATACGCTCGAGCCTAACTTAAAGGCTAACCCTGGTGGCTTACGTGACATCCAAAATATCAGTTGGGTCGCATTGCGTCACTTTAATGCCAATAATCTGGAAGAATTAGTTGCCCATAATTACCTAACCCAAAATGAGTATCACGAGCTGATTGAGTGTCAATATTATCTCTGGCGCATGCGTTTTGCTCTACACCTTGTAGCCGGTCGCAGTGAAAACCGGTTGCTATTTGATTATCAGGGAAATGTTGCTGAATTAATGGGCTTTGGCGATGCAGGTAAAGCGGCAATTGAACGTATGATGAAACGATTTTTTCGAGTCATTAATTACGTCAGTGAATTAAACGAAATGTTATTGCAGCATTTCGAACAGGGCATTTTAAACCAGTCAAAACAACAGAGCCACACCGATATTGACCAGGATTTCATCTTAATTGGCAACTTCATTCAGTTAAGAAATAAACGTGCTTTTACCCGACCAGAGATCATCATGAAAATGTTTTTGGTGATTGCTGATAATCCGCAAATAAAAGGCATACATGCAACCACCATACGCTTGATGCGAAACACTCGTCGCCGATTAATTTCCGGGTTAAACGATTATGCCGAGTGTCGTCGCATCTTTATGAAAATTATTCGTCACCCTAAGGGCTTAGGGCGGGCATTTAATTTAATGCATAAGCATGAAATATTGGCCAGTTACCTGCCCGAGTGGAACAATATAGTCGGCCAAATGCAATTTGATTTATTTCATGCCTATTCGGTTGACGAGCACAGCTACCGCTTAATTAAAAATTTGTATCGTTTTAGCTTGCCAGAACACAATCATGAGTTTCCGCTGGCGAGTAAAATCATGCAACGAATTCGTAAGCCAGAGATTTTATATTTGGCCGGAATATTTCATGATATCGCCAAGGGCCGTGGTGGCAGTCACAGTGAACTAGGGGCGATTGATGCCCTCGCCTTTGGTAAAATGCACAAGTTATCGGATCACGACTCGAGAATGATCTCCTGGTTAGTAAAACAACATTTATTGCTGTCGGTTACCGCTCAGCGCAAAGATACCTCAGATCCGGAGGTGATCCGTGAGTTTGGTGAAGTGGTTCGTGATGAGGCGCACCTCGATTACCTATACTGCTTAACCGTTGCCGACATGCGTGCGACCAATGAAAGCTTATGGAACAGTTGGAAAGCCAACTTATTGCAAGAATTGTACTTTGCCACCAAACGCGCCTTTCGCCGCGGCTTGGAAAAACCGGTGGAGTTACGGGTAAAAATTCGCGAAAACCAAAAGAAAGCATTAGATCTACTCAATGATAATGAGATCCGTAGTGAGGTTATCAAACCGATATGGAAAAATTTTAAACCCGATTATTTTCTCCGCTATTCACCGGAACAAATCGCCTGGCATAGCAGACATATGATCAGCCATGATAAAGAAAATCCGCTGGTGTTGATCAGTGAAAAGCCCTATCGTGGCGGTACCGAAGTGTTCGTATACACCAAAGACAGAATTAACTTATTTGCGACCACAGCGGCCTTGTTAGGGATGAAAAAATTATCGATACACGATGCGAAAATTTTAACCTCAAAAGATGGCTTCTCCTTGAACACGTTTGTCGTACTCGATGCGAAAGGACACCCGGTTAAAGACAGCTATCATGCCGATGATATCAAAACCTCGCTACAGAAATATTTAGCCGAAAATAATGACATCAAAATCATCAAGAAACCACTGCCGAAAAAATTTCAGCAATTTAACTTTCCCACCAAAGTCAGTTTTATTGAACATAACAATAATAATGTTACAACAATAGAAATTGTGGCCATCGACAGGCCGGGCTTACTGGCCGAAATTGGTAGTGTATTTCAACAATCTGAGTTAAATGTCCATATGGCCAAGATCACCACGTTTGGCGAAAAAGTTGAAGATGTATTTATTGTGTCTAATAAAGATCATTTTGCACTATCAAAAGTTGAACAAGATCAGTTAGAATCACTGCTATGTAACTCAGGTCAAGCACCTGTTCAGCAACCGACTTAATTAATATAATCAGGAATAAATCATGAGTGCCTTGCAAGACATCATTGAATCGGCTTTTGAAAACCGAGCGAACATCTCACCTTCAACGGTAGAGCCAGAAGTAAAAAATGCAGTATTAGAAGCTTTAGACCAATTAAACAAAGGTAAAGCGCGTGTTGCAGAACAAGTAAACGGTGAGTGGGTAGTAAATCAATGGCTGAAAAAAGCCGTGTTATTATCTTTCCGAATCTACGATAACGAAGTGATCCACGGTGCAGAAAGCACGTTCTTCGATAAAGTACCACTTAAATACGACGGTTACGGCCAGGCTGACTTTGAAGCCGATGGCGTTCGCGTTGTTCCTGGCGCATCAGTTCGCACCGGTAGTTTTATCGGTAAAAACGTTGTCGTTATGCCATCATTTGTGAACATCGGCGCATACGTAGATGAAGGCTGTATGGTAGATACTTGGGCAACTGTTGGTTCATGTGCCCAAATTGGTAAAAACGTACATTTATCTGGTGGCGTAGGCATTGGTGGTGTACTAGAGCCACTACAAGCTGGTCCTACTATTATCGAAGATGATTGTTTCATTGGCGCCCGTTCTGAAATTGTTGAAGGCGTTATCGTTGAAAAAGGCTCAGTAATTTCAATGGGCGTTTTCATTGGCCAATCAACCAAAATCTTCGACCGTGAAACCGGTGAAATCCATTACGGTCGCGTTCCTGCAGGTTCTGTAGTCGTTTCAGGTAACTTACCTTCTAAATGTGGTACTTACAGCTTATACGCGGCTGTTATCGTGAAGAAAGTAGATGCGAAGACGTTAGGAAAAACTGGCATTAACGAATTGCTTCGCGCAATCGATTAATTCTGTTTTTACCAGAACAAAAAAGGAGCCAACGGCTCCTTTTTTGATTCTCTAATGTTTGTAAGCACGTTTTGAAGCTTGGAGGTCCCGACCTTCGTCGGGATGACGTGGTGTAAATTAATAAACATTGTTGTATTGACCACTAAGCTAGTAAAGATATCTTTCGAATCATTACCCACATTTAGAAAAAATTCGCCGTCATCCCGGCGAAGGCCGGGACCCCCTTGCTTCACAATGAGCATATATTCCGGCTCTATATCAATCCGCCATATAGAGCTTAGTTACCTACCCTTAAACACTTAGCTGTTCGTTTCTCGCCTCTACAGCCCTGCCGCATAGCGGCGAGCCTTGTCGAGATCTTCCGGTGTATCGACGCCTTCAACAGGAAGACGAGACTTGGCCACTTCCACATGAATCTTCTCACCTTGCCAGAGTACTCTAAGTTGCTCTAAGGCTTCTATTTGCTCTAATGCGCTGGCTGGCCATTGCACATAATCTTTAATGAAACCGGCACGGTAAGCGTAAATCCCAATGTGACGCAGGTAAAAATCTCCTACTTGTTGGATATCAGCATTATTTAAAAACCTGTTTCTGTCATAAGGAATGGTGGCACGGGAGAAATACAAGGCATAGCCGTTTTTATCGCACAATACTTTTACCGCATTGGGGTTTAATGCTTCTTCAACGTCATCAATTCTAACAGCAAGCGTGGCCATTCGGGCACAACTTTGACTGGCCAGGTTTTTCGCTACCTGGGCAATATTAGCACTGGGAATAAACGGTTCATCGCCTTGTACATTAACGATGATTTCGTCATCGCTAAAACCATATTGTTCGACCACTTCGGCCAGGCGCTCGGTACCCGATTGATGATCGGCCCGAGTTATACATACATCACCACCAAAAGCTTTTACTGCGGCTGCTACTTCATCGTTGTCGGTGGCAATAACCACTTTGCTCGCCCCCGATGCCAAAGCCTTTTCGGCAACCCATTGGATCATCGGCTTGCCCGCGATGTCTGCCAGTACTTTACCCGGCAGCCGGGTTGACTGGAAACGGGCGGGGATCACCACAGTAAATTTCATTAGCTACGCTCTTCTTCAGTTAACTTTCTCGCTTCGGTTTCAAGCAGTACCGGGATATCTTTTTCAATCGGGTATGCTAAATGGTCAAACTTACAAATAAGTTCGTTGCGTTCTTTGTTCAGTGCAAGTTTGCCTTTACATACCGGGCAAGCAAGAATATCCATAAGTTTAATATCAAAGGCCATAATTTCCACATCTCGTTATAATTAAATCGATTAATTGCTCACCATGATTATCTTCAAAGTGAGCGTCTACGGGTAAATACCAACTATTTTTCGGTGCCAGGCCGGCACATTTCACCGCGTCTTTCTCCGTCATCAATAACGGAGTTTCCATGTTAGTTTCATTATCACTAGCAATTTGAGTAAATTGCTGAAAATCAGCACTGGTGAAATGGTGATGGTCAACAAAGCCTACTTTTTGTGCCAGAGTGAAACCCAACTCATGCAAACTAATAAAGAATCGTTCGGGGTTGCCGATCCCGGCCATCGCATTTACCGTATGTGCCGGGAACTCTTGCTTGAATTGGTCAAGACTCAATTGCTTGCCGTCTTCTAAACGAATCACATTTTTGCCTTGTAAATTCATGATTTGTTCATTGACGTCGGCAAGGCCGCCATTAACAATGACTTTATCAACGGTTTGCAGTCGCCATAAGCCTTCACGTAACGGCCCTGCAGGTAACAACCAGCCATTACCAAAACGGCGTTTACCGTCAACTATCACTAATTCAACATCGCGTTTTAAGCGGTAATGCTGCAAGCCATCGTCACTTATCACCATGTTGCAACCTTGCTGCATTAACATTTTTACACCCGCGACTCGGTCACTTGATACCACAACAGGAACCTGACAACGACGGTATATCAGCACAGGTTCATCTCCGGCCTGCTCTGCGGTTGTCTCGGCAGTTAACAACAATGGCGATTGACGTTGTTCACCACCATAACCACGGCTGATAACACCTGCAGTTATGCCGCGCAATTGCAACTGTTCAAGCAAATAAATCACCATTGGGGTTTTGCCATTACCACCCACGCCAATATTGCCAACGATAACCACCGGTACATCGAGTTCAACCTGCTTTAAGATATTTAAACGATATAACGTACGCCTTAAAGCTGAGAGCAAAAAGAACAGCGAATTTAACGGTAATAGCAACCACTTAAGTGGGTGGTTTTGATACCAGACTTTTTCAATTAATCGCAATGGCTGTTCCTTACAAAAAGGCAACGAATGTCTGCTTTACTCGCCAAATTGAAACGCATGTAATTGCGCATAAGCACCCTCTTTTGCTAATAACTGCTGATGAGAGCCCTGCTCAATTAATTTGCCTTGCTCCATCACCACAATAGAATCGGCACTTTCAATGGTAGATAAGCGATGCGCGATAACCACACAAGTACGATTTTGCTGCAAAACATTCAACGCATCCTGAATATGCCGTTCAGATTCTGTATCTAGAGCACTGGTAGCCTCATCTAAAATTAAAAATGGCGCATCGCATAACAAGGCGCGGGCAATTGCCAGTCGCTGGCGTTGACCACCACTTAGCATCGAGCCGTTATCGCCGATATTGGTGTCTAAGCCGTCTGCCATATTTTCGGCAAACTCCAATACGTGAGCAGCTTTTGCTGCGGCAACAATTTCCTCTCTATTGGCGTCGGGTTTACCATAAGCAATGTTATTGGCTACTGTATCGTTAAACAGCACTACCTGTTGAGAAACATAGGCAAATTGTTGGCGTAAATCTTTTAATTTGTAATCGAGAATATTTTCATTATCAATCAATACCTGGCCATGATTGCTATTATAAAAGCGCAACAACAAAGCACTTATGGTTGATTTGCCACTGCCGGAACGACCAACCAGGGCCAAGGTTTTTCCCGGTTCAATGGTAAGGCTAAGATTGCTTAATGCCGGTTTTTCGCTGCCTTGGTAATTAAAGCTAACGTCATTAAATTCAATGCGACCCTGGGCTTTCTTCAGCGCAATGGTACCGGTATCTTTTTCAACATCTTGATCCAGTACGGCAAAAATACTTTGTGCCGCCGCCATGCCCCGCTGAAATTCACTATTGATAGTGGTCAGTAATTTTAGCGGTCTTAACATCATAATCATTGAAGTGACCACGGTAGTGAAAATACCGGGCGTTAAGGTATTTATCATGTCTTCCATGCTGGCAACGTAAAGGACAAAAGCCAGGCCAAATGAGGCAATGATTTGGATAAGTGGCACACTTACCGATTTCGCCGCAACCATTTTCATTCGTTGCTGGCGATTTTGGTTATTGATTTTGGCAAAGCGTTCGAACTCACGTTCTTGCCCGCCAAATGTTAACACCACCTTATGGCCATTAAACGTTTGTTCGGTAGCCGTAGTGATGATACCCATCATTTTTTGGATGCGTTTACTTACCGCCCGAAACCGTTTCGACACCACCACGACAATGACCGCAACCACAGGAATAATTAATAAGAAAATACTCGACAACTGCCAGCTGTAATAAAACATCAGGCCAAGTAAGCCAATAACGAACGCGCCTTCCCTAACCAAAGTTAGCAAAGCTTTCGACATCGCACGCAATACTTGCTCGGTGTCGTAGGTGATTTTTGAGATCAACGTGCCGGTCGATTCTTTATCATGAAATGGCACTGGCATATTTACTATGTGCTCAAACAACTGCTGGCGTATACGCATCACTAAATGATTACCCATCCAGGCTAAACAATAAGTGGCAACAAAATGGAAAACACCGCGCAGGGAAAATGCCACCAATACAAAAATTGGTGCGTATTTCAAGATATTAGGATTGTCTTGGGTTAAACCCTCATCGATGAGCGGTTGCAGTTGTGAAAAAAACAAGGTATCAATACCCGCATAACCCAGCATACCAATAATGGCAGCGGCTAAACCAAAGCGTAAGCCTCGGGTGTAACTGAAAAGGCGCTTAAAATTCTGCCAGGTAGTGGCAGCCATTTTATCCTGCATAAATATCTCTTGAGGTATTGTTTTTTATTTTGGTGGTTATTCTACCGTAAATATGCACAATTCAAACCCTAATTCACTGATATAGTTAATATCTTAGTTCATTTTTTAATGCCACGGCCAAAAAGGCAGCAAATCATTACGATAAGTCTGCACCTTTATATTGGTACCAGTTAACTGAAAAACGACCATGCCTACTTCGCCAGTATTAAACTGCGTGGCATTTATCGACTTATATCTATCGACAACGGTTGTTACCGGCATCTGCCAACGATTTAGATAGCCTGAGCTGTGCACCACATATTTCGGCTTAACCGTGTTAATAAACGCCTGGCTCGAAGAACTTTTTGAACCATGGTGTGGGGTAAACAAGATATCCACCTGAGATAGCTTAGCCTTTTTTAGCAATTTAAATTCCACTTGTTGAGAGATATCCCCCGGCAGTAACACCTTATGCACGCCATCAGAAATTTCAAGCACGCAGGAGTCATCATTGTTTTTACCGACAACCTGCTCTGGCCACAGCGTTTTGATGGTAAGTTTTTGCCAAACAAATTCATCTCCGGCGAGACAATTTTTGCTGTTATTCAAGATTGCCTGCCCGGGCGTGGAAAAATTTAACATATAGCGCTGAGCCAATTGTTTGTCGATGACAACAGGCAAACCACCGGCGTGGTCATTATCACTGTGACTCACCACAAACCAGTCGAGTGTGGTTATCCGATGTTCGTGCAGATAAGGCTCAATGGCCGACTCCACAAAATTAAAGCCACTGACAAAGGATGCGCCACTATCATATAGAATCGCTTTCCCCTGTTTCTCAATTAATACCGCTAAGCCATGACCAACATCAAAAGCGGTGATTTGCCATGAATTACTATGTTGTAAATAAACCCGGTGACCAATATCAATCAGGATAACACTCAAACTAAGTGTCGCAAGGAGCTGCCACAGTGTTTTTCGCCTAAACAAACGCAGACTCAGCAAAAATACAGTTGCCGCCAACAATACTACCACCACCACAGTCAGTGGATTAAACGGTATTATAAAGGCGTCAAATTGGCTGAGAAAGGCCAAAAAACGATAAGCAAATTCAAGACAAGATAACGCCAGTTGCAATAACCCCTCTGACAACGGCTGATACATCAACAGTGCTAAGGTAGCCAATAACGTTATCGGAATCGCCGTCATTGATAAAAACGGCACGACGATAAAATTCGCCAGCGGTGCTAACAAGCTAACCTGCTTAAACAACAAAAAGGTTAAAGGCATTAAAAACACACTGATGCTCATTTGCAGTAGTAATAACGACAACAACATCCTTTGCCACTTTGGCCGGCCTGTTAGTAAGTGCTGCCATCGCCAAAAGCCATACATGATAACCATCACCGCAGATAGTGACAGATATAAACTGGTGTCTAAAATGGCAAACGGCTCAAGCAAAATAATGAAAAACACGCTAAGTAACAGCCAGCGTATTGTCGATAATTTTATCGCCATTAAGCGCAAACCAAAGTACACCAGCAACATGATTAGTGCTCGCATCGTCGGCATTGAAAAACCGGCAAGGTAAGCGTAAAAACTCGCAATCGATAAGCTTGCCAACATAGGTAGCAAAAACAGATATCGTTGCGAAAGCAGCCTTGCGGGAAACAAGTAAAGACAATATTTCATCAGATAAAAACCAAGCGAGGCAATTAGACCTAAATGCAACCCGGAAATAGCGATCAAATGCTGGGTACCCGTATTTTGCAAGACTTGCCAGGTCGATTTGTCAATATGAGATTTTTCGCCAATCGCCAACGCCAATAGCAAAGGTTTTAACGGGTGCTCAATGGCGCGGTTTAAGGAACCATATAATTGTTGCCGTAACGATTGCTGGTGTTCAAGCACTTGATTGCTTGCTGATTGTTTAACATAGCCACTCGCGACGATATTTTGCAGCAGTAACCAGCGCTGGTAAGAAAAGCTGCTGGCATTAGCAAAGCCATGAGCGGGCTTTAATTTCACTCGTAACTCAACCCTATCACCTTGTGCCAATACCATATTGGCCTTGCGAAATGAAAGCCTGACCAGGAAGGGATGAGCAATGTCTTGCTGATTAAAAACGTCAATCAATAAATTAAATTTCAAAGAGTCACGGCTATTGTTTACCAGTGTGGTGACCTTACCCTGAACAATATGATCTTGACTGTGTAAGCTTTGTGCAGCAATGTTATTTGTCAAAAATGCGGTGTTATATTGGTGGCCGGCAAATAAAATAAAGCAAAGACCAAACAAAAAAGCTTGTAAATACAGTATTTTTTTATTTAAACGAACAAAAAACAGCAAGCAAAAACAAGACAATGCCAGCGATAACAGATAAAATAACTCAGGCACCTTAGGTAAAAACAGTGCGCCAATTGCGCCGACAATAAATAGCAGCAACCACCGTTCCATAGTGAATTGTCCATAACAAGTTGCTAATTAAAAGAGGTTAAATAAAAAGTATAGTCGCTATTTTCTTTTCCTATACTGTAATTTACTGGCTGCATTGTTTGTTGCATGACAGATTTGTATTAATAGAAACTCAAATTGAACGTTAAATATGCCCAAAAAAATGATCAAAAGATGGTTACCAGATCATCACACCATTAAAACCAATAAACACCTGCAAATTTTCGGTGACGTGCTGCATGATGCAAATTTATGGCATCTTAACCGTCGTTCGGTGGCGAAAGCCTTTGCTGTGGGATTATTTTTTGCGTTCATTCCAGTACCGTTTCAAATGGTACTGGCCGCAGGCATGGCCATTTTAGTGCATTCAAATTTACCCTTGTCGATAGCACTTGTATGGGTAAGTAACCCGTTAACCATACCGCCAATTTTCTACGCCTGTTATAAATTAGGCACAGTGTTAATGAATGTGCCGCCGCAAGAGTTTGCCTTTGAATTAAGTTTGCAGTGGTTAACCACCAGTCTTTCCAGCGTTGCCGGGCCATTTTTATTGGGTTGTGGTGTGAGTGCGGTATTTTTCTCTATAGTCGGTTACTTTAGTATCAAGCTGATTTGGCGTTATTCCGTGGTGTCAAACTGGAAAAAACGCCAACATCGTTAAAAACCGGGGTCAGAGTCAGGTTTTTAATTATCCACCTTGACCAAGCACTTGCGCGGGTTCAATTTTGGTGGCGCGCCAGGCCGGGTATAATGTTGCTAGCAAGCTTAAGATTAATGCCGATAGTACGGTAAAAATAACATCCCGGCTATCTAACTCGGTCGGCAAAAAATCGATAAAATAAATATCGGCCGATAAAAACTTAGTATTAAAAACCGACTCAATACTGCGCATAATTTCGGTTAAATTCAGCGACAAATAAATACCTAGCAATGCGCCTGATATCGCGCCTAAGATACCATTCACCAAGCCTTGATAAACAAAACTCAGCATAATGGTTTTTGGCTTGGCACCCATAGTTTTTAATATCGCAATATCGCCTTTTTTATCGTTTACCGCCATAAACAAACTGGAAACAATATTGAAACTGGCAACAGCGATCACCAACAGCATAACCACGAACATCACCGTGCGTACTAATTGGATATCGTTAAAGACATGGCCCTGAGTACGAGTCCAGTCGTTCATGTAGACGTAAATGTCGAGTTGTTGGCCAATATCTCTGACAATGGCTGGTGCTTGAAATACGTCATCAACGCTGATACGTAAGCCATGGACATTGTTACCGAGGTTAGCAATTTCACTGCCCAGCGCTAATGGCATATACGCCAGTGTTTCATCGATTGAACCGCCAAAATCGAAGATGGCGACAATGTTCATGTTGCGTTTTTTTGGTGCGGCAAACGGTTGAGTTTTGCCGGTTTCGTTGTTATTGCCCATACGCGGCAAGATTAGTTGCACACTATCGCCCACTTTTACCTGTAATTTTTTCGCAATGCCGGCACCAATCACTAATGAATGACCACGTAACTGCTGCCAGGAACCACTGCTGATAAAGTCGGTAATACTGGACACTTTGGTTTCTAAGTCGATATCAACGGCTCGCACTTCCAGTGCTTTTAACTGTTCACCTTTTTGCAATAAGCCGCCCATTTTTATGACTGGCGCAGCCGCTGTTACGTGTTCAAACTGCTCGAGTTCTGCTACCCGTGCAGGCCAATTATCGATAGGCTTGGTTACTGCAATGTACTCACCGTGCGGAACAAGGGATAACAAGCGTTTGGTGAGTTCTCGCTCAAAACCGTTCATCGCTGACAATACCAGGATTAATACCATCACCCCCAGACCAATACCGATTGTCGACGATGCGGAAATAAACGAAGCGAAGCCCTTACCATGGCGCGAGCGCACATAGCGAAGACCGATAAAAACACTTAACGGTTTAAACATCTACGAGTTTCCCGTGATCGAGTTTTAATTGTCGGTCCATGCGAGCGGCCAGGGTTAAATCGTGGGTAACCACGACGAAGCTGGTATTTTCCGAGCGGTTTAACTCGGTGATCAGCTGAAATATTTGCTCGGCGGTATCAAAGTCTAAATTTCCGGTTGGCTCATCGGCTAAGACCAGTGTGGGTTTAGTCACGAGAGCTCGCGCGATGGCAACGCGTTGTCGTTCGCCGCCCGAAAGCTCGCTCGGGCGATGGTGCATACGATGCGCAAGTCCGACTTTTTTCAGCATAGCTTGTGCTTCATTCAAGGCAGCTTTGGCCTTATCACCACGAATAAGTAGCGGCATCGCCACATTTTCTTCGGCGCTAAATTCCATCATCAAATGATGAAATTGGTAAATAAATCCCAAATGCTTATTGCGAAATTCGGCGCGCTTTGCCGCCGACAACTGATAAATGTCAACATTATCGATGCTGACATTGCCAGACGTCGGCGAATCCAAAGCGCCAGCCAAATGCAAAAATGTGCTTTTTCCGCAACCCGAGCTGCCGACAATCGCTAACAATTCTCCAGATTTTACTTGCAAGTCTAAACCGGTTAATACGGCCGTGGTTTGTGGCCCCTGTTGATACTCTTTGATTAGTTGTTGGCAAACTAATACGTTACTCATGTCTTAAAACCTCAGCCGGTTGTGTTTTGGATGCTCGATACGCAGGATATAAAGTGGCGGTAAAGCTCATTAATAGTGCGGTGATAATAATGATCATCACTTGCTGGTACTGTAAATCGATTGGCAAGGTTTGCATAACAAAGCCTGAACCTAAAATGTTAACGCCAAACAATGACAGCACACTATTGATGTTTAAGGTGAAAATCACCCCAAGAAGAGAGCCTAACAGTACTCCCCAGAAGCCATTTACCATGCCTTGAGTGATGAATATTTGTAGCACTTGCCTGGGTTTTAACCCTAAGGTTTGCAATATTCCTATTTCCCCTTGCTTGTCGATCACCACCATGACTAATGCCGAGACAATATTAAAGGTGGCGACGGCAACAATTAAACCCAACATCAACCACATCATGTTTTTTTCAATTTGCACCGCGGCAAATAAGTTACCCTGGCTTTTATCCCAGGTAGTAAACTGTAAATTGGCAAAATCCGCTTCGCCGGCAAATTGCTGAGCAATCAGTTTGGCGTTAAAGGCATCATCTAAATACAAACGAATATTATCGACACTGGCTTTATCTTTTCTTAATAACCTGGCAGCATCTTGGCCATGGATCAACACCATATGGTCGTCTACTTGCGAGCCCAGATGAAACACGGCCACTAGGGTAAACTTGCGCTGCACGGGTACGCGGCCCATAGGAGTAAAAATGGTTTTATTGGGTAACGCTAACCGCACTTGCTCACCAATGCGTATGCCGAGTTTGCGAGCAAGGGCAACGCCCATGATCACCCGATATTCACCCGCAATTAAATCCGCTAACTGTCCTACTTGCATATTGTCATTCAGTAACGAGTATTGCTGCTCATATTCAGGGTATATGCCTTGCATTAATACCCCAGACAGTTTGCCAGGTGACTGGATAAAGGCTTCACTCTCCAGATAGGGTGTTGCCCCATTCACTTGCTCTGCAGCTTCGAGCTGGGTGATTAATTCAGGCCAGTTATCGATACCGCCCTGTTGTGTTGATTGCACCAGCACATGTGGCACCAAACCTAAAATGCGTTGTTTTAATTGCCCCTCAAAACCATTCATTACTGACGCCACAGTAATTAATGCAGCAACCCCTAATAAAATGCCGGCAATGGAAAAAAAGGTGATAAAAGATACAAAACCTGAGCGGTTTTGCGAGCGAGAATAGCGAAATCCGATAAAAAGACTAACCGGTTGAAACATTTATATTTATAATTTGTAGGTAACCTTGTAGGGAATGATAAAAGCTTGCTTGTGTGAGTACAAGTGGTGATCAAAATAATCTCAGTTTTTAACGTAAAAAATTGTGTAATTGTCGATTTATAAGATTAGAATGAGCTAGCGTCAACAGTATCAAATCCAGCTAAACATAGAGAACCAGTCAAGCCATGAGCCAAATCAGCAGTATTTTTTCACCGCTATTACCGGTAAGTAAGGCAAGCGCAAGCAATAAAGATAAGAAACAATGGGCGAATTTATCTGGCTCAAGTGCCAGTATTGCGATCTATTTTGGCGCTGCCAGGTGCGACGGCTTAACCTTGTTAATCACCGAAGATACGGCAACGGCGCTGAAGCTCGAACATGAACTGTTAAGCATTAACGACAACGATCTCGATATTTGTCTGTTTCCTGATTGGGAAACCTTGCCTTATGACAATTTCTCGCCGCATCAGGATATCATTTCGCAACGTTTGCAAACACTATATCGCTTGTCACGCATGCACAAAGGCATAGTGATTGTGCCGGCACATACGTTAGTGCATCGCATCGCTCCAAAACAATATATTGAAGCCAATAGCTTATTAGTACAAACCGGTGATAAGAAAGATCTACATCAACTGCGTCAAGAACTTGAGGCCAGCGGTTATCGTGCGGTCGAGCAAGTACTGGAACACGGTGAATTCAGTGCTCGCGGCGCTATTTTAGATTTGTTTCCGATGGGTAGTGACAATCCATTTCGCCTGGATTTTTTTGATGACGAAATTGACAGCATTCGTACCTTTGATGTGGATGATCAGCGCTCGAAAGATGCCATTGCCAATATAGAATTATTGCCTGCGCATGAATTTCCCAGTGACAGCGATGCGATTAATTTATTTAGAAGCCAGTATCGAGAATTATTAAAAGCAAATAACGAAAAAGAATCGGTTTATCATGATGTTACTAAAGGCATCATGCCTGCTGGTATTGAATACTATTTACCGTTATTCTTTAGCGAAACCGCTACCCTGTTCGATTATTTACCGGCCCAAACGCAGGTGTTGATCCATGGCGATATTGATAAATCTCTTCAGCAGTTTAGTTTAGATACGCAATACCGTTATGAAGACAGGCGTTATGACCCGTTACGGCCGCTACTGGCTCCGGAACAGTTATTTCTCACTCGAGAGCAACTTTTTGCGCAATTAAAATTACACGACAGGGTGAATATCAACGCCGACAAACTTGCTGACAAGGCGGGTAATGTCAATTACCCAACCCTGGCTTTAGCCGACGTTGCGGTAAATCATCAATTAAAACAGCCATTACAAGCGGTGTGTCAGTTTTTACAAGCGGCAAAAGATAACAATCAGCAACTGTTGTTTATCGCCGAAAGCCAGGGCCGTAGAGAAACCTTATTAGAATTACTGGCTCGGGAAAAAATCACGCCACAATATGTCGACAGCATTAGTGACTTTATTAATGGTGGTATTGAAATTGCCATTACGGTGAATGCCCTAGCGCACGGGTTTGTGGTTGCAGATAAAGCCAACCAGCTCAATTTTGTCATCATCACCGAAGATGACTTGTTTACCGACCGGGTGAAACAAGCACGCCGACGTTCAAAAAAACAAGAAACCAATTCTGAGGCGATCTTTAAAAACCTTACCGAGTTATCCATAGGACAACCTGTGGTGCATATTGAACACGGTATCGGCCGCTACCAGGGGCTACAAACCTTTGAAAACCAAGGTATTAGCACCGAATTTTTAATACTCACTTACTTAAACGATGCCAAACTCTATGTGCCAGTAGCCTCTTTGCATTTAATTTCCCGCTATTCAGGCAGCAACAGCGACACTACGCCGATCCATAAACTCGGCAGTGACTCCTGGAGCAAAGCGAAGAAAAAAGCGGCAGAGAAAATCAAAGATGTGGCCGCAGAATTGCTGGATATTTACGCCAAGCGCGAAAGCAGCCATGGTTATGCGTTCAAACGCAACAAGGACGATTATATCAGTTTTTCCGAAAGCTTTGGCTTTGAAGAAACCGAAGATCAGCGCAACGCCATCACCAATGTGATTGCGGATATGCTCGATCATAAGAGCATGGACCGATTGGTATGTGGTGATGTCGGCTTTGGTAAAACGGAAGTGGCAATGCGGGCCGCCTTTGTCGCCGCCAACGACTCAAAACAGGTGGTGATATTGGTACCAACAACGCTGCTGGCACAACAGCATTATGAAAACTTTAGAGACCGATTTGCCAATTCTCCGGTAAATATCGAAGTGCTGTCGCGCTTTAAAACGGCGAAACAGCAAAAAGAAATTATTGCCAATATTGCCACTGGTCAAATTGATATTTTAATTGGCACCCACAAATTACTCTCTGATAACATCAAATTCAAAGACTTGGGTTTGTTGATAGTCGATGAAGAACATCGCTTTGGGGTGAAACAAAAAGAAAAAATTAAAAAGCTTCGCGCCAATGTTGATATCTTAACATTAACGGCAACGCCTATCCCCAGAACCTTGAATATGGCGATGGGCGGGATGCGCGATCTGTCCATTATTGCGACACCACCGGCAAAACGGCTGGCGGTGAAAACCTTTGTTCGCGAACGTGACAACGGCTTAATTAGAGAGTCTATTTTACGGGAAGTATTGCGTGGCGGACAAGTGTACTTTTTACACAACAATGTGCAAACCATCGAAAAAACAGCGCAAGAAATACAAGACATGCTGCCGGAAGCAAAAGTCATCATCGCCCATGGGCAAATGCGCGAGCGTGAGCTAGAACGTATTATGAGTGATTTCTATCATCAAAAATTTAACGTGCTGGTGTGTACTACTATCATCGAAACCGGCATTGATGTGCCCAGTGCCAATACCATTATTATGGACCGGGCCGATCATTTAGGTCTGGCACAATTGCATCAATTGCGTGGCCGCGTTGGTCGCTCACACCATCAAGCTTATGCCTATTTATTAACGCCGCATCCAAAACGGATCAGCAAAGATGCGGTAAAACGTTTAGATGCTATCGCCCAACTGGAAGATTTGGGCGCTGGATTTGCGCTCGCCACTCACGATCTGGAAATTCGCGGCGCCGGTGAATTGCTCGGCGAAGATCAATCGGGGCAAATGGCAAGTATTGGTTTTAGCCTTTATATGGAGATGCTAGATCAAGCCGTTGCCGCATTAAAAGCCGGTAAGCAACCTTCGCTTGAAGATTTAACCGCCAAACAAACCGACATCGAGTTACGAGTGCCGGCGTTGATCCCGGAAGATTATATTCACGATGTCAGTATGCGCTTATCGTTTTATAAACGCATCGCCAGTAGTAACAACAATAATGAATTGGATGAAATTCAGGTAGAGTTAATCGACCGTTTTGGTTTATTACCGCAAGCGACCAAGCATATTTTTCATATTGCCAAAATACGCTTAACCGCCGAAGCCATTGGCATTGCCCGAATTGACGCGGGTATCAATGGTGGCTCTATTGAGTTTAATAGCAACACTCGAATTGATCCTATGCAGATAATTGGTCTGATCCAACAGCAACCGAATATTTTTAAAATGGACGGTGCGAATAAATTGAAGTTCGCCATTAAAACCGAAGATAACCAGGCGCGCTTTACCTTAATTACCAATATGGTTGAACAACTGCAGAAAAATGTTGCCTAATATTTTCAGCGAAAATACCAATATGCATAAGTATATAGTCAACTCATTCCTTATGCAGATTGGTATTAACTGATGTACAATAACGTAACCGAAAAGCAACTTATGCTAATAATGAATAAATCGAAAACTAACTTGCTGAAATTTCCTTCATTAATCAATCTGGCTCGCCAAAGCGTTCGCGCCGGGATAATCGCGTTGAGCTTAATCGCTTCAACCACTACTTACGCGCAAACAAAAACAGCGGCTCAGCCCGATGAACGCTGGTTCGAAATCGAAGTCATATTGCTTAAACAGCTGATGGACAAGGCTCGCTATGGTGAAAACTTTCAACAAGAAAGTATTGTCGTTCCTCCCGCCGCACAAGCGCCTGCCAATATTGATTTATTGAACCGGCACCTACAACGTATTACTCTTTTTCAACAGCAGCTAAAAAATTGTAGCGAAGAAGCCCTAGCTGAGGATACTAAGCAGGATGAAAATGCTGAGCAACGCAATGACGAGTACGTTAGTCAGCAACAGCACGTGGACACTGAAAATGAACTTGAGCCAATCCAGGATACCAGTGCTAGCCAAGAACCATATGCAGAACAGAATACAGAAAAAACAACCTTAGCAAGCGTTGAGCAACAACTCAAAGCATTATCATTGTCTTGTAAAAAACATGATCTGGATCTGTTTGAAAATACTGTCGATAATGAATTTTATCAAATTCCTCGTACCATTTCAGGTAGCGAAGACTTGTACGCCAAAGTGCCATATTTATTGGATAAAAGCAGTTTACAATTAACCCATATCCATAAATCTTTACGTCGCTCAAAAGAATTCAGACCGGTGCTGCATATCGGTTGGCGACAAGCTGTCGTTGATAGAAATCGGGCAATACCGGTACGTTTGCTTGCTGGCGAGAATCTAGGCTTAATTGCCAAAGAAAGCCAAGTTAAGGTAGAACTAGAGCCGCTATTGCAATTATCTGAACAACAAAAACAACAAATAACCCGTGCGCATATCAGTCAAATCATTACTGACATCAAGGATGGCAATAGCAACCTTAGCGAAGCCACCCGCTTGTTAAAACAGAGAGACATTACGCCACTGTTTAGTGAGCAAGAACTTAGCAATGTTACTCCAATCAACAATGCAGAATTGCCGCAAACATGGGAAATAGATGGGTTGTTCAAAGTACACCTCAATCACTATTTATTTATAAACAGTGAATTTAATGTCATTGCTGAAGTTGAAAACAGTTTTGCTGATGGTGAGCATAGCACTGCTGGCCAAATATTGATCCCGTTTAAACAAAATCGTCGGGTGATCAGTGGTGAAGTGCATTATTTTGATCATCCTTACATCGGGATGATAGTGCAGATCCGTCGTCACCAAAAACCTGAAGCAATAGAAATACCTGAATCAGATACCTTAGCACCAGCAGGATATCAGCCGGTTAGTCCGTAAATTACCCGTAGAGAAAATGATCATGACCGTAGATAAACAAACTGAAATTGAAGCGGCGGTATTTCGTCGCCTGTTAAAACACTTAGATTCACGTAAAGATGTGCAGAATATCGACTTGATGAATTTAGCCGGTTTTTGTCGAAACTGTTTTTCAAAATGGACGGTTGCCGAAGCGGAGAAACTGGGTGAAACCATAGATATCGATACCGCCAGAGAACAAGTTTATGGTATGTCTTACAGCGAGTGGAAAGAAAAACACCAATTGCCGGCAACCGCTGAACAGCTGGCAATATTTGAACAGTTATCGAAAAAGTAAGACCAATGTTTACTGAAATCAACAGCTATTAACTAAAAACGATGAGAAATGTTAAATAAAGACGATACGGTATTTGTACTGGTGGATGTGCAAGGTAACCTTGCCGGGTTAATGCATGATAAACAAACGTTGTTTAGCAATTTGCAAAAACTCATTAAAAGTTTGCAAATCCTCAATATCCCCACCATATGGTTAGAACAAAATCCGCAAGCGATCGGCCAAACGATCCCATTGATTAGCAGCTTATTGGTGGGGCAAAAACCGATCAGTAAAATGAGTTTCAGTGCCTATCAAGAGCAACACTTTGTTAACCAGCTTGAGCACTTGGGCAGAAAGCAAGTGCTCATTGCCGGTATTGAAGCTCATGTGTGTGTTTATCAAACGGCTATGGATTTATTGTCGGCTAACTACCATGTGGAACTGGTGAGCGATGCAGTGGCGTCGAGAACGCAGTCAAATAAACAAATTGCCTTGTTAAAAATGCAAAGTCAGGGCATTACCTTAACGAGTACTGAAATGGCCTTATTTGAGCTATTAGGTGTTGCAGAAGGCAATCAATTTAAACAGATCATTAAGATCATCAAATAATATTTATCCAACGAAAAATTCATGGTTTTGACGAAATTGCGATTATACTTTAATTAACGTTTGCAGAACTTATGGAGAGTCAATTGGAAATCAATAATTTATTAAGCCTGGACAGTCACATTTTATTTGGCATTATCAATGAACGCCTAAGGATTGAATGCAGCAGTGTCGAAGAGCTGGTTTCTCGTTATGAGCTTAATGAACAGTTATTAACAGAGAAAATGGCGATGATGGGGTATCAGTACGATCCCTTGTCTAATCAATATAAAGTTAAATAACCTAAACTAGGGATAAGCAATACTCCCTTATTATACTGAGCTGATTTCATCTTCGGTTAAATAACGCCACTGGCCTATTTCTAATTCGCCATCCAATGCTATCGCACCGATTTGTTCCCGGTGTAAGCCTATCACCCTATTTCCTGTCGCCGCAAACATACGCTTTACCTGATGGTACTTGCCTTCTGAAATGGTTAACAATGCTTCTTTTTCCGCTAATACCTCAAGGGTTGCGGGTTTGGTTAACTTGGCTTCATTTTGTAGCTGTAAGCCATGCGCAAAGCGCTCAACGGCATCCGCGGAAATTGGTTTTGATAATTGTACCCGGTAACGCTTATGGCATTCTTTTTTCGGTGCGGTTATTTGGTGTGACCATTGACCGTCATCGGTGATAAGTACCAAACCGGTAGTATCGGCATCTAAACGTCCGGCAATATGCAAATCAAAAGCACGATCCACGTCTACCAGGTGTAAAACTGAGGGGTATAGTTCGTCTACGTTTGAGCAAATGCAGTCTTGTGGTTTGTATAACATGATATATCGAGCACTGGCAAAGCTGAGTAAATTCCCGCCTAAGGTAACAACCGATTCTTCATAGACTTGAAAGCCAGGATCTTTAATCGCCTCGCCATTGACCAGCACAGCTCCACGTTTCAGGTATTTTTTTGCTTCGGTTCTGCTAAGTTCAGTACAACGGCAAATATATTTATCTAAGCGCATAAAATTTGAAAATTTAATCTTTAAAAATAATTCAAGGCGATGTTACCACATCGCCTTGAGTTATACCCGTCGCCATTCAAGATGCAGGTTTCAGAGTGTTTGAGCGATTTCAATACAAGGCGTAGTTATGTAGTAATGGTCATTCCCTTACAAATAGCTACAACGAAGTAGTGGGATCGCTCAAGCGCTTCTTCGATGGGTTTAAAAGCAATTTATGCCGCGTTATTAAATTGAACTGCGACTGCATGGATGCAGAAGGTAGGGCGACGCAGGATGCCAAAGCCGAGAACAACCATTCTCTAAATTCAATGCCTTGCCTAAATTGCTTTTAAATCCCACTGAAATCCCGCACTTTGAATGGCGACGGGTATAAATAATCAAAGTTAATTCGCTATTTTACTTTCGAGACAATTAATTTATTAGGATTTTCCAGGTAATAAAAGTTATTGACTAAAATTCGCAATAACCTCGACTTAGAAATTGATGTTTTCGCGGATAGTTCATTGAGTTGAGAAATGATATCTTCACTTAAGGTAAAAGTAGCCTTCTTGAATGGCTTATCTTTACAGGGCACTATTTTTTCGGCAATTTTTTTACTTAACAGGTCCGTTTGCGTCTGCATATCGGCATCAATAATTTGTGACTTACCCATAGCATAGTTTGTGGCATCATCAATAAATTCATCCACAGTAAAATTGCGTCTGATTTTAGAGGCGTGCTGTTTTTTAAGATCAGCCAAACTCATAACTTATCTCCTGTTTGATCGCCAGCATTTCATTGGCTATGTTACGAATTTCATTAGCCGCCTTGCCATCGGGTTCAACCTCAAACACAGACGTACCTTTTTCTTCACTGTCATCGTAAATATTACGTGCATAGGTAATTGAATCTAAAACATTAATGCCAAAAGACGCACAGACTTCTTTGGCTTCCAGTATGCGAGGAGCCTGATTCGGTAGCGAAGGGCATTGGGTTATCACAAACGATGCTATCATCTTCGGGTTGACCATTTTACAGGTACTAAGCATATCTTCCATGTGTGTTGCGGTTTTAATATCGCGACGTTTAGGCCGCATAGGAATGAGCACGTGGTTAGCTACCGACATAGCAGCGCGTAGCGCCAGATTATCCGAACCGCCACAATCAACAACAACATAATCATAATGTTCATTAAGGCTAAGCAAATCATTACGAATTTTACCATAAAGCTGAATGCAGTTAATGGTTTCTAACTTTGGGTCGTTATTGCGCGCCTGGATCCAATCTGAAGTTGTTCGTTGTGGATCGCAATCAGCTATAAGCACAGTTGCTTCTAACTCTTTGGCAAAAAACACGGCTAAATTTTGCGCCAAACAACTTTTACCACTACCGCCCTTTTCCCCGCCAACTAACAAAATCATAATTATTTCCTTGCTTATTATTCTTTATCCGGGTTTACTAATTACAGCTGTTGTATTACTGCTCATGCATTTTAAAGCCAATCGAAAATTTGCCATTAATTAATTCCAGGCAACGGACTACGGTCGCAGGTATAGTGCGACTTTCTGGGTGGTCGGCTTGAAATTTAAAATTCACCACGGTATTTACACTGATAGCGAAATCATGCTCTATCCGCATACCACCTCTGGAAAAATCATCACATAAACATTTTACTTGATGCGCCTGACCACCGCCGTCGAGCCAAGTAATATCGACGAGTTCTTGCTCCATATTTATTCGACTATTTTGGCGACGATCGATGATATCTTCTTTGTGGTCTGTCATTATTATTAACGTCCTTTATTAGAGCTTTGACCCTACTACAACCAAATTACAAAAATTATTCTACTAAAAACTTTAGCTGGTATATTCAATATAACAACATATCTTTAAAATTTCCAAATTTCGAGTTATATTATCATTTGATAACTATATAAATAATAGCAAGTTTTATTGTATAAAAAGATAAGGATGATAAATGATTTACCAAATAGGCGATAAACAACCACATTTTAACGGTGATTATTTTGTCGCACCAAACGCAGCCTTAATCGGCGAAGTTACCCTTGAAAATAATGCCAGCATTTGGTTTAACGTAGTGATAAGAGCCGATAATGACACCATTACCATAGGCGAAAATAGCAACGTCCAGGATGGCAGTGTATTACATGTCGATGCTAACGCTCCCCTGTTCATCGGAAAAAACGTCACCATAGGCCACAAAGTCATGTTACATGGCTGCACCATAGGTGATGGCAGTTTGGTGGGAATGAATGCCGTAGTGCTAAATGGCGCAACGATAGGTAAAGAGTGTTTGATCGGTGCCAATACCTTAATCCCCGAAAACATGATGGTACCGGATGGTTCCATGGTACTTGGCAGTCCGGGTAAAATTGTTAAAGAATTATCAGCCGAGCATAGGGAGATGATAGCCAACGGGGCTAAGCATTATGTTGATAATGCGAAAAAGTATCGAGAGACGGGGAAAGTTATAAGCTTGTAAAATTAATATGTTATCAAAGCACGTTTTGAATTTAGGGGGTCCCGGCGTTCGCCTAACACCCCCTTGCTTCAAAACGTGCTTTACTTAAATTTTCCTTTATTCCGTATTACAAACAAACGCCAACATAGCGCCATTACTTGCCATATCCATACGAGTGATGCTGCCAGAACAGTAGTTTGAAAAATCAATCCAAGGCTGCCAGATAGCTTTGGTTTGCCAAATATCAGTTTTCATCACTACCGCTTTATCAGCCGAGAGTAAATGGCCATTGCGATGCCAGGCATAGTACATGTTATCCATTGGCAAGGTGGTTTTTTCGGCAATGGAACCCGCTTTCGGATCATAAACGTGTAACTGCCATTTATCGGCCTTGGCTTTGGTGTAGCTAAAAAGTCTACTACTAGGCAACTTCCTTAAGGTCCTGCCAATGTCTGTATCCAATATATGAGCATTGCCAGTGCTCAGGTTTACTCGTTGCAGCTGCATCGGTTGTGCCAACACAAACAATAATAATTCATCTTTATTTAGCCAAACCTGATAACCAATGTCTTTAAATTTTTTGTTTAGCTGAGTCACTAAAGAACTGGCCTGTCCTCCATTTAGGGGATATTTAGACAGCCTTTGGCGACCATCTTCGCCAACATAAATCACCGAAAACGATTGATTGCCAGGCATCACAGTAGGTGAATACTCACTGGCTAAAGAATTAGTCAAATTTGTGCTGATTCCCGTTTTAATATCATAACTGATGCTGTCAGTTTGAGCGTCATCACCTTCACCGTACATAGCGGTATAGAAAAGTTGGCTATTGTCTGGAGTAAAATGTGGTTGATTGTCATAACCCGATCGTTTCGTTATATTTTTAACTGAAATGACTTTATCCTGCTTTAACTCAGCGATAAAGATCTCATCTTCAGCGAAACAACTGAAACTTAGAGCCATAAATAGCGCTGAGAATATCTTAGACTGAGGACTGATTTTTATTGAAGGTTGAAGCGTTTGCATTACCATAGTTCACCTAAAACTCTGTATTAACATGCTTTACTTTCGCTAAAAAACACGCCAGTTGCAATAGATTGTTTAATTAAAATAAATGTTGATTGATCACTACAATTTTATGGGCCGGTCTGAATATATCGTCAAAGTCAGAGCTAATGCAGGTGGTATATTTCAGATGCAGGTTACAGAGCCGCTATTTTAGTTTTCGTTCGCTGACATATTGTTGATAATTTTCAACCGCTCGTGGATTGGCTTTATTGGTTTGCTTTACGGCTTGTTGGTAGCGAAAACTAAAGACATCAAACCAAAGATCGAGCAGTTTTGCACTTTCATTTTCACCGAACAATTGCAATACCTTGGCGGCAACTTCGGCAGTGCCTAGTTGTCCTGGTTTCTCAGCTTTTCTTAACTGGTATTTTGAGTCGTAATTGAGCACGGTGGCATGTTGTTTTTCGTTAACTTGCTCAGTGTTAACTTGCTCAGCGCTATTGTTGACAGGATTAGCACACTCAATTGCAGACTCAGCCAATACCGACTCTGTTATTACAGACTCAATAGACACTATTGGTAGCTGCGCCAAATACTCACTTTTTCTAAAAATTCTCTTCGCTTGTCGCCAGGTGGCATCAATCAAGATAAAAAGTGGTATTTTATTGTGATCAATAACGTCAGGTTGCTGTTTAAACACGCGCGGTCGTTCGCCTGCATACTCACTTGGGAAGACCAAAAAAGGCTGATATTTATCGTCTTCTATTACAGATAATAATTTCTCATCTACCTCAGTGCGATGCCAAATAAAAGCATGGGTATCGGGAATGATATCGGCGATCAATCGCCCAGTATTACTAGGTTTTAAGACTTCATCATCCGACATCAACAGTAAAAAACTGCAACGACTGTTGCTTTGTTTGCGTAATTGGCAAATACAATATTGCTCGGCTAAACGGCAAAAATCACAGCGCTTAACCTTCCAGCCTCGAGATTTGTATGCTTTCGTGCTAATGCTTTTGCGTTGTTGATAAAGGCGATGAAATGCGTGCATAAGGTTTATAATTTAATTTAAAAATCAGTTAATCGATATCCGCCAACGGCCAGGTAACCAAATGTTCTTCATAGGCTTGTAAATCCACTTCATTATCTTTTATCACTTTGCCACGAACCGACATGCCTGCTTTGTGCATTGCCAATTTTTTGCCTTTATGTAATAGCGGATGCCATGACGGTAATCCACGCCCTTCTTGCAGGCGACGATAAGCACAGCTATCTGGCATAAAGAAGATATCGTCAAGGTTTTGTTGAGTCAGTTTCACACAATCCGGCACCAACCGAGTGCGCTCGGTATATTTACTGCATTGGCAGGTTTTGTCATTTAGCAAATAACACACCACGTTGGTATAGAGCATCTCTTCACCTTCGCGAATATAATCGGTAGGCGATTGTAAGCCCTCGTCTTCTAGCTCACTGTCAGCATCAATCTCTTCTTCGATAATCTTATGCAAACAACATTTACCGCAACCGTCACACAAAGATTCCCATTCAGTTTCGGTCATTTCACTCAATGATTTAGTTTGCCAAAAAGGCTCGATTGGTTGGGTGACTTCATTCGGTTTTTTCAAAGATTTTTTACGGGACACATAAACCTCAAAACCCACTGGTTAAAGTGGGTAATATACTTAAGCTGAATTCGAAATAAGCAGCACTCATTATCATGAGTTCAGGTTACTTAGATAACTATGATACAGTATACACCCGTCACCATTGAAAGTGCAGAAAAGCTGCATCTTCAATGATAACGGCAGGAAATTACCGATCGAATTTAATTCTATCGGCTAAATGGCCAACGCTGGTGACAAAATAGTAAGATAAATTCCAATGCATTAGTGATTTGTAATTGTCGTAGGCTAAATACGCGCGGCCTTGTTCACCGTCAGGAAAAACCATCGCCGCTTTGATGTCAACCTTTGGCAGTTGACCACCATTATATTTTCTCACGCCGACGCTATTCCAGTCAGCAAGTTTCATCTCAGTGCGAGACCAGTGTGTTAACCAGGGTTTACGGCCGCCGGTTTTTTGTGGAATGGCTAAGCTGTAATCAAAATCTGCCGGCAATTGTACTTGTCTTGCCCAGGTAATATCACTATTCCAGCCAACTTTTTTCAGGTAATTGGCAATTGAAGCGAATACATCGGAAGTGTTGTTCCAGATATCTTTTTTACCGTCACCATCTCCATCGGCAGCATAGGCTAAGAATGAACTTGGCATAAACTGATTGTGGCCCATAGCGCCAGCCCAAGAACCCTTCATATTTTCAACTTTAATATGGCCTTGCTGCAAAATGGTGAGTGCATCAAAAAGCTGGCTTTTAAAAAACGTTTCTCGTCGGCCTTCATAAGCCATGGTCGATAACGCGGAAACCACACTGTAATTGCCGGTAATTTTGCCAAAATTTGATTCTAATGCCCATAAAGATACGATGAAACGTGGTTGTACACCAAATTGTTTGCCAATTCTAGAGAGCTCTTTACTATGGGTTTTCAACATTTCCCGGGCTTTATCGACTTTCCAGTCAGAGACTCTCTTAGGTAAATACGTTTCTAACGTTTCAACATGCTCAGGCTGGTTTTTATCCGCTTTTACCGCACGCTTATGGAAAGTAACGTTTTTGAAGCTCTGTTCAACTAATTCGCTCGAAAAGCCTTTGGCAATCGCTTGCTGCTTTAATTGCACGACATAATTTTCGAAGCTAATTTTGGCTGGTTGCTGAGGCTGTGCAGCAACTTGCGCAGTTGCTGCCAGAGAAGATAAGGCTGAACTGGCAAAGAGGAAGGCGGCCAGGCGTTTTTTCAGGTTCATTTTTACTCCGTTAAATCATCACTACCGTTACTGGCACGGTGCGTTTTTAATAAATCTTCCGTCGGTGGTGGCAGTTGTAAATAAAAGCCATACTGTTGCATACCCGCTTTTACTTTTTCGATGTCTGCTAATGCTAATTTGGCACGGTTGGCAAGGTTTAGCAAGGTAACAAATTGCGGAGTGCCAAAGGTAGTCAGCAAGGCTTCTGGCACCGCTGAAAAATCATCACGTTTCAACACGTATAAATAGGTTTCTTGTTTCTTTGAGCTTTTATAAATCGCACACAACATGGCTAAATCACTGTAATTACATAATAAGCAAAATATACCATTAAATGCGCGGTTCTCGAAAGTGAAATTAGCGCGATTATTGATTAAAAACCATTACCGGAAAATTCAGCCAAATCTTTCGCAAATAACTTACCACGCCAGCCAGTTAACAGGTCAACCTTTTCGATTTTCTGCTGGTTCAACTGCCAAAACCATGATAAAAACTGATGAATTTGCTTTTTGCCGGCAACAATTTGCGGATCTAAATTTTGTTGTTTGGCAAGTACGGCAATTTTTTGCTTAACCGCCTTAAATACTTGCTTATAATTGGGGTAAGAATCCAGACGAGTTAACTTTGACGGATACACTTCAACCGGCTCTTTATTGGCTGTTTTCAATACATTTAACATGGCTTTGCCTTTATGGCGCACATCCAGAATATCGACACCGTCATAGTTGGCCATCGCCCCGACACTTTGCGGGTTACGTTGTGCCAAAATCATCAAGGTATGTTCTTTAGCGACAAAACTTAACGGTAAATTACGCTGAACCGCTTGCTCATAACGCCAGACCAATAAATGTTGCAAAAATAACAATTGCTGGGGTTGTAATTTCCACGCCTGTTTATTTTCAAGGTATAACAAATCGGCGTCAATCGGGGTGAATTTTTTTTCAATTTGTTGTTGTGACTCTAGTTTGGCTGCCTGATAAAAACCAACCTGGTGAATATCACTAAACAAGCGTTCACTAATTTGATGTAAATGCAGTACATCGGCGGCCGCATAATGCATCTGGCTTTCGCTTAATGGCCGTTTCATCCAATCGGTACGCGATTCACTTTTATCAAGCTCAAGATCGAGATAATGTTTGATCATCGCCGCATAGCCCATGGATAAGCCATGACCTAAAAATGACATGATCACTTGCGAATCGATCATATTCGCCGGTTTGCAATTACCTGATTGAAGAAATACTTCCAGGTCTTCTGAGCATGAGTGGATAACTTTCAGCAATGACTCATCGCGCAATAATTGCCAAAACGGCTCTAAATCATCAATGGCAACGGGATCGATTAACGCCAGTTCATTGCCATCATAGGCTTGAATTAAACCAAGATTCGGATACAAGGTACGGGTACGGACAAATTCAGTATCAACGGCTAAGACCTCAGCATGACTAACTTGCTGACAATATCGAAGCAATTCTTGTTGATCTTGAATGTAGGTAAATTGCACTTTATTTCCTTTATTAATAAATTATTGAGCTTGGTATAAATCTTTTAGACAAGCAGTTTCGATGCTTAGCTCTTAAGTGTCAACTGATATTGATTGATCGCCGGGTAAGTGCCTAGAAAACAAACAGCCAGTTATTAAAATAACTGGCTGTTTAAACGGTAAACGAATATTGGATTGATCTATACCCGCTCCACTTCAAGATGCAGGTTTCAGAGTTCTTGAGCGATTCCAATACAAGGCGCAGTTATGTAGTAATGGTTATTCTCGGCAACCGCTTATATGGACTCCTCATATTGTACAAGTAAAAATATTAAAAATATTAGATGCGTGCTTATATTCGGGCTCTT
>MABC01000020.1:21345-53899 GCA_002162925.1 Thalassotalea sp. 42_200_T64 | reverse complement strand
GCACGACTATATATCCACTTGCTTACAGCATATTGCTGAGCAACCAAATAACCTTGAGCCGTTGCTACCATGGAATGTTAAGCGCGGCTAGGTGTCGATCCCCATACGTTTACTTTGTTTCTTTGGCGAATATAGTATGGATAGCCCTAATTAGTAACTGTAATTTTCAGTTACAGTGGGTGGCCTGTTTATTATTGTAAGTAAGGTTTGATAGGTGATCATCTGACGTCGATTCAAACCTTACTATCAACTATCAAGCTTTATGTGTTTATTTTATTTGAAATGATTGCACTATAAGAAATTACGCCATTAGTACCTAATATAGAATTTGCAATAATAATTATATGCTCACCTATAACCTTAGGGTTAAAGTTACTTTCTTTTGCTGCTAAAACTAATTCGTCAATATTAGGATCTTGATTTATAGAAGAGGTTTCAGTTGTATCAACATCATGACTTATTATAGGGGGGGCGATTTTAGGTGTAGTGATGACTAATTTCTTAGATGTATCACCAGAAAAAATCAATGACTCCTGCTCCGAAAAAGTGCTTTCTTCAATCTTTACATTTCGCCTTTTTATTAAGAAGCTTTGACCTACAGGTGAAATAACCCACTGGTTACAAAAATTATTATTTTTTGCTCTACTAAGGAATGCTTCAGATATTACTCTTAAGTCCCCAAACGGATGAAAATTCAACCTTCCATTGTCTGTATTGATATAATCTACAATTGAACTTGGATTTTTCCAAGTCATCGAATCAGGGTAATTAAAATCAACTTGAGAATCATTTTTGCTAATGTCAAATAAGCGACATGCGTCCTGAACTATGTATTCATCATCTTGTAGCCGTTGAGATGGCCTTGCGCCTATGAAAGCTCCCAAAATTGCACCTGCCATTGTTGCAATCGTATCAGTATCAGTGTGAAGTTCGTTTATTATTTCTATAAATAACTCTTCTATTGGACCATTATAAATAAGCATAACAGCAGCGGATGCTGCAACTGAAGTTAATGAACCCGAACCTCTTGTCTTTTCGTCGTATAAATTTAATTTACTTGCTAGATCTGCGTACTTTAAATTGCCACCTGCTTGCCATTCTTCAATTGTATCAATATAGCTATTAATCTCATCATAAACCAATCGGTATTCATGAGTTAAATTTTTTCCTGTTGAGTTCTCATATTGAGTCATCCAGACCGTCGATAGATTTGAGTCACTTGCAATTAAAGATGGAATCTTCAAAGTCCATTTATTATATACTCTTAAATCTGATGTATTTGGAGGAGACTTGTTTATTAATGCATAAGATAAAGAAAGAGCATGAAAAACAGCCCCTGCTATGGCTCTGGGGTGGCCATGTGTTGTAAGACTATTCCGAATAACATCTAACAAATAAGATTCAACATCTTCAAGATTAGAAGCAGACCAAACATGAGGTTGAACTCTCATTGCGGCACCATTCCCCCCACCGTTTACATAATCAATTCCATCTTTTGAATAGAAATTATTTAACCAGGATGAGTTTATTTTAGATAGATTACTAGCCGCAACTTTTGAGCCTCTGCCTGCACCTAAAGCATAATTTTGCCAGGCGGGAATTTCGATTTTGGAAAATGCATGAATGGCAAAGTGGCCATTCTTTTTTATTGAACGAGAGGTAGATAATCGAAGTTGAGTGTCATCTGAATATGCACCGATTGGTAATGTAATTGTTGTCCCGAATTTACCACCAATGCTTCTTTTCCAGCTAACAAGCTCTGTAACTTTGGTTAAACCAGTACGAGCTTTTAATATTTTTTTATCTGCTAATTCAGTAATAAAACCTAAGGCATCACCATAAGCAGCCCAAAGTGCGGAATTAACAATTTGTTCTAATTGAATATTATTCATTATATTTATACCGTTTACCCTTATTTAAATTTTGCAGGACATACAACTACATCGTGCTTTAAATTTAGAGCTGCTAGTTGTGATTTTACAATATGTTTGGATTGAATATCCTTTACATATATGGACTGAAGGTAATCTAACGAAAGCTTTCCTGGATACAGTATCTCCGCTTGCTCACAAGTCGTCCAAGACTCCTTATGTTCAATAGTTCGACTAATCGTTTTTTGGAACTTTCCTTCAATGCTATTATTAAACATCCTACCGAAAGCACTTACCCCTTCCCCTCTTAAGCAAGAAGGGTAAATATTATTGGTCGTAGTAAAAAAAACTCCATCATCATTAAGTAAACTAGGAGAGAATGAAAGTATGCACCAAAATTGATCTACACTTCTATGACGATTTTCAGAGTATGAAAAAAATTCTTTATTGAGTTTTGTTACTGATAAATTGACATATTTTAACCATTTGAGGTTTCTTTCTTTTCTTTTTTCAGAGTTTTGCTTAAAAACAAAGGCCAATGTATCTTCTTCTTTTAGTTCTGAGTTTGGTAGTACAGCACCTGATGCTAATATACCTAGAAGCCCTGAATTGGATGTAAAGTGTAAAATATCAGTTATTTTTTTACTTTCGGCTACTGATTTAATCATTGGTTCCCTGTCCCTTATATGTCCCTTTCTCTAAATAACTAATAAAACGCGGTTTCGTATCTTCTTTATACCCGAGTATTACATTTTCCTTTGCTCTAGTTATAGCCATAGATATTAATTTTATTGATGATACGTAATTACTGTCTTCACAATCAGTTTCTTCGAAAATGAAATGGTCATCCTCAATGCCGATCATTATAACGTAATCGAATTCTAGCCCTTTTACTGAGTGTATCGTCGACAATGCAACATTAACATTAGAGGAAGGCCATCTATCAGCTCTAGTTAGATCTACAAAATCAATTGATGCACTTTTAAGTTTAGCCTTAACGAAATCAAACCAACCACCCCCTTTAGGATGTAGGAAACACACTGATTTAGTTGATAAGTCGATATTCTCTCTCATATACCTTAAAGCTTCATCAAGCTGCTTACGGAACTTTCCTTGAACGATTATAGGTAAATCCCCATGGCGAAGAATAGTATCTAAGGCAGGTAAAGTTGCGTCGTCATCTAAATTAACACCCGAATTCTTGAGTAGGTGTACTGCAAAGTTAGCTATTTCAAATGTATTTCTGTAATTCTGATTTAACCTAAAGTATGTTGGCTCTTTTACTCCAATATCTTTCCAAGTAAATCCTCGTTTATAAATTTGTTGTGCACTATCTAATACAATAGTTGTGAAGGATTTAGCTGTTAATTGGTTTAATATCGCTTTTAATTGATTTGCTGAAAAATCCTGTGCCTCATCAATAATTACAACATCGAATGTATCAAGCCTTGTTTTACTTGCAAAAAATGCAAGGTCGTTCCAGTCAACTAAATTTAGACTGTTTTTATGGTGTATGTATGGCTTGATAATTTGTTCTAGTATTTTTTGCCGTTGATTCTGCGTCAAACGAGGTTTGCTTCCTCTCCCGACCCTTTCTATAGTAAGGTAATCATCTACATTATTTAAATCGATTCTACCCAATAAATATTCTATTTCATCATGTATAAATTGCTGTGGCAGGCCTATATTTATGCAAGACTGATTGATTAATCGATTTATGGTGTTCTTATCAACCAATCTTTTACCGAAAGGTATTTTCTTATATAAATAGAGGGATAAAGTAGACACATCAAGCTCTAACTCACCAGGATTCGCGCCTATTTGGCTTGAGGTTTCTGCAATTAAATCCGTGACATAAGCAGCAAGGGTTTTATTAAAAGAAAATACTTTTACTTTTATTGGAGCTGTTTGGAGCTGCTCTCTTTTGTAATCCAATAGATAGCCTAAAGCTGTTTTAAGCATTAATATTGATGTTGTTGTTTTTCCGCTGCCAGCAGAGCCTCTAATAATCCTTGTTCCAGGTCTGAGCATGGTGATTAATTTAAGTTGTTCGGGAGTTGGCTTAATATTCCTAAGGGTCTTCATAGAATCCTTTCATTAATAGCGATATAACACTTAGTTATTAATACCATATATCTGTTTTTTGTTCTATTAACAATAACCTATGTTAATAAGTTAACCCATTTTAACTCAAGGAAGAGTTGATAATTTTGTTATTGAAGGATTAGTTTGTCCAAACTTCGGTAAATGGTGCAAATTTTACTTTCCTACACGAAAAATACCTAAAGAAGAAAACCGGACTATAAATGTTATTGTTTTAACCCTCGCATTATGGACATTTTTCATTTGTTACAGTGGTTGTCTTATTTATTTTGGGCTTAACCAACCAATTAGGTCTATCAATTCCCCCAGCTACAACCAGTGAATTCCCACACAACTTACTCTCACCAATTTCCTATACGGTCCGGTCGGATGCCTAGAGATGAGTAGTGTAAAGGTAAATTTGAATAAGCTAAGTCTAAATTACAATTTATTTTTAATAGGGTTTAATTCTGGTGCTGTTGTAACGTGCTGTTATTAGAAGAAAATTGAATAAAAAGAATTGTCCATTACACTTAAAATAACTCTAAACATTTAAATGGTGAAAAAATGAATTACTTGAAACAAGGAGTGCTTATTGTGTCGATATTATTTATATCAGCTTGTTCAAATACGCACAAAGAAACACTTAGTGGAGGAATAAAAGGAAGTTTTGTTAGCTCCTATAGCCCTGTTAAACTAGCACGTTGTATCGATGGTAATGCACGTCTTCATTTGTCTGGTTCTTTAGACCCTTTAATTGTTGACATTGACACCAAACCTATCGAAGTAGATATTATTAATGGTTCTTATTATTGGGCAATCATCTTTATTAGTGAAAATGAAAGTGGTTCACAAGCTGATTTTTATTTAGGTGGAGCAGGAAAATTGTTTCCAAAATCTTCAATTTCTGACGTAACGCGAGATTGCAGTTAAATTTAGATATATCATAACAATTAAGGTTAATATCGGGTCTATAACTGCTTAATTATTAAAATTGTCTCGCCTGAAAAAAAACATAGAATGTCACTTTGATTACATATGCAACTTGCAATTTGAAAGTGAAGCGGTTAACTTATATTCAATCTTTATCACAGGCCAATAGGTCTGATAATAACTTTATGCAGGATACCTTGATGGGCGAATGCAGGGCTTGGCAGCCTTTGTTATTAGATACAATACCAAACGGTTGTATGGTGATATTTAATTGGGGGTTATTCCGTAGGATGCCCGGCTCATAGACAAAAGGCCTTTTATTGTCCTATGGCATCAATTTTATATTGGATATTACTGTGCCTATTAAAAATGCAAATCGTACATTACCTGCTTTAAATCACTACAAACACATTTCATACGAAACCCTTGCTGCAAGTTGGTTCACCGAAGATGGCTGGGAAGTTTTCATGCCTATGGTTGATTATGGTAAAAAAACTGATTTATTAGTGGCTGATGACACTAACTTTTACCGGATTCAAGTTAAAGCGATAAACTCTATTGATGAAGATATTTATGTTGAGAATAAATGGAAAGGTGAAGATATAGATTATGTGCTATTTTTTTCAATGCAGGGAAATTGGGGGTATATAGCCAAACCGTTTCAAACAAATAGAGCAAAGCTTAACTCAAAAGAGCATATAAGATTTTATCAACATTTAACTAATTTCACAAAAGCGTTTAAAAAAATTTAATAACAAGTTAAATTAAATCATAAGCTTAATTTAAGGGATTAACTGTGGCGAAAAGGAATGGTTCGATAATAGAATTATTGTTGATTTTACCTTGGTGGGTAAATGCGATATTGAGTTACCTCAGTTATATATTTTTCAAATATCAAATACCTTCAATGCACTTTCAGTCAGCTGCATTTAGAAGCTTTGCTAACGGCATATCTAATTTGGCTGTGCCTATATCGCTATTAATTGCATTCATTGCTGTTGTGACATTTTTCAAATCACTTCATCGTAAATCTCTAATACCAAGAATGTCAGGTAATGGCATTTTTGGCTTCCTTAATGCTTTCGAATCACAGAAAGATCCTCTAAAAAATATCACTTGGCGAGAGTTTGAAATGCTCGTAGGTGAAGTTTATAAAAAGCTTGGGTATCGAGTTTACGAAACGCAACCTGGTGCTGATGGTGGTATTGACCTAATTCTAAAGCGCAATGGTGAAAAAGTTATAGTTCAATGCAAGCAATGGCGAACACAGAAGATAGGTGTCAAAACCGTTAGGGAGCTATACGGTGTTATGGTTGCTGAAGGTGCTGATAGAGCAATTGTTATGTGCTCGGGTACGTATACAGGTGAGTCGTATGTTTTCGCCAAAGGGAAACCCCTTGAGTTGATAGGGGGTACCCAGTTAAAGGGGATGATTGATTCAGTATCAATTAATAGACCTATTGACGCACTACCAAAGTTGAATGATAAAGCTTGTACTAGTTGCGGTAATAAAATGTTGGTTAGAACAGCTAAAAAAGGCCCTAACAGTGGCAACAAGTTTTGGGGGTGCAGCGCATTTCCCCGATGTAGAAAAACAGAAGAATATTGAAAATGAATAAATGCGAATCTGGGCGAAACCCAAAATCCATAAGTCGGACGGTCTGAACTAAATCGAAGATTTGTAAGAGAAAAATGGTGGCCCCTCGGTGACTTGAACACCGGACCTACCGATTATGAGTCGGGTGCTCTAACCAACTGAGCTAAGGGGCCATTTAAGAAATGCTGTTTGATGTGTTATTAATGAAAATAACCAAAAGCGGCGGCAAGTATAAGCATTTTTTATTTTGTTGTCACCACTTGTTGTTTAAATTTTTTTCGTTGTTGGTTTGATTGCTGTTTTTATAGGCAATTCTTTGCTTTTCTTCGATATATGGCCGCAAATAATAGTAATAATCCATAATAATAACTACCGCCACCAGAGCTTGGTTTTTCTGGGGGAGGTATGATGATCTCAATTTCTACTTCTACACTCACGGTATCACTGGCACTTAAGCCGGTGGCATCGGTTGCGGTGAAGCTAAATGTCAAAATGTCGTTAGCTTGCGGGGCGGTAAAATTGGCGTTTAATTGCTCTGGGTTGTTAATGGTTATTGTCTCGCCCGCTGTTTGTTGCCAAAGGTAGGTTAAATCGTCATTGTCGATATCGCTTGCCGTAGCGATAAGGTTCACTGTGCTGCCTGCTACGGCCATTTTATTGGTTCCGGCATCCACGATTGGTGTGTTGGCACCGTCGGTTGCGGCAATGGTGATGGTGACTAAATTCGGGCTGGTTAACGTTGCCCCATGTTTGGGGTTAAACAGGCGGATAAAGAACACTTCAGAGGGCTCCGCAAGGTCGTCGTTGGCAACGTCTATGGTGATGGTTTTATCGGTACTATCCAGGTTTTCCCAGCTTAGGCTGCCAGTGGCCAAAGTAAAGTCGTCGCTGCTGGCAGAGCCGGTAACAAGCTCCCAGTTTACCTCGATATTGCCTTGTGCCTGATTGTTGCGGCGTACATTCACTTGTATGCTTTGTCCTTCGCTGGTGGAATAATTGCGGTTGCTAAAACTCAGGCTGCCCTGGGCAACATCTAGGGTGTTATCTTTTAAAATATACAAGCCGCTATTGATATCACTGGCAAGAATATGGCCGCTGGGTAAAAACGGATACACCCCCCAGGCGCCGTGAAAGGACGAGTTGTCAGAAATAGGGTAGGTATCAAAAAAGCCCACTTCTTCTGGTAGTGTCGGGTCGGTGAGGTCAATAACGGTAATACCACGTTCATAGTTAGACATGTAGTAACGATTACCGCGCACATAACCGTTATGGTCAATGGCGGCGGTACTGCCGGTCCAGGTAGACAGTGGGGTTGGGTTGGTTAAGTCGGTAATATCAAATAACCGTAACGTGGTGTTTAAGCCGAAATCTTGTTCATCGAGTTCATCGTGCACCAGCATGAACATTTTATCTTCGCTGTACCAACCCGAGTGTACATAGGCAGCATTGGTGTAACTGGTGCTACTTAATTTGGCCGGCGCGCTGTTTTGGGTTTTATCCCACAACTGAAAATCGTTTTCGTTGAAATCAAACATGACTTCGCAATGATCGGTGCCATTGACGCATTGGCTGTCTTTACGCTCATCATTGATAACCATAGATGCGGCATCGTGGGTATACTGGCTGCGGTTATTTGTGGGTTTGTAAACGCTCACCAGGCTGGTTGGGTTGGCAAGGCTATAGGTATTAAAGCCGCCACCATGTTGATTCGAGCCGGCGATATGCAAGTAAGGTTGCCTGCCGGTAATGGCGACTCCGGTGGAGTAATCGACATTACTCAAATAAACGTTATGAGCACTTAAATCGGTTTTATCGGTTGCGGCCACCGTGACCGTATTCGGCAGTTGCGTTAAATCTAAAATTAATAAGCCAACCGAAGCATTATCGGCGGTCACATAGCCATAACTTTGCCATTGGTTGATGTTGACATCAAAGTACTGATAAATTTTGATGTCACGCCAAATGGTGGTTTCGCTGGCGATGGTGGTGATTATATTTGGCGCACTGGGTTCACTCACATCGACTATGCCAATACCGTTGCTTAGGCCAATAATGGCGTATTCTTTACCATCATTTAAATCGTAATGGCCCCAAATATCGTTGCCTTCTGCCGGGTTGGTGGAAAACTGGTTTAACGGAATGTGGGCGAGTAAATCGATGCTCTGGCAGGGAAGATCTCCGGCAAAACCATTATCGCAAACCACATTGCTTTGTTGTTCTTGCAGACGCGAATAGGCCGCGAGTTTGGCTTGTATCAGGGCTTTATTCTTGCTGGTGTTGGCGGCGGCTTTGCGGTCTACCAGTACGGTAAAGCCTTTATCGCTAAGCTGCTGTACATATTCAATGGGGACACCGGTGAGGTAGGTGACATGGCTGCTTTGTTGTTTGCTAAATTTGTCGCTACGTTGATAGTTCGCTTTAATCGGCACTAAATCGCTTAACAGATAAAACAGCGTATCAACATTTTCTATCGCGTAACTGCCTTTGCTTAAGCGAATTTGATCGCCTTTATTGGCATGCTGGGCGGCATAATTGATGGTTTTACACGGCGCTGTCACGTCATCACAACGGCCGGCGTCAACGCCGTTAGGCGCCACATAGCGTGCTTTGTCATGCTCGGCATGACTGAATACGGCTTGGCTATGTAACACTAAGAGCAGCAGAAATAGGACGGCTGTTATTTTGGTAAAATTTTTCATAATATCAGTGTAGGTGAGTTGTTCCCTTACTCCTAGCCAGTAGGATAAATATATTATGGGTACTAGTGATTTAATTTAAAATCGATAGCTAAACCCTGCAGTAAACTCGCCTTGTAGCCAAAGGTTGCTATTGGTGCGAATGACACAGCTCTCCCCAGAACAGAATATTGAGCCATTACTGTCAAACAAGCTGGCGTAAAGTCTCGCATCTAAACGAAAAGTAACATCATCGGCAATGGCAAAGCGAGCGCCCACACCCAAATTGACAGAAGGTCTGGTTTCACTATCTAAGGAGTTATCGCCTGGGGCTAAATGCACTATTCCTAAACCGCCACTGATCACAATGGGTACCTTGCCCCCGCTTATGGTTACGTTGCCGCCAAGATGCAAATAGCTAATGCTAACGTCCATATCATCAAGCACCACATCACCATCAAACTCGGTACTGGAGTGACTAAACAGTAACTCTCCCTGGCGGTTATAATCAAATGGCCAGGCTAATATGGCACCCGCTGAGGCATCATTAAGAAAGTCCACTTCAAATGACTCTTCGTCGTCTTCAAGACTTTCATCATCTTCAAAACTATCGGAAGTACGTTCACCAACAAAAAGGGTAAGTTCATAGTAATCGTCTTGAACCGCAAATACAGACGGGGAAAATAGACCGAGAATAAATAGTGCTATTAAGTAATTTCTCATGGAGTTTTTTTATTGCTATCGATGCTTTATCTTAGGTGTGCGGAATCAATGCTGCAAGTGATTAATACCTTCACCCATAAAAAAAGCCTGCAAATGCAGGCCTTTTCAATACGTTATAAGATTTACGCTTACTCGCCGTCTAAGAAACTCTTCAGTTGCTCAGAGCGTGAAGGGTGACGTAATTTACGTAACGCTTTCGCTTCAATTTGACGAATACGCTCACGAGTTACATCAAACTGTTTACCCACTTCTTCTAAAGTATGGTCAGTATTCATGTCGATACCAAAACGCATTCTCAGCACTTTTGCTTCACGGGCGGTTAACCCTGCTAATACTTCATGAGTTGCATTTTTCAGGTTTTCCGTGGTTGCGGCATCCACTGGTAATTCACCGCTACCATCTTCAATAAAGTCACCTAAGTGCGAATCTTCATCATCACCAATTGGCGTTTCCATGGAGATTGGCTCTTTGGCAATTTTTAATACTTTACGAATTTTATCTTCCGGCATAACCATACGCTCTGCTAATTCTTCAGGAGTGGGCTCGCGGCCCATCTCTTGTAGCATTTGGCGAGAAATACGGTTTAGCTTGTTGATGGTTTCAATCATGTGTACCGGAATACGAATAGTACGTGCCTGATCGGCGATTGAACGGGTAATGGCTTGTCTGATCCACCAGGTTGCATAAGTTGAGAACTTATAACCACGACGGTATTCAAACTTATCAACGGCTTTCATCAAACCAATGTTACCTTCTTGGATCAGATCCAGGAATTGTAAACCACGGTTGGTGTATTTTTTCGCAATGGAAATTACCAGACGTAAGTTCGCTTCAACCATTTCTTTTTTCGCGCGGCGAGCTTTCGCTTCACCAATCGACATTCTACGGTTGATGTCTTTTATGCTTTGTACGCTTAAATAGGTTTCTTCTTCAAGGTGCGTCAGTTTATAAATACAACGTTCAATGTCGAAAGATACCATTTTTAATTTATCTGAATAAGCATGGCCTGCGGCAATTTCATCTTTTAACCACTGGGTTTCAGTTTCATGACCCGGGAAAATTTTGATGAAATGGGTTTTTGGCATACCCGCACCAACCACACAGTGCTTCATGATCAAGCGTTCTTGTACACGAACACGGTCCATGACACTACGCATGTTTTTCACTAAGCGATCAAACAATTTCGGTATTAAACGGAACTCTTTAAAGCATTCGGCAATGTCGTCGATTGCCGCTTGGGCATCTTTATTATTGCGACCATTTTTTTCGATAATTTGATTGGCGGCTTCATAAAGTCGGCGCAGTTCGGTGAATTTTTCACGAGCAAGTTCTGGATCTGGTCCAGTATCTTCCTCTTCTTCATCTTCGTCATCATCAGACGTTTTGTCTTCATCGGCTAACTGGTTTTTAGAAAGTTCTGAACCAACATGGGTCGCCGTTGGTGCGGGTTCTTCTTCCGCATCCGGGTCTAAGAAACCAATGATGATATCGGTTAGGCGCGCTTCTTCGGCTTCAAAATTATCCCATTGCTCCAATAAATAGTTTATTGCAGGTGGGTATTCTGAAACGCTGCGCTGTACTTCACGTATGCCTTCTTCGATTCGTTTGGCGATAACAATTTCGCCTTTACGAGTCAGCAGTTCTACGGTACCCATTTCACGCATGTACATGCGCACCGGGTCAGTGGTACGACCGATTTCACTCTCAACAGTTGCTAATGCCTGTGCGGCAGCTTCTGCAGCATCTTCATCGGTATTCGCTTCGGCCATCATTAATTCATCGGCATCGGGGGCTTTTTCAAACACCTGAATACCCATGTCATTGATCATGCGAATAATATCTTCAACTTGATCAGAATCGATGATGTCTTGTGGCAGGTGATCGTTCACCTCGGCAAAAGTTAAGTAACCTTGTTCCTTACCTTTTGTGATAAGTTCTTTAAGTCTAGATTGTGGGGCTTGAGACATTAACGAAAGTCCACCTATATGGCTATCAAAATACGAACAGTAAAGGACGAAATTATAGCAAGTTGAATTAAGAAACGCCAGTTTAAGTGTGTAATCAGCTTAACTGTTCAGCAATGTCTGAAGTTCTTGTTTTTCCAACGAGTTTAATTGTCCTAAACGGGCTTTTTGTAACAGTAATTCTGTACGGCTTTCCACAAAGGTATTAATTATTTTTTCTAAAAGATCTAGAAACACCTCGGCAGCTGCTTCACTATCAATATGGTGGTCCCACACTAAAAGCTTAGCTAAAATTTTTCCTTGCTCGGTGTCGCGCCAACTTTCAATTATTTGGCTGCTAGTGATACTTGGGTTCGCTTTACATTGCTGCATAAGCTGTTTAAACAAGTCGATTCCAGGCAATTTTATAGGATCTAGCACCGATAAATCGGGGAGACTATCTACTAAATGGGGATGCTCAAGCAATAATGCAATAGCTAATCTGATCGGCGTCACTTTAGTTTGTGATTTTCTTGCTTGTTGTTGTGCTGGTGATTGATTTTTATTTAGTTTTTTTAGTTGTTGTTCCGATGCCGTACCAAATTTATTTGCCAGCTCGTTTAAAATTGAATCTTTTAAGGTGCTGTCGGGCAATTTTTGCAGATAAGGCTGAAACGATTGGAGCAAGGCGGCTTTGCCTTCCAGTGAATGTTGATCGACACTGGATAACAGTTGCTCGAATAAAAACTTTGATAACGGCTTGGCTTCATCGAGTAACGTTTCAAAAGCCTGTTGGCCGTTTTTACGCACCAATGTATCTGGGTCTTCACCGTCGGGTACAAAGACAAACTTTAACGAAATGCCATCTCTAATGAGTGGTAGCGCATTCTCCATAGCACGCCAGGCGGCGTCTCGACCTGCTTTGTCGCCGTCATAACAACATATCACTTCTTTTACTGTGCGAAACATGGTTTGCAGTTGTTCTTCGGTAGTCGAAGTTCCTAACGATGCTACCGCGTAATTGATGCCATGCTGAGCAAGGGCAACTACGTCCATATAGCCTTCAACTACCACTAATCGCTCGAGATTTTTACAGTGTTGTTTGGCTTCAAACAAGCCATATAACTCTTGGCCCTTGTGATAAATTCGGGTTTCAGGCGAATTTAAATATTTTGGCGTACCATCCGATAAAATGCGCCCGCCAAAACCAATCACCCGACCGCGCTTATCTTTTATCGGGAACATTAAGCGACCGCGAAAACGATCGTAGGGTCGGTTTTTATCACCTTGAATGGCCATGCCCAAATCTACTAATTGGGCAGATGCCTGGCCGGTTTTGCCATAAGCATTCATCACCCCATCCCAGCTATCGGCGGAATAGCCAATGCCAAATTGTTTGACGATGTCACCGGTTAAGCCTCTGCCTTTTAAGTAGTCGATCACGCTGTTTGAGTCGGCGTGGCTTTTCAGGTTTTGTTGATAAAATTGGCTAACTTTTCCTAGCAACTCGTAATCATCCAATCTTTGCTTATGGGCCAGTTGTTGTTGGCGTTGCTGAGCCGGAGTTTGGTCTGATTGTTCGCGTTCTACTGCTACGCCGTTGTAACCTGCCAGCTCTTCTATGGCATCGACAAACTCTAATCGGTCATATTCCATAATAAAGCTAATGGCATTGCCGTGCGCACCGCAACCAAAACAATGATAAAACTGTTTATCCCGGCTTACCGTAAATGACGGGCTTTTTTCACTGTGAAAAGGGCAACAGGCAGAATAATTTTTACCGGTTTTTTTTAAGGTTACTTTAGAATCAACTAAATCGACAATATCGGTCCGAGCCAATAAATCATCAATAAATGTGCGAGGGATCATTCCAGCCATAGAGTAAAACGAAATTTTTTAAGTTAGGAAAAGGGTAGGTAGAGTACTATATCAGATGCGGGATCTAATACCATAAACGGAGTGAAAAGTTTTTTGCAAAAATATATACCCTTTCTATCCTCCGTCCATGGCTCGAAAGGATAAATACTTCCATGTATACCCTCCCTATTCACCATCCATGGCCCGAGAGGATAAATACTTCCATGTATACCCTCCCTATTCACCATCCATGGCCCGAGAGGATAAATACTTCCATGTATAAACCCTCTCTATCCACCATCCATGGCCCGAGAGGATAAATACTTCCATGTATAAAAAAACCGCACCCAAAGGCACGGTTTTTTCAAGCGAAACTGATATTATGCGTTCAGGGCAGCTCGAACCTGACCAGATACCTGGCCTAAGTCTGCTTTGCCTTGCATTTTCGGTTTTAAAATCCCCATTACTTTACCCATGTCAGCCATAGAGGCAGCACCGGTTTGGGCAATGGCATCAGCAATTAGCTGTGCAATTTCATCCGCAGATAATGCTTGTGGAAGAAACTCTTCCAATACAAGTATTTCAGCTTGTTCATTAGCCGCCATATCTTCACGTCCACCTTCGGTGAACATGGCAACAGATTCTTTACGCTGTTTAATCATTTTGGTGATTAACGCTAAAATATCTGTCTCAGTCATTTCTGCCTGATTGTCAATTTTTGCTAATTTTATCGCTGATATTGCCATGCGGATAACGCCAAGACGTGGTTTGTCTCTAGCTCGCATGGCAAGTTTCATTTCTTCGTTGAGTTGATCAAACAAACTCATAACTTAAGATCCAGTCTTAAGTCTTAGTACATGCGAACGCGACGAGCGTTTTCGCGAGATACTTTTTTAGCGTGACGCTTAACAGCTGCAGCTTTCTTACGCTTACGTTCCCAAGTTGGTTTTTCGAAAGATTCGCGACGACGAACTTCAGAAAGGATACCTGCTTTTTCACATGAACGTTTAAAACGACGTAGTGCTACGTCAAACGGTTCGTTTTCTCTTACTTTAATTACTGGCATTTTTGCCCTCACCTCTAGTGAATACTGCGACGCTTGGTAAAATTTAACCAAGCCGATTAAAATTGGTGCAGCATTTTAATCCGAACCCTTAGCCGATGTAAAGTTTTAAATAGGATTTTTATCTTAAATTGGTGGTTAATTTACAATTTCGACGTTATGATCCCCTAAAATTTACCCTGGGACTTATTTTGTATGCGAATTTTAGGTATTGAAACCTCTTGTGATGAAACCGGCATTGCTATTTTTGATGATGAAAAAGGCATTTTAGCACACCGCTTATATTCGCAAATTGCCGTTCATGCTGATTATGGCGGAGTAGTGCCTGAATTGGCATCGCGCGATCACGTTCGCAAAACCATTCCTTTAATAAAAGAAGCGTTAAAAGAAGCAAATTTAACGCCTGCCGATCTTGATGGCGTGGCCTATACTGCCGGTCCCGGGTTGGTTGGTGCTTTGCTGGTAGGTTGCTCTATCGGCCGCTCTCTTGCTTATGGTTGGGGTATACCGGCGGTACCGGTTCATCATATGGAAGGGCATTTATTAGCGCCTATGCTAGAAGACGATGTGCCAGAATTTCCGTTTGTTGCATTATTAGTCTCTGGTGGCCATACCATGCTGGTGGAAGTTGATGGCATTGGAAAATATCAAATGTTGGGTGAATCAGTGGATGATGCGGCGGGTGAAGCGTTTGATAAAACCGCAAAATTGCTTGGCCTAGATTACCCTGGTGGTCCGGTACTGGCCAAAATGGCGGAAGCTGGCACTCCGGGAAGATTTAAATTTCCGCGGCCAATGACCAATCGTCCCGGTTTAGACTTTAGCTTTTCCGGTTTGAAAACCTTTGCTGCCAATACGGTGCGTGATCAAGACGATAGTGCTCAAACCAAGGCCGACATCGCTTACGCGTTCCAGGAAGCGGTTATTGATACCTTAGCGATAAAATGCAAACGTGCCTTAGAGCAAACCAAACTAAATCGTTTAGTCATCGCCGGTGGCGTAAGTGCCAATACCGCATTAAGAGATAAATTGGCGCAATTGACAACTAAATTAAAGGGTAAAGTGTACTACCCACGGCCGGAGTTTTGTACCGATAATGGGGCGATGATAGCTTTTGCCGGCATGCAACGATTAAAATCTGGGGTGTCAGCCGATTTAACCTTTAAAGCAACACCGCGCTGGCCATTAGATACCTTGCCGCCGGTTTAAGTTGATTGGCGGGACTTTAGTCTCGCGTTATGGCGATAGCCAGGGTAAGTTGCCTGCGGCAATGACGCGAGGTTAAAAACCCCGCCAACCTAAGTATTCAAAGCACTATACGCGACAGGAGGTTCCGTTTTCGGTAACTGCTCCCTGCGTTACCCTATCTCCTGCATCCATGCAGTCGTTCAACGGAATGACGAGGTTAACTGTTTCTAACATAGGTTTAACTAGTGAATTTTATCTTCTGTGCCTTTTAACAGGCGCACAATGTTGCTGCGGTGTTTAAATAAAATAAGCAAGGACAGCATAGTTACTGAGTTGGTGTAAAGCGGCTTGATCAACCAAGAGTAGAACGGCGCCAGTGACACCGTAACGATTGCGGCTAAGGATGAATACTTTGTGGTTTTGGCTACCAATAGCCAAGTTACTATAATCGCCAGCGCAAATAGCCAGTCAATTGGTGCTAATGCACCCAAGGCTGTCGCCACCGCTTTGCCACCTTTGAAGTTAAAAAATATTGGGTACATATGGCCAAGGCAGGCGGCAATGGCAATAAAGCCGAGATGCAATGGCTCTACCCCTAATCGGAAAGCACCGTAAACCGGAATTGCGCCTTTTAACACATCAAACACTAATACCGCTATGGCTGTTGGCTTGCCTGCTATCCTTAACACATTAGTGGCGCCAGGGTTATTAGAGCCTTGGGTTCTTGGATCGGGCAAACCGCGCATTTTACAAATTAAAATGGCACTGGAAATCGAGCCTAACAGGTACGCCACAACGATAATTATCAATGTTAACAGTGTTAACAACAAGATTTTAGCCCTCTATTCGTGATGAATTCGTTGATGATTGTCGATTAAAAATTGACCGTCTTGTTTATTCTGCCATTCTAACCGGTGAAATAGTAGTTTTTCTACTGCACTATAGGGTAAAATCCAGCATTATTTTATTTATACTCTTTTTTTTCTAAAAATGGCGGCGTTTTTGTTATGGATATTGTCTTTATTGAAGGTTTGCAAGTGCAAACTACCATTGGTTATTACGAGTGGGAAAAGAAAATAAAACAGTTATTGGTGTTCGATTTACAAATGGGCAGCGATATCAGTAAAGCCGCATCGGGTGACGAATTAGCGAAAACCTTAGATTATGCCGTTATTTCTACTTTGATTGATGAGTTTGCCAATGCCAACCCGGTTGATTTAATTGAAACCTTGGCAGAGCGTTTAGCGGCTCATTTAATGACTGAGTTTGGCATAAGGTGGTTAAAGCTCAAAATATCTAAGCCAACCGCGGTGAAAGAAGCCGCCGCGGTTGGCGTTATCATTGAACGTGGTGTTCGCAGCTAATGGCAAAGGTGTATATATCAATTGGCAGTAATATCGACCGCGACCAGCAAATTATTGCCGGTATTGCCGCATTAAAAGCTGAATTTGGCAAGGTGCAACTGTCTTCCGTTTATGAATGTGAGCCGGTGGGCTTTATTGGCGAAAATTTTTATAATTTGGTGGCCATGGTAGAAACTGAACAATCGCCGTCTTATATCGGTGAGGTATTAAAGCAACTGGAAAAGCAACAAGGGCGCATTGATTTTTCGAAGAAATTCAGCGCTCGAAAACTGGATCTGGACATACTCTTGTATGATGATTTGATCATCAATACCCCGGTACAAATACCTCGGGATGAAATCCCTAAAAATGCTTATGTATTACAGCCACTTGCTGAAATCGCCGGTGATTTAATGCACCCGCAGCTGCAACTAAGTTACCGTGAACTATGGCATAACTACAATAAAAATAAGCAACAGCTGAAGAAAATTTCATTTTCATGGCCAAAGCAATATGGACAGTAAACTCTTAAAGAGTGAACAACAGAACAACAGAACAATAACATCAAGGAATAGCGCAACAACATGTCAACTTTAGAAATCATCATTTTAGCTTTAATACAGGGATTAACTGAGTTTTTACCCATTTCCAGCTCGGCACATTTAATTTTGCCTTCGCAAATTCTGGGTTGGGCAGATCAGGGCTTGGCATTTGATGTTGCGGTACATGTGGGTACGTTACTGGCGGTGATGATTTATTTTCGCAGTGAGGTTACTAACATGATGTTTGCCTGGGGAAATTCTCTGGTAAAAAAACAACACAACAATGACAGCAAACTGGCCTGGTGGATTTTGTTTGCCACCATCCCGGCGGGATTATTCGGATTTTTTGGTAAAGACTTTATTGAAGAGCATTTACGTGCTGCCGCGGTGATCGCCTTTACTACCGTTATTTTTGGGTTGTTACTGGGTTTTGTCGATATTAAAGGCAAGCAAAATAAAGAGATCAATGATCTGGGCTTTAAAGGCGCTATGTATATTGGCTTAGCGCAAGCGCTAGCGTTAATTCCAGGGACTTCTCGCTCAGGTATTACCATGACTATGGGCTTAATGCTGGGGCTAACCCGTAATGCCGCCGCTCGCTTTTCTTTTCTGTTATCGATTCCTGCCATTGCCATGGCGGGCAGCTATTTAACGATGAAGTTAATTACTGGCACCGATATGGTCGATTGGCAGGCGATATATATGGGCATCGCATTGGCCTTTATTAGTGCTTATGCCTGTATTCACTATTTCTTGATCCTGGTAGACAAGCTAGGGATGATGCCATTCGTGATTTATCGACTGATCCTTGGCGCCTTCCTGTTTTGGTTTATTTCTTAACGTGATTGTAAGGTTTAAACCGGGCTTTTGATTGGTCCGGTTTATAAATTATCTGCACAGCAACTTTTCTTTCACTTGGCTAATTGCCGCAACCTTAGCCTTATCCATGGCCTCTTTAATCGCGAAACCTTTTAACCCTAACTCGACAAACTGGCGAGGGTTTATTTGTTTGCAGGCCGCAACCGCGGCTTGTAAATATTCGGCTTGTGGATAATCTTCATTTTCTTTGCCCAATCGGCCGTTAGAGTCGGCATGGCATGCTAAAATAAACAACTCAAAATCATCAGCCTTGCGCCATACATCAAGCTTATTGAACATTTTCAATACGGTACTGGGTTTTAGTTCGAAGGCTTTATGACAATGTAAATGAAACTCACACACCAATAAGCTCAAGCGCTTTATTTGATTGGGCACTTTAAATTGTACACATACCCGTTCAACTAACGCTAAGCCAGATTTTTCATGGCCGTGATGCGTGGGCCACTGAGATTTTGGCGTTAACCCTTTGCCTAAATCATGGCAAAGGGCGGCAAAACGTACGGCCACTTTTGCGCTGTCACTCTCGTTTACATTAGCACTAAATTTAACGGCTTGACGCAATACCATTAGGGTATGAATACCGCTATCTATTTCACCATGGTGTTGCTCAGGGTTGGGGATACCCCACAAGTTGTCAAGTTCTGGCCAGAGCACTTTCAATGCTCCGGTTTGGCGCAAAATTTCAATAAAAACTTCCGGATTATCTTCTGCTAATGCCCGAGAAAACTCTTTCCACACCCGATCTGGGGTAAGATTGTTCAACTCACCGTCAGCTGCCATGGTTTGCATCAATTTGATGGTTTCAGCAGCTACGGTAAAACCCAGGTAATGGTATCTGGCAGCAAAGCGGGCAACTCGCAAAACCCTGAGTGGGTCTTCAACAAAGGCCGCGGATACATGGCGGAGCACTTTATTTTCAAGGTCTTTCTGGCCATGAAACGGATCAATGATATTACCCTTGTGGTCTATCACCATGGCATTTACGGTGAGATCTCGGCGCCGTAAATCGTCTTCAATGGTGACATCCGGTTCGCTATAACAAACAAAACCGGTATAGCCTTTGCCTTGTTTGCGTTCGGTTCGGGCAAGGGCATATTCTTCTTTGGTTTGTGGGTGCAAAAATACCGGAAAATCTTTACCAACCTGCATAAAACCCAAAGCTAACATCTGCGCTACCGTTGCGCCTACTACCAAATAATCACGTTCAACAATATCTCTATTGAGTAAATGATCACGCACAGCACCGCCAACTAAAAAGGTGTTTAATGAAGATGTCAGGTCTTTACTCATAGGTTTTTTAAGGCTTTTTCGGCTATTTGTGATAATTATTGCTAAGTGTATCGCAAAAATTCAAGGTTAAATAGCCGCTATTTTTGACATCGGGAAAGTTACAGGGTAATTTCAGCAGAGAGTTTCTTAAATAATTTTGCCCTATATGTATAACGGTTATACCGACTATTTTAGTCTGACAGATATTCCCTTTTCAATTGCTCCTAACCCGCGCTATTTATTTATGAGTAGTCGCCATAAAGAAGCGCTTGCGCATTTAACTTATGGTTTGGGCGATGCGGGTGGTTTTGTCTTGCTAACGGGGGAAGTTGGCACCGGCAAAACTACGGTATCTAAATGCTTGTTAGAGCAACTTCCCGATAATACCCAAGCGGCATTTATTTTAAACCCCACGTTATCGGCGAAAGAATTGTTAGCAACGGTATGCGATGAACTGCATATTGATTATGTCGCCGAACAAACCAGCTTAAAAGTGCTTACTGATCTGATTTTGAGACACTTATTAGATAATTACAGCCAAGGCAAAAATACCTTATTAATTATTGATGAAGCACAGCATCTGCAAGCTGAAGTGTTAGAGCAGTTACGCTTATTGACCAATTTAGAAACTCATACCAAGAAGTTATTACAGGTAATTTTAATTGGTCAGCCTGAATTACAAGAGTTGTTAAAACGCCGAGACTTGCGTCAGCTAGCGCAACGCATTACTGCCAGATATCATTTGTTGCCGTTGAATAAAGCCGAAGTGAAGTTGTACATAGAACATCGTTTGTCTATTGCCGGTTGTCAGCGACAACTATTTAGTAAAGCCGCGATTGCCTTGATCCATAAGTTATCGGGTGGTGTGCCACGTTTAATCAACCTGTTATGTGACAGGTCATTATTAGGCGCCTATAGCAAAGAGAAAACTCAAGTTGATAACCGCATAGTGTGTCAATCGGCAGAGGAAACTTTAGGTTTACCGGTAAGTGCTTACGGCATTTGGCAGAGACCCTGGCTGAAAAATTCGTTAGCGGGTGCCGCGATGCTAATTTTTGCCTGGTCTGGCTTTAGCCTGGCAAAATCACAACTTGCCGAAATTGAACAAGCAAAAATGGCTTATGTGAAAAACCTTACTGCGAAACGTGAGCAACAATTAGCGGCACAGTTAACACGTATCCCTAATGCCCTGATCAACCAATCGAGGGAGTTACACCAGGCATTTTCGCAACTCTTCAGTCATTGGCAAATTCAATTTTCGGGCACTGGGGTTGCCCAGTCGCAACCTTGTGAAACAGCGCTAAGCTTGCAATTGCAATGTTACTGGTATCAAGGGGAGTTTGATCAGCTTAACGCCTTAGGTTACCCCGCGGTAGTGCAATTATTGGATAGCAATAATACCCCGTATTATGCCACTTACCTGCCAAGTGAAACCGAACAGGTGCAGCTGATTTTGAATCAAACCAGCCATTGGCTCAGTAAAGATTACTTTCAGCAAATTTATCGAGGCAGTGCCGTGCTGTTATGGCGCAGCCCAGAAAGGTTTATTGATGTTATTGACGAAAGCAGCTCAGCCGAATTGGTGCAATGGTTAGAAAACAACTTAAGTGAACAGCAAGGCAGGCCGGCAAGAGCCGTGAACCAGGTTGATGCGTTGCTAAAAAACCAGGTAGGGCAGTTTCAACAGCGAACCGGCTTAACGGTAAATCAACATGCAGATACAGAAACTGTGATGGTGTTGGCGAAACCGATTTCATTACTTGCTATGACGGTAACGAACAAGGAGGTGGAGTAATGTCGTATTTACTTGATGCTTTACGCAAATCAAATTCAACCTCAACAGCCACAGCTGATCCGGCAAATAATTCGTTCGCTCAGCAACTGAGCTCAACTGAAACGAACACTGAGGGTCGCTTTCGATTTTATCAGTCAGTGACTCTGTTGCTGTTAGCGATGGTATTTATTTTTGCGGGCTACATCTTGGGGGGCGGTGCGGAGATAATTATTAATGGTGTTCAGGGGAAGAAAATAACGGCTTTGCCAAATGACACACATATCAAGAATATCAACACTGTGGCTGAAGGGCTAAAACCCTACTATGGCATGCAAAGTACTGCTGCACAGTATTTCTTAGCACCTGATATTTATAATCAACAACTGATAGCCGACAAAAAACAGCTAGCTAGGGATGAGCGGGAACAACTGTTAGCTCAGCAAAATGCACAGCAAAAAACCAAACAGCAAGAGCTAAATAAACAAATTCAATCAGCGATTGCGCAACAGGGATTGTTAGTGAAAAATTCAGCAACCGATACCTTTAACAACGCTAACAGCAGAAATAATCAACCGGCAGAAACCGCGCCAATTAAATTATCACTCAATAAAAAAGAGCTCGATGGTGTCTCTCCTGAGTTATTGTATGCGTTTGAAACTGCGATTGATGATAGCAATAGTAGCACTTTTACCGACACTGAAAATAACGCCAATAATGATGTTGACAGTGATATTGCTCCGAGCTTAAAGAAACATGGTTTAGTGTCTGATAGCGGGGTGAAATCTTTAGCGTTAATGCCGATGTGGTTACAAAAGGAAGTGCCAATATTACACTTTTCATTACATATGTATACTTCTGATTGGGCCAGTAGCTGGATACGATTAAATGACCAGGATTACTATAACGGCGATACTACCCCGGACGGTTTGGTCATCGAAGAGATACAACCACAAAAAGTTATTATGCAATATAAAGGGCAAATATTTAGCTTACCGGCGCTGTCTAACTGGTAAACTAGGGTCAGAGTCAGGTTTTTAAATGGACAGGGTTATTATACCTGTGGCATAACCCCTGAGAGCCTTATCATTGAACAAGTATAGCCGCAAAAGGTTATCATCCAATTCAAAGGTTTAGCTTACCGGCGCATTCAAGCTGGTAACTGTTGAATAACAAAAGAGAAGTATATGAATACACTTTCAGTAATAGTGATTACTAAAGATGAAGAAGATAGACTCGATAGGTGCTTATCTTCGGTGCAGGATATTGCTGATGAAATCGTTGTGGTTGATTCTGGCAGCACAGACAATACGGTTAACATAGCAAAAAAATATACCGATAAGGTTCTGGTAACTGATTGGCCTGGTTATGGTCCTCAAAAGCAAAGAGCGCTGGAACAAGCTACTTGTGATTGGGTGTTATCTATAGATGCAGATGAAGCATTGGACGAGAATGCGAAATTGTCTGTTAACAAACTTCTGCAACAAACAAAGATTAGTGCCAGCGCTTATCGCTTACCTTGGAAAACAATATTTTTAGGAAAATCTATCCGGTTTGGGCGTTCTGCCCGTTCTCCAAAGAGGTTGTTTAGAAGGGAGGGGGCAAGTTTTAGTCAGGATTTGGTCCACGAAAAAGTGATCACTTCAGGTTCGACTCAAACAATTGATAAAGGCTACCTATTACATTATTCGGTAAGGAATTTCGAGCATTTGCTGGAAAAAAACAGGAAGTATTCTTGGTTAACTTCCGAGAAATATTACAAAAAAAATAAAAAGAGTTATGGCGTATATGTAGCTGTGCTGCGTTCGTTAATTACCTTTATTCAGATATATATTTTCAGGCTGGGCTTTTTAGATGGTAGTCGTGGCTTAATCCTTGCTGGTATGTTTACTCAGCGAACATTTAATAAATATGTTGGTTTATGGAGCTTAGAAACTCAGGAGAAAATGCAATCGGATAAAGATTAGTTACTTTATCTACGACCAACTGCTGAATTACCAGAGGTTAATATTATTATCTAAAAAGTAGTTGTTCGTTGTTCTGACGCGTCTTTTCATTAGAAAAGAAGTTGGTTGAAATTTTAATGAAATACCCCTGAGCTTTCGTTAAAGTTCAGGGGCCGTATTTCGAAATTATTGCCAGGCGGGCAATTTCTGTTCAAAGGTATCGATTTGATCGGCGATTTCTAAGGTCCAGCCAACCGCATCAACACCATTTTCTAAACAGTACTTTTGAAAGGTGGTCAATGTGAATGAATATTCTTTAGCGCCGTTAATGACTTTCATCGCCGCAAGGTCAACGGTGAGTTCAAGTTTACCTTGCGCCGTTTGCTGAAATAAATCATCGACAACCGCTTGATCAAGCACTACTGGCACAATACCTATATTGATGCAGTTGCCATAAAAAATATCGGCAAAACTTGCCGCTATAACAACTTTGAAACCGTACTCCTGAATCGCCCAGGGAGCATGTTCACGGCTCGAGCCACAACCAAAGTTTTCGCGAGCAAGTAACACACTTACGCCATCGTATTCTGGCTGGTTTAGGATAAAACTAGGGTCGGGTTGTAAACCGTCATCATCTAAAAAGCGCCAGTCGTGAAACAAGTGTTGGGCAAAACCGGTACGGGTAGTTTTTTGCAAAAACTGTTTCGGAATGATTTGGTCGGTATCTATGTTGGCACGATCTAAAGGGACAACAAACCCTGTATGTTGAGTAAATTTTTCCATGGTTATCTCCTTAAGCGTTTACGTCGGTGAAATGGCCAGCAATTGCTGCAGCAGCTGCCATCGCCGGGCTGACTAAATGGGTTCTGCTGCCACGGCCTTGACGGCCTTCAAAGTTGCGGTTACTGGTAGATGCACAACGATCGCCAGCTTGTAACTTGTCGTCATTCATACCCAAACACATTGAACAACCGGGTAATCGCCATTCAAATCCCGCCTCGGTAAATATGCGGGCTAAACCTTCGGCTTCGGCTTGCTCACGTACTCTGTAGGAGCCAGGAACCACTATGGCGGTTACCGTATTTGATACTTTTTTACCTTTAACCACTGCCGCGGCAATGCGTAAATCTTCAATGCGTGAATTGGTACAAGAGCCGATAAAGACGTTGTTGATCTCAATCTCGCTAATTTTGGTACCAGGCGTTAAATCCATATACTTTAACGCGTTAACGCAAGACTCACGTTCAATTGGATCGCTAAAATCTTCCGGTGCGGGTACCACGTCATCAATTGCGGTGACTTGTCCTGGGTTAGTGCCCCAAGTCACTTGTGGTTTGATTTGTGTTGCATCGATGCTCACCGTAGTGTCAAATCCAGCATCCGCATCGGTTTGCAGAGTTTTCCAATCGGCAACAGCTTGATCGAAAACTTCGCCTTTCGGGGCGTTCTCTTTATCGCTTAAGTAATCGAAGGTAATTTGATCCGGGGCGATTAAGCCAGCCTTAGCGCCAAATTCAATGCTCATGTTACACACCGTCATTCGCTCTTCCATAGTCAATCCACGGATAGCTTCGCCGGTGTATTCAATCACATAACCAGTGGCACCGGCATGGCCTACTTTGCCAATGATGGCTAAAATAATGTCTTTGGCGCTAATGCCAAGGTTTACTTTGCCTTCCACTTTGATGTTCATCGTTTTGGCTTTGTTTTGACGCAAGGTTTGCGTGGCCAACACGTGTTCCACTTCTGAGGTACCAATACCAAAGGCCAAGGCACCAAAAGCGCCGTGGGTGGCGGTGTGTGAATCGCCACAAACAATCACTTGTCCTGGCAAGGTTAAACCAAGCTCTGGCCCCATCACATGAACGATGCCCTGGTTTTTATGACCCATGCCATAAAGTTGCACACCAAAATCGTTACAATTTTTTTCTAACGTTTTTAACTGATTGGCACCAGCGGCGCCAGCGGCATCAATATCACATTTCTTGGTTGAAATATTGTGATCCATAGTCGCTATAGTTCTGCTTGGACTATGCACCGGGCGCTGATGAAATTTTAAGTTGGCAAATGCCTGCGGTGACGTGACTTCGTGCACTAAGTGGCGGTCAACAAAGATAAGTGGTGTTTCACCGGCTTTGTCTTGTACTAAGTGTCGTTGCCATAATTTTTCGTATAAAGTGGTAGCCATTATATGCTCTCCAGGTATTAATTCTTAGTTAAGCTAAATTCGGGAAAATGAGTGCTGCTTATCCCAAGCTCAGTTTAGTTATTGCTGATTTGTGCACAAATATAATCACCAACTTCGCTGGTGGTTTTTGCATTTTGCTTTTGCTCAGCCGATAATAAGTCACCAGTTAATATGCCATTATCCAATGCACTTGCAACCGCAGCTTCAATAGCGTTGGCGGCATCTTGCTGGTTTAAACTGTAACGCAACATCAGTGCTGCGGATAAAATTTGCGCAATCGGGTTTGCAATCCCCATGCCGGCAATGTCTGGTGCAGAGCCGCCGGCAGGCTCAAACATGCCAAAGCTTTCGGCATTCAAACTGGCAGAAGGCAACATGCCCATAGAGCCGGTTATCATCGCACAAATATCGGACAAAATATCGCCAAAAAGATTCGGGCAAAGTAGTACGTCAAATTGGTTTGGATCGCGCACTAATTGCATCGCGGCATTGTCAACATACATATGTTCAAAACTGACATCTGGGTATTCAACCGCCACTTCTTCAACCACTTGACGCCATAACTGCGAGGTTGCCAGTACGTTGGCTTTATCCACCGACGTCACTTTGTTATTGCGTTTCTGCGCGGCTTGAAAGGCCAGGTGAGCGATACGTTTAATTTCTCGGCGAGAATAAAACATTGAATCAAAACCTGTTTCGTCTTCCCCTTCGCCACGGCGGCCTTTAGGCTCGGCAAAATAGATATCACCGGTTAATTCACGAATTACTAACACATCAAAGCCTTGCTCTGAGATGTCGCTGCGCAGTGTTGATAGCGCTGACATAGCCGGTTGTAAAGTCGCCGGGCGCATATTACAAAATAAATCAAAATGGCCACGCAACCCCAAAAGTGCACAACGCTCAGGTTGTTCTGTTGGTGGTAAGTTTGACCATTTTGGTCCGCCGACTGAGCCAAATAAAATGGCGTCAGAGTCGATACAGCCTTGCAAAGTTTCTTTTGGCAACGCCTTGCCATGGTTGTCTATGGCTAAACCGCCGACGTCATAGGCTTTGGTGTTTATTTCAAAATCAAATTTGTTCGCAACTGCGGCTAATACTTTTACCGCCTCACTCATTACTTCTGGGCCAATACCGTCACCGGCTAATACTGCTATGTTTGCCATTGTCTTAAATTCCTTGGATTTTTTGTTCAATACTTGTGTCAGCTGCTTGTTGTTTTAACAAGGCTACATTTTGTGCACGACGAATGCTGTTTAGGGCGTCGATTAAGGCTTTGCCGGAAGCTTCAATAACATCGGTTTCAATACCAAAACCATGGAAGCTCCTGCCTTGCCAGTTCACCACTAGATCGGCCTGGCCTAAACCATCTTCGCCTTCGCCTTTGTTCGATATTTTGTAATCGGCCACTTCAAAATCAATATCCACGGCTTGTTTAATTGCCTGGTATAAAGCATCAACCGGGCCATTACCGGTAGACGACTGAATTTGCACATCACCGCCACAAGCCAATTTAATGCTCGCAGTAGCAAATTCACCACTACCTGAGTTTACGTTTAAATATTCGATACGGTAGTTACTCGGATCTTCTTGTTGCTGATTCTTGAACAATAAGGCTTCTAAATCGTCATCGAATACCTGGCCTTTTTTGTCGGCCAAGGTTAAAAAGTCCTGATATAACTCTTCCAAATCAAAATCACTTGGTTGATAGCCTAATTCCGCCATACGATGTTTAATAACATGGCGGCCACTGCGTGAGGTAAGGTTTAATTTAGTTTTACTGATGCCGACACTTTCTGGTGTCATGATTTCGTAAGTGTTCGCGCTTTTTAGCATGCCATCCTGGTGGATACCGGAAGAGTGGCTAAACGCATTAGCACCAACAATGGCCTTATTTGCCTGTACCGGCATGTTACAAATCTGGCTGACCAATTTTGATGTTCGCGCAATTTCTTTATGATTAATATTGGTGGATAAGCCTAAGAAATCTGAACGAGTCTTCATGATCATCGCCACTTCTTCTAGGGAACAATTACCCGCACGCTCACCAATACCATTGATGGTACATTCTATTTGTCTGGCGCCAGCTTGCACTGCAGCAATAGAGTTCGCCACACTTAAGCCTAAATCGTTATGACAATGTACCGAAATAACCGCTTTATCAATGTTCGGTACCCGGTTAAATAAATCGGTGATAATACCGCCAAACTCATTGGGAATGGTATAGCCGACGGTATCCGGAATGTTAATCGTGGTAGCCCCTGCATTGATTGCCGATTCTACCATACGACATAAATTATCTTTTGGCGTACGGCCGGCATCTTCGCAGGAAAACTCAACATCGTCGGTAAATCTGCGGGCAAATTTAACTGCATCTACCGCCATATTTAGCACATCATCAAAACTGCGTTTTAATTTTTGTTCAACGTGCACGTCAGAGGTGGAAATAAAGGTGTGAATACGAAAAGCTTCGGCCACGTTCATGGCGTCGGCACAAGATTGAATATCACCTTTTACCGCTCTTGATAAACCACATACACGACTTGTTTTTAAGGTGCGGGCGATGGTTTGTACCGATTCGAAATCACCGGGTGAAGACACCGGAAAACCGACTTCCATGATATCGACACCAAGACGTTCAATGGCAAGGGCAATTTGTAATTTTTCATGTACCGATAAACTGGCGATTAATGCCTGTTCGCCATCCCGTAATGTGGTATCGAATATAGTGACGTTGTTATTCATAATTTTGCCTTAGGTTGCTGCGTAGTTTAGCTTAGCCCATTAATCACATTACAGAATGAAAAAACCCGCAATGTGACTTGCGGGTTTTGGTTAATCAGTTAGTTTATTTTAAACGTCAGAATAACACCCGCAACTTGTAAGTAGCAGGAGGTTTAGAAGAATGCGTTGTTTAAAATATTGAGTCATTAATAATTATTCAGTTTAATAGAGTTTTTATTTGCTAGTGTAATTATTCTAACAATAAGACGTTTGCCCACGCCTGTCAACAATGTTTTTGTTATATGTAGTTGCAGTTTGCTATGTCAATTTATGGTGATGGTAAATTGAGGCAATTATTGCCAAGTATAAATATATTCACAAGGTTAAAGTTGAAATTTCAACTTCCACGCAGTCTTCATTAGTCGTATTAGGTTAAACGGCTTACGTTTTTTACACGGGTTCTGGTTGATAATCTTAATTGCAGCAGATAGAACTCGTGCACTTGACTTGCCATCTTGATATGGGTGTAGTTGAGCATTAAATCTTTCAATTTCTGTCAGTAATTCTGTTGGTCTGGCAAAGGCTGATTTCAAATTATCTTCCAGTTCGTTGACATTGGTAAAATTGAGTAGGTGCTTGTCAGGGCGTTGATTTTTAAAAGTCACGACCGGTTTATTTTGTAGGATAAAACTGAGTAACACTGAAGACGTATCACAAAGCATTATATCGGCTTGTTGCAGTAATGGAATGATATTATCGGTTTCAACAAAAGTGAGCTTGTCATCATGGATTCGTTTGTATGAGTCGACAATAGTTTTCGACATCTTGGGGTGAAATTGCACAATCCATTGCCAGTCATGTTTCTCTTTTAATCGTTGAATTTCGTTTAAAAGACTCGGAGCACAAGTTAAATTTTTGGAAAATGTAGAGCAAAATAAAATAGTCTTTTTAGCATTTGTGTTTACTACGGTTTTTTGATCTTTGCTGAATAAGGGATCCAACATTGGCCAGCCGGTTTCCACGACATTGAAAAATTGGTGTTTATCGGCAAGCTGCTGGAATTTAGTCGTCGTGTTAGGACCTTGAGTACAATATAAATCAAAACAGCCACGAATGTTAAAATGGCCTATTTCATCAGGGCGCTTGCTTACATTAAAACCATGAAATACAGCAACCTTTATCCCCGGGATAAAGGTGGGCATACGATTTCCAGGAACGAAAACAGCGTCGGGTTTGTATTTAAAAACCTCTCTAATCGTGTGTAATTGTAGCTCACTGTCATGGAGATAATCGTAGTTAACTTGTTGACCCGTTAAAAACCATTTTACTTCATAGCCCTGGCGTTTAATTTCAAGTTGCAATGGTCTAAGCACCGCAAAAGAATAGTTCTGGGTGACATAAAAAAGAAATTTGTAATTCGGTTTTTGCTTTGACATTTATTTACTCGAGGGCCAACAATTTTATTTTAGGGGATAGAAAACCCCTACCTTTTTGTTAAAATAAAGTGTATCAAATATATAGATTTGTAAACATAATTAAATGAATTATTGCACTATCTCTTTCGAATTAAATAAGTGTTACAATCCAATCTATTGTTAGTTTAAATACTTTTATCATGAATAAAAACATACTTAAGCCCAAGCACTATTTATTTTATGCCGAACTGTCATATTCATACAGTGTGCTTAGACCAATTGAAATGGAATTGCATAAACGCGGTTATCAAATCGCCTGGTTTATCCCCAAAGGTGCTGAAGCTGAAAAATTCATTGATAGCAAAGATATTTTATTCCAAAGTGTCGAAGAGGTTAAAAAATATCAGCCCGATGCGGTGCTTGCACCGGGTAATTATATCCCTGATTTCTTCCCAGGGATCAAAGTTCAAGTATTTCACGGTTTTGATTCGGGCAAAAAAAATAAATTTAATATTCGCGGTTTTTTTGATTTATATTGCACCCAAGGGCCGAATATCACTCATGCATTTAATGCCATAAATGATGGTACCTGTGAAATCGTTGAAACTGGGTGGTCAAAATTGGACCCTTTGTTTACTCTGCATCCAGATGCCGAGCAATATAAATCCGATAAACCGCTAATATTTTATGCACCCACATTTTCTCCCCAATTAACCAGTGCATATGAGCTTTACCCGCAAATCAAAGAACTGATAAAGGATAAAGATTGGCACTGGCTAATCAAGTTGCACCCTAAAGCAAAGGCACAAGAAGTGGCAATGTTCAAAGGTTTAGCTGCCGATACTGATAATGTTCAGTTCATCGAAACCAGCAATATTATTCCATTGTTGCAAGCTGCCGACGTTTTGTTATCGGATACATCATCGATTTTGTCTGAATTTGCGCTACTGCGTAAACCTGTCGTTGCCTTTAAAAATCGACGCCCGAAATCCTGGTTAATTAACTTTACGGAAGCAGATAAACTTGCAAAAAACTTATCTTATGCCTTGCAAAACAATAAAGAAGTTATTGCCGCGATCAATGCCCACTGCGTAAAAATTCATCCCCATCATGACGGCAAGTCTAGTGAAAGAGTTGTTAACGCCATCGACGGTTTAATTCGTGGTACGAAACATTTAAAACGTAAACCGTTAAATTTAATTCGCCGGTTAAAAGTGCGAAAAAAACTTAAATACTACCGTTGGAACTAGGGTCAACAGACCCTAATACCGTTAAAGAGAAATTTATACCATGTTTGATTGTAAAGTTGCGTATTACGTAAATGATAATATTCAGCATTTTCCACCAGTACATCGCTTGCAAACAAAATTACCCGGACCAATTATTGTGCGTGGCCAACATATTTTTGATTACATCCAGAAACAATACCCAGATATAGCTAAGAGAGTTTTTTTTATTCGCGATCGAGGTAAAGCTAAGGCGTTTTTAAAAAAACATCAAATTCGAGTTGTCGTTTATCCGATGTTTAAAACATTAAGCTTTGGCTTGAGCGTTGAAATTTTTCATGGCGGCTTGTCAGATAAACGTTATTTAGAGAATGCCTTTATCAGTGTGTATGACCTGGTATTATTTCCAGGGGAAAAATCTCGCGATAAAGTTGCTAAGGCGGAGCTACTTGAAAATGTAGTGGATTATGAAGTCGTAGGCTATCCAAAATTTGACCCGCTAATTAATGACGCGCTTGAGTATCAACCATTGTTTACTAATGGCAAACCTACTGTTTTGTACGCACCTACCTGGATTTCGATGGCAAAAGAAGGTGCAACCGGGCATCGTTTTTCTCTTTATGGCGAAAGCTCATTGCCTCTTTGGGGAATAAATCTGCTGAAACATATGCCGGAATCGGTGAATTTTATTGTTAAGTTCCATTCATTAGTTCATGAAGATGGAAATTCAGTAAATAAACAAATGGAAGATTATGTAAAACAACACGGCCTAGAACATCGAATTAAGATTTTATACGCCGATAATATACTGCAATATATGGATCAGGCCGATGTGATGATCTCGGATATTTCCTCAGCTTGTTATGAGTGGTTTCACTTTAATCGGCCAATCATTTATGCCAACCCGGATCCTGTGCACTATCGAGAGAGTGATGACATTTCGTCGAATACCTTCGCCTGGCAAGCGGGCGATGTAATAAATACAGAAGAAGATATTGCCACGCTTATCAAGAGAAATTTAAACGCTGATGCACACCAGGAAATGCGCAATAAGATATTTCATTACTCCATTTACCAGCCCGATGGTCATGCTACCGAGCGACAGGCGGATGCAATTGTGAAGTTGTTGGGTAAATATGAATCTGTGCCGTATAAGCAGTTTGTTCGAAACTGCGCGCTAAAACATTTTAGGCGAAACCTAAAAATGAATTTATTTCTGAAACGTAAAGTGGATAAGTTAGAAGGTTTGGATGGTTTACCAAAACATGGCTAAAGAGAGTAAAGGCTGAAGATTAAGCCTTTACTCTAAGTTAATTCATCCC
>MABC01000020.1:0-21336 GCA_002162925.1 Thalassotalea sp. 42_200_T64 | reverse complement strand
ATCCCTGAATTAACAGAATTTAAACCTTCCGTGGCAATTCTAAGTTAATTCATCCCTGAATTAACAGAATTTAAACCTTCCGTGGCAATTCTAAGTTAATTCATCCCTGAATTAAATTTTGCTCAATACTTTTCGTAAAAATGTGCTTGAGGTGTGGGTGGTGTAAGGGAAATATACAATTTCTACGCCAAATTCAGCAAAATCTTGTTCAATTTTATTCCACTTATCACTACCTTTCCAATCGTCACCGACGAACATTTTGTCAAACTTTAAGTTGTTCCAGGCTTCTTCTTTGTCGTAGTTCATTTGTGGTACAACTTCGTCGACAAACTTTATGTGTTCGACGATTTCCATGCGTTCATTGAATGGAATGACCGGTTTTTTATTTTTCGCCGATATTGACAGTTCATCGCTGGTCACACCTACGATTAAATAATCGCACTCAAGTTTTGCCCTTTTCAGGACATTCAAATGACCTACGTGGAATAAATCGAAGACGCCGGTGGTATAACCGATTTTTTTCATAATACACCTGTATTTAGGGTTGGAAATTTAATTTATACCTGCTCCACTTCAAGAAGCAGGTTTCAGAGTTCTTGAGGTGGAACGGGTACACCTAGTTTACACATTATTACTGAGTGGTTAAATACTCTACGATACGTTCACTGGCCTTACCGTCTAGCGTACCGGTGAGTTTATCGGTAAGAGACAAGCGAGTCTCTGCTAACATGGCCGGTTGTGCATATTGCTCGCTGACCAGTTGCTGCAATTGCGGGTAGTGTTGTGCGTGAACGGCGATATCGGCATATTCACCGTAATCTTTGTCCATGCGCCGTTTGAATCGATAAGAAAATATACCGCTATAACTCCATCTTAGTTTGAGGAAGTCGCACCAAATTACCGGTTTATTTAAGGCGGCAAATTCAAATAATGCCGAGGAGGCGTCACTGATTAAAATGTCGGAACTTGTTAAAAACGGCACAAGCGAATAATCTGAGGTTTTGGCTAAGTACACATTCCCATAGTTAGCCCAATGTTCGAGTAACTGTTTTTGTTTCTTGTATTTCTCTTTGGCAATCGAAAAGTAATGAGGTTTGATCAATATATTGAAATCGGCAAACTGTTCTGGCCAGTTTTCAGGGAAACATTCGATTGAACTCGGGTAAAATGTTGGAGCATAAGTCAGCGTTGGTTTGCTGCTATCAAGGCCTAAGTCGTCGAGGCAAAAACCAACATCATCGCCATTGACAATGGCATCTAATTTACAAAAACCGACATCAATAAATACATCTCGAGGGTACATTTTTCGTAATCGAGAGCAACGATATTCACCTTCAACAAAGCGTACCGTCATTGGCGTATCTGACTTGGTGTAATAGCTGGCCTTAGGACCTATGCCGTGCCCTAATTGTGCCGATTTACTCACTTTATGCACTTTATCTAATAAACTAAAGGCATCGGCGAAAAATACCCAGTCGGCTTGTTGTTGCCGATAATAATCACACGCTTGCACGGCAGAATCTACCCAGGTACTGGTTAACTGTTGTTCGGTGATTATCTGTTCAATGACCTCATCATGAATGCCATGATAAAACACGAAGCTTGAGCGGAACCCTTGCGCCAGCAGCTGTTGGTGAACCGGTAAGTATTGAGGTAAATAATAAAGATGAAGTACATCAAAAATAACGTGCATTTGCGATAACTCTTCTAATTCCAAGATGAGTAACTTTTGCGAACAAAGAATCTCGGTAAGATCAGGCCAATAATTAAGCCTATCACTAAAACGGCAGCGCCATAGGAGAACCAGGTAAGCTTGATATCCCATTCATTCTCATCTAATTCGGCACTTATCAGTTCAAATTTTTGCGTGATTTCCTGGTTTTGCAGGCTTAACTTTTGGTTGTCTTGTTTGAAACTACCCAGCTGTTTATTGCTATTGCTGAGTTTTGTTTTTAATTCGCCAAGCTCTCTGGATTTATCCAGCAACTCTTCATTCAATTCGGCCAGAACCACTCTTAAGCCTGGTGTTGCCGAGATGTATTTTGCATCTACCCAACCGTCGCGGTTTTTGAGGTCTTTGACATGTTGATAACCATTCTCGACTTCGCCCAACAGTTGTACATCTTCACCAGCATCAATACTGCCTAAAATACGATATTGGGTGCCAGGACCTGAATGGAAATAGATAAATAGATCGTCACTAATAAAAGCGGTTTGATTGGTCGCGATATTGTCTTTGTCTTCTTCAGCAATAACAGAGCAGGACAAACTAATGATGAGTAGAATAATTATTTTTTGAATATAGTTCATTACAGATTTAAAGCCGCTATAAAGTGCCTTTGATTATACCCGTGAGCATCCAATATGCAAGATGTCAGTGAGAGTTAAAAGCGGTTTAGGCAAGATATTAAGTTTATAGATTAACCTCTCGCTGAACCGGTGATTTATATTTAAAAAATAATGATTTAAGTAGCATAAAGATTAAATTGTTCAGTTTTTGATTGAAAGCATGATTAAGCTTTTGTAGAGTGGGCAAACTAATTTTAACAATAATGAGAATGCAAACATCGTACATGGACACTGAAATCGAACTTAAATATTTAGTTTTAGGCGACAATATATCTGCAGTTATTAGCAAGCTTCTAAACCTACGACAATTCAGCTTTTCTAAAAAAATAAAGCACTTATCCAATTGCTATTTTGATACCCCTGATTTGCAACTACGCAAAGCCGATATTGGTTTACGGGTAAGAAAAAATGCGGATGGTGACATAGAGCAAACAATAAAAACCTCGGGCACGACTATCGGCGGCTTGCATCAGCGGCCAGAATATAACATTGCCTTGCAAGATGAGATGCCCGATCTAAGTTTGTTTGATAGCAGTATTTGGCCGGCACATGTAAACCTTGTGTCGTTGCAGCAACAGTTAACGCCGTTGTTCAATACCGATTTTACCCGTACCGCCTGGCTAATTACCGGTGCGGATAACAGTCAAATTGAATTAGCCTTTGATCAAGGTAAAATATGCTCAAGTCAGAAAACTGATACGATTTGCGAAATTGAACTTGAGTTAGTTTCCGGCAATACGGCAGCGTTATTTAGCTTGGCGCAAACCTTAATGACGGAGCTTGCGCTCAGACCCGGTACGCAAAGTAAAGCGGCACGTGGATATGGTCTGGTATTTGGTTATACTCAACCACACATCAGTTCGGCAAATTCAGTATTGCCATTACACAGTTCGATGAGTGTACAACAGTCCTTCAATAAAGGCTTTGCCGAATGTTTAGCACAATTGCAGCAGCTGGTGAGTCAGTTTGTTGAACATCAGACCTTGTCGTTGTTAAAAGAAATTTCCGACTCGTTGGCCATGGCACGTCATGGTTTGTGGCTCTACAAAGATTATTTAACCAGCCCCAAGGCCGAAAGTATTCGTCTGAAAATAAAGGCCATTTTAACCGAGCTGGCATGGGTGGAAACGGCAAAGCAAATTAAACAATTAACTACCCAGAAAGGCAATTACCGCAAAAAAATTGAGTATAGCGAAAGCTTGCTGGCGACCTTGAAAGATGAAAAGCTTCAACCGCAAGATTTTGACCAGGTGCTGGTATTATTGCATGGTGAGCAGTTTAATTTATTGCAACTGGAAATGTTAGAGTTAGTGTATAGTGGCGATAGTTGTGTAAATGCCCCTTGTGCAAAAGCCCCTTGTTCAAATGACAGTGTCGATAGACAAACATCGCTGATGGATTTGGCACCAAGCTGGTTAGCCATTAATTTGGATAATATTAAAAAATCTATGCCAGCCAATAACCCGTTAACTGCTAAAGATTATATCGATAATCACTATTTGATCATTCATAGTTTACTCACCGGTAATTGGTTTGGCGATTTATACGATGTCGATGAACGTATGGATTATCGTGGCCCCTGGCTTGATATACACTTTGGTATTGATGAGTTAGAAACTTTGTTCTTATTAAAAGAGCATCTTCACGGCAGTAGCGAGGAGATGCCGCAAAAACTGATTTTATGGCTAGACGATAAAATGGAAAATTTATTGTGCGCAGTAGAACATTGCCGTAAAGCGGCGTTAAATCTATCACCGTACTGGCTGAGGTAACTTACTGTAATTGCAATGGATTCAGCGCAGGATCACGAACTAAGTGGCTCTGCGCTTTTGCTAACCTAACACCAATCCGTATAAGCTATTTGTTATTGATAAAATCGATCAGTTCGTCCATTAATTTGCGTTTTATTTCCAGTTGCTGGCCGGGCTCTAAAGCGTATTTTTCCCCGAGTATCAGGTAGTCATCAGGACTAAGAGAAACCGTGAGGCGAGGCCGTTTCGGTTTTTTATGGACCGGCAAACCTAAAATCATTCTGATTTGATCTGACGGGCTTAAACTGGCATCAACCGCGGCTTTACGAATTTCTTGTTGTACCTTTTCATCCATATCAAACGCCACTTGCACGGCTTTTACCGCTTTCACATTCGATTGCCATTTGTCGGGTACTTTGCGGATACTCATTTTAGCTCCCTGGATAGTATTCTTTGATATCACTCACTGGTCGATACATATTCACCAACACATCGGTATCACCATCTTGCCAAATTTGAATGTCTATGGCGTATTGATCGTCATTGCCACGTAAACAATAAAGCTCGAACACTTCGCCTGCATCCTCACCCTCAAACTCTGATGGTGCTATTGCCCGGCAATCTTTACGATGAAAATAGCCCATTTGGGCGGCTACGGTTTGTTGATATTGTTCACAAGTCCAGCCAGATGTTCTCGGGGTATCTTGTTGTCTTGATAACAGTGCATCAGCGTCTTCGCTAAATATTTGCGAAAAATCATCTAAATTGAACAAGCTTTCTACATCTTGTTCTTCAATGCGCAAGCTAAATTTTAGAAACGGCTTTGCGCCGCGCTCGACGCTTAAGTAAATGGTCTCATTACTCTTGCCGGTTAAAGCCCATTCGGTAATGAGTGCATGTTCAAACTCATGGCTGTTAATGTTACTTACTTGAAACTGTTGCTGGCGTAGTATTTCTGGTAGGGCGAAGCTGTCTGAAAGCACAATAATGTCGTTGCTTAAAAGATCTTGCGGTTGCTTAAGTTGGCGTGCTTTATTACTGTCATTGCTGTCTTTAGCAAACAGTTTTTTTAAAAAATTCATTAACCACCTATGGTGCTTTATTGGTTAGCCCGAAAAAGGGTTCCATACCAAGTTGATTAAATATCTGCTCATTTTTAATGGTTAAAACGAATAACTACAGCGTTATAAAATTGATAAGTAAGAATAACTACTTACTAAATTTTTAATTCAAGGATGAATGAACTTAGAATTATCATGGATGATATCAATTCTGTATGCCTTGTATTTACCCATTTTTCCTCATGAAAAAGTAGACCATATGCTTATTCAAATTGGTATCATAATGATACCCTTGTTGTCGTTAAGCTTGATTTTGTTTTTTCGCTTTCAGGCGCTCTAATACCGAGTTTGCGCTATTGTCCTGATTACCAATGCCAGCTGCCTTTAATTGCGCTTCCAGCGAGCTATCGGAATCTTCTGCTTCTAACAGCTCTGCAGCTTTTAATTGGTCATCAAACTTTTGCTGTTTGGCTTTAATACGCTCTAATGAGTCTTTCGCATTTAATAGCTTTGAGTTACTCGATGAAAAATTATCGGTAATGGCCGAAGTGGCTTTTTGTACGCTGTTGGTGGTCTTTACCATAGACAACTGACGCTTGTATTCTGTCACCTGACGCTCACCTTTTTTCACCAGATCTTTTAACCGGTCGGCATTGGTGCTAAAACTATCAAGCGCTTGTTGCTGGCTGGCTAGCTCGTTTTCCATATTGGCAATTTTCTCTGCCACTTGCAGCGCTAACGTTTCATTATTTTTTTCTAATGCTTGCGCCACATAACTTTCATGTTCGACAATATCACGCTTCACTTTATCCAGATCACGACTGGATGACATTTGTTGCGCCATTACTGAGGTCAAATCGCGTTTCGCTTTGGTTAAGTGATTTTCGGCATCGCGAATTTCTTGCTCAAAAATACGGGTTGCGTTGGCATCGACAATGCCTTCGCCCATTTCATTGGCGCCACCACGTATTGCGGTCATAATTTTTTTAAAAATACTCATCATTACTCCATATATACCGGTAAAGGTATTAAATTGGTTAAGCTAAAAACTCGTCCATATCATCGATAACTTCAATGGCATTGTTACTTAATACGGCTAACTCATGTTCAATATCGCTAAACGATGAACTGATTGCCAATGCGCCAAATATCACGTATTTATCGCCTATTTTGGCGAATGAAGATAATGGCATCGGAATGTTCATCTCTAACATTGCTTCCAGCATTGCCACTCTTTTCTCGACCTTCACTTCTTCTTCACCCCAGAGGTAAGTGATACACAAAATTTGATCGTCGGTCACGGACATAAAAATGGGTAACTCTTCACGATCGCTTATGGTAATTTGCAATACGTCAACTTCACCCGAAATAGGCTGGCAATCGAACAATAAACCGGTATCAGAGTTATCGGCTAACAAGTTTAGATGATCAGCTATCTTATGAATGTTCATGGTTATCCTTATTTTAAATAAGACATTAGTCGTTTAAATGAGAGGATACTTGATCCATCACTTTATGACATATTATGTCATTGGTGTTAAATTTAGCACACTGACATAATATGTCAAATGCTAAATTTGATAAATATTGTTTATTTCGAACTTGGTATTAAACCATTAATGCCGTTAAGATCATCGCAATGGCTATACTGACAGCCATCTCAATACTGGCAACACCGACGTTGTGTTGCTGATCAACTTCCTGGGTCATATCTATGCCCCACAAAATAATGCGTTTGGCAATGGTGGTTAACAAGGAGACAACTACCGTCATCAGTAAGCCGAAAAATAACCAACCGATCAGGTTTTCAACTATGGTTTCCGGGGTATAGACCAAGAAGTAACTGGCCGCAGTAACGGCCAGAGAGGTTGAGATAACCTGTCCACTGTAACGTAACGCTAGCGCTACCTGTCCACCGGCAAATGCTTCTTGCATCGAGTCTTGTTGGTTATTTCTGGCATAGTGGGCTTCACGAATGCGGGTCACTAACACCAAAATGATTTGCGATACGACAAAACCACTGGCAATGGCAATAAAGGTATAAACATCGAGACCATCCACCCAGATCAGCACCGCGCGGATAATGATGGCGGTGGCAATAACGCTTGCCGCATCGACGATACCTATGGTGATATTACGATTTTTAATCTCTGCCATTTTATCGATTTTATCTAAGGCGAAGCGGTCATGAATGATACGACCGAGCTTAATCAAGATTAAGCCAAACAAACCATAGGCAAACATGCCAATGGCTTCAACTTCATAACTTATCGCACTTTCCCCGGTGATGGCACCGGTAAGTACGATCCCTAATGCGGCAACACTGCCGGCAACGCTGATGCCAAAGGCAAAATTATCTTCTTTCGCCAGTTCATCGGTGGTATTTACTTTCGCCGTTAAGCCGGCAACAAAACGCATTGCCGATAACAACAGGATTGCTACCGCGACATCGATGGCCAGAATAATCAACATATGTTGATCGATATTGGTGATATTTAACAAATTGTCCATGGTGCTTCCTATTATCTTCGGCGACGAAAACCGCGTGAAATGAATGATTTTCGTTTTTTCCGAAAACGTGGTTTTGAGCTGTATTTCGACTTATTGGCAAATTTACTTTTATTGCTAAATTTGCTTGAACTGTTACTGCGAAATTTACTGGCGATTTTTTGCGCATGTTGGCTTTGCTTTGACAGCCCTGATGAGCCACTACGGTTTTTGTTGTAGGTGCTGGTAAATTTCTGGTTTTTATTGGCAAACGATTTGCGGGTGCGAGTTTCTACCTGATTTTGTTTGCGCAGATTACTTGGTGAGGTATAACGGCTACGACCATAATCATTGTAATAACTGTAACCACGATTGCGGCCCCAACTATCATAATAAATGCGATTGCCACCAAACATGTTGCCCATCATCGAGTACATGCCATACCAGGCCCAAAATGACATGCCCGAACTATTGGTTTGCCATTGCCCGTATGAAGGGTTGCCCACCAATTGCGAGCCAACGCCAAAGTCTTGGGCGTTATTGTCTATTAAGCTTTGTGCCTTATTTTGCGAATTAATTCTTGGTAAGGCGCCATCCGACATATCGGCTAAAACGTTAAGAGGATCACTGAGGGCATCGGAATAGAGCACCGGATCGGCGGCCTGATAGATGTTCATTAACTCTTGGTAAATCGCTTGATTATCGGCAAACATTTGCGGTTGGTTTTTCACTGTATTCACTCGGTCTAACAAAGCTAAATACATTGGTCCCTGTATGCTTGCATCTTTTTTAAATTCGGCAATAAGGGGGTGCAAATCAGGTTTAAGTTGCAGAACTTTTGCGGCGTATTGATTGATCAAATTGGCATTGCGCACTTGCCCATTGGCAAGGGCATCACCTAATTGCGCAATGCGCTGCTCGGTAACCGGCGTTTGGCCTTTGATTTGTGCTATATAGGGGTCACTACAGCCACTTAATACTACAGTTAGGCTGAGGATTGACAGTAAAATTAATCGTTTTATTGATTGCATTTATGCTCACTTTCCTTCAAAAATGCTAAGGTAAAGATTGACTCAATAAAATCGCTATAATTAAATGAGTCAAACAGATAGATAGTAATAACACCAACGACATAATATGTCTAATCGCAATTGTAACAATCCGTATAATATTCAATAAAAATGGAAATTTAGCCAGTGCAAAAGTCACTTTCAGTCATACAAAATACGTTACTTATTCAGCAACAAACGGATCATTTCATCCGCTTTAGTGAAAATGCCGCGGAAGTCATCCAGGCGTTAACGGTAGAGCAAATTAGTCTACTCAAACAAGCGTTGGCGCTGAGTGATTTCGTTGCGGAAACACTAATCAGCAATCCGTTATGGGTGAATGAGCTGTTTTCGGCGTCGTTTTTTGATTTTACCGAGCAAGTGGATGCCAGTGCTTATCTATTAGAAAAAATCTCAAGTTGTGCTAACGAAGAGGAACTGCACCGGGTATTACGGCAACTCAGGTATAAATTTTTAACCGCTATCGCCATTGCGGATTTGTGTCATCAGTGTGAACTTAAAATTTCATTAGCCAATTTATCTATGCTCAGCGATGCCTTGATTGAAGGGGCTTTAACTTGGTTGCATCAACATTGCCAGTCACTTTTGGGGCAGCCACAAAATAAGGCGGGCGTAGAACAACCGTTATTGGTCTATGCGATGGGAAAACTAGGCGGCAAAGAGTTAAATTTTTCTTCCGATATTGATCTTATTTTTGTCTATCCAGAAGCTGGTGAAACCGTTGGCGGCAGAAGGAGCATCGATAATCAGCAATACTTTACTCGCTTAGGGCAAAAGTTGATTGCCGCGCTTGACCAGGTAACCAGAGATGGTTTTGTCTTTAGGGTAGATATGCGGCTGCGACCGTTTGGCGATAGTGGCCCGCTCGCATTGAGCTTTGCTGCCATGGAAAATTACTACCAGGATCAGGGACGAGACTGGGAGCGGTATGCGATGCTCAAAGCAAGGATCATTGGCAATGGGCCTTATCATCAACAGTTAACTGATTTACTCAAGCCGTTTGTTTATCGCCGCTATATTGATTTTAGTGTCATTGAAAGCTTTCGCCGGATGAAACAAATGATAGCGCAAGAAGCGCGGCGGAGAAAGCAGCAGTACAACATTAAATTAGGCGCAGGTGGTATTCGCGAAATTGAATTTATTGTGCAAGTGTTTCAACTCATCCGCGGTGGCCGAGAAAAAGGTTTACAGCAACGAAACTTGCTAACCGCATTAACCTTATTGGTTGACCATGACTGTATTAGCGCTAATAGTGCCGAAACATTGCGCAATGCGTATTATTTTTTAAGGCGTAGTGAGAATGCGATTCAGGCATTTAACGATAAACAAACACAACAATTACCGAATTCGGAATTAAATCGAGCACGGTTAACGCAGGTAATGGGCTATGAGAATTGGCAAGATTATTTACTTGCCTGTCAGCGCCATATGCAGGCGGTGAACCATGAGTTTAGCTTGCTGATTGGTGAGGGTAATGAACAGAATTCGGCGGTTGATGCTCATTGGGTGACGCTTTGGCATGCCAATTGGGACACACAAGAATCAATCGAGTGGATCCTGAAAAAAAGAACACAATGGCCGGCTGAAATACTGAATAAGCTGCTTAGGGATTTTCAATCGGATCTGAAAAAGCGCAGTATCGGCAACCGTGGCAGGCAAGTGCTGGATAAGTTGATGCCAGTATTGCTGGAGTTATTGCCTGAACAGCAAACTGCACAACTTACCTTGCAGAGAAGTTTACAGGTGTTGGCGAAAATAGTGACCCGCACGGCGTATTTAGAATTGTTATTTGAAAACCCACCGGCATTTAAGCAATTACTGAAATTATGTCACTCAAGTGCCTGGATCAGTGAGTACCTGGCAAAATTTCCGTTGTTACTCGATGAATTAATTGATCCCAAATTGTTATGTGACATTCCGGCATTCAGCGACTATCCACTGTTGCTGACTGAGAGTTTATTAAGGACTCCGGAAGACGATCTAGAAATGCAAATGGAAGGCTTACGACAATTTAAACAGACCCAGCAATTAAAAATTGCGGCGGCAGATATCACAGGTATTTTACCAGTAATGAAGGTGAGTGATCACTTAACCGCACTAGCCGAAGCCATTATTCATGAAGTCGTTAACATGGCCTGGCAACAAATGGTGCGCAGATATGGTCAGCCGAATTCCACCATAGGCACAGATGAAAAAGGCTTTGCTGTGATCGGCTACGGTAAGCTTGGCGGTATCGAATTAGGCTATGGCTCTGATCTTGATTTGGTATTTGTCCATAACCGCGACGATAGCTGTCAAACCAGTGGTGAAAAATCTATCCCGACCAAGCAGTTTTATTTAAAAATGGCGCAACGGATCTTGCATTTATTCAATACCCGCACTGCCAATGGCATTTTATATGAAGCCGACATGCGTTTACGACCATCGGGCAATTCCGGCTTGATGGTGGTGCATATTGATACCTTTGAGCATTATCAAAATACTGACGCCTGGACCTGGGAACATCAAGCTCTGGTACGGGCACGCGCCGTTAGCGGTGATAAACCGCTGATTGAAAAGTTTACTGAAATACGTCATCAGGTGTTAACTGAGAAAAGAGATGCGAAACAATTGCAACTTGAGGTGACTAAGATGCGTGAAAAAATGCGCCAGCATTTAGAGACGAGCAGCGAAGGGGTTGTCGATATAAAACAAAGTGTTGGTGGTTTGGCGGATATAGAATTTTTAGCCCAGTATCTGGTGCTCAATAATAATCATGATCATCATGGATTAAGCCATTATTCGGATAACGTCAGAATTTTTGGCGACTTACAAGCCGAGAAATTAATCACCGCGGCTGAACAACAACAATTAGTGTCGAGTTATTGTGCACTACGCGATAATGGCCATGCGCTGGTGCTGCAAAATTTACCCGCGCAAATGGCCGAAGATAAACTGATTGCCGAACGTCAGCAAGTGAGTGAAATTTGGCGAAAATATCTCGGCCAAGCTAGTGCTAACTAGGGTCAACAGACCCTAGAGTGCAACACTAATCTGCATCAGTCGTAAAATTTAGGGTCTGACTTATTCGGTCTGGTTTTAAATCGTCTATGTAGCCACATATATTGTTCCGGCTGTTTTAAAATGGCCTGCTCTACCGCTTGATTAACGCGAATAATGTCTTGTTCATCATCACCGCTGGGAAAATTTTCCAATGCCGGCAGAAACTCTAACAAATAGCCACTGTTATCGGTTTTTCGCCTTGGCACCAGCATCATCGTTTTTACGTTTCTTCCTTTCGCAAAAACCATGGTGCCTATGGTCGATGCCGTTTCTTTGACATTAAAAAACGGCACAAAAATAGAACGTTTTCGGCCATAGTCTTGATCGGGCAAGTACACACAGGTTTCTTTATCTCTGAGTGCTCTTATCATGCCTTTGACATTGCTTTTATCGACCATGTATTTGTTTGAACGAGCGCGGCCACGATGTTGAAAATACTCCATCAACTGATTGTGGTTTGGCCGATAAAAGGCGACCAGAGGATGTACATGACCGGTTGCCCGGCCAACAAATTCCAAACATAAAAAATGTATGGTAAGCAATAACACGCCATGATCTTGCGCCTTAATTTGCTCTAAGTGTTCTAACCCAGAGACTTCAATTTTGCGTTCAATACGCCAGTCTGGCCACCACCAGCCCATACCGGTTTCAAATAGGCCAATGCCGGTGTTTTCAAAATTTTGCTTCACCATCGTTTGCCGTTCAGCTTGGCTTAGCTGTGGAAAACACACATCGATATTTTTTTGTGCCACTTTCAATCGACTACCGCCAATTTTCATCATCAAACGGCCTAGGATACGGCCCATGGCGAGCTGCAATTTATACGGTAACCAGGAGATGGTATATAAGGTGATCACGCCTACCCAGGTTAACCAATATTTAGGTAAAAAGAAGCTGGATTTGAATTTTGTTTGTAGAACTTTATTTTTACTCAATACATCATCAACTCATTGAAAAGCTTATGTTACACTATACTGATACAAGTCCGATAATTAATTGACCAATGAATTATCGGACTTGTATAAATAACACGAATGAATGCCGTAAAGGCGATTACGTCATTATTATACCCAGTTTGGAAGACCATATGAAAGTAGATATCCCTAATTTTAATCAAGCCAGAGTCATGGTTGTCGGTGATGTAATGTTAGACCGGTACTGGTCAGGACCAACAGCGCGAATTTCGCCAGAAGCACCTGTGCCAGTGGTAAAAATAGACGGTCGTGAAGACAGGCCCGGTGGCGCCGCTAACGTTGCACTCAATATTGCCAGTCTGGGCGGGCAAGTGACGTTGTCAGGGATAACTGGTGATGATGAAGTGGCGAACAGCTTAGACACCAGTTTGTCAGGCATGGATGTCATTTGCAACTTTACCCGCAACCCAAGCGTACCCACTATCACGAAACTTAGAGTGTTGAGTCGAAACCAACAATTACTGCGTTTAGATTTTGAAGAGTCCTTTCATCATATCGATAAACAAGCATTAACCGATGTCGTGGAAGAAAATATTCGCCAGCATCATTTATTGCTGTTATCAGATTATGATAAAGGCACGCTTTCTGATGTCAGTGAGTTGATCAGGTTGGCGAAAAAGCATGATGTGCCGGTACTGGTTGATCCAAAAGGCTCTGATTTTGGCAAATATAAAGGCGCGACCTTAATCACCCCCAATTTAACAGAATTTGAAGGCGTAGTTGGACCTTGTAAAGATGAAGCCGAATTGGTGAGTAAAGGACAGCAGTTGCTAGTTGAACTAGATTTACAAGCCCTGCTGGTAACTCGTTCTGAACATGGCATGACATTGATCCGGGCCAATGAAGAAGAGCTGCATTTACCTACCCAGGCACAAGAAGTGTATGATGTCACCGGTGCTGGCGATACCGTTATTGCTACTTTAGCCCTGGCGATTGCTGCGGGTTCAACATTTTCTGAAGCTAGCGCTCTGGCCAATATTGCTGCCGGTGTGGTTGTCGGTAAACTGGGCACCTCTACGATAAGTGAAGTTGAAATTGCCCAGGCACTTTGCTCTGGTCAGGAAAGTGGTTCGGGTGTGGTGAGTGAAGAACAACTTAAGATTATCATCGAACAAGCGAAAAAGCGCGGCGAGAAAGTAGTCATGACCAACGGTTGTTTTGATATCTTGCATGCCGGACATGTGTCTTATTTAACCCATGCCGCGGAACTTGGTGATAGGTTAATTGTTGCGGTAAACAATGATGATTCGGTTAAGCGCTTAAAAGGTAGCGGCCGGCCGGTGAACCCTTTGGATCGGCGTATGGCAGTATTGGCTGGATTGGGCGCGGTTGATTGGGTGGTCGATTTTTCGGAGGATACGCCACAACGATTAATCGCCAACTTATTACCGAACACCTTAGTGAAAGGTGGCGATTATAAGGTTGAAGATATTGCCGGCGGTAAAGAAGTCATTGAGGCGGGCGGCGTGGTGCAAGTGCTTAACTTTGAAGAAGGCATTTCTACTTCCGAAATCATTAATACTATTCGTTTAAAAGATTAGAAGATTAGAAGAGTAGAAGAGTAGAAGAGTAGAAGATTAGTAGACTAATCTTCTACTGCGAGGTTGAAACCCCGCCAACCAAACGTTTTCTGGTTGGCGGGGCTTTAGTCTCGCGTTATGGCGATAGCCAGTTTGAGTTACCTGCGGCAATGACGCGAGGTTAAAAACCCCGCCAACCATGCGAGGTTGAAACCCCGCCAACCGGACTAATTAGCCGGATTGAGGCCTTGGTTAATCATCGCAATATCGGCTTCAGAAACCGTACCTGCGGCCTCTTTTAAACGTAGCATATTGGTAATGTAACTATACCGCGTTGTCGATAAATTACGTTTTGCATCATACAAGTTACGAGTACTATCCAACACATCGACGATGGTACGAGTCCCTACTTCAAAACCTGCTTCGGTGGCTTTTAACGCACTTTCGGCCGAAATTACCGATTGCTCAAAGGCTTTTATACCCGATATGGTCGCTACCACTGTGTTATAGGAGTTGCGTGACTCACGAACAACGCCACGGTAAGTAATTTGCATGTCCTGGCTCGCCGCCACATAGTTATGCTGGGCAGCGCGAACTCTTGAACTGGTGTTGCCACCTGAATAAATAGGCACACTCAACTGAATTCCGATTGACTGGTCATCTTGTTCAATACCATCAAAGGTATTACAACCACCAAAAGAACCATTTGGTAAATCACAATCTCCATCGGTTTCAGTCGTACCATAACTACCGGTTAAACTCAGTGTCGGCAGATGGTCGGCATTCTCAATATCGATGTTTTCTTTGGCGATATCCATGCTGATTTTTTGCGAAATCAATTGCAAGTTTTTCGCTTCGGCCAGCTTTTGCCAGTCATCGGCACTGTTCGGCGTTGGCGTCACCGCACTAAAACGCTCAGTGTTTAACACATTCAAATCGCGAGGGTAGCTGCCGGTAATTTCACGAAGAAACTCTTCTGAGGTGTAAACTGTGTTTTGTGCCCGAATTTCTTCGGCAATGGCATTATCGAATTCCGCTTGGGCTTCATGCACGTCAGTAATCGCCGTTAGGCCAACCGAGAAACGTTGTTTGGTTTGCTCTAATTGACGTTCAATCGCTTTTTTCTCAGCCAGGGCGAACTCTAACCCGTCGTAAGCGGCTAATACATCAAAATATGCTGAGGCAACTCGGGTTACTAATTGTTGTTTAACGAATTGATAATCAATATCACTGCGGTGCGCGGTCTTTTTCGCGGTGTCTAAACCAAGCCAGCTACTGTGACTATAAAGTTGCATGTTTAGATCCAGGCTCAAACGAGTTGTTTGGGACTCTTGGGTGAACAGATCGTTTTCTTCTTCAGAATCCGTATAAGATGCATTAGCCGTTAATATTGGTAATAATACAGAGCGTGCTTGTTCGATGTTTTCTTGTGCCGCTTTGTACTGAGCTTGCGCTCTCAACGAAGTTGGATCATTTTGCAACGCCAATTGATATATTTCTTGCAAATCTTGTGCTGCAACAACTGAACTTGTGCCAGCGAGTACAACAGCAACAAAAATTGAGCTTAACTTGTTTATCATGTGTTCTTTCCCTTATTTACAAAAACCTGGGTTATTTTGTGGTCAGTGTATCGATAATTAATGCTATGCTGAATCATTATAAGCCATTTCAGCTCAATAAAGTGTAACAGAAAATTTCCCTAACACTTTGTTATAGATATAAAGTATTACAAGATTATGAATGAAAGTAACACATTTAAACAATTTACGCATAGCGACTTTACCGTTGCAGCACGTGATATTAAATATCAAGGTTTTTTTAGGGTCGATCAATACCATTTAAAGCACAAACTATTTAATGGCGACTGGGGACAGTTGATTTCCCGTGAAATTTTTGAGCGTGGCGATGCCGTGGTGTTAATTCCTTACGATCCGGTCAACAATACCTTGATTTTAATTGAGCAATTTCGACCCGGCGCCATTCGCACCGAAGAGTGCCCGTGGATGCTGGAATTTATTGCCGGCATGTTTGCCGAAAATGAAAGTCCGGTAGAGGTGGCAATCCGGGAGGCGGAAGAGGAAGCCAATCTGTTGATTGCAAAGTCACAGATGCAGCATGTGATGAACTACCTGTCGAGCCCGGGAGGCACTAGCGAAAAATTGTATATGTATGTTGCTTGTGTCGATTTAACTGATTTTATCGACGGCACCATTTCCGGCCTTGCCGATGAAAATGAAGACATCAAATCGCATCTAATGAGCTTGGAAGATGCACTTACGCATTTAAATAATGGTAGAATCAGTAATGCTTCCACCATTATTGGCTTGCAGTGGCTAGCCCTTAACTCTCGCAGTTTGGCCTTTACCACGGGCAACCAATTATAACGTTATTGGAAATCTGATCATATGGCGCAGTACAAGCCTAGTTTAACCAGGCTAAGTAATTCTTATGAAAATAACTTTATTCTGCTTTCTCGCCTGTTAGCTGGGATGAATGAAACTGGTGAGATGCGCAGTTTTTTTATCAATGAGTTATTGGAATACTCAATTAGCATTGTTGAGAACACCAAATACACCCATGTGGTTGAGTTCAAGCAATTGGTCAGTAAAAGTGAATCATTGGCGAGTAAAGTACATTTACCAAAACCGAGCATGTTGATCCGCATTTATTACGATGCCAAACTTGCCGAAGTGATTGAGAACCAATACATTAAACAACTCAAACCCAGATACGATTACCCGAACCCCCAAATGCACTTACCCGATGAGAAACAGCAGGCACAACAGTTTTTAACCGAATGGCTGCACCTGTGTTTAGCGCAAGGGCGGGCCAATATAGAAATTTCCAATAAGTAGTTGCTAATGTCTGTTGTCACCATCGCTCAAATATCGGATTGCCACCTGTTTAAAGACAAGACTGGCAGTCATTATGGTCAGAATGTTTTTACCAACTTACAACGTGTGCTGCATCAGCTGGCGCAACTAAAGCCGTTAGATGCCGTCGTTTTTACCGGTGATTTAACCCAAGATCATAGTGTCGAGTCTTATCAGCATTTTAATCACCTGGTAAATGAGGCAAATCTGAATTGTCCGCTTTATTACTTAGCGGGTAATCATGATGACATTGAGTTGTTAAATCAGGAACTGTTAAACCAGGAACTGAATAATGACGTAATTAAAGCCGATAAAGCAGTGTTTTTTAGCCATTGGCGATTATTACTCACCCAGTCAAAGAGTGACACTCCCGCGGGCTATGTCGATGACGAACATTTAGCGGCCATTGCAAGAGGTAACCGCAGTGATCTTCATACCTTATTGTTTATGCACCATCACCCGGTCGATGTCGGCTATTTTATTGATAAGCATGGTCTACGTAATCAAGCACAATTTTGGCAGGCGGTGCAGCAAAACCATACCATAAAAGCGATTTGCTGTGGTCATATTCACCGCGGTGATACCTATTTTTTTCCAGGTTTTAATCATCTTCCGGTGCTTAGCTGTCCGGCAACTTCGATCCAATTTGACCCGCACATGACAACAGTATCGGCATTAGACATAGGCCCGGGTTATCGAATATTGCAGCTGGGTGACGACGGTAATATTGAAAGTAGCCTGCATTATCTCGATGTGGGATCTTGATGTGAATAAGCAATGAAACAAACAATACTGATGAACCATGGGGTTAATAGCTGTCCACAATCATTCTCAATCCAATTTGACCCGCACATGATAAAGGTATCGGCATTAGACCTAGGCCCTGGTTATCGAATATTACAGCTGGATGAAAATGGTAATATTGAAAGTCGCCTGCATTATCTCGATGTGAATAATTGATGTGAATAAGTGATGAAACAAAAAATACTGGTGATCCATGGTTTTAACAGTTCGCCACAATCATTAAAAGCGCAAATAACCCGGCAATATATGCAGATAATGCATCCCGAAGTTGAAGTGGTATGTCCGCAGCTGGCATCGAACCCATGTGCGGCAATCAAGCAATTGTGTAACATCATTGACGGTGATAAACATTGTCAGTGGTATTTAACCGGCTCTTCATTAGGAGGCTTTTTCGCTACCTATTTAGCTGCTAAATACCAGCTGAAAGCGGTATTAATAAACCCGGCGGTAAAACCGTATGATTTAGTCGATGACATTCTTGGTGCGCATAGCAATCCCTATACGGGGGAAGTGTTTCAGGTCACTGCAGCGGATATGCAGCAATTAAAGTGTTATGAAGTGAATAAAATCGACAGAAAAAGCCTTTTTGTTATGGTACAAACTGGTGATGAAGTGTTAGATTATCAACAAGCAGTCGAAAAATATCAACAATGCCTGTTAGAAGTACAGCAGGGCGGCGATCACAGCTTTATCAATTTTGCTAAAATGTTGCCAAACATTGTTAATTTTTTCAATTTACCATTAATAAGAACTAGAACGCTAACAACTATAAAATAGCCAGAGAATTCATGACTGATCAATATAATTCCGAATCCATCGAAGTATTAAGTGGCTTAGATCCGGTGCGTCGTCGCCCAGGCATGTACACCGATACGCTTAGACCAAACCATCTCGGCCAGGAAGTTATCGATAACTCTGTCGATGAAGCTCTGGCAGGTCATGCGCAAAATATTCAGGTAATACTGCACGAAGATCAATCACTGGAAGTGGTGGATGATGGCCGGGGTATGCCTACCGACATCCATCCTGAAGAGGGGGTGCCCGGAGTTGAATTGATTTTTTGTCGATTGCATGCCGGTGGTAAATTCTCGGGCAAAAACTATCAATTTTCCGGTGGTTTGCACGGGGTTGGTATATCGGTGGTGAATGCGTTATCAAACCGTGTGGAAGTGACGGTGAAACGCGACCAAAAACTGTTTGAAATGGCGTTCGAACACGGCGAAAAAGTGTCAGATTTAACCGAAGTCGGCACGGTTGGTAAACGTAACACCGGTACGATAGTGCGCTTTTGGCCTGACGCCAGTTATTTTGATTCGCCTAAATTTTCGGTCAGCAAACTGACTCATATTTTAAAAGCCAAGGCGGTACTTTGCCCTGGTTTAAACATTAAGTTTCATGACAAAACGAGTAACACCAAACATCAATGGTGTTATGAAAATGGTCTGGAAGATTATTTAAAAGAAGCAATTCAATCTTGGGTTAATTTACCTGAGCAGCCTTTTCTCGGTACTTTTAGCTCTCAGCACGAGGCGGTAGACTGGGCGGTATCCTGGTTACCAGAAGGCGGCGAAAGCATAGGCGAGGCCTATGTTAACCTGATCCCGACCATACAGGGCGGCACCCATGTTAATGGCTTACGCCAGGGCCTTCTTGATTCGATGCGCGAGTTTTGTGAATTTCGCAACTTGCTGCCACGCGGGGTTAAATTAACCCCGGATGATATTTGGGATAAATGTGCCTATATATTGTCGGTGAAACTCCAAGACCCTCAATTTGCCGGCCAAACCAAAGAGCGGTTGTCGTCTCGGCAAGTGTCTGCTTTTGTCTCTGGCGTGGTAAAGGATGCCTTTAGCTTATGGTTAAATGAGCACACCGAAATTGCCGAAACCCTGGCCGAATTTTGTATCTCGAACGCCCAGCGGCGAATGCGCGCCAGCAAAAAAGTGGTGCGTAAAAAAATCACCCAGGGCCCGGCACTGCCAGGCAAATTAACCGATTGTGGTTCGGATGATCTTGCTCGTACCGAATTGTTTTTGGTCGAGGGTGATTCCGCTGGTGGTAGTGCCAAACAAGCACGAGATCGCGATTTTCAGGCGATCATGCCGCTACGAGGTAAAATCCTAAATTCCTGGGAAGTGGATTCTGGACAAATTTTGGCGTCGCAGGAAATCCATGATATCTCGGTCGCCTTAGGCATAGATCCGGACTCTGAAGACTTGTCATCACTACGCTACGGCAAAATTTGTATCCTGGCCGATGCTGACTCGGATGGACTGCATATTGCCACCCTATTGTGTGCCTTATTTACTCAGCACTTCTTCCCCTTAGTGCAAGCGGGTCATGTGTTTGTGGCGATGCCGCCTTTGTATCGAATCGATATTGGCAAAGAAGTCTATTATGCCCTCGATGAACAAGAAAAAGACGGTATTCTCGACCGGATTGAAGCCGAGAAGAAGCGCGGCAAAGTTAACGTACAACGCTTTAAAGGCCTGGGCGAAATGAACCCATTACAACTGCGTGAAACCACCATGGATCCAAATACCCGTCGTTTGGTACAGCTAACTGTCGATGAATTTGATACCACCATGGAATTAATGGATATGCTGCTCTCGAAAAAACGCGCTGGCGATCGTAAAGAATGGCTTCAAGAAAAAGGCAATTTAGTCAATCTGGACTAATGTTGACTACACCATAAGTTGTCATTACTAAACCATAAGTTGTCATATCGCTAAACCATAAGTTGTCATATCACTAAACCATAAGTTGTCATTTTTTATAAATCATAACTTGACATTTATTTTTGAGTATTGTTCTATAATTCTAGTGTTAACTATAAAGTTATAGACCAGTGCTCAAAAAAACTACTCGTCGAGAGATTAAAAATTTAAGATCAAAAAGCATTAATGTTTTTAATGGGCTCAAATCCTTAGATTCAATCACATATACTGAAAGCCCTTTAGAAGCTGATCTCTGTTACCACTTAGAGTTTGATGATAAGGTTTCGAATTATCAGGCCCAACCTCTTCCTATAGAATATTACTTTCAAGGCACAGTTCGTTCATATACTCCTGACTTTGAAGTGAATTATAAAGACGGCACAATTTGCTATTTTGAAGTGAAATACTGTTCTGATATTGAACGAATAGATAGTTTTTTTGAATGGGAAGTTGCTATTCGTAAGGCGACAACTTCAAAAGGTAAAGGCTTTATTGTGATAAAAGAAGATTTTATTCGTCAGGAATTTTTGTACGAAAATCTTCAAACACTATATTCAGCGTCAGATTTACCTATATACCGATGATCATTGAAAACACTCTTTTTTCAAACAAAACCGTTGACTTTTAAATTGACAGGATCATGATAGTCACATGCGAGAAATAAACCTAACATCAAAACAAATCAAAG
>MABC01000035.1 GCA_002162925.1 Thalassotalea sp. 42_200_T64 | reverse complement strand
TACTTGCTTCATCTAATGCGTTAACTCACTTAATGTAAAAAGTGAAAACTATGGCTCTGTTTTTTTGAGCAAGGATCTGTGCATTTAACTTGACGTAGGGAGTCATACCAACGCCTGACTAAGAGGCAAATAATATTGCTTTTGCGCCTTTTGCAAAAACCATGACGGTGTTATTTGCCCTATTGAGTAACTTGTTATATGAACTAATAATCGACTCTTTTTTCAATTGAATCTTTTAATTTTCTGATCTCTTCTCGACACTTGGCGTTTTCTCGAGAAGACCCGTCAGTACAAACTGAATTGGAATCGTTGCTAACATTTAAATCTCGCGAAGTACCATAATAGACACACGATGTTAAAAAGAATAGACAAACAATTATGGTAAGTTTTTTCATTGTGACCTCCACTATCTCAAGTTCATATAACGCCCCATTAAGGGGAAAATTATTAGTTGGCTAAAATATTGAACGAAGCGAAAAACAGCCAACGGTAATTTTTCCCACTTAAGTGCCTCGTTATGTTTTTGCATGTCCAAGCCTGTATGAATCTATTATTGCTATGAGCCATATGACTACCAACACATACATCTTAATATTTAATTCTTGAACATCAACACCTACTATTGATCTTGATAATGATTCTGAAATTGCAGCAATATCCAAAGGGATTTCTCCATTTTTAATTTGCTCTACAACATGTTCTGCTTTCGTGATGATTCCACTGATAATAAAATATAAAGGTACAGAAAAAGTACAAGAAAAAATAGCGCACACAGCGTATTTTTTAAGGAAAAAGTGTCCCATTCCTGGATACACAAGTGCAGACAATAAAGCTGCTTTCACTGATTTTTTCATTTTAGTGCCTACGCTAAATACCGAAGCTAAATTGCAAACATAACGCCCTGCTAAGGGGCTGATAATTGTTATATTTTGATTCGGAAACTATATCGATTTAACTATATCTGCAAGCCAGTCGAAAGTTAAAACTGTTGTAAATATTTTTAACCCAATTAACCCTAGAAATAATAAAATTAAAGACGCTTTAACTTTTTTGCTTTTTATATTATTCCAGAACAAAAGTTTTGCTTTAATCTCACTCTTAACTTCTTCAAAACCTTCTTTCATCAAAAATTTCCTTATGCGGATGATTAACGCTAAATTAGACCAAAATATAACGCCAACTAAGGGGCTGATAATTGTTGGCTAAAATGTGTAGCGAAGCGAAAGCGAGCAAACTTTTAGCAGTCCCGCTTTAAATTCTTATCGGCATTACAGTTCGTTTCTGCCATCAAAGCTAACGATATTAAGTTCACGCGGTTCAATATTGCTTACACAACCTAAATTAACACGATACTTACCTGGCTCGTAGGATGTGTCATGAAAAGGGTATATACCACAGGTTTTGCAAAAGTAATGGTTTACATCATGATCACCCCAATGATAGGTAGAGAGGTTTTCATGGCCTTTGAGTACCTTGAATTCACTTGCCGCAAAAGTTTGTTTCGACATTATGGCATTCTTTCTTATGCAGATGGAACAATTGCATTGTAGTGCTGTATTTATTTCTTCACTTTCAAATTCAAATTGAATCGCTTCACAATGACAACTACCTTTGTATTTCATTTTTAATCCTTTTAATAACAAAACAAACAACACTGTAATTACATACAGTTAAATTGTAAAGCAGAATTTGAGCATACCAACGCCCAATTAAGGGGCGGATAATAGTTGACTGAAATGTAAAACGAAACGGAACTAGTCACCTGTTAGGAGTCCCGCTTGAATTATTGTTATATGCGCGACACCCCCCAGAGTGAAAACCAGAAGAGCCACACTACTTAACTATAAAAGGCTTCAACAGTTCCTTTTAGCGTCATCAAAAGCGGCTGCCCTCGACGGTCCAACGCTTTAGGAGAAGCGATTTTCACCCAACCTTCACTGATGCAATATTCCTCGACATCGGAACGCTCTTTGCCGTTCAGTCGAATACCAATGTTGTGCTCGAAAATTTCTGCCACATGATGTGGGCTACGGGGATTACCCGAAAGGCGATCCGGTAAAGCGGGTAGCGATTTAGTGTCGTTCATGTTCGTGACCTGAAGTAAATAAAAAGTACATTATTGTAGACAATATAGACCTAACGCTCAAGAACTGCAGTAGAGTTTAGTGACTTGTGAATTTCGGCTAAGTCATTAATAGTCTCTGAGATCTCCAATTCATCTAAAGTTCGATATAGTTTCATACTACCCTAGGCATATAACGCTCATTAATAGGATAATAATAGCTGGCTAAAATCAGCGAAGCACGAGCATGGCCAACTGTTTAACGTCCGTTTGAGTAACTTGTTATACCTAAATCACACTCAAGCTCTCGGTCGAATTTTTGCTTCTATACCTGACCCTCTTACTGAAATCTCTAATAAACCATCTGTACCTTTACACCTTTTAGCTAATGGTAATAATTGAGATTTAAAGTCGTTATTATCAATTAAGCGTTCCATAGCACTTAAAGATATCTCATACTCACCGCAACTTTCATTTGAGCATAAATAATGACGGCTCTTATCATGGTCCGTTTTAATGTAATTTGAATCCGAATTACATAGATAACAACTTTCAGAAAATTTAATATTACTCACGAATTGTCCTTTAGGTATAACGCCGCAATAAGCGGCAAAAACGGTTGGCTAAAATATTGAACGAAGTAAAAACAGCAAACTGTTTTTTTGTCCGTTTGATTGTTATATTTTTTATACCATAATCCAATATATATTGGTACTTATGAGAAACTTACATTATGGCCAAAAATACAAGCGTAACATTAGGCGAGCATTTTGATTAATTTATAAGTCAACAACTTAGCTCTGGCCGTTACGGCTCAGCTAGTGAAGTTGTAAGAGCTGGACTTAGAGCATTAGAAGATCATGAAACTAAAATACTCAATTTGCGTAACATGCTTATTGAGGATGAAAATAGTGGGGTTGCAGATTACTCATATGACTCATTAATTGCCGAGTCAGACAAAGATAATCATTGATGGGAAATTACACAAAAGTATGGATGTTAATCGCGTTCTCTAGAAAAATATAACGCCACATTAAGCGGCTGATAATGTTTGGCCAAAGTTGCGAAGCGAAACCGAGCCAAACTTTAACAGTCCCGCTTGAACCGCTTGTATGGTGATTAACTTATATTACTTCCTTTTAAATTGGTTTGGGCGTACCAAAAACCAACTTGCTAAAACTAGGCCGCCAAAGCCAGTATACAATGAATACCCATTCGGGCGCGCTGTAGTAAAGCAGACTCTTAATCCAATATTGGATAAATGAACCCGAATAAGTTTCAGAGCCAACCTCTTCTCGGAGCGACATTTCCCAAATGGTTAAGGGGCAAATGACACTAAACCAAGACTGCACGACCACAATTCCGGTAGCCACTAAATGTAATATCCGAAAAGCCGGATTTCTAACCCAGTGCCACTTAAGATAATAGCCCAAGTAAATTGCCACAACGCCAAAAACCACGAAGAAAACGAATAATACATGCGTGACTAGAATTATATCTGCCAAGAATATTAGCAGTGATTCTCTGGGCAAACCTTTCACCTAGACATAATGACTCCCACGAGGTGCTAGCCTCCAATCGTGGGTTAGCTTAAAGCCAGAGCCATAATTAGTGTGTTAAACAACTAAAGCGGAGGCTAGCATGAATAAACATACCA
>MABC01000037.1 GCA_002162925.1 Thalassotalea sp. 42_200_T64 | reverse complement strand
TATAATTTGCCCAAAGAGCTGCATCTTCATTAAACATTCGTATGACCTAACTTAAAAAAATGATTAGATCACACTGTACTTATAAGTCAACAAAAACTTGTGTATGAGAGTTAGGCCTGTACCTTGTACCTTTTATTGACTCCTCAACACGAAGCTCGAAACTTAACCCTTTATTCGTTACAATCAGCGTTCGCTAAGAATAAAATAATGAAATCCATGCACCATCAAAATTACCCTTTAGATAATCGCAACAGCTTTGCTTTAGCGGCTAAAGCAAAAGATATCTACCTATTAAGCTCTCTGGCGCAGCTGCAACAGCTAGCAACCTCTTTACCAGACCGTTTTTATATTTTGGGCGGCGGTAGCAACACGTTATTTATTGAAGATTATCAAGGTAGTGTCATTTGTCCTGAGTTTAAAGGCATTGAGGTGACTGAAACTGACGCTGATTTTAAATTGCATATTGCCAGCGGTGAAAACTGGCATGAATTGGTGCAACACTGTTTAGCCAATAATATGCCAGGGCTGGAAAATTTAGCTTTGATCCCAGGCAACAGCGGTGCTGCGCCGATACAAAATATTGGTGCTTATGGTGTTGAATTTGCGGATGTATGCGAATACGTAGACTGGTTTGAGTTTGCCACACAACAGATCAGACGTTTAAGCAAAGCCGAGTGTTTATTTGCTTATCGTGATAGTATTTTCAAAAACGCCTTAAAAAATAAAGGCGTAATTTGTGCTGTTGGTATTTGCTTAAAAAAACAGTGGTTACCAGTATTGAAATATCAAGGCTTGAATACCTTAGGTGTGAAACCAACACCTAAACAAGTCTTTGATAAAGTGATCGCGATACGACAAAGTAAGTTACCCGATCCTGAGGTTTTGCCTAATGCCGGCAGTTTTTTTAAAAACCCAATTGTCGACAACAGAGTCCATCAGGCGCTTATAGAGCAATATCCAATGATGCCAGCGTACTCACAGGACAATGGCAAGATGAAGCTGGCAGCTGGCTGGTTAATTGACCAATGTCAGCTAAAAGGAACTCGCGTAGGCGGAGCCGCCGTGCATCAATTACAAGCCTTGGTGTTAATCAACGAAAACAGTGCTACTGGCAAAGATATCATTGCACTGGCCAAAAAGGTTAAGCAAACCGTTAACAAAAAATTCAAGGTGAACCTTGATCCGGAAGTAAGGTTTATCACTCAATTTGGTGAACAACAGATAGAAGACATTGGATAATGGCAAAAGTAGTACGTGAAGAATTAATCCGCAGATTGGCAGATGGACACTTTATTTCAGGGCAGCACCTGGCTGAGCAATTAAACGTCAGTCGAACGGCTATTTCGAAACACATTAAAGTGTTGAATGAAATGGGCTTAGATATTTTTTCAGTGCAAGGCAAAGGCTATAAACTGGCAGAATCTATCACCTTATTAGATCAACAAGTGATCCTTAACGAGCTAAAAGCCCTAGGTTTAACCAACAAAGTGGAAGTACACAGTATAATCGACTCGACTAACTCCTATTTGATGCGTCGCTTACCCAATAATGTTACCCATGGGCAAACCTGTGTATCGGAATATCAATCTGCTGGCCGTGGGCGCAGAGGCAAAGAATGGGTTTCTCCTTTTGCTTCGCATTTATACCTTTCTATGTATTGGCATCTGGAGCAGGGCATGTCAGCAGCAATGGGCATATCTCTGGTAGTCGGAATCGCGGTGAGTGATGTATTGCAAGGCGAATACGGCGTAGATGTGCAATTAAAGTGGCCAAACGATATTTATGTTAATGGCTTAAAATTAGCGGGCATATTAGTGGAGTTGGAAGGGCAAAGTGTTGGGCCAGGAAATTGCGTGATTGGCCTCGGGCTCAATATCAATATGCCAAAGATTAGTGCCAGCAAAATAGACCAGCCATGGACCGATTTACAACAAATTTTAAATCAACATATCGACAGAAATATTTTAATTGCCAAACTCATCGGCCAAATTAGCCAGCGCCTTGAGCAACATCATCAATTTGGTTTGGCACCTATGCTAGGTGATTGGCAACGCCAAGATTACTTTTACAATAAACCCGTAAAGTTAATCACCGGCGACAAAGAAACACGTGGCATCTGTAAAGGCATTAATGCCAGCGGCGCATTACTGTTAGAAATTGATGGTAAACAACAGCCTATTTATGGTGGCGAAGTCAGTTTAAGAGGTGCGTAATGGACATATTAATTGATGTAGGTAATAGCCGAGTTAAGTATGTCCGTGTTAAAGGCAACCAACTATCAAGCATTGAGCATTGCTCGACCGAAGAGTTTATTGCTCAGTTAGATGCATTCAGCAAGTTCAGCAGTATTTTCTTAGTGTCGGTGTCAAATCAATTGTTTTCTAATAAACTGCAATATTGGGCACAAAATCAATCAATCCCCTTCAATACTTTGAGCACAGAAGCAAAATCCTTTGGCGTAAAAAATAGCTATCAGCAATATTCCAGCATGGGCGCTGACCGTTGGTTAGCCGTATTGGGGGCGCAGCTATTATTTCCCAATAAGAATGTGCTCATTGTTGATGCTGGCACAGCGACCACGTTCGATTTACTCAACAAAGAAAAACAACATTGTGGCGGCTGGATAATTCCAGGGCTGGCAATGATGATGCAATCCTTGTTTGATAATACCGACAAGGTATTTGGCAAAACCGCTGAAATTGAACGCACCGGCTTTGGTCAAACTACCAATGATAATGTTAATTTAGGCTGTTGGTCAGCAACTACCGGCGCAATCCATAATGCCATCGCCCAGGCAAAACATGATGGTGTTCAGGTTGAGCAATTAATCTTTACCGGCGGCAACGGCAAAGAGTTAAACCGTTTAGGAAAATTTAATGGCATTTTTATCGAAGATTTAATTTTTCAAGGGATGAAGCGATACATTCGACCATAATCGGTACAGACAAACATCCTTGTGGAGAGTGAAAAATGAATTTATTAACAATATTCATTTGAGAATTGTCAGATTCGAGTCAAAAATTGATGTTTTTATAATATTGTCGAACAAAAAAACAGCAGCCAGAAAAAAAACTGAATTTTTTTTAATTTAGCTATTGCAAGCCGCAAAACATTCCTCTAGAATTCGCAGCACTTAATGGTGTGCCGTCTTAGCTCAGTTGGTAGAGCAACTGACTTGTAATCAGTAGGTCGCCAGTTCGACTCCGGCAGACGGCACCATTAATACACTTACAATTTAGTGTCAAAAATAATTGGAGGGGTTCCCGAGTGGCCAAAGGGATCAGATTGTAAATCTGACGGCTCCGCCTTCGGTGGTTCGAATCCACCTCCCTCCACCATTTTTGAGTAAAGATAATCTTGCAGATTGCGGACGTCGTATAGTGGTAATACCTTAGCCTTCCAAGCTAAAGCTGCGGGTTCGATTCCCGCCGTCCGCTCCAATTCTTTATAAGCGCTGATATAGCTCAGTTGGTAGAGCGCACCCTTGGTAAGGGTGAGGTCGACAGTTCGAATCTGTCTATTAGCACCATTTCTTTACATCCTTTAAAGAAACCCAATCCCATCTATTTCTATTATCCTTACTAAAAACATTTACCAATTTGGCCAGTGATGGTTTTTTGAATTGGTTTTAATTAATTTATAATTCAAAGGTAATTTATCATGGCTAAAGAAAAATTTGAACGTAATAAACCGCACGTTAACGTTGGTACCATTGGTCACGTCGATCACGGTAAAACAACTTTAACCGCTGCAATCTCCGCGGTTCTTACCAAAG
>MABC01000089.1 GCA_002162925.1 Thalassotalea sp. 42_200_T64 | reverse complement strand
TATTTCATGGTACACAGCGCCATTTAATTCGGCTTTATATTTGGTGAGCTCTGTGATCATACCCATCACATTATCGTTCACCCTATGGCCGTTAAACTGCTGCATACCTTTCACGTTTAAATCCTCAAACACTATGATATCACTGGTCTTGGCTATCGAGCATGATACTTCGTGAGCAAACGCCAGGCGTTGGCGAGAGATTTTTCCGTGAAGCTTATTTAGGCGTTCTTTGCTTTTGTTCCGGCGATTTGAGCCCTTCTTTCGTCGACTCAACTGGGCTTGAATTTGCTTTAATTTTGTTGATGCTTTTTTAAAGGCTTTCGGGTTTTAACGTACCAACCGTTTGATCCGACGACCGTGTGCTGACTGTGGATATCGTAGCCGACAATCGATGACAAGACCCGCTTTGCGGCCTTACATTCAACCTCTTGCGTTAGCAAAACTTCCCATTTGCCATGGCGCATTTGGACGGTTGCTGTCTTGATTTTACTCGCTAACTTGCGATGCAAAACAATAGCCACTTTGCCTATTTTGGGGATACCAATAGCGCACTTTTCAACACGGATGCAGTTCGAATTATTGACGCATCGAAAACTGTCATTGTGTAATTTCTTTTGCTTGAAACTGATTTTAAAGGTCGGAAATTGTTGAAGCCGACCTTCAGTGAATGAGTTTTTTAACGCCGTTTCAAGATCGCGAGCAACTTGCTGAGATGCTGCGGAATCAAAAGCTTTGAGCCATGAAAACTCTTCAAACTTTTTTAAGTCCCTAATTAGCGCGGCCATTTCATTGTAAAACAAAAAGGTTTTATTGTACTGATATCGACGCATATTTTCAGATAGCAACAAGTTCCATACGCCACGGGCGTATAAGCCAAAATCAACGAGTTTGGCTTCTTGTTCTGCTGTCGGCTTGAGCCGAAAGTTGTATCTGAGCGTCTCTTTAATACACTGTATAGACCACTGTATAAGTTGGGATTGTCAAGAAAATACTGGTTAGTTTATCGATTCATCCCACCGACGCCCCTTCGTGTCGATCAGTGGGTTTTCTCGACTGATTCGATAAATGGTTATGCTTTTTGCTTATTGTTGATAAAATTCGCGATGCTCTGATAGGTCTGTTCACACTCATCAACTACCAAATAATGCAATAACATGTAGGCATGGATCATCCCGTCGAAATGTTGATGCTCGACATTAACGCCAACATTCTTCAACGCTTTGACGTAGGCAAAGGCTTCATCTTTCAATGGATCGCAGCCACCACTAAACACTAAAGTTTCTGGCATATTGGCGTTAAAAGGGGCAAATAGAGGAGAGGCCTTTTTTATCCGCTCATCGGTTAAATTTTGGGTTTGGAAATATTGTTGGAAGTACCAATGCACTTTATCTTTTTCCAGCAAAAAACCCTGGCCGTTTTCATCCATTGAAGCAAAGCTCATGGTGTAATCTACGCCAGGGTAAATCAGAATTTGTTTATCAATTTTGATTGCCGGATTGGTGACACTGTTCATCGTCAAAGTAGTGCAAATTGCACCGCCGGCACTGTCGCCGAGAATATAGATTTTCTCACCATAGTTCATATCAGTCAACGCTTGCCGGTAATGGAGCAGTGCCTGCTGACAGTCATTTATGCCTGCCGGATAAGGATGCTCTGGCGCCAGTCGATATTCAACGCAAATAACGATGCATTGGCAGGCAATGGCTAACCGGCGACTGATTGGATCGTACAAATCAATACTGCCGCACATATGACCGCCACCGTGAAAGTGCAACAGCACCGGCAATTTTTTATCCGGCGCTGGGTGGTAAACTCTCACCGCAATATTTTGACCTTCACAATGAAGCTGTTTATCCGCTACCACACTCACCTGTGGGCCATCGCCGAGCAACGCCGATAAATTATCTAAATTGGCACGGATGATCTCCGGGGCAAAGGCGATGTTATTTGCTTTCGCATCCTTAATGGCGATATTGACTTGCTGCAAAAAAGGCGCAAGCTTTGTTGAAACCGTACCACGCATAATTTATTCCTTAATCTCTTTCGGTTCCGGCAGGAAAAAACTGCCGATGAAAAACGTTGAACTTAATACCGTGATCATGATCAATGAGGCAGTATAGTCGCCATCATTGGCATCGACCATTCTGCCAAACCCCCATAACACTACCGTTGCTAACAAATAACTGCTTGACCAGAATAGGCTGAAGATCACGGTGATTTTTTGTTGGGTCATCTGCGGTAATTCGTGAGGAATGGTGACCAGTGCGGTAACCGGAAAGAAGATAAAAAAACCAAGCACAATGGCAGATATCGATTGCACTAACGCATTTTCGCTAAACGATAACCCGATGATGGTTATTACCATGATCAATCCCGACCAGCGAATAACGGGGATACGCTTGGGGAATTTTTTGCTGTAAAGAATACCGGCGATGGTGCCAATAATACCAAAGCCTATCACCCATTTGCTCTCGCTGATGCCGGCTTTTGGGTAAAAGGTAAATAAACAAATATAAAACGCCAGTAAGCCCGAGTAGGTAAACGCATAAGCCCAGTTGAATTTGTCTTTAAAGCCGTCGGCATAACTGTAACTGGCTGCTGCCTCACTTTCATTATCTGAGTTATTGGCATTTGTCGCTGGTGCGCCTGGTGTCTCAAACTTAACCAGCAACCAAACTACGCCAAGCACTAAACTGGCCAATGAAAATACCAGTAAACTGGTTTGCCAATTACCAGTGAGTTCGTTGAAATCACTCATTGACCACAAAATTATTGCCGTTCCTACATTAAACGCGACGGCGTTAATACCATTAACGGTTGGACGGTGTCCGGCATCGAACCAATGCATCACGATTGGATTAAAATAAACAATCATAAAAGCACCGCCTAAGCCCATCATAAACCGGCTCAGCAATAGCACTTCATAGTTCATCGCATAAGGGGTAAACAAGCCAAAGGTAATTAACCCACAAGCCAGAAGAAATGCGAGCTTAATGCCAAGTTTGAGCGCTAACCAGGCGGCAGAAAAGGTACCAACTATTTTGGCCAAGGTGACCGAGCCACTAATAAAACTTGCCGATGCCAGACTATCTATGTGCATTGCCGCCATGATTTGATTCATGCTCGCAGTACCACCAACCCACGCCATAGCAAAAAGAACATAGCTAAAGAAAACAATGGCTTCGACAATATATTTGTTACTGATCTGCATATATGTTAATTTCAAATTTAACGGATTATAAGCATAAGGTTACCGTAAGACTTATGTAAAATAAGTACTACCTTAGTGCACTATGTTGAAAGTTTGACCGTGTTATTATTTACCTTGTTTATTACCTTGGCGCTTGTTTAGCGGAGATCTCTATTTGTTAGTTTGGCTGTCGCTAGATACCTGGTTAATCACCCTAATTTCTATTGCCTATTTGGCTTCACTGTTTGTGGTTGCTTACCTTGGGCAAAAGAAAACACCGGAACATTGGTTCAATAAACCGTGGATTTACAGTTTGTCTTTGGGGGTCAGTTGTACCTCCTGGGCATTTTATGGCACGGTAGGACAAGCGGCCACTACAGGAGCCTGGTTAGCCCCGATTTATATTGGCTCAATTCTTTGCTTGTTATTGGCATGGCCAATGCTGTTACGAATACTGCAAATCATCAAGCAGCAAAACTTAACCTCCATCGCCGATTTCATTGCTTGTCGTTACGACCGGTCACCCAAAATAGCGGCGACTGTTGCTATCATCGCCTTAGTCGGCACCATTCCCTACATCGCGTTGCAATTACGAGCCATCAGTACCAGCTTTGATTTGCTTACTGGCACTTACCAAACCGGGATCAGTACGGCATTTACTGTAACCTTGGTACTCATCGTCTTTAGTATTTTCTTCGGTACCCGACAACTTGCCGCCAGTAAACAAAACCGCGGCCTGGTTTTGGCTATCGCCTTTAGCTCGGTGGTTAAATTATTCGCCTTAACTGCCGTCGGTATTTTTTCCACATTCTTCATTTTCGATGGCTTTAATGATCTATTCAGTCAGCAAGCACAATTAAATGCCAATGCGGACATGGTCAACGGCAGCTCGATTTATTTAAGCATTGCGCAAGCTGTACTTGGCGCCATAACTATCTTTATTTTGCCGCAGCAATTTCATTTAATGATGATTGAAAACCATAATCAGCAACAATTGAAATCGGCACGCTGGGGCTTTTCTTTTTACTTAATTTTGATCAATGTCTTTGTCTTGCCCATTGCCATTGCCGGGCAGTTAACGTTTCCGGGCGGTAGTGTCGATGCCGATACATACGTATTAACCATACCGTTATTCTATCAGCAGGCCTGGTTAGGAATTTTGGTTTATGTCGGTGGCCTGGCGGCGGCAACCAGCATGGTAATTGTCGCCGCCATTGTGCTGAGTACAATGATATCAACTGAGGTTATCAACCCATTGATTTTGCGCTGGCGCTTATTCAATTCACCCCAGGCACCACAGTTATCAGGCTTATTGCTTAATCAACGACGCTTTGCTATTGCGGCGATATTATTGTTGGCGTTTGCATTTGAACGCTATATCGATCAACAAAATCATTTGGCGGCCATTGGCTTATTCTCCTTTGTGTTATTGGCACAATTTGCACCAGCTACGATTGGCGCCTTGTATTGGCGTAAAGCCACCACAACCGCGGCCTTTACCAGTTTACTTTTGGGCAGTATCACCTGGTTTTATACCTTGCTATTGCCCACAGTATTACCCGGTGCCGAGTGGCTTGCTAGCGGCCCTTTCGGCATAAGCTGGTTAAAACCAACGTCACTATTTGGTTTTACCGTGCTTGATGACATCAGTCACGGCGTGTTTTATAGCTTACTGCTCAACCTTGCCAGTTATGTGATTGTTTCCTTGTTCAGCCATCGCAGCGTCGGTGAAAAGTTACAAGCCGAACTGTTTGTAAATAAATCTCAAAGCCAGTTTGAACGGCACTTAAATCTTGAAGATTTATATAATTTGCTACAACGTTTTATCGACAAAAAAGCGGCCGAAGCCTTGCTCCGGTATGCAAATAGTGATTATGCCAATGCGGAAATACAATCATTGAGACTGGTGGAATATACCCGCCTGCAGTTATCTGGGGTGCTAGGTTCTGCGTCTACCAGTATGGTGATGAAAGCAGCCTCTAGCCCTGAAAAAATGCCGTTGGAAGATGTAGTCAGCATCGTTGATGAAGCCAGTCAGATGTTTCAGTTTAATCGTGAGTTGTTGCAATCTGGAGTGGAAAACATCGAGCAAGGCATCAGCGTGGTGGATGCCGACATGCGTTTAGTGGCCTGGAATAATCGTTATATTGAATTACTGAATTATCCCCCAAATTTTGTCAAAGCCGGTATGCCGATTGAAGAGTTGCTAACATTTAATATCGATAGAGGTGTGATCACTGGCGATGAGGCAGAACACTTAATTTCTCGTCGGATTAAACACATGCGCATTGGTGACAGTCATAATTTTCAACGAATTATGCCCAGTGGCATTGTTCTGGAAATTCGTGGTCAGTCGATGCCAGGTGGTGGTTTTGTTAGCACATTTAGTGATATTACCGCCCATATTGAAGCAGAAAAAGCTCTGCAGCGTGCCAATGAGACGTTGGAAAAGCGGGTAGCAAAGAGAACGGAACAATTGCTAAAAGCAAAAGCAGAGGCGGAAGCGGCGAACAGCAGCAAAACCCGATTTTTAGCCGCCGCCAGCCATGATTTAATGCAGCCGTTTAATGCGCTGACCTTATTCACCTCGATGCTGCAGAAAAAGGTACAAGGCGAGGAATTGAGCCTGTTAGCTGGCCAAATTGGTGATTCTCTGACAGTGGTTGAAGCGTTACTGGCCGATTTGATTGAAATTTCCCGGCTTGACTCTGGCTCGCAGAAAATTGAATACAGCGACTTTGCTATCGATGACTTATTCACCCCGTTAAAAAATGAATTTACCCTATTGGCTGAGCAAGAAGGCACTGCATTTCATTATCAGGCAAGCAGCTGTGTTGTTCATTCCGACAAGCGCATGTTACGGCGGATCATCCAGAACTTTTTGTCTAATGCGGTGCATTATTGCGGGGTTAACAATGGTCGACAAAGCAAAATATTATTAGGGCTACGTCGCCAAGCTGATTACATTCGTATTGAAGTGTGGGATAACGGCCCAGGCATACCACTGAATAAACAACAAAGCATCTTCGAAGAGTTTGAGCGCTTAGAACAAACCAGAGATGTGCCCGGACTTGGCCTTGGTTTGGCAATATCTAAACGGATGGCAAAATTATTAGGGTTAACCATTCAGGTTAAGTCAGTGGTTGGCCAAGGCTCCGGCTTTATGGTTGATGTGCCGAGAATTTTCACCGAAGGTGCTCCTGATGAAACAAAGCTTACAACAGAGCAAGAAAGCAATGAAAGCGACTTTTTGAATATCACCATACTGGTGATCGATAACGATGAATTGATGTTAACCGCCATATCATCTCTGCTGAGTGAATGGGGCTGTAAGGTGATTACCGCGAAAGATGAAGCAACAACAAATACAGCCTTAGCCTTAAGTGCTGCAAAACCGGATATGATTGTCGCCGATTACCATTTGGATGATGATGCCAATGGCGTAGATTTAGTCAGTAAGCTAATGCAAGAGAAACAAAGGCAAATACCCTGTGTGGTGTGCTCTGCCGATCCTTCCGAAGCAGTGAGACAACATACCAGTGATGCCGATTTTTACTTTTTGAGAAAGCCGGTAAAAGAGTTGGCGCTGAAGCGGTTAATCAGGCAGTTGCTATAATGCCATAACTGTTAAAAACGCCATAGCAGTGAAAAGGCGATAAGCGATCAATGCTTAGCCGGCAATGGATTCATTTTCCGAAGGCACTAGCATCAGATGTTGATAGGCCAAGCCAGCGAGCGTGCGGTTATTCACTGCCAGTTTCACCAGGATCGCCGATACATGTTTTTTCACTGTCGTTTCCTGAATATCCAGGTTGTAAGCTATCTGTTTATTTAACTGACCATCGGCAATTTGTGCTAATACCGTATATTGTTGTGGAGTAAGTGAAGCAAGCTGCCTTGCTAAACGTTGATTCGCTTGTTCGGCTTGCTGATTTAATTCATCATTTTTGTTTTCTTGTGGTAACCACACATCACCATTGAGCACCGTATCAATGGCTTCGGCAATAACGCCAAGATCGGCTGATTTGGGAATAAAAGCGGCGGCGCCAAGATTAATCGCCTTATGTATATTCTCTTTATTGCTGTCGGAAGAGACCATGATCACCACTAAATCAGGGTAATGGTTCAGTAACAGGCTTAAGCCGGTAAAGCCCTCATTGCCTGGCATATGTAAATCAAGAAAAACGATCTCTAAACTGGCGTTTCGCTCAACCAGAGTCAGCAAGTCGGTAAAGTTTTCAGACTCAACAATCGCCGCATCTTTAATGCATTCTACAATGGCTTGTTTTAACGCCGTGCGAAATAAAGGATGATCGTCGGCAATGACTACTTTTGGCATACTCATGTTAATTTCCCATATCTGGTATTATCTACGATTATGAAAAAAAGTGCCGACATATGCCAGCACTTTATTCTTCATTCACAGCAATCTATACATAAGATTGCGATAACAACTGATTTAGCTTAGAACTGGTAACCAATGGTTAAGGCTACCGTTTGCGGGTCGCCATAATAACCAATTAGCGTAGTATCGCCACCAAAACCTTCAGTGTAACTGCCATCATCTTGTGGTGTGACAAACGCATAGTTACCTACTAAATATTCTTCGTCAGTCACGTTTTTCATATGTAAACCCGCTTCCCAATTTCCATCATTGCTATACCAGTTAATGCCTAAGTTTACTAAACCGTAGCCATCTTGACTTAACAGGTTGCCTTTTTCCGATAAATCGTATTCGCTGCGGTAGTAATAATTGGCATTGAAGACAAAGCTGCCTAAGTCGGTTTCAAGATCATAGTTTACCGCAAAGTTAGCGGTAGTTTCCGGCGTATTGGTAATGGTAAAGTCGTCAGAAATATCATCATAACCTGTACCATTCCAACTCAGCACTTCACTAAATTCGGTATCGATAAAACCCACTGACAGATCAAAGCTCAATGCATCGGTCGCGGCATATTGCACTTCCAGCTCTGCACCGGTTGCTTCTGATTCACCAATATTGCCTAAGCTCTGATCAAGTATGGTAGGGTCTGCGTTTGGCAGAACACTAATGTATTGGCGGTCTTTATGATCTAGCATGAACAAGGTGGCATTTACTCGTAAATTATCATTCCATTCACTTTTGATACCCACTTCGAATGAATCAACAATTTCAGGATCTGCAGCAGGCTCTGGTTTACCTGCTCTTGGGTTAAAGGTGCCTGATTTAAAACCTTGCGAATAACTGGCAAAGACCATCATGTCATTGCTGTATTGGTATTCAATTCCAACTCTTGGCGTAAAGCGCGACCACTCTTTAGAATCATCTAACACAGTATTCGTCGCAGCTGCTATTGCGGCCTCATCACGGACATAACCCGGTACCCAACCAGATTTTGGGTACACAGTTCCAAACAAGGAAGCATCATGTACCTTAGCTTCTTTTTCTTCTGTGGTATAACGAGCGCCTAAGGTCACCGATAATTTGTCGCTTAAATTATACGAGCCCTGGGCATACGCGGCATAAGTTTCGCTGTTATTACAACCACTCTTTTCAGCGGTGAAGCCTGGTAGCCCTAATGAAACACCCAGAACTTCTAAAATAGCATCGTAGTGACCACAAGATTCACCATCAAAGTAATACAAGCCCGACACAAACGATAAATTATCTGAATTATAATTTAGCTGAAATTCTTGCGAAAACTGCTCGTCATCATATATCGCTGGCACATCGAATATGCGCAAACTGGTATTATCAAAATCAATATTGGTTGGCGAATAACTTTCGCGTGATGCGGTCACCGATTTCACAGACCAAAGATCGTTAATATCGTATTCTACCGTTAAGCTCATACCTTCCGTTTCCACCTTATTCCAGGTTGGCAGACTGGTGTATGAGTCATAAACACTATCTGGGACGGGGGCATCAGTTAAAATACTTGGTAATAAACGGTAACCACCCTTTGAGTTCGATTCATCGTCGGTTTTATCGTAGTTGAAACGCATAAACAGATTATCGGTTGGCGTATACTCTAAGGTTAAGCGTCCGGCAAACACATCTTTGTTGTAGTTTTCTTTATCCTGGCCTGGAAGATCGGAAGTAATGTATTCACCATAACCGTCGCGCTGCAAGCTGGCACCAGCAAAACCTAAGTATAATTTGTCATCAATCAGCGGCACTTGACCTGAAACTTTAAAATCTTGACGAGAATAATCACCAAAGGTTGCTTGTACTTTAAATTCGGCATCACCAGTCATTTTACGGGTAATATATTTTACCGCGCCACCGATAGTATTTTTACCATACAGCGTACCTTGTGGGCCGCGCAACACTTCTACACGTTCAACGTCAAGAATGTCTAGTACTGCGCCTTGTGGACGAGCAATATAAACATCATCGATATAGATACCAACACCCGGTTCATAGCCCCACAATGGATCTTCTTGACCCACACCACGAATAAATGCCGTTAAGGTTGAGTTGGTACCACGACTTTTTTGTAACGTCGTATTTGGCGAAAACTGCTGCAGCTCAGTTAATACGCTAATGCCGCTTTGGGATAACTGTTCCGCACCGATGGAAGTAATGGCAACCGGTACATTCTGTAAATTTTCTGCCGTTTTACGCGCAGTCACTTCGATATGCTCCAGGCCACCGTCTGGGTTATCTTCGGCATCCGCCTCTGCAGCTACGGTAATATTGCTGGTTAATGCACCGGCAACCACCAAGGCAATATAACTCAATTTATAATTGTGATGTTTCATCGTTATCCCCATATTCATTTAAATTATTTTTGTTATTTGGCAAAAGTATTGGTTTCGCTTTGTTGATAAATATGACTCTATAGCAAAATGTTCAAAAAAAAATTTGTACTATAGTAGTATACGCTCACAAAGTTACCTTATACCATTGAAAAACAACGTCTATTTTCTAATATTTAACATCAATTAAGAGCCATTACGCTCTCCTAAACCCCAAAAATCTACAATGCTGACCGCGGTACTGACTGTTGATTTCAGCAGGAATGGCGCTTCTACCCCACCGTTTGCTAACTCTGAATTCACCGCCATGCCATGGCCAACACCCTCTATCTCGATTAACTCAATCACCACCTGCTCGCTGGCATTACGCCATTGGCTGAGCTGATAGTTCTGCCGCTGACTGACCACTGGTACCGCCGCTATCTCGGATAAGTGCGCCCATTGCTGAGCTAAATGCTGGCCATTACGCGGGTTTACCACTTTGTCGGTACTGCTGGTCCACACCGATAATCGCGGCCATGATTTTTTTGCATCGATTGACTCTGCAATGTGAGGGTAATGATTAACGATGTTGGCGAGTTGTTGCGCGGTTTGAGACGGGCCGGTACGCATACAAGAAATGGCTTTGGTTAGGTTGTTGGCACATGGGTAAGGGAGGCCAGCGATAACCGCACCCGCAGTAAAAATATCAGGGTAGTTTACCAGCATTGCACTTGCCATCGCCCCACCGGCCGAGATACCGGCAATATACACTCGTTGCGCCTTAGTTCGAGATGTTAACGTGGTGATCATGTTTTTCAACGACAGACTTTCGCCAACATCGCGCTGCTGATCTTGACTGGAAAACCAGTTAAAACAATTTTGAATGTTGTTGTTACTGCTCTGTTGCGGCAGCAATAACGCAAAACCACGCTGCCTGGCCAAACCTAACATGCCACTTTGCTGAGCGAGTTGTTCACCATTTTGCGTACAACCGTGTAGCAGTACCACTAGGTTTGGATTGGTTTCATTGTCAGAAAAGTAGCTGGCGGTTAATTCGCCGGGATTATCGCCAAAATTTTCAAGAGACTTGAATATTGTCGACGGCTGTTGGGCACTAACAGAGAAAGATAAAAGTGTCGCCACGAAGATAAGATGTTTAACAATAGGCATTATTTAAAACCACAGTAAATTTTAAATAATCATTACCAATAGCGCGGAAAACAGCAATGGCACTTTAGAACCATAGGCCGCTTAAGAGAAAGTGAAAAAAACTTTAATCTTGAGTGCAAAAAAGTTGGCGCCAAGAAAATCACCCTGGCATTAAAAGGTTAAGTTACCGCTTAAACTATCGCGTTACAGCAATAAAATATGCTCTATTGTTAAATAACCGCTTTGACTTATTTACATTAAGGATGAATTTTTCAGATTAACGTCATAGACTAAACAAATGACGTTACCAATTCGAAAAACACCAAACATCAAACATCAAACATCAATAACCTACCTAGAAATTTTGTCGTATTGATGACAATTATTGCTATCGGGTTAGTATCTCTTGGATGGGTTTTATTGGCGCAAGAAAATTCACTGATGAAGCAGCGGACTCTTGAAAGAGTAAATGGTGCGGCCGCAGAGCTTTCACATGCACTTATTAGCGTATTTGAAGCAGAACAGCAAAGTAAGTGAGCCGAATAACATCACCCACGCCTTAGAAAGAGTCGCCAATCCTTATTGGCATCAGGATAATCAATCGCTTTACTTAACCGTATATGAAAATGGTGTTCCAAATATCGTCAGGCTAAATGTGGACTCAAATGAGCAAACCACTGTGGCGAAACACTATGTCTCGTATCGACCAGTGAATGGCGCTCAAGGTTATCATGGCATTGCTGTAGATCAGTAACTAATCGCCTGGTTAATCAGTGATAATGGCTCTGACGCACTGGCAAAAATCAGATTGGCTAAACTGGGATCGGCAAATCCCCATCGTTGGGCAGTCACCGATAAAGGGCTATATTTCACCACACGAGAAGGACGAGAGGCTTTTTTGAATGTGCGCTATTTTTCCCAATTATCACAACATAACAAGCAAGGGGCGACAGCAGTCAAACGCTCTTCTATTGGCAGCAATTCCTTCCGACTCGGTTTCGATTTACACCCAAATGAAAACAAAATTTTATTGGTTGAGCCGTTAAGTGCGGAAAGTGATTTAGTAAAAGTCAGCTGGTAAGTGGTCAACACGCCCATCAACAATGGTTATTATAGTTAATAACCAAAACATTCTGTATGGTTCAAGCTGTATAGTGTATTATTTGCGCTATTCAACATATTTTTATAACACAAAGGTACCTTAATGTTATCAACAGCAATAATTGCTCAGAGTGTCGGCTTGCTCAGTTTTGTGATCGGCAACCAGAACAGCTACCTCGTTAAAAATACAATCTAAGTTTGTTGCTTACCTGTTCATTTTATCCATGCTGATGGTGAGCTCGTTATGGGCAACCATGTGGCATGATTGGTTAGCGGTAGTCGGTGGCTGTATTGGCACTTACGGACTGTTTTGTTTAACGGGCATCAAGATGAGAGCAACGATGTTGGTGGGCTCTTGCTGCTGGTTACTTAATAATATAATTTTAGGTTCGATTGGCGGCACCATGCATGCTGGTACTGATGGCGATTAGCATTAATGTAGCAACCATTATACGAATGAGACAAATACAACCGCAATACAGTAACTAACCTGGACTAGGGATATTGGCGGCTTTTGCTGCTATACTCCACGCCTCTGTTCTATCCTCACGATCTGCTATTTGGCCACCAGGCCAGAGCAGCCGTTGATTATGCAAATGCCCGAGACTCTATATGCCATTTTCAAAACTTGGATTATCTGATCCTATTTTAACCGCCTTAGCTGAGCTAGATTATAAAGCTGCCACCGCCATCCAGAAACAGGCGATACCGGTTATTTTGTCGGGCAAAGACCTAATCGCCGGAGCGCAGACGGGTACAGGCAAGACCGCCAGTTTTGTGTTGCCACTATTGGAGTCGCTAAACACAGAACGCAAGCTGCGTGGCAAGCGTATTCGAGCACTCATTGTTACGCCAACGCGCGAACTTGCCGTACAGGTTGAGGCCAGCATTAGTCAATACGGAAAATATCTAAACCTTAGCTCTATGGCAATGTATGGTGGCATTGACTCCGCGCCACAAATACAGCGACTGATATGGGGTATAGATATTCTTGTTGCCACCCCTGGCAGGTTGTTAGATATGGCACATCAACGGGCACTACATTTTGATGAGCTCGAAGTGCTGGTGCTGGATGAAGCCGATAGAATGCTGGATATGGGCTTTATCGATGACATCAATAAAATCATTGAACGCCTGCCTAGACAACGTCAAAACTTATTGTTTTCTGCCACCATTACTGATGATGTTCGTGTTTTGGCAAAAAGAACTCTCGATGATGCGGTAGAAATATCGATTTCTCCCGATGACGCCTCAGCGCCGAAAATTGCTCAGTGGCTGATCACCGTAGACAAGGGCAATAAATCGGCCTTGCTCAGTCACTTGATTAAAGAACACGAATGGCAGCAGGCACTTATCTTTATCGAAACCAAACACGGCGCTGCCAAGCTGGTCAGCCAATTGGAGAAGCGCGGTATTAAGGCTGAGTCCATTCATAGCGGTCGAACTCAAGCGGTACGTGAAAAAATTCTGAGCGAGTTTAAATCTGGTGCGATCAAATTTTTAGTGGCTACCGGTATTGCCGCCCGTGGCATCGATATTGGTAAGCTTTCTCGTGTGGTTAATTATGACTTGCCCGACAGGGTAGATGATTATATTCATCGAATTGGCCGTACCGGACGGGCCGGCTTAAGTGGTGAAGCCATCTCTTTTGTCGCCAAAGATAATTTTAGAAACCTTTGTGCGATTGAAAGTCATCTTGGGCATATTATTGAGCGCAAAGAAATTGCGGGTTTTGTCGTCAAAAAGGTGGTGCCAGTGTCTATTTTGAATTACGTACCTAAGAATAAGCCGCGTAAAAGAGATTAATGCAAACTGAGTGTTTGCGCTAATAAAGGAAATATTGAATAGATTTGAAAATTGACCATGTTGAGACGAACACCAATTCGTCTCAACATATAAGTTGCTATAAAGACTCATTCTGCTTTAACATAAAAGTATAACTAAACTTTCTCAGGTTCTGTTCGATAGTTTCTACAAACCATGTAGTAAATAGTCGTTTCCCATCCAGCAGACCGATCTCTACAGGATCAATTTTACCTTCTCCTGTAATATTATTCGAATTATATAAGGTAATGATAAGTTCGTTGTTTATCATTTCTCCAATAAATCTAGCCTTATTCAAATCTAATTTGAACCTGTATCTTACGACAAGGGCGCCTAATTTAAATTTAACTTCTGGCTCAGTTAAATGCACTACCCCTGATGATATTATTTCATATTCTTTTGTAGTTATTTGTAAAAGCGTATTTTGATTTTGCATACATAGGACCTTTAAAAATAAATTTGACTACATAGCTTCTAGCTTCACACCACAAGTTTCTTTAATGTATTTGATAACAAAAAAGATGCTGACAAATGCTGAAATAGCATAAATACTATAAGCTCCCGCTAACCCTATGCTGCCTAGCATTATTGGGAAGGTCATGGTGATGGTAAAATTAGCTAGCCATTGAGCACTTGCAGCAACCGCTAGCGCGGCGCCGCGAATTCGGTTGTTGAACATTTCGCCAAGTAGTACCCAAACGATAGGCCCCCAACTTAAGCCAAAAAATACGACAAACAAGTTGGCTATAATTAGGGCAAATGTTCCCATATCTTCAGTTAAAGACAGTTTGCCTAGTTCATCAAATCCTGCAGAACCAAAAATATAAGTTAATGTCCCTAAGCTAATAAACATGCCTATACTGCCAACCAGTAATAACGGTTTACGGCCAATTTTATCAACTAAGGCGATGGCGATAAATGTTGAAACAATATTGGTTGTGCCAGTCAAAACATTAATAAATAAAGATTGAGATTCGTCAAAACCCGCGGCTTGCCAAAGCTCTGAACCGTAGTAAAAAACAACGTTGATGCCAACAAATTGCTGGAAAACAGAAAGCGCTATGCCAATCCAAATAATCGGGTGGATTTTTTTCTGTCCTTCAATAAATAAATCACTGATGCTTGGCTTTTTATCACCATGTAATGAGTTTTTAACAGCATCAATTTGTTTGTCCGCAGGAGTCGTTGATATTTTATTGAATACGATTTTTGCTTTTTCAATTTCTCCTTGCGCCACTAAATAGCGTGGCGATTCTGGAATAAACAGTACACCTAGCAGAAATAAAATAGCCGGGACTAGTTCGACCCAAAACATCCAACGCCAAGCGGCAAGATCAAGCATTAAAATACCTTCAGCACCACCAGCATTGGAGGCAATAAGGTAATTACTCAAAAATGCAACAAACAATCCAAGCACAATGGCCAGTTGTTGTAAGGTCGCTAAACGTCCTCGTAGAGCCGCAGGAGCCACTTCTGCAATATAGGCAGGCGCTAATACAGAAGCCGCGCCAATACCTAAACCACCAAATAAACGATAGAAAATAAATTCAGCCGAAGAATCGGATATGCCAGAGCCAAAAGCACTAATCGCAAAAATGACAGCGGTTGAGATCATCAGAGCTCTGCGACCAAAATGATCGGCTAACGGTCCAGCGGCTAACGCCCCTGCTGCACAGCCTAATAAAACCGAGGCGACGTTAAAGCCTGTTGAAACATCGGTAGAATTAAAAGCGTTACCTAGTGCGGTAACTGTGCCATTAATAACCCCCGAGTCAAAACCAAAAAGAAATCCGCCGATTGCTGCTACGGCTGAAATAAAGAGGACATAAAGAATTGATCCAGATGTTTCATTATTCTCAAGGAATGTATCTTGTAAATCATTGGAAGAGGGGGTGCTCATAAATTTTGTCCTAAATATTGTTGTAATTAACTTATTTTAGTGGGGGGAAGGTCGTATATTGAGAGTAAAAAAAGCCCATGGTTTTCCGCCATGGGGCGTCGAATTTTACCGACTAACAAAGAAAATCTCTTTGGCAATTAGCCAGCGTATTTCAACATGATCCTATCACTGCCAATTTTTTCGTAACTGATGTTGAAATTATTTCTTAATACTTCAAGCAAGCCTTTAACATCTCCGGTTTTAAACACGCCAGCAACTTGTACTTTGTTAAGCATTTCATCATCGGATAATTCAAACTCGATATCGGTGTAGCGACTGATCTCTGCCATTGCCTCGGCTAATGATTCTCCTCGGAATATTAGATTGCCTTGGCGCCATGATAAGCTTGCTGCCACTTCAATAGCATCAACCTTGATTACTTTTTCAATCACCTTGCCAGTAAGGTCTAAGTCCACTTTTTCACCTTTAGAAATCGTCATTGAATTTTGTGGTAGCCGTTTTGCCATCTGTTCTATATCAATAATGTTCATGTCAGTTGTGGTAAGTTGCGGTTTCTTTTCTGCAACTAACACCTTGCCATCCGTAACAATAAGCTCTACCAGCTCGTTACGTACTTGAACATTAAAAGCGGTGCCAACGGCTTGAATCACTTTACCCCTGGCAATAACACTTAATGGCCGTGATTTATCATGGGCAACATCGATATGAATTTCACCACGTTGTAGGTCTATGACTCTTGCCGTTGCGGTATATGTTATTTGCACAAAACTGTTGGTATTTAATACGATTTTACTGTTATCAGGTAAATTGATGGTCTTTCTCTCACCAATATCCGTTTGATAATCCATTTGCTTGGCAACTACAGCTGACTGCTCTGCTTGTCCAAACAATGAAAAATGAAAGCCACCGTGATATAAACCAATGGTTATTGCAAAAATAACCGAAGCGGCCATTGCCCCTAACCATGTTGGTAATTTTTTCTGATTGCCTGAAGTTTGCGGAAACAAGTCAGATAAACGTCTGAGGTCGTCCATTTTGTCCCATATTTGAGCTACTTCAAATAATACTTCAGTATGTTTTTCTGATAGTGCCATCCATGCTTGCAGTGACGATTTTTCGTCTTGATTCAGGCCTCGCTCAAGTTTAGCTATCCAATCACTCGCTTCATCTAAGCGCTTGTCATCTGTAATAGTACTGCCTTGTCTATTTTTTGCATTAACATTGATTTGATGAATATTACTCATAGTTGCCTCCTGCAACAATTTGCGCAGATGTAGATTTGTTATCGTTAGCACTATTTTTTGATTTTCGCATAAAAAGTGTGCAACGCTTCATGCCTGTTGATATATGTTTTTCCACTGTACTTTCACTAATACTCAATTGTGCAGCAATTTCACGCTGCGTATAACCATAAACTTTTTTTAACACGAAGACTCTACGACACTGCAGAGGTAACTGTCTGACCGCTTCACAAAAGTGAGAAAATTCACTGTCGGTTACAGCATTTTCATACATTTCATCTTTATGAGGTTTTGATAACAAGTGCTCAAAGGCTTCCATGTTTTCAATGCCATCTACCAATCTAACATTTGCTTGTTTTTGATAATCCAATGCCAAATTACGTGCAGTTTTATACATGAAACACTTTGGTGAAGTAATATTGTCTTTCTTCTCTATTTGACAGATCCGCACATAAGTTTCTTGCACTATGTCTTCAATTTCATGTGGCGGTACAATTCTCGCGACTAACCTCGATATGCCATTTCTCGAGGCTAAATAGACTTTATAAAATAATTTATCGTTTGACATTATGTATCACTCATAAGATTTCATCATAAGATTGCACCGCTCAAATTCTATTTACATTTTTGCGAATATTAATAAGACGATTGAACCATAAAAATCCGCCATTAAAATTTAATTTAAATTTATCGAATGCAACCCATTTTAAATATAGTAGAAATTTTATTCGAAGGTGACGAATTGCCTTGAGGGTTAAAGCTTGTAATCTATACTGCATATATAATAAAGTAATTTGTTAATTCCTAGTGAATAGCTGTTTATTTATATGTAAACAACATACAATATCCGACAAAGAATCACACTAACCAACTGATACATAATATTTTTATTTATAGACTCAAATACTGAACATAAAACATAAAAGGTATTGATAAATTATTACCCATGATGACTCTGAAAAAAAACTTGTTAACAAAAAGTAAAATAAAAGTATGGCGGAAAACAAAAGATCAGTCGTCTTTGTACTGTGTATGGCGAAAAAAAATAAAAACTATACGCTCGGAATGTCAAGCATTGCAGTTACGTTTTGTGTCTTTAATTTTGGTTTTTAGCCTCGCCACGGGTGAGGCCTTTGCCGAACAACGAAACGAAAAGATAATGTTTAATATTCCCAGACAAAGAGCCGACTTGTCACTAATCAGTTTTGCAGAACAGGCGGATATTACTTTGCTTTTTCCTTTCGATACAGTGGAAGGAAAGCAAACGAATCGATTATCTGGGCAGCATTCAATATTGAACGCACTCCAGATAATGCTCAAGGATACGGGCCTTAAAACTGAAATTAGCGAAAGTGGGCAGATATCTATCTTAATAGATCCAACATATGAGGGTGAAAACTATATGGCTAATTACAAAAGAAATAAAGTCTCAACTGCAGTATTGGCGGTACTAAGTGCCGTAGCAACGTTACCGGCAGGTGCGGAAACAGAAACGCAAGAACAAGAAGTAGAAGTGATCGAAGTCAGGGGAATTCGCGGTTCGCTAGGACGATCGCTGGATGCTAAACGAGAAGCGGGCGGCGTAGTAGATTCTATTTCTGCCGAAGATATTGGTAAATTTCCAGATACCAACCTAGCAGAATCTTTACAACGTATTACCGGTGTTTCAATTGACCGCTCCGGTGGTGAAGGTCAATTGATCACCGTGCGAGGTTTTGGTCCTCAATTTAACACGGTTTTGGTTAATGGTCGTCAAATGGCGTCGGAAAACCAAAGTCGTGCCTTTAGTTTTGACACTATCGCCTCGGAATTAGTCAGAAGTTTGGATGTGCATAAAACGTCTACTGCTACCATGCAATCCGGTGGTATTGGCTCAACCGTTAATGTTAAAACGGCACGCCCTTTTTCAATCAATGGTTTCAAACTTGCGGGCAGTGTGAAAGGCATTTACGACGAAAATAGTGAAGAAACGACACCACAAGTATCAGCACTGATCAGCAATACTTTTAACGATGACAGTTTAGGTGTCTTGTTTGCGCTATCTCACCAAGAGCGTGAAACACGGTTGAATCAGGCGCAAATGGATGGTTGGTTAGAAAACGTGGGGGTACCGAACCCACAAACGGAAAGTGGCCAAGCCTATACCGGTAATATCTTTTCACCACGTAACTACGATCATAAAGTGACCACTGAGGAACGTACTCGTACTAACGCGAACTTGGTTATCCAATATGCACCGTCTGATACTTTAGTGGTTACTGCTGATGCCTTATATTCTGATTTTGATGTAGAAACCGATACAACATCATACGGACACTGGTTTACTGCACCAAATATTGAAGGTTTTGATGGTGCAGCTGGGCCCACCGTTGATGCCAATGGTACTGTGACTGATTTATACCAGGAAGTTGGTTTAGCGACCGATATGCACGCGAAGAAATTTGATCGTTTAACCGAGTCAAGTGCGTTTGGCTTAAATTTTGATTGGGAAGTAAATGACAACCTGAATATGAAATTTGATTTCAGCCATTCCAATGCCGAACGTGATGCCAATAATGGCCGTGGCGATCAGTTGTCACTTATTGGTTATGCTAACCGCGTACGTTTCCAGCTTGATGATAATATTCTTCCTTATGCCAGTGAATTTGCCACAGCAAACGCTGGCATTTATAGCGGTCAGCAAGAGCTGGATGGTGTTGCTTATGATCCGAGCGTTACCCCTGCTGGTGTGTCTGATCACTTAGATCCTGCCAACAGCCGTGCCCACGTAATGTTACGTCGAGGATGGGCGGTTGAAGACAGTGTTGATCAATTCCGTTGGGATAACACCTGGATTGATGATGCCGATACGGGATTAGCCGCCATTAAATTTGGTCTAATGTATTCATCAGAAACCAAAAATCTTGACCGTTGGGATAACGAAGGTGTTGGTATTCACTGTACGTATTGTGGTTATCCAGACGCACCAAATATGGATGGATTACCACAATACGTATTTAATGCTGGCAGTGACTTTTTAAGTGATGTCAGTGGTAGCTCTCGCATGCCAACATCATGGTTAGCACACGATGGCGAAGCGAACTTTGCCTTCTTAGAGCAAGCTTCAGGAGCGAATTTTGATGCGGTAAAACGTAATAAATCCTTTGAAATTACCGAAGACACATTATCGCTCTATGTTGAACTTGATTTTGAAGTTGAGGTGGCGAATATGCCTCTTTCTGCCAGCGCTGGTTTCCGTTATGAATCAACCGACGTAGATGTTAAGGGTACGGATGAGCCTGTAGAAGAACTGACTATTCTCGATAAAACAGAAATGCTCGCCAGTTTTGGTCCTGCGGAATCAATCACAGAAAGTTCTGATTATGAAGCGATTTTGCCTAACTTGAGCGTTAAATTAGAGATCAATGATGATTTAGTCGCGCGTTTTGCCGTGTCTCAAACTATTACTCGCCCAACCTTAGATAGCATGTCGCCGGTAACTGTCATTGGTACCACCCGTCAAGGTGGTAACTTAACATCAAATTCAGGTAACCCCGAGTTGGAACCATTTACGTCTGACAATTTAGACTTATCATTGGAATGGTACTATGGTGACGCCAGTTATTTATCTGCTGGTTATTTCAGAAAAAATGTTGCGAATTTTATTATTAATACCACCGAAGATCTTACTTTTGAGACAGCTGATGGCAGCTTATTAACAGACCCTTCAACCGGTAATGATGTTGATAATCCAGACGCGGCAGATGAAACGGCAGTATTTACTAATACGTTACCAAACAATAGCGAATCGGCGATTGTTGATGGTTGGGAACTGGCGTTGCAACATACTTTTGATAGTGGTTTTGGTTTAATCGTCAACGCCACCTTAGTTGATAGTGATGCAGAACTTAACCCGGCAGATATTACTCAAGTATTTGCGTTAACCGGTTTAAGTGATTCTTATAACGTGGTTGGTTTCTATGAAAATGGTCCTTTCCAGGCTCGTATCGCCTATAACTGGCGTGATACTTTTGTTCAATCTTTGACACAATCCAACGGTGATGGTGTCACCATTGTTGAAGATTACGCGCAAGTGGATGCCAGCGGAAGTTTTGATGTTACCGAAAATATCTCTATTTTCTTTGAAGGGATTAACTTAACGGAAGAGTATGTCCACAAACGCGGTCGTTTCTCTAATCAACTGTTGTTAGTTGAAGACAGCGGTCGTCGTTTTGCGGTAGGTGTTCGTGGTAGTTTCTAATCACAATAACGCTTAACAAGCATAAGACTTCTACTGATATTCAGTAGAAGTCTTTTCCGTTTTAAAAATACTTGTTTTTATAATAAAGGTGGTTAAGTCTATGAGTGATGAGAAGATGAACCAACAAAATAAAACAACAAAAACAGTGGTTGTGGTTGGTGGTGGTACTGCTGGCTGGCTTACCGCCGGACGTTTAGCCGCACATCATAAAAGTAACACCGACACAGGACTGAATGTCATTTTAGTTGAATCACCAAACGTTCCCATCATAGGTGTTGGTGAAGGCACTTGGCCAACCATGCGCAGTACCTTAATCGCATTAGGCATCAGCGAAACAGACTTTATTCGTGAATGTAACGCAAGCTTCAAGCAAGGCGCTAGATTTGCAAAGTGGGTTGATGGTAGTGAAGACGATTTTTATTACCACCCATTAGTGTTGCCACAAGGTTTCACCCAAGGTGATATTGCGGCTTATTGGTTAAATAAAGCGGATGACAATAAAAATTCGTTTTCTCAAGACGTTTGTTTCCAGGAAGCGATATGTGAACAAGGTCTGGCCCCAAAAACCATAAGAACGGCTGAGTTTGGCGCGGTAGCTAATTACGCTTATCACTTAGATTCGGGTAAATTCGCGGTGTTATTGCAAAAGCACTGCACTGAAAATCTTGGGGTAACACATATTCTTGACGATGTTGTTGCGGTCAATACGTTACCGAATGAAGACATAGCCTCAGTTGCTACCAAAGAGAATGGTGATATAGCAGGAGATTTATTTGTTGATTGCAGCGGATTTTCGTCATTGTTGCTTGGCAAACATTATCAAGTACCATTTAAATCTTGTGACGATGTGTTGTTTATCGATACCGCTTTGGCCGTGCAAGTACCCTATGACAACGAAAATAGCCCAATTGCCTCTCATACGATTTCCACTGGACAAGAAGCTGGTTGGATATGGGATATAGGTCTACAACATCGAAGAGGTGTTGGTTATGTATATTCGAGTAAACATAGTAGTGAAGAGCAAGCCAGAGCGGTCTTAGCACAATATGTTGGTGAACAGTTTGACTCATTAACGGTGAGAAAGATCCCGTTCGTCAGTGGTCACAGGGAAAAATTTTGGCAACATAATTGTGTTGCCGTGGGTTTGTCGGCCGGATTTTTAGAACCGCTAGAGGCTTCAGCTTTAGTGTTAGTGGAATTGTCAGCACAGATGATCAGTGAACAATTACCCGCTACGCGAGATGTTATGGATATCGTGGCGAAACGTTTTAACGAAACGTTCTTATATCGTTGGGATAGGATCATCGATTTTCTTAAGTTGCATTACATCTTAAGTAAACGCTCTGACAACGCGTTTTGGACCGATAATCGTGATCCTAAGAGCATACCTGAAAGTTTGCAGGATTTAATGCAGCTGTGGAAATATCGTTCTCCTGCCGATCTTGATTTTACCAGTAATAATGAAGTCTTTCCGGCAGCGAGTTATCAGTATGTACTTTATGGAATGGGTTTTGAGAGTGACTATAGCCATTCAGCCCATGTGTTAAATGATTGGCACTATGCCGAGCAGCAGTTCGCTAAAAATAAAAAAATGGTCCAACAGGCTAGTGCATTATTACCCACGAATAGAGAGTTGCTTGATAAAATTCGCCAGTATGGTTTTAACACGATTTAAATCAGCAGACTTATCGTCTTAGCAAAGTTAAGATTAAAGAATATAGAGAACATAAACATGGCAAAGTTAGTCGCGATTGACCACAACGTACATAAAAACTTAAGAATTAATCCAGCGAAAGCTGAACTGCACGGTGCTGAGCTAAACCTAATACCGGCGGTTGTTGCTGAATTTACTAATTTAGCGGTGCAATACCCTATTGTCTTAACCAAAAACGGCGACACCGGAGAATTTGTTTGTACCGCTATGTTTGGTTTTGAAGCTGATGAAAATTTATTTTGGCAAAATGGTCAATGGCGAGGTGTCTATTTGCCCTTACAAATTCAACGACAACCATTTTTTATTGGCGATTCGGTTGATGATACATCGAAAAATAGCGGTGATTTTGTCGTCTGTATCGATGTTGAAAGCCCAACAATCGCGAAAGTTACTGCAGCTTCTCAAAGTGAGTATCAAACATTATTCACTGAGGCAGGAGAAGATAGCCAATATTTTCAGCATGCAAAGCAATGCTTAGGGCAATTATTGCAAGGTGAAATTGATAATAATAAATTGATTACTGCGCTTAAAGAGCTCGACTTATTACAACCGTTATCGCTAGAAATTACCTTTGTTAATGAACAAAGTACTCGCTTAAATGGGCTTTATAGCATTAATCAAGAAAAGTTAGCAGCCTTGTCAAATGAGCAAATTGTAATGCTACATCAAAAGAATTTATTGCAACCTATTTATACAATGATCACTTCTCTTGGCCAAATTTACGCGTTGATCGAGCGTAAAAATGCAAGTTTAGTCGGGTAACATGAGCACTATTGAGCTAAACAGTGAGATGCAAACAACACTGACCATTGTTGGCAATGATCATATCCCTGTTTTGGTGATAGATAATTTAGTGCTTAAGCCAGAGCAGCTGGTTGATTTAGCGTGTTCCACACAGTCAGCAGAGAATGAATATCAGCAGCAAAATAGTGATTATTATCCTGGCGTACGTAGAAAAGCACCGTTAAGTTATATCGATAAAATTACTCAATTATTGCCGTTATTTACTGCCTCATTTGGACTCACAAAAGCCAAGCAAGCAGATGTCATCATGTCTGCGTTTTCCATTTCCACCACCGTTCCTGAGCAGTTAAGGCCTATTCAAATGCTGCCACATTTTGATACGCCAGCTGAAAATCAATTTGCCATGGTGCACTATCTGTGTGACGCGGAACATGGCGGAACATCTATATATCGTCACAAAGCGAGCGGTTTTGAGCGAATTTCACCCGAGCGACTTTCACTTTATCGTGTGCAACTCAAACAACAAGCAATCGCTGCAAGGTTGCATGAAAATCCCAAATATATTGATGGGGATACGGCTTTATTTAGCCAAATACATTCAGTTGCAGCACGGATGAATCGAGCAATAATATATCCTAGTAACGCCCTGCATTCTGGCAATATTCAACCTGAATTGGGGTTATTAAGTGATCCCAGACAAGGACGTTTGACTATCAGTAGCTTTGTCCTAGTTAGCTAGTGTCAGAAGTTTAAATACTGACTAAATGCGATTTTACCATACATCATGTTTGATATTGAGTTGCTCATCTGCGATAACCCCGATGGAGAACAAACTAAATGACAGCTGACAATTGTATAAAAGCCGCCATAGTGGGTTATGGCTTTTCCGCAAAAACCTTCCATATTCCATTTATCACCACATTGGCTGAATTTCAGTTCAGCGCAATCAGCAGTTCTCAACGGGCGCAAATCAACCAGGATCATCCGGGCGTCGAGGTTTATGACAGCGCCGAGCAAATGCTGAAAGACTGTGATGCCGAAGTGGTGATCATTACCGCACCGAACGATGTGCATTTTCAGCTGGCAAAATTAGCCTTGCTCAATAATAAACATGTGGTGCTGGAAAAACCCATTGTTACCCGGGTCAGCGATGGCGAACAGCTGATCGCTTTAGCGCAGCAAAAACAAAAAGTATTAACGGTTTATCACAACCGTCGTTGGGATGGTGATTTCCTGACAGTCAAAAAGCTGATCAATCAAAAATCACTGGGCCATATTCGTTATTATGAATCACATTTTGATCGTTTTCGTCCTCAGGTCCGACAACGTTGGCGTGAAACGGCCGTTGATGGCGGCGGCATCCTTTATGATTTAGCGCCACATATGATCGATCAGGCATTGCAACTTTTTGGTAAACCAACAGCCATTACTGCTCAATGTGTGGCATTACGTGACAACTCAGCGATCACCGACCTTGTTCATTTAGTTTTATTTTACCCGGATAAACTGGTGGTATTACATGCCAGCCTGTTTTGCGCCAGTGTTAACCTAAGATTTCAATTACAGGGCGATTGCGGAAATTATGTTAAACATGGGTTAGATCCGCAGGAAGATCGTCTACGGGCAGGTATTCTTCCTGACCATGACCATTGGGCAGACGAAGCAGTACAAGACTACGGGCACATCTACCGAGATGATAGTCTGGCGAAGAATTCAGCAGAAGTTGTGGTGACCGAGCGTGGCGGCTATCAACATTTTTTCCATCAATTGGCAACCGCGATCAATGACGGCGAGCCTGTTCCCGTGAGCGCAGAAGATGCGTTATTAACCATAAAATTAATTGAATTAGCTCAACAAAGCAGTCAAACGGGTCAAAAAATGAAGGTGCAATGATGGAAAAAAGCATTTTGTTAAGTTCTCTTCTTGTACCTTAACCGACAGCATCAGCACATTATATTTTAACAAAAGTAAAATGTGGTTGAGACCGCTAGGCCTCTTCAACATAGCTGACAACTTCATCCATTGCCTCATTCATTTCCACAATGATGGCCACGGCATGGTGGAGATCTTCTTTCGCGCAAGCTTGTTGCATCTGTTCACAAGTTTTTATCAGCCTTGGTGCTGACAATAAACCTGCGGTTTTTAATATCGAACCATTGATTACGGCCACCTCGATCATATTATTTTGAGCTAAGGCATCTTTAAGCTTTTGCAAGTTATGCTTGTTGCGTTTCATATAATCTTCAAGCATGTATACCGCCATTTCGGCAGAGCCATGATATTCATTAAATTTTTCCAAATTTATGACCAATTCATTTATCTGTTTATAACTTATTTGATTTTTATCTTCTTCATCGACTTGTTCTGTGCTTTTAATCTGCACAACTTCAGCTGGTGAGCTAATTTGCAACACTTCTTCTGGCTTCGCTTGTTCTTTTAATTTCACCTTCTTCAATGCTTTTTCAGCTTTCGCTTGTTTTTCATGGGCAAATTGCATGCACTCCACCCCAGCGCGATAGCTGCGATTGACTAGGTTTAGTAACCGCCATGCCAAATAAATGCTGGTAGATATCATAATTAAAATAAAGACAAAGCCTACCGGCACCATGGTGGACTCTTTCACTTTAATCCCAATAATTGGCAGGTTTAACTCAAACTCGGGTAAGTCATAAAAGTTGGGCCGCTCAATCAACGAAGCGGCTTGACTAAGGAAAACTTGATACGAACTTAACTGCTTTATCACTTTCTCTGTCGTTAAGTTTTCGTCACGCCATTTGGAAAACAACTGGCCCGAGCCCATTAATTGATTGATGATGGCTTCGATATCTTTGGTCAACAGGGCTAACGTTTTATCTTCTGAATTTTTCTGTAACTCACTGTTGATATTCTTGGTTAAGTTGGCAATTTGAGTAGAAATTTGATTGAATTGATAATCACTCAGCGTCGATGATAACGCCGTCAATTGAATTTGTAATTTCAATAATTCCTGATAAATGTATTGGTAAACTTGCGCATGTTTCATCACCCCGACCATAGATTGAAAGTTGTCTTTTTGGACAATATTTTGACTGCTAACAACCTGATATGAGCTTCGATTTAGCGTAGTTTGCTTTTCTTGACGTAAAACATTCACTCGTTCAACGAGCTCAGCTATGGTTTTGCTATTCGCCAGATACTGACCATTGCGGGATTGCCGGATTAAAATTAAATCATCCACCAAAATTACAAAACGTTTATAGCCGTCAGCAAATATCTGCGCCGTGAGGGCAATTTCATTGGCGTTATTAGCGCGCAGATCATCGTTTACCATAAGGACATGCTGCTTACTTAAATCGACAATCTCTAACCAGGCTTGCTTAGCATCCTCCAGGGGTTGATCAAGTTGTTGATGGGTAATTGCCAGCTGTTGGGCGACTAACTGATTTTCCAGTTCCGCCACACTTTTCATCAATTGAGCATTATTTTTGATGAATGGAATTTGATGTTGTTGCAGGAATTCGGCCTTTTCAGCCTGCTGGCTGTACAGCCATAGCGATGTGCCAACGAGTAAAGCCATCGTTGCTAACAGCAATGCGATGTATAACATTGCTTTAGTTACAATGAAGCCAGGTGTTTTTACCGATGAATTAACGCCATGCATAGCCACAAACCTTTATTTTTCTTATTAGCTGACAAAATAATAATACTAATTTTTTTAGTAATTGCTATTCATTAGCTTAGTACAAAAATTCGTGAACGTTAGGTAAATTTAAGGGTAAATGAATTTTTCTAAAAATTGCTGCAATCCTGGTATTTTGATACCAGTGATTTTGGCAGTTTTTGCCTGGCGCTTAAATTTTAAAAACGTGTTCTCTATATACTTTTAATTCGGCAATAGACTCTCTAATATCATCCAAGGCTAAATGGGTCCCCTGTTTTACTACTTGCTCTAAAATTGCTGGTTGCCAGCGTTTAACCAACTCTTTAATGGTACTCACATCAATATTTCGATAATGAAAATACTCTTCAAAATCAACCATATATTTATTAATGAAGCGCCTGTCCTGGCCAATAGAATTACCACACATAGGGGAAACGCCTTTCTCTGCATATTGTTCAATAAATGCAATTGTGGCCTGTTCAGCTTGTTGTAACGTGGTTTTTGAATCTCGGCAGCGCTGAGTTAAACCACTTATCCCGTGTTGTTTTATACACCACTCGTTCATGTTATTTAATACATCATCATCTTGATGAATGGCAAACACCGGCCCCTCTGCCAAGATATTTAACTCACCGTCGGTAATGATTGATGCGATTTCAAGGATCACATCATGTTCTGGTTCTAAACCGGTCATTTCTAAATCTAACCAGATTAAATTATTTGCATTTACCGCCATTTACCCGTCCATTAGTTTGATTTTCATTCTTGCTCTTGTATTAGGGTCTGTTGATCTTTGCGGTGCAAATTTCAACAGACCCTAGTATAATACGGGATAAATTAATGCTTTCATAATCTAATCTAAAAACTAATGAATTTTATCCGTGGCTAAAGCTAAGAAACTGACCAAAGGTCAACACCGTCGTATTAAGCAAAATATTGCCAACAAGTTAAACAAAGAAACCCAGATAACTTGGCAAGATAATCAGCTTAGTGAACAACAAACTGGCATTATTGTCAGTCGTTTTGGCCAACATGCAGATGTTGAAAGCCCTAACGGCGAAGTGTTTCGCTGTAATATTCGTCGCACTGTTGATAGCATAGTATGCGGAGATATTGTGGTATGGCGCCAGGGCAAAGAAACTCAGCACAGCATACGTGGTGTCATTGAAGCCGTACATGAAAGAACTTCGGTGCTGGCAAGGCCTGATGTATACGATGGGGTAAAACCCATTGCGGCAAACATTGATCAAATATTTATCGTCTCCTCGGTGGTACCGGCGTTTAATCCCGACATTATTGACCGTTATTTGGTGGCCACCGAATTAACCGGCATTAAGCCAATCATAGTACTGAATAAAATTGATTTGCTTAGCGCTGAAAACAAGCTGCAAATTGATCGACACTTGCAACTTTATCACGACATTGGTTATGAAGTGCTGTACACCAGCTCGAAGGTACAACAAGGCATAGAAAACATTACCGACAAATTAAATGACAAAACCAGTATTTTTGTCGGCCAGTCGGGTGTGGGAAAATCCACTCTGGTCAATTCATTAATGCCAGAGCTGGGCTTGCTTACCAAAGAAGTTTCAGAAAATTCAGGGCTAGGACAACACACTACTACGGTTGCCCGTTTGTATCACTTTCCATCCGGCGGGCGCTTAATCGACTCACCCGGTATTCGCGAGTTTGGTTTGTGGCATTTATCGCCGGAACAAGTGGATCAGGGTTTTATCGAATTTCAGCCATACTTTGGTTATTGTAAGTTTCGTGATTGCAAACATCAAAACGATCCCGGTTGCGCATTGCAACAAGCCCTAAGCGATGGCAAAATCAACCCTTTGCGCTTTGCCAGTTACCAGCGGATATTGGCCAGTCTGAGTGATAATAAACTGACCTCTCGCTTTAACTAAGCTGGCCATTAAGAACACCATAGCAATTACGACAATTTATTGGTCAATAAATTGTCGTAATTGCTATTACTATAATAATTTACGTCGGTAAATAGCTATTTACCGACGCTAATCGTTTAAAAGGAAACTCTTGTGTCATTGGATAATCTGAAAATTGCCCTACAATACGCTATGCCAAAACATGGTTTATCTCGTTTAGTGGGCAAGTTTGCCGGCGCCAAAGCTGGGCCATTAACGACTTTTGCCATTAAGCGTTTTATTAAAGCTTACGGCATTAATATGAGTGAAGCCAAGCTGCAAGACGCCAGCGATTTTGCCACTTTCAATGATTTCTTTACCCGTGAATTAGAAGATGGTGCACGCACAATTAACCCCGATGTTAAGGAAGTCTGTTTCCCGGTGGATGGTGCAATCAGCCAACAAGGTGACATAGTTGACGATCAAATTATTCAGGCGAAGGGCTTTAATTATTCGCTAGAAACCTTGTTAGGTGGCAACAAAGAAACGGCTGAGCCGTTTCAAGGCGGTAAATTTTCAACCATATATCTGGCGCCGAAAGATTATCACCGCATTCATATGCCAATCGCCGGTACCTTGCGCGAAATGATTTTTGTGCCTGGCGATTTATTTTCGGTGAACCCGTTAACGGCGAATAATGTGCCTAATCTGTTTTCTCGCAATGAACGCGTGGTTGCTATTTTTGATACGGCAATCGGACCGATGGCTATGGTTCTTGTCGGCGCCACCATTGTCGCCAGCATTGAAACCGTTTGGGCCGGCACAATTGCACCAAATAAAGAAAAACAAGTGATGACCTGGACCTACCCAAGCGCGGGTGAAAACGCCATTCATCTGGAAAAAGGCGCAGAAATGGGTCGTTTCAAACTTGGCTCAACTACGGTTTGCTGTTTCCCGCCGCATACCATTGAATTTAGTGCAGGTGATGGCCCTGAAACGCTAACCCGGTTAGGTAAACCTTATGCCGCAATTATCAAAGAAGATTAAAGGCTGATTTTATATCGGCCTTGCCGATCTTTGTTACCGATAAAACCGAGTACAGGTTTCAAATTTTCAGGAAACTTATCGCCCGGGGTTAGATAACCATTCGCCTTTATTCGGCTTTTACTGACCACATAGGCGGTAAGCTCCAGTCCTAAATCATTTTTCGGATCGATGGTAATATTGAGCGAGCCCTTTTCACAACTGAGCAGGGCTTTTAAAGTGCCCAATTCAACGTTTTCTTCCATCGCGTTCACACTGGCATTCGGCCAGCTTATTGCACCTTGGGCAACCGCACATATCGGCTTACCCATGGCAAACTCTGCCATGGTCAAATGAATTTGCCCGGCGGCATTGATATCTATTGGTAAGTTTAACTGACCAATAACTTCATTCGCATCCACCTTAATATCAGCATTGGATACGGTTAGCCCTGAGGTTAAATTGGATAGTTCAAGCCGACCTGAGATACTGGCTAAGTTATTGCCGATATTCACCGTGACCTTTGGGTTTAGTGTTATCAGCGAAAAATAACTCACCGACCAGTTCACGTTTTCAATGCTTAGTTGATTAATCGTTAACGTCTGCGCTTTGCCGGAAAAAATTGAACCGCTAATACCGTGCAAGCTTACCCCTGTTGGCAAATCTACACGCGACAATAATTTATTTGCTGGCGCCAAATTGACCAAAAACACTAAATATAGCAGGATAAATGCGCTAAATATGGCTAAATATTTTTTTATCTGTTTCATACTGGAGAGATTCTTGTTTTCTTATATTGTTAACAACTATTAAGCTTTGCCTAACTGTAAACGGCGCACTTTAACTGTGCCAGATTTGTTACCCGTAGCAATGTCTGCGGCAATAATGTTAACCCCTTCATTTGTGGTTAAATGCTGCAACCAGGCTAACAGAGCGTTAAATTCCACTTCATCAATCCACACCTGTAAATCGTCACCTTGAGGCTGCATTCTTGCTATCTCAATGGCCTGACGTTTCGCCGTACGGTTAACCACACTCGATAAACTGACCGTTGATTTTTTACCACCGCCACTGCGTTGCAATTGTTTATATTGAACAATATTATCACTAACCCACTCGGCCAGTATTTGTTGCTTCACCAGCTTAACGCGTGATTTTTCAATGCCTTCATTTATCGGCTGCCAGACTAAGGTAATGAATAAGAAAATAACAACCACCACTGACATTGCTGCAACCAATTGCTGCTCACGGGCATTTAACCCTTGCCACCATTGTTTCATTATTTACTCCTGATATTGAATGAACCAGTAACCTGGTCACCCTGGTTGTTTTGCGCGCCCGCATCGACAATTAGCGAAGCACTTTCTAACGCCTGTTTAAACTGTTCAAAACTTTGATAATCATTAGCCGTAACCGATAATCTCAGTTCCTGGCGTTTGGCGTCATAACGTAATGTTTCGGGTTTTAACTTGGGCACTTTAGCAAAAGCAGGTTGTACTTGATCTAACATAGCTAACAAGCCAGTGTCGGAGCTGGCACCACCAAATTCAGCCAGTTTGTTGCTTAGTTGCCGTTTTATCGTTGAAAACCGCACTCGCTTAGTTTGTGGGAAGGCCGTTTTATAATCCGCTTCAATGGCGGCACTAACGTCTGCATACTGACTATTCAATTGCGCCAGTTCAACAATTTTACCGGTAAGATTCAATAACAAAGCAAAAACGGCAATACCGGCAACCCACAACCAATTGCTAAGCTCTGGCGAGCGTTGCTCCTTTACCAGATATTCACCTTGCAATAAATTGAATGTTTGCTGCTCGGCGCCTTTTGCCAGCAATAATAATGGCAATTCTTCAGGCAGGGCATTAATGCTTAACTGTGCATTGTCTAGCTCTATCGGTGAGTATGAATTGAGCTGTTGTGGCTCTTCATGGTCAGCCAGTAATTGCTCAAGCACCAAATCGCGTATGTTGTCATTGACGATAAGTCCTTGCCAGTGCCCGGTTCTCATTAATAGTTGTTGGTTAATTGCCACTGCCGACCAGTGATTGTTCACTAACGGTAAAGCCAGGTAGTCGGGTAGCATAGATTTCACTGTGATATTGGCCGCTTGAAACCAAGATAACCAGGTATCTAATTGCTTGCTAGCTATGATGGCAAAAAAACAATTTTCATCGCCAATATGCTCTTTCGGTTTGCTGGCATAGGCAAAAAATAGCTGTTCCACATCTTCAGCTAAATTATCTTCTAGCATATATGGCGCTGCCGCTTTAATCGCCCGTTCAGACTTACCCGGTACGGTTAAGCAGTGTAAACGAACATCGGCACCATTAATGAGAACTTTTACGGTTCTGCCTTGCGCTTTTTCACTGAGTTCATCCAGGCAATCTTTATTGGCCAATTGGCCACTGGCAATTTCATCACTTTGCTGATCATTGGTAATTAGCCATTGAACTGGATCGCTGTCTTGGCTGCCAATGCGAATATATAGAGTTTCTCGCACTATTGTTCTCCAACACTTCGATTAACCACGCTAATGGTTTCATCTTTATTAATTTTCATAATTGAATTCATACTAAAATAACTATCATTAAATGATGTCTTGGTGATCAATTTAAAATATTCGCTATCAACAACGAACTGTCGTTTAAATTGATCAAAATCTTTTAACCCTTTGACCGCACTAACGTTATAAAAATCGTTAATGGTGTTAAACCCTTGTTCACCACGCTCTGAGAATATTTCTTCTACCGCGCTGGCATCAACACCACCGAGCAGTGCTTGTAATAACTCAGTATGTTCTTCATCTATGGTGTTAATATTGATTTTATGCATGTCAGAATTTGGGATCACACAGACATAATCTTTTAAAGCATAGATGATTTGTGGACTAAAGTGCTCAATCAGCCTTAATTCATTGACACTGGCTAACAAACCATTGGCGGCCAGGTAAGGATATTCTTTGGCGGCATAATCATTATCTTCGGCGCCACCGGCGCTGACAATAGACGAGTCTTCATCTAACCAGTCGAGTAAGGCATCGCTCATCGATTCCGCTTCAAAATTGCCGACACCGTCAATATTGAGTGATGATATCAATTCAATAAAGGCAACTTTTGCTTTATTTTCAATTTTTTTACCACTACCCGATGCACCGGTTTTTCCTTTTTTCGCACTTCCAGAAGGAGTAGAACTCCCTGGAGCAGCTGAATCGTCACTATTATCCTGCTCTTTATTGATCAACGAATTTAAATTAAAACAGGCATGCATGTCTTTAATTTCACCGCTGATTGAGCCTAAGTCCACTGGAAAACTGGTTTCGCCACTGGCCCAAATTTGGCCTAAATGAGTCACCTCCTTGTCGTCTGTTTCTTTAAAGGACAAGGTCAGTACCGATTTTGCGAATGCTTCTGCGCCCATGGCATGCCAATAGGCTTGCTGGTTTGAATTTAAATTATCGGTACGTTGAATTTGAAAGATTAATGCCGAACTCATTTTTGTCGCCAGCACAACGGCAACGGCTACCACTAACATCACAGTAATTAACGCAACGCCGCTTTGCTGCTTAGAGCGCGGCATTGAACCTTCGATTAGTGAACTAAAATTGATCATCTTCAGCCTTAGGATCAGCGAGACCAGGAACCAAAAATTGGCGACGAATTAGCCCTAAATCATTCAGTTCTATGTCAATGGCAATGGCTAACGGCAAATCTTCTTCCGGTAAGTCTTTCACCCATTTTTTACCATTAAAAAACTCAAAGTCGACCTTTTCAACGCCGCTAATGAGTGGTCTTATTTTCGGCTCATCGCCGGCAACAGCATCGACAAAGACATAATGCATTCGATTTAACGTGTCTTCTTCTAACTGATAAGCAACCGCCTGTACGTCACTGCGCGGCAACATCAAGCCAGGATTACGCCAGCCTTGTCGAACAAAGGCAATACCATGGGTATTTGATGAATACGTTGATTCATTAGTATGGATGAAGCTCTTTAACGGCGCATCGCCATTTAAACGTACGCTGCGGCGGGTGATCTGGATAAAGTCTCGCTCCATCACTAAAAAAGCCCGTTGCAGTTCACTTAATCTGTCACTGTGAAGTTTTCCTTGTTCGCTACTATCAATGATAGTGGTTAATATTTTTACACTGGACAATGAAATCAATGAAAATAGTACAATAGCAATGAGTACTTCCAATAACGTAAAGCCGCGTTGCTTACTCATTTTTGCGCCTTTGGATTGCTGACGTAAGTAATCAAACTGGTGACCGAGTATTTATCGTCCTCTTGCTCTCTTACTTCAACGGTGATGGCACGCATATTTTTATCTTCAGTTTCCTGAATTAGCCGTTGCCAATGCCATTCTCGTCCTGCCATTTCACTCGTGCCAGATTTCTTCTTTGGCGGCCAGTTTTGTTCTAAATTGGCTTCTACCAGCTGGTTCGCAGCCACCCATTGCGCCACACTTAAGCGCTCTAAGCTAGCCGTTCCCATTAAACTGGAGCCCGCCACCTTTAATAAAGCGGTAGCGGCAAAGGCAAATACAGCTAGAGCAAGCATCACTTCGAGTAGAGTAAATCCGCCAATAGTTTTCATTGTTGAGCATTTAGCGAGTTTCATCAATAAAAGGCCCCTCAATGGTTAGCGGAATGGTATAGCTACCAAGCACATCATAATGCACCGGCAGACCGAAATCGTCGTCGTAACTGAAAGTAAGCTTGAACGGGGTGATATCGCCGCCGGAGAGAATGAATATTTGCGGATACACCGGCTCTTCCTCTTCGTCGAAAGCCGCTTCTTCTTCAAACTCTTCGAATAAGCTTTGGCTAACCATCATTTGTCCGTCGCTGGGCAAATCATCGAGGATGAGCGTGAGAGCATAAGGCTCTTCAAAATAAGCCTGGGTTAAACTGTCTTGTTCGGGTACCGGCACCCAACGCAAACCATCAAATGCTAAAAATTGATAGCTATTATCTTCAACCAACAAGCCAAGCTCGATATTATTGAGTAACGCGTATTCACTGGCTAAATGAAACAGCGCGGTAAATTTCTGACTTTCGAGGTCAAGCTTGTCTTCAATAGGAGAACCAGTAATATTGCCGACCAGCACTTTTAAGAGCATACCAATGACTACTAGCACCAGCATCACTTCTAATAGTGTAAATCCCCTATTGTTTTTCATTGATATTGCTCGTAACAAATACTAGATGTTATACAAAATTGACTGATTATCTATATTCGTCAACATTCCAGTTGCCGATGTCATCATCTGTGCCAGGCTCACCATCAGGGCCAACGCTGAATACGTCAATAATGCCATTCTCACCTGGATTTAATAACACGTATTCATTACCCCAAGGGTCTACCGGCAGGCGAGGTAAATACCCACCTTCTGGAAAACGTCTTGGTAATGGTTCAATATCGGTTGCTTCAACCAAAGCTTCTAAGCCTTGTTCAGTCGAAGGGAAGTTATAATTGGCCATCTTGTACAATTTTAATTGCTGTTCAATTGAGCCGATATCAGCCACTGAGGTTTTGATTTTTGCGGTATCCAGGTTGCCCATTAAATTTGGCACAACCATTGCCCCTAAAATACCTAAAATTACGATAACAACCATAACTTCCAGTAAGGTAAAACCTTTGACTTTATTGTGTTTACTGTTCATTTTTACTACCTAAATTAATGTATTTAACTGCATAATTGGCTGAATGATCGCCATTACGATAAATAATACCACGGCCGCCATACTCACCATCAGTGCCGGTTCGAAGACTTTTAGTGATATACTTACCACAGCTTCAAATTCACGATCTTGGTTATCTGCGGCACGTTCCAGCATGGATTCTAACTCACCCGATTTTTCGCCACTGGCGATCATATGTAACATCATCGGTGGAAATAATTTTGTCTTTTTCAACGAAGCATGCAAACTTGCCCCTTCACGTACTTGTGCAGAGGCTTCTTGCACTCTTTCTTCGATATGATTATTGGTAAGAACTGCACCAGCAATTTTCATGCTTTCAAGTAAGGGCACCGCACTTGCTGTACATATACTTAATGTGCGGGCAAAACGCGCCGTATTCAAGCCCCGGGTTACTTTACCAATGATGGGTAATGACAGGGAACGGCGATGCACCCCCATTCTAAAGCCCTTTTTTTTCATCATTTGTTTAAACGCAACACTGCTGATAAAAATAAAGCCGACAATGAATAATATGTAGTCTTGTAAAAACTCACTAATGGCAATTAAAAATGTTGTGCTTCCCGGTAATTCTTGACTCATATGTTCAAACTGACCGACGATTTCCGGAACTACGGCAATCAAAAGAATAACGATTACCGCCACCGCGACTATGGTCATAATAACCGGGTAAATAAGTGCCTGTATCAGTTGTGACTTCATGTGCTGTCGTTGCTCGGTATAATCGGCAAGACGATTTAATACGTTATCTAAATGTCCCGATTTTTCACCGGCAGAAACCATGGCGCGAAACAAACCATCAAATACGCTGGGAAATTCAGCCATCGACTCAGCCAAACCATAGCCCTCGGTAACTTTTGAACGTACCGACATGATCATGCTTTTTAGTTTATCTTTATCACATTGCTCGGCAACCGCAATCAATGCCTCTTCAAGCGGCAACCCCGACTCAACCAAAGTCGCCAATTGACGAGTAATTAACGCGAGTTCTCCCGCTGAAATTTTCCTTTCACCAAAACTGGGACGGCTCGACTCTTTCTTTGCTTTCTCCAGACTGGGAGTGACTTCAAGCGGAATTAATCCTTGCTCACGGAGCTGACTACGCACCTGTCTGGCATTATCGCCTTCAAGTACGCCCTTTTGGTTTTTGCCGCGGCTATCTACCGCTATATAATCAAATGCTGCCATAACTAGTCTTCTCTGGTTACCCGGAGAATTTCTTCGAGAGTGGTTTGGCCGGCAATCACTTTCTCAAAACCGTCATCACGTATGCTTGGCGTATGGCTACGGATCATTTTTTCTATCGCCTGCTCACCGACATTATTCTGGATCAGTTCACGCACCTTGTCATCAACCACCAATAATTCATGAATACCGGTACGGCCTTTGTAACCGAGATTTTTGCATTTATCACAGCCCTTGGCGCGATAAATAATCGGGTGCTCATGGCTTTCTAAACCCAATAATTTCACTTCTTCAGCGGATGCCGGGTGCGCTTCTTTACACGCCGGACACAGAGTTCTGACTAATCGTTGCGCCAGTACGCCAATTAAACTGGACGAGAGTAAGAAGGGTTCAACGCCCATGTCTTCTAACCGGGTAATGGCACCCACTGCAGTATTGGTATGCAAGGTAGACAATACCAAGTGACCGGTTAAACTCGCTTGTACGGCAATTTGCGCGGTTTCGAGATCGCGTATTTCGCCAACCATCACCACGTCTGGATCTTGCCGTAATATCGCCCGTAAACCACGGGCAAAGGTCATATCCACTTTGGTATTGACTTGCGTTTGTCCGATGCCTTCAATGGAGAATTCAATCGGGTCTTCGACCGTTAAAATATTGCGTTCACTGGCATCAATTTGGGTCAAGCCAGCATAAAGGGTAGTACTTTTACCGGAACCGGTAGGCCCGGTTACCAAGATAATGCCGTGTGGTTTACTGATGACTTTGGTAAAGGTTTCCCGGCCCTTATCGGTCATCCCCAAATCTTGTAAATTCAAGCGCGCCGCGTTTTTATCTAATAACCGTAACACCACGCGTTCACCATGGCTCGATGGCATGGTGGATACTCGTACGTCCACCGCCCGGCCACCAATACGCAATGAGATACGACCATCTTGTGGCACCCGTTTTTCAGCAATATCAAGCTTCGCCATCACCTTAATACGTGACACCAACATAGAGGCGAGTTTACGGTTAGGTTTTAAAATTTCCCGTAAAATACCATCGACCCGGAAGCGAATTCTCAGCACTTTTTCAAAAGTTTCAATATGAATATCCGAGGCATTTTCTTTGATCGCTTCCGACAGCATGGCATTGATCAACTTGATGATCGGTGCATCATCTTCGTTTTCCAGCAGATCTTCGGCTTCATGAATTTCATCGGCCAACGAGTATAAATTTGCCTCGTTGCCAATATCTTCCATCATCTGCTGAGCTTCAGAAGAATCGCGTTGATAAGAAAGCGTAAGCAGTTGTTCGAACTCTTCAGCGTTATGGTGCACCACGGTAAAGCGGCGTCCCAAAAAACGACGAACTTCCAATAAGATGTCGACTTTTATCGAGCTAGTCGTATGTACAACCAGATCATTTTCGCTTTGCTGCACCAACACACTGTGGCGTTTGGCAAAACCAAAAGGTAACTGATACGGCAATTGTTCTACTATCTCGCCTGCAAGTTCAGCCGAAACTGAATCTGCGCCGTTATCCAACGCCAAATTTATTTCTAACTCGTTGCTACTATCTTGCTCATCAATGCTAGTTCGAGTTGTACTGCTAGTCATTACTGTCATCTTGCTGTTTTACTTCGCTCTGTTGTTGCTCTGCGTCAATATCTTTGGTTAATTCTTCAACCGCACGCTCATTCATATAGTCGCTAAAGCTTGGCGGTAAATCCAAATCATCTTGCCACTCAGGTAATAAAGGTAATACCGCATCATCTATTAACGATAAACCTTCCTCTTGCTTGCGCAGTTGATCGGCACGAATATAATTGTATTTCTGTTTTGAAATTGAATCCATCAAAGCGCCGTCACGAATGATAGTAGGCCTTAAAAACACCATCAAATTGCGTTTACGGGTGGTGGTGCCGGTAGAGCGGAATAAATGGCCGATAATCGGAATATCCCCCAAAATAGGCACTTTTTGCTTACTTTCCTGCACATCTTCATCAATTAAGCCGCCAAGAATAATGGTTGAGCCACTATCGGCCATGACCGTGGTTTTAATCTCGCGTTTGTTAATCGATACATCCACACCCGTCGCGCCACTGACACTCGAGACTTCTTGTTCGATGGTAAGCTGCACGCCTGAACCTTCGTTCACTTGTGGCGTCACTTTTAGCTTAATGCCCACTTCTTTCCTGTCAACCGTTTGGAACGGGTTGGCATTGTTAGAGCCCGTTGCCGAACCGGTAATGATTGGAATTTCCTGACCGACAATAAAGTAGGCTTCTTCGTTATCTAAGGTGGTAATGCTTGGTGTTGCCAGAATATTTGAGTTAACGTCGGAGCTCACCGCTTGTACGATTGCGCCCCAGTTATCATTAACCACGCCAAACATCATGCCACTGACGTTACCCAGTAACTGTGCCAGAATTGTAAAATCACCATCCGTATCAGGGTTGGTCGTTGTCACCGGGTTACCATTACCATCAATGGTAGTGACTGTATTACCGTCTTCCCCTTCGGCGGCAATCGCACCCGCGGCAACACTACTGATAGGCACGACACCATTACTGAACTGAGTAAAGCCACCTTCTTCATGGAACCATTGCACACCAAGCTGGGCGCCGTCTGATTCAAACACTTCAACAATAATCGCTTCTACTAATACTTGCGCACGGCGGATATCGAGCTGACGAATGACCGACTCTAATGAGCGCAGCATATCCGGCTCGGCGGTGATCACTAACGTATTGGTATCTTCATGGGATTCAATACTGACAGAACGATTTGAACTGGTGCGGCTGCGACTAGCAGTTTTCGAGCCTGAGCTTGCTTTTGATGTGCTGCTTCTTTGCATCGAATCACTAACACTTTGCAATACCGTGACTAAATCTTTTGCTTTTGAGTATTTCAGGTAATAAACCCGGGTGTTGCCAGAGGATTCCAACTCAGAATCCAATTTTTCAATTAACGTGACAATGCGCTTGCGGGCCAAAGCTTCACCACTGATGATCACTGAGTTTGTTCTGTCATCGGCGACAATTTTTGGAATTAAAAATGCCGGAGTATCTGACTTGCCTGATTTTGGTTTATTGATGTTTTCAATAATACGTACCATTTCGCCAGCCGAAGCGTATTTCAGTTTTATAATTTCAACGTTCTGATCACCGGCTCTGTCGACCCGGGTAATAATATTGACTAAGCGGTTTACCACGGCAGCAGTGCCGGTAAGCATAATGACATTTGAGGGTTCGTAATGAACTACGTTACCGCCACCAGCCTGGTCGCTTAATTGTCTTAGTAATGGCGATAATTCACGAACCGATACGTTTTTAACTTCCACCACTCGGGTAACCATTTCATCACCTATTCCCGGGTTTTCATCACCCACCACCGGAATAGAAGCGCTTTTGGCATCTTTATTTGGGATCACTTTAAGGATATTGTTGTCCATTTCGACCACGGCATAACCATAGACTTCGAGAACATTCAAAAAGAACTGATAGTACTGCTGCTCGGTTAACAAGTCATAACTGCGGACGTTGATTTTGCCACGCACTTTCGGATCAGTAATAATCGTTTTCTGTAAATTTTTACCAACAATATTGATAAATTCCGTGATTTCCGTGCCTTTAAAATTTGGTGAGTAAGTGGCAGCCGATGCCGAAGCTATGCACAAGGTACAAGCCATGGTGATTGCTGCCAATACGTTGGCGGATGCACGTTTTAACTGCTTTGCGCTAAGAGTCTGGCGCATGAAATTCTCCATCTAATTATTTAAGCCTAATGACACGTCGTGTAATACACCGTCACGTTCTACTAATAGGTCTACTTGTTCTGCTTTTCTTAATTCGATAAGCGCTTTTCGAGCTTCGCGCACATCGGTTAAATCTTTACCATTTATTTGTACCACGATATCGCCGGGTACTAACCCCATTTCAGTGAAGAATTCTGGATCTTTACTCGGCATTAACCGATAGCCTTTTATTTTGCCATCGACACGATATGGCGACATTTTAACGTAATCGGTTAGTTTTCCCGGGTTTTGCAGTATTTCAATTCTTGCTTTCGCGAGGCGGTCTTTAATGTGTCTCGACTTTTTCGGGTCCACTTTCAATTTACCGCGGTTGGTTAAACTGGTTTTTACCGGCCTATTTACCGTCGGCTTTTCATTGTCGGCTCCTATTTCTTTGGAGTATTCGAAACCATCGAGCATCAATGTTTCCATTCGACCTGCAGATTCAATAATTACCCGGTCGGAATGCACCTGTTTTAGCAGTGCTCGTGTACCTTCGATTTTATCATCAATTCCGTAGGTTTCTTGTTTCCCTTTGGACTCGATGATGGCAGCGGCAACAGAGCTGTCATCGGAAGCAACCAGACCCGTCAAAGTAAGTTTTAATCGCGTTTCCGGCGCCGATTCAATTTTTTCGACGAGTTTCACCAGTTCTTGCTGTTTGTTAAATTCACCAAACAAATTCAATTTTCGTATTGCTGCGGTATTTATTTTACCGGCCGATTGTACTGTGCTGGTGTTTACTACGGTATTTTTAGTGCTTTGCTTGCCTTGCGGAAAAACGCTCCAGGTAAAATTTGCACTCCAAAACGCAATATAAATAACCAACAACGAAATTAACCCTTGTGTTAAATACTTTTGTGGCACTTTTTGCCATAAAAACTGTAACCGAATTGTAATTTGCGCTAAATCCATGGTGGTTTCATTTACTTATTAAAATGGGTGTTAAATTACTAGTCACCCGATAATACGTGAGCAAAGCGATAGCAACAAGTCAGTTTAGGCATTTCAGGCATTTTTTTTGCCTTTTTTTGCCTTATGGTGCAGGATTACAGTTTGTTTACATATTTACTGTATTCAAGAGTTTACAGAGGGTAATAGTCACCATTTTCTAATAAAAGTTCACTACAATTTAACATAGCACAAGATCGATTAGTAGCAAGTAGGTGATGTTTAGCGTTTGGGTGAAATAATAGAGAAAACTTAGCGAAAGTATGCTGGTCAACTGGAGAATTATTGGCAAATATGTTAATTTTCGCGCAAAATTATCACTGTATTGGTGGGGATTCTGGCAAAGGCATGATTGATGGCAAAGCAGCAGGTAGGTAATTCAGATAACTTAACGCAAGTCCGATTGGATAAATGGCTTTGGGCGGCACGGTTTTATAAAACTCGAGCCATTGCAAAAACCATGATCGACGGTGGTAAAGTGTTTTATAATGGCCAGCGCAGTAAATCGAGTAAAACCGTCAGCGTTGGTGATAAAATTAAAATTCGCCAGGGCTATGATGAAAAAGAAGTCATTGTAACTGCCGTTGCCGAGAGACGTCGTGATGCCACGTTTGCCCAAACCCTGTATCAAGAAACAGAGCAAAGCATTCTCACCCGAGAAAAAACTGCTCTGGCGAAAAAACAAGGCATTTTATTAAGCCCGGCCAGCGATACCAAACCCGATAAAAAACAACGCCGTAAATTACGTGAATTTAAAGAAAGGATATAACTTGTGAGCGCTACTTCCGATGTATTAAATCGATACCTTTTTTATAACTACCATGCTCGTGGTGAACTGGTACAACTTGACACAAGTTTTAAAGAGATCATAAAAAATCACGATTACCCAAAAGCCGTAACCGAGTTGTTAGGTGAATTAATGGCGGCAACCTGTTTATTAACGGCAATGTTAAAATTTGAAGGTGAAATATCGGTACAAATTCAGGGCAATGGTCCGGTTAAGTATGCGGTAATCAACGGCAACCATTTACAACAAATGCGCGGTATCGCCAGCATTGTTGATCAAATAACCGGCACTACGCTTAGCGATTTAATGGGCAAAGCCAATATGGTGATCACCATCATACCTAAACAAGGTGAACGTTATCAAGGCGTTGTGGCACTTAAAGGCGACACTTTGGCCGAATGTTTAGAGCATTATTTTGCCACGTCAGAGCAACTGGCGACAAAAATCTGGTTATTTGCCGACAGTACAACTATTCAGGCCGGTGGTTGTTTGCTACAAGTGGTACCTGATTCCGATGACAAACAGCAACAACTGGCAGATTTCGAGCATATCAGCCAACTGAGTGCCACCCTAAAAGCCGAAGAAATATATCAATTAAGCGCCAATGAATTGTTGTATCGTTTGTATCATCAAGAGCAGGTTCGCTTGTTTGAACCGCAAACGGTCAGTTTTGTCTGTGGCTGTTCAGAAGACAAATGTTTGGCCGCGATTGCCAATTTAGGCAAAGATGGCATTGAAAGCCATTTGGCAGAACATTTGCAATTCACCATAACTTGTGATTTTTGCAACACCACCTACCAATTTGATCACGACAAATTACACCCACTATTACACCCAAATTAACGCGCTAAAGCCAAGTAAATATTCAGCACCAATAGCAACCTATCCCCCTATATATCTGTTATTGGTGCAAATGATGAAAGTTGTATAAAAAACTTTCATTTTAACCAACATTTTGCTTTTCATCCCTTCGCCTTTTTTGTTACCATTCAACTTATCAATTGTATTTTTAGACCTTTTACTCTAACTAAAGCCTGGAGCTAGTCATAATGACCACCGCGAAGACTGTCGATTTATCACAATACGGTATCAACCACACTACAGACGTTGTATATAATCCTTCTTATGATCTTTTATTTGCTGAAGAAACCAAAGCAAGTCTGAAAGGTTACGAAAAAGGAACAGTAACGACTTCGGGCGCGGTTTCTGTCGACACGGGTATTTTTACCGGTCGTTCTCCGAAAGATAAATATATTGTTCGTGACGATACCAGCCGTGATACGGTGTGGTGGTCTGATCAAGGTAAAAACGATAACAAGCCAATGACGCAAGAAACCTGGTCTAAAATCAAAGGTTTAGTCACTGAGCAGTTATCCGGTAAACGTTTATTTGTGGTTGATACCTTTTGTGGTGCCAACGATGATACTCGCTTGAAAGTACGTTTTATTACCGAAGTTGCCTGGCAGGCACACTTTGTGAAAAACATGTTCATCCGTCCTACCGATGCGGAACTTGAAAGTTACCAGCCAGATTTTATCGTAATGAACGGTGCCAAAACCAATAACCAAGACTGGCCGGCACAAGGCTTAAACTCAGAAAATTTTGTTGCGTTTAACTTAACCGAGAAAATGCAGTTAATTGGTGGTACCTGGTACGGCGGCGAAATGAAAAAAGGCATGTTCTCAATGATGAACTACCTGCTACCTCTTAAAGGCATCGCGTCAATGCACTGTAGCGCTAACGTTGGTAAAGACGGCGATACGGCAATCTTTTTCGGTTTATCTGGTACCGGTAAAACTACGCTTTCAACCGATCCTAAACGTCAACTGATTGGTGATGATGAGCACGGTTGGGATGATAACGGAATTTTCAACTTTGAAGGTGGTTGTTATGCGAAAACCATCAACTTAAGTGCTGAAAACGAACCCGACATTTTCAATGCTATCCGTCGTGATGCATTATTGGAAAACGTCGTTGTTGGCGCTAATGGCGTGGTGGATTATGACAACGGTTCAAAAACTGAAAACACTCGTGTTTCCTACCCGATCCATCACATCGACAATATCGTAAAACCCGTTTCAAAAGCTGGTCATGCGAAAAAAGTTATCTTTTTAACCGCAGATGCCTTTGGTGTGTTACCGCCAGTTGCCAAACTTACGCCTGAGCAAACTGAATACTACTTCTTATCTGGTTTCACCGCAAAACTTGCCGGTACCGAACGTGGTATTACGGAACCAACGCCAACGTTCTCAAGTTGTTTTGGTGCGGCTTTTTTAAGCTTACACCCAACCAAATACGCAGAAGTTTTAGTGAAACGGATGGAAGCTGCTGGTGCAGAAGCTTATTTGGTTAACACTGGCTGGAATGGTACTGGCAAACGCATCTCAATTAAAGATACTCGCGGCATCATTGACGCTATTTTAGATGGTTCGATTGACAATGCTGAAGTACAAAATCTACCAATGTTTAACTTAAGTGTACCAAAAGCATTACCAGGTGTTGATTGTGGCATTCTTGACCCACGTGATACGTATACTGATGCCAGTGACTGGCATGGAAAAGCCGAAGATTTAGCAAAACGTTTTGTTAATAACTTCGACAAGTTTACTGACACAGATCATGGTGCAGGCTTAGTCGCTGCCGGTCCAAAACTTTAAACTCCAGTAGTTTTTAGTTTTCTGAAAAAGCCGCATACGCGGCTTTTTTTAATTCGACAATTTATTTAATCCTGCTCACATAGTAAATTTGTAAAAGCAAACTACAATTAAAAGCAACCTTCACTCATTAAAAACCACTAGCATAAGGAGCAATGCCGAAAACGTGTTACCAGTTTCAGACTAGGTAAAGGGATCTAATAATAATAAAGCATAATAAGGATGTTGATTCGACATGAAAGCATTCATGACAATTTTAGATCAGCAAGTTTGTTTGAAATATAACTTTTTTTACACTTTACAAACCCACCACAATTATTGGTATATCTTGCTATTAACCGCAGTATTAGATTATGTGACCACGTTGCAATTTATGATCCATGGCAGCATTGCCATGGAGGCCAATTTGGTGGTTAGGCACCTGGCCTATGAATTTGGCATTTTCTCTGGAGTGATGGTTGGTAAATCTTTGCAAATTTTTGCAGTGATGGGGTTTTGTTCATTATCGAAAGAATTATCAAGGCCCGTGCTATCATTGATCATTTTGGTAAATTGTTTAGCCATTTATCTCAATACCTCGCTTGTTTGGGGCTAATCGCTTAACTCGCTTAACTCGCTTAACTCGCTTAACTCGCTTAACTCGCTTAACTCGCTTAACTCATTGGTAATTCTACTTTCGCCATTAAACCACCATCATCGCGGTTCGATAAAGTTACTACGCCACCATGACCGTCGACAATACGCTTAATGATTGCTAACCCCAATCCGCTTCCTTCGGTACCTCGGGCAGTATCGCCTTGAGTAAAGGGTTCAAACAGCCGGTCAATGTCATTTTGCTGAATACCCGGACCTTGATCGCACACACAAAAATAGGCGCGATTTTTTCCTTTGACTCTGCCTGAGCACACTTTAATGCCGCCGTCGGAATATTTAAAGGCATTCTGTATGAGGTTAGCCAAAACCCGTTTCATTGCTGCATAAACCATAGGGATCTCAACCTCGTCGCCAAGATCTTGCTCAATATTTCTGCCATCAACGGCTTCATGGTCTATCACTTCATTGATCAGCTGATTTAAGTTGGCAAGCTCTGAGGTTTCCATCATGTCATGGCGAATATAATCGATAAATTGATCGATGATAGCATTCATATCATCAATGTCTTTTTCAATACCATCTTTAAGGTAATCTTCGTTTTCGTTCATCATTTCACTGGCTAAGCGAATCCGGGTAAGTGGCGTGCGCAGGTCATGAGAAATACCTGCCATCAATAAACTGCGATCGGCTTCTAATTTCTTTATGCCTTTCGACATATGATTAAAGGCGCGGGTAACCGCGGTTACTTCACTGGACCCTTGCTCTGTCAACGGCTCTGGAAAATGGCCTTTACCAACATCAATCGCCGCTTTTTGCAGTGCCTTTAATGGTCGGTTTAACTGCCTGATAAATAGCCAACCACCGGCAACACTTAACACACCGATCAGCACAAGATAAAAAATTAATGGATAAAAGCTGGCTTCCTCTAAACCGTGCAACGGTATTTTCACCCACAAACTCGGGGCTTGTGGCGGTCTTATCCAAAATAGATATTCATCGCCTTGCGAGATCCGCACTTCGGCTTCACCGTCGAGTAATTCACTCATTTGCAACGACAAATACGGGTAATGTGCCGCTTCTGCCAGGCCTAGCATTAGCGCATCATTTTCTCGATAAACGCCAATACCGGTTTCCTGATGAAACGCCTCAGCCAGCGCTGGGCTAAATTTTGAATTGCCGCCATCAATAAACACTACTTTCACCTGTTTGGCGAGTAGCTGGTTGATTTGTTCAAGATTGGGCTTGATCACATAAATCGCCACCGACAAATACGACACTACTTGGTTAATTAATAATAAAAAACCAATCAGTAATACCGTTTGGCCAAAGGCGCTACGTGGTAAAATTTTCATATTTATTTACGATACACTACAACAATTAACCGCCAGTACTGCCATCGGGAACGAATACATAACCAAGACCCCAAACCGTTTGGATGTATCTTGGGTTGGCTGGATCTTGCTCTAACATACGACGTAAGCGTGACACTTGCACATCGATACTACGCTCAAGCGCAGAGTAATCTCTGCCGCGAGCTAAGTTCATCAATTTATCGCGCGATAACGGTTCCCTTGGGTGGGTGATCAAAGATTTCAACACCGCAAATTCACCACTGGTTAGTGGCATTGATTCGTCGCCTTTGCGCATTTCCCGGGTGGCCAAATTTAAGGAAAATTCACCAAATTCGAAAATTTCTTCTTCCATTGACGGCGCTCCCGGTGCTTCTTGGGTCTTACGACGCAATACCGCTTTCACCCTGGCCAACAATTCCCGTGGGTTGAACGGTTTTGGCATATAATCATCGGCACCAAGTTCCAAACCAATAATGCGGTCTACTTCATCGCCTTTGGCGGTGAGCATAATGATTGGAATTTCATTCTCTTCCTGACGTAAACGACGACAAATAGTCAAGCCATCTTCACCAGGCAGCATTAAATCGAGCACTAACAGATGAAAGTTTTCTCGCTCTAACAGGCGATCCATTTGCTCTGAATTGGCGGCGCTACGCACCACAAACCCTTGCTCAACCAGATAACGCTCAAGTAAAGCACGCAAGCGCATATCATCATCTACTACTAGTATTTTTGGGGTTTCCTGGCCCATAACACCCTCTTATAAGATTTTATATATTGAACTCTACTATGGACTATAAGCTAAATTGGTTAATTTTCAAAAACTAATAAGCGATTTGAGCCGGTTTAGATTGTTACAAGGTATTGCCAGGGTCTGTTGAAAGGTCAACAAACCCTAGGGTCTGTTTATCTTTGAGGTACAAATTTTGTTCAAACAGGCGAGCTTTGAACAAGGCTTGGCGATTGAATTTTGGTTGTTCCAAATAATTGAGCCATAACGCGGTGCAAAGCTCGCCTGTTTGAACCCGAAGGGCAGCAAAGATAAACAGACCCTAAAATTTTTCATATTCAATTTTATTGATAAACCAAATCACCGGCCCATCTGGGGTATTAACCTCTACTTCATCATCCACTGCTTTTTTCAATAGTGCCCGCGCCATTGGTGAATCGATAGAAATATAGTCTTTGGCATCACCATAAATTTCTTCCGGGCCAACGATACGAAAAACTTTAGTCTCACCACGCTCATTTTCGATTTCTACGCGAGCACCGAAAAATATTTTTCCATCTTGTTGTGGTGAGTAATCAACAATTTTTAAATCTGGCAGAAGTTTTCGAAGAAAACGAACTCGACTGTCGATTTGACGAAGTACGCGTTTATTAAAGTGATAATCCGCATTTTCCGATCTATCACCAAGACTTGCTGCCCAAGACACAATTTTAGTGATTTCAGGCCGTTTTACTCGCCAAAGGTAATCTTCCTCTTTTTGCAGTTTTTGATAGCCTTCACGAGTGATTAATTTGGTTTTCACAATATATATCTTCTTTTTTTAGAGTTATCTCTCATACCTGCAGTTAAGTTATCCATATTTTATAAATTTACTGGTAAAATAGCTGTGCTAGAGGTATATAGTGTTACATTTTTTCCATTATGCAGTATATACCCAAACTTCCTCAAGATGCAGAATTGTGTTTGCTATCTTGATACTGCAATAGCTCATTGCATTAAAAATCAGGATTATTGATTAATGATAAATATTTCGCAACAGATTGCTGAAGAATTAAACGTTAAAGAAACTCAAATAACTGCCGCCGTCGGCTTGCTTGATGATGGCGCTACTGTGCCATTTATTGCTCGCTATCGTAAAGAAGTGACGCAAGGCTTAGATGACAATCATCTGCGACATCTGGAACAGCGTTTAACTTACTTGCGTGAACTGAATGAGCGCAAACAACTGGTATTAAAAAATATCAACGAGCAAGGCAAGTTAAGCGATAATTTGAAGCAGAAAATTTATGCGGTTGATAATAAAACCGAATTGGAAGATTTATACCTGCCGTATCGGCCGAAACGCCGCTCCAAGGGCCAAATGGCCATTGAAGCCGGACTTGCGCCTTTGGCTGATAGATTATTTCAGGATTGGTCAATTGATCCGGAAAGCGCCGCCTCTGAATACCAAAGTGTAGCAACAAACTATGCCGATACCAAAGCGGTACTCGATGGTGCTTGTTATATTTTAATGGAGCGCTTTAGCGAGTCGGCCGCCTTAATTCAAAAACTGCGCAAGCATATTTTAAAACAGGCATTTTTAAGCAGTAAGGTAGTAAAAGCTAAAGAAAACCAAGCCGCTAAATTTAAAGATTATTTCAGCCACAGCGAGAAACTGGCAAAAGTACCTTCGCATCGCGCCTTAGCCATGTTGCGCGGCCGTAATGAAGGCCTATTGCAGCTTTCTTTGGACGTAGATCCTGGCTTTGAAGCTGGCAGTGAGTCAAGCTGCGTACAAATCATTCGTGATCATTTTAATCTACGCTTATCCGCCCAAGCGGCAGCCGCGTGGCTAAACCGGGTGGTACACTTAACCTGGCGAGTTAAATTATCGTTATCCTTAGAAACTGAATTACTCTCTGCCATGCGTGAACGCGCCGAAACCGATGCGATAAAAGTATTTGCCGATAATTTAAAAGATTTATTGATGGCAGCACCCGGTGGTGCAAAAGTGACCATGGGTATCGACCCGGGCATTCGTACCGGTTGTAAAATTGCGATTGTCGATAGCACCGCAAAACTGTTGTATACCACCACCATTTACCCGCACCAACCGCAAAATCACTGGGATAAATCGTTAAGAACCATAGCCACTCTAGTGCAGCAATACAAAGTGCAGCTGATTGCCATTGGCAATGGCACCGGTTCGCGTGAAACCGATAAATTAGCAGGTGAAGCGATCTGTAAAATAGACCATAACAAGCCGAATAAAATCATCGTCTCCGAAGCCGGTGCCAGCGTTTATTCAGCGTCAGAATTTGCCGCCAATGAGTTTCCCGAGCTTGATGTATCCTTGCGTGGCGCGGTATCCATTGGCCGAAGATTGCAAGATCCATTAGCCGAGCTGGTAAAAATTGAACCGAAAGCCATCGGCGTTGGTCAATATCAACACGACGTTAGTCAAAGCCAGTTAAGCCGAACCCTCGATGGTGTCGTAGAAGATTGTGTAAACGCGGTCGGGGTAGATTTAAACATTGCCTCGATGCCGTTGCTCAATCGAGTGTCCGGTTTGTCGAAAACCATGGCGCAAAACATCGTCAATTATCGTGAGCAAAACGGTCGCTTTGAAAAACGCAGTGAGTTGAAAAAAGTGGCCCGTTTAGGACCAAAAGCGTTCGAACAAGCCGCCGGTTTCTTACGAATTAGCCAGGGTAAAAACCCGCTGGATAACTCAGGCGTGCACCCCGAAAGTTATGCGGTGGTGGAAAGTATCCTGGCGAAAACCCAGGGCACTATCGGTGAACTTATTGGCAATAGCGCTATCATCAATAAATTAAGCGCGGAAGACTTTAGCAGCGAGCAATTTGGTTTGCCGACGGTAAAAGATATAATCAGTGAGCTCGACAAGCCTGGCCGAGATCCTCGTCCGGAATTTAAAACCGCCACCTTCAAAGATGGGGTGGAGAGCATCAAAGATCTGCAGTTGAATATGATCCTCGAAGGGGTGATCTCTAACGTCACCAACTTTGGCGCCTTCGTCGATATCGGCGTACATCAAGACGGTTTAGTACATATCTCCTCGCTGACCAATAAATTTGTTAGCGATCCGCGCGAGATTGTCAAAGCCGGCGATGTAGTAAAAGTGAAAGTATTGGAAGTTGATGTTCAGCGCAAACGCATCAGTTTAACCATGCGTTTAGAAGAAACTGCCAATGCCAACGCCAATACTCACACCAATAAAGCAAAGCATGAAAGCAAAACTAAACCTGCCGCCCAAGGCAATCGACCTAACAAGAGCAAGCCGAATAAAAAGCCAAGCCAGCCGCAAAATGCGATGATGGGTAATGCCTTTGCCGATGCCTTTGCCAAGGCGAAGAAATAAAGGTTTGCTTATTTTATAGCCGCTGAAGGAATTAATTGTTGAAGATAGTGATCGCACCCGACTCTTTTAAGGAATGCTTAACCGCTTTCGAGGTGGCAAGTGCGATTGAAAGTGGCTTTAAACAAGTGTTTCCCGATGCTAGCTACGTTAAAGTGCCGATGGCTGATGGTGGTGAAGGCACGGTACAAGCTATGGTAGACGCTACCAACGGCCGTATTGTAAAAGTATGCGTTAAGGCGCCATTAGGCGATGAAATAGTAGCTTGTTACGGCATTTTGGGCGATGGCAAAACTGCCGTGGTTGAAATGTCGGCGGCTTCTGGGTTGCATTTGGTTGCTGCTGAGCTTCGCGATCCAAAAGTGACTTGCAGCTATGGCACCGGGCAATTAATTAACCATGCGTTAGAGCAAGACATTGAGCATATCATCATTGGCCTTGGTGGCAGCGCTACTAACGATGGCGGTGCCGGTATGCTTACCGCTCTCGGGGCTCGATTGTTAGACCAACAAGGGCAGCAACTTGCGCCCGGCGGTGGTCATTTAACCGATTTACGTAGCATCGATTTATCCCAGCTAAACCCGAAGATTGAGCACACAAGATTTGACGTTGCCTGTGATGTGCAAAACCCACTTTGTGGTGAACAGGGTGCCAGTGTGGTTTTTGCCGCGCAAAAAGGGGCTACGAGCTGCGACATTAAAGTATTAGATAAAGGCTTGTTGCATTTAGGCAAACAACTTGAGCGACTTTGCCATCAAGCTATTGTTGACAAGCCCGGTGTCGGCGCCGCCGGTGGTATGGGGGCAAGCTTGCTGGCCATCTTGAATGCCAAACTATCATCTGGCGTAGACATTGTCATGGCTGCCCTTGATCTCGCCAGCAACACCGCAGATGCTAATTTAGTGATCACCGGTGAAGGACGAATGGATAAACAAACCCTATTTGGCAAAACACCAATAGGCGTTGCCCGAATTGCCAAGCAAACTCAGTGCCCGGTAATCGCGATTGTTGGCTCTGTAGAGGCGGGATACGAAGTGGTGTTTGAGCATGGCATCGATGCGGTTTTTCCTATTCTTTCTGCCCCTTCCAGTCTGAAAACGGCGCTTAACAGAGGTTATAGCAACATTGAGCGAACAGCAGTCAATATTGCCAAAACAATCTCTCTTGCCAGTAATGGTAAGGCACTGAAATTAAAGGATAATTAACTTTTAATCAGAAAAACTGGTAAAGTCAATTTGTCTGTTCTATGTTAATTATTACGGCAAATAAAAAATTCACCTTATCACTATGTGTAAAATATTAGCGTTTTCAGGCAGTGCTCGTAAGGGCTCTTTTAACCAACAGTTAGTGTCGATTGCAGCCCGCGGCGCCGAAGCTGCCGGTGCCGAGGTTACGGTGATAAACCTTGTTGATTTTCCGATGCCGATATTTAATCAAGATCTGGAAAGCGAGCAAGGCATGCCAGAAAATGGGCAAAAATTTAAAACGCTGTTAACCGAGCATGACGGCTTGCTGATTGCCTCCCCTGAACACAACAGTAGCTACAGTTCTTTACTAAAAAATGCTATCGATTGGGCATCGCGTGCCACCAGTGCCGACGAAGTGCCGCTGAGTGCTTTTCAGGGAAAATATGCAACAATAATGGCCGCCTCTCCCGGAGGTTTAGGGGGGTTGCGTGGTTTGGTCACATTACGCATGCTGTTGGCCAATATTGGGGTAACCGTACTACCAAAACAAATCGCGATCTCTCAAGCGTTCTCGGCATTTGAGCAAGGCAAGCTCGTTGACGAAACCAAGCACAATGAAGTAAGAGCCATGGGCGAAAACTTGCGCAACTTATTGCAAACGCTGAAACAGAGTTAGTCTTGTGGTTCGTTTAATTGCTCCAATAACTGTTGGTAATATTGTTTCTTCGCTAATTGTCGTTTCCGATACCACTGCCCCACCACCACAATGAGTGCAGAGTAAGCAACTAACCAAACAATCATTCTATTTAATTTTTCTGCTTCGATTGAATAATAAATTTCCAGGCCGATAACAATGGTAAAAACCACAACCGCAAAAATATACGTCACGTAAATCAATTGCATTGCGCCTTCACAGCGGTGAATCGAGAGTTTTAATAAATTTTTGCTATCAAGCTCTCCTGCCCCCCAGGTGGTGGTTCGTAACCACAGCATGTAGGCGGTGCCTAAACTGATGGAAATAATCATGACCACGCCCAAAGCAAAACTGTCTGGTCGCTCATTTGCCCGAATAAAGACACAGGCCCAAATAACAAAGCCGAACCAGAGAATAAAATCAAACAGCATTAACAAGAACATTCTACGCTGGCGCTTCTTTGCCTGATTGATTAATTCGACAATTGACATGCTGGCTTGCTGGCCTTGCCATAATGATTTTAATGGCTCTAAACTCATGATGATTCCTCGGTAAAAAATTGCGCTAACTGGTGTTTAATTCGATTTAGCATAACGCCAACATTGCTGGTGCTTAAACCACAAATGTCGGCAATTTGTTGATAACTAAAACCTTCTAAAAACAGTGAAATAACTTGCTTTTGCATTATTGGTAATTGTCGTATCTGCGCCAATAATTGTTGGTATTTTTGTTGTTCATTTAACTGCTCATCAATATATGACGACTGGCAAAGATGCTCACTCAACTCTTGCTCTGCCAAACTTTTCACCGCTTTATCAACATGGCTGATGCAGCGGTTATGGGCGATGCGGGCAAAGTAGGTTTTCATTGCCGAATCGCCTTTAAACTTGTCAAAAGATGACCAGATTGCCAACACCACCTCTTGCATCAGTTCTTGCTGAATCGCCGGGATCGCTTCATAAGACGCGACAATACGTTCGAGCATCGGCAAATGAGTTTGTAATTGCTGTTCTAATGTTGACTGACTGCGCCAGCTCTTAAAAAACATCATCTTTCAAAAATAATATTTTCCTGATTAAGTTTAACCCGTACTGCAAGCAGGCACATTAACGCAAGGGCGATGGTGAACAAAGATACCGTAAATGTAGCAGCAAGGTTGAGTGTTTGTCCTGAAAATATTTGCTGTAATAATTGTTGCTGACCAATCAGTGGTAGTAAGTGGGCAAAGCTTACATCCGCCCATTTATCACTCATAAACACCGCTAACATTGGCAAAAAGCTGAGTATGGTTAGATAACTTTGCCCCTCTTTATAAGTTTTCGCGGTGATTGCCACCAGCATTTGCAGCGCAGTAACCAGCAATGCTAAAGGTAATAAAATGCAGGTACCGAATAACATCACACTTAGCGACCAATGTATTTGCATGTCTAATTCATACAATGGCAACGAGTTAATTAAATTAAACCCGAGTACCATAGTGATCGCAGTGCCGATGATGCCGACAGCGCCGCCAACAAGCCATTTAGAGACAACAATGTTCATTCTGGCTACCGGTTGTGATAACAACGGCATTAACGAGCCTCTTTCGCGCTCACCGGCGGTAGCGTCATTGATATAATTGAGGCTAATGATAAACGGCGACAGCAATAAGAAAATTAATAAGCTGTCTAATAACCGTTTACCGCGCATGGTGTGTTGATTCACTTCGTGCACGTTAACTTGCCAATCACTGGAAAATGGGTTGCCGCCTTGCTTCAACAAGCTATTGGTATTTTCCTGAGCAAGGAAACTGTTCATCACTTGCTGCATTTTTTTCAGTTGTTGTTCACCTTTACTATCCTGGCTGTCGCCAAATACATTGATGTTGAGCAACGGATAGCCTGATGCGGTACTGCTCTTGTTCACTTGCAGCACAATATCAACAAGACCATCGCCTAACGCCGTTTCTGCTTCCCCCTCAATATATTGGGTTTGAATTTGCTTGTAGTTTAAAAACTGCTCAATATAGTCAATTTTCGGGTGTTGTTGATAAATGCCAACTTTCACTTGTGTAGTGCTGGTGATCGTGGCAATTAATCCTTTTAACACGATAAACAATAACACCGGGCCAAAAAATGCGTAGGCAAAGGTCGCCAACATTGAACGCTTGTCACGAAACAACTCTAGCCATTCTTTTTTCAATAAGGCAATTAACATGGGGCGACTCCTGTCGTTAATATCGGTGTTACTGGAGGTGTGATTAAAGGTTTAGTGGGCTGAATTGCTTGCAGAAATGCTTGTTCTAAATCGGTTGACGATTGTTTTAATTGACTAAGTTCGCCATCAAAACATACCTGGCCGTCATTGATGATCACCACCTGGTCACAAAGCCTGTCAATTTCTTGCATCACATGGCTGGAAAATAAAATACAGCAGCCCTGACTTTTCAACTCTAACAGGTATTCTCTTAGCACTCGGATAGCCAACACATCTAAGCCGCGACTAGGTTCATCAAGCACCAGGTATTTAGGTTGATGCACCAGGGCTCTGGCCAAACCCACTTTCATTCTTTCACCGGTAGAAAAACCCGACACTTTGCGATCGGCAAGAGCACTAAGGTGTAACCTGTCAATAACCGCCTGACTCGCTTGCTTGCTATTGTTCAAGCCTTGCAAGGCGGCAAAAAACTCTATGTTTTCACGGGCCGTTAAATTACTGTACAGCCCTTGCGCCGTTAAAAACAAGCCCACCTGTTGTTGTACTAACATTGGCGTTTGCACCACACTGGCACCATTAATGTGTACATCACCAGTATCTGGTTTCAGTAACCCGGATAATATTTTTAGCGAGGTTGACTTACCCGCGCCATTGACGCCGAGTAAGCCGGTAATGGTGCCTTTATCACAGCTAAAATTAATATTGTTATTGGCTTTTATCTCACCAAACTGCTTACTCACTTGCTTAAATTCAATCATCAAGGTTCCTTAAAGGGCAAAGGGCGGGAATTTGTTGTCATTAACACAGCTGCTGTCGCTAATGGCACCGGTTAATATAAATTCATTAATTAATCTTGGCATGCAGCCACGGCTTGAATTGGTATGGCGGCATTCGGCATGATTAGATGCGTGCTATTGGTTAAATAGCTCAATGCCTGTTCGGCACTTTGCTCAGGAGTGATCGGGTCGAGTTCCCCAGAAATCATCAATGTAGGCATGCTCAGTTGTGTCGGCAATTGCACTTGTGCCGTTTTCATTAAAGTTTCCTGAGCGCAAATATCTGCCCAGATACGATAATAGCTATCGCCAACAAAGCTGTTTTTTCCGAGTTCTTTGGCTAATGCTCCCTGCCCGGCAAATACATGTTCCTGACATAACACGCCCATGGTCAAGCCCAAATACATGCTGTCGGTTGCAGCACCCGCGGTGGCTTGTGAGATGGCATTAAACATAGAGAAATCGCCAGCACTGGCCCGGTCTATTGCCAAAGGTAAGCGCGCAGAAATTTCAGGGGAATACAGCGCAGCACGAATTAAATGCATCAATTCAACACCATCAATTAAGGTGTCTTTGTTTAACGCCACTGGTTGTTTATTCAATTGGCTTTTAAGCGCTAAAACTTGAGCTGGCCAATTATCAAAGCGCTGGCTACAACGACGGTCTTTTTGGCACAAAGCGTATAACCGTTGCAGTGCGTTTTCGGCATAAGGGCCACCATTCACTAACGGGTTAGCGGTTAATGCTAAAACGGCATCCAACAATAATGTATGCACTTGTTCAGGAAAGTAACTGGCATATGCTTGTGCAGCAAAGGTACCGTAGGAGCCGCCCCACAAAGAAATTTGTGAATAACCAAAGTGTTGTCTGACTTGTTCGATATCTTTTACGTAAGTTTCGGTGGTGAGCTCTTGCATGTAGGGCAATACGTTTTCCCGGCATAGATCAAAGGCTGCCGTAATGTCATCTCTTGTGAGCAAATCATGGGTGTCACAGCCCAAGCCAAAACTTTTGCCGGAGCCGCGCTGGTCAATAAAAATAATATCGTGTTGTTTTAATATTTGCTGAAACGCGACATTGATATACTGAGTCATTTCGCTGGCAGCTTGTCCTGGGCCACCGGCCAAAACAAACAAAGGAGGGTTAGTCGTCGCTGATTTGGCTACTACTCTGACTATGTGTATTTGCCTTGAAGCAGAGTTTTCCTGTTGATATAAGCGCGGTACATCAAGAGTGGTGCAACTAACGTGTTGGCTTTGTCCTTTGACAAAACATGCCGCGGCATCGGGGGAAAATGCCACTGCCTGGCTGATCACTAGTGCACAGCAAAACGGGATAAAATATTTCCAGTATTTCATTTGTTTATCGACCTTTTTTACAAGTATTTTTATCAATACCTGTAATAGTCAGCAAACAAACAACTTTATTACAAAAAATTTATATTTTTTAACAGTCACTGCTAATACTAATATTTTAGCTCATTTTACTGCTCAGTTTTACTGGCTTTAGCGTCTCGTTTTTTCTGTTTATTGCCTTGCTTGCTGTCACGTTTTTGCTGTTGCATCTGTTCCAGTTTTTGCTTTTGTTCTGGCGTTAATAGTTGATACAGCTGATGCATAGTTTTCGCAGTTATCAATCCAGCCTTAGCCATTTTCGCCGCTTTTTTCTCTTGCATTAAGATAAATGCGGTTTGGTCGAACGTTTCGGCTTTGATCAATTCGGCCATCGCGGTTCTGCCATTTTTATCCTTAGCATTGTCACTACTTTTTAGCGCCATTAATTGTTCTTTCTTTGCCGCTTGTATGGCTTTTACTTGCTGTTGTTGTTGCTCGCTTAAATCGAGTTTACTCATCATTGCCCGCATATGACGTTGCATATCTTGGCCACGATGGCTTTTACCGTGCTCTTTCGCCATTACACTTGTCCCCAGAGTAAGAGCCACTAATGTGGTACATAACAGAGCGATATTTTTAATTTGCTTATTCATAATTGATGTTATCCTATTTATCCATTTATTTAGCTTACTGGTTTGCTAACTAAGTTTGTTAACGTCTTAATAAGCATAAAAGAAATCTATGCAAAGTTGTGCAAAGCAACGTAAAGATTAAGTAAAGCCAATGACGAGAGTTGAATAACTGGTTATATTGATCATAGATTAAACCACTGAATTACCCGCAGAGCCGAAATAATGACGACAAAACACTTACTATTAATCGACGACGATCAAGAGCTGGCAGAATTACTGAATGAATTTTTAGCCAGTGAAGGCTATCAAGTGAGTTGTTGTTTTGATGGTATTAGTGGCTTACAACAAGCCAAAACGCAACTCTATGATTTAATACTGCTGGATGTAATGATGCCCGGTTTAAGTGGTTTTGAGTTACTGAAAGCCTTGGGTGGCAAACATCACACACCAATTTTGATGCTAACCGCAAAAGGTGATGATACCGATAGAGTGTTAGGGCTTGAGTTGGGTGCCGATGATTATTTAGCTAAGCCTTATAATCCCAGTGAATTATTAGCACGTATTAAGGCCATTTTAAGACGGGTTGAAATTATTCAAAATAAAGATAAAAAACCGGCGTTAGAGTATAACCAGGTATTATTGAAAAATGCCACGCGCGAGGTGTTTTGTCATCAGCAAAGTGTCGCTCTGACTGGCACCGAATTTGAAATACTGCATTTATTAATGGAAAATCTGGATACTATTGTCTCAAAAGAGCAGCTGTCTGAGCAAGTGTTAAACCGGCCGTTAAGCGCCTATGACCGCAGCATAGATATGCATATCAGCAACATTCGCCGCAAATTACAACAACATTCAGCACTCGAGAAAATTAAAACCATACGTGGTGTCGGCTATGTATTTATGAGTGGTGAAGGGTAGCGTATTGATGCCATTAAGATCTGTATTCTCATCACTTACGCTAAAAGTATTTTTAGGGTTTTGGATCATTGCGATAAGTGCGATATTGGTTACCCGTTGGGTATCATTACAGTTTACCGAGTTTAATCAAGTCACTGCACTTAATGAGAACCAGCAACAGCAGTTAACTAAAACCGTTAGCCGGATTAACTCTCTGGCAAAGCGCCAACCAGGAAATGTACTGCGACTGATTGCCGATAAAGACCGTCGTTTATCCAGAGGGATTTGGTTAAAATCTAGAGCCAACGGTAAAATTATCACCAATAGCAAATATCCTCATCCCGAGGTACTGGATAATATTAATGCGCAGAAATTTACTCAGCCAGTCGCATTACACTTGTTTGGTTACCAATTGATAGGACCGATTACCATCACATTGAATAATCGTCAGTATCAGCTATTTACCGGCAAACCAGTACGTCCCAAGGACTTTGCCGGGATGCTCAAGCAAATGCCATTTTGGCTGCGAATATTTACCGGTTTATTGGTGACCGCGTTATTGTCCTGGTTATTGTCCTGGTATTTAATCAGGCCATTGAAAAAACTGACCCGCGCCAGCGAACAATTCGGTAGTGGTGATTTATCCACCCGAGTGCCAGAATTTGATCACCGCTTCGATGAAGTGGGTCAACTTGGGCAAGCGTTTAACTCTATGGCCGAGCGTTTACACGCCTCCATTGCCGCCCAGCAGCGCTTACTAGGTGATGTCTCTCATGAGTTACGTTCACCGTTAACCAGGCTACAACTGGCGTTATCTTTAGCCAATAAAGTTGAACACAAACCGGTTGAATTGGAAAAATATTTTCAGCGCTTCAATATTGAGATACAACGTCTGGATGAAATGATCGCGCAAGCGTTGCAGTTATCTCGTTTAGAAAACCAGTTGCAACAAACTCACCTGCAACCGGTGAATTTCAATGAACTCATTAGCAACATGATTGATGACGCCGAATATGTGCTGAAGGAAAAACAAGTCACCGTTACTTTTACAAACCCTACCACCATTAACATCACCGCAGATGCGCAATTACTCGCCAGCGCCATAGAGAACCTGTTCAATAATGCCATTCGCTTTAGTCCGGCGTCTGCACAAATCGATATCTCATTAGCTTTGCAAAATAATACCATAGTGTTCAGCATTTGCGATCAGGGTAAAGGTGTGGCGGCAGAGCAATTGCAGAAAATTTTCAAACCATTTTATCGTACCGCCCAGGCAAGAGATAGAGTCAGCGGCGGTACCGGTTTAGGATTAGCCATAGCCAGTCGTGCGGTTGAATCTCACCACGGTAAAATTTATGCGCAAGCGGCAACGGCAGACATTGAAAATCCAGGATTGAAAGTCACCATCGAATTGCCGTATGCTACGAGGTAACTATTAGCCAAAAAACACTGTTTTCACTTATGCGCTTTTTACTTCTCTTGATTGCATCACTGGGTTTAAATTCTATGACCGTAATGGCCAAACCATATCAATTTACGCAAGAACATCAGTTCCTTGCTAAGCAAACTGAAATTAACCAATTTTGGCAAAACGGTGAATTTTCCTCTTTCAAAAGTTACGATCAACTAAACATACATTTTGCGTTATTTACCAAATCTAAACACCAGCAATGCATCGTGCTCTCATCGGGACGTAGTGAAAGCTATCTTAAATATAAAGAACTTGCCTTTGATTTGCATAACAATGGTTACAACGTTGCAATGATAGACCATCGTGGTCAGGGATTGTCACAGCGCGAATTAGCAGACAAAGATAAAGGTTATGTCGACGGTTTTAATGATTACGTCATCGATATGCATCAATGGTTAAACACCTATGTGATGCCTCAATGTGGTGACAACTTGTATCTGTTGGCGCATTCTATGGGTGGTACCATAGCAACACTCTATGCACAAAAATTCCCCAACACCTTCAAAGCCGTGGTGTTGTCTTCACCGATGATTGCGGTAAATGGTGGCAACATTCCCGACTGGCTTGGTAAACCTTTGATTAAAATCAGTCATTTTGTCGATGATTTATTTAGTGACCAATCCGCCTATTTTTTTGGTCATGGGCCGTATCAAAGCAAGCCATTTGCCGACAATGATTTAATGCAATCGGAAATTAGATATCAGCACTTTAAGCAGCTTTATCAACAAACGCCAGAGATACAACTAGGCGGTGTAACGTTAGCCTGGCTTAACGCTGCGATGAAAGCTGAAGCACAAATATTTGCCAACATCGACGAAATAAAGACTCCACTATTAGTGCTACAAGCGGCAAGCGATACTGTGGTTAGCAATGAAAAACAAACACAATTTTGCCAGCAACTGCATCAGTTACAACCGCGTTCATGTCCAGGCGGTAAGCCGGTAGTGATAGAGAATGCGTTGCATGAGCTATTGTTTGAGCAAGATGACATCCGCAATCACGCACTTAAAGAAACCCTTAATTGGTTTGCTCAACATCAATTTTTTTGTAATTTAGACAACTCTGTTGGCACTACCGATTGCGGGTCTTGATGAATAAGCACTTCGGTGTGGACAAACTGAGCCATTAGCGCCTGTTCAATATCATCGGCGATTTTATGCGCCTGCACTAATGGCAAATGATCAGGCAGTTCAAGATGAAACTGAATAAACTTCATTTTTCCCGCTTGTCTGGTTCTGAGCTCGTGAAAACCTAACGCTTTTGGGTTTTCATTAATGACTTGCTCAATCATTGCCAATTCTTCATCATCCAATTCTTTATCCATTAAATCGTGCACGCTTTGATAGACAATATTGACGGCGCCGGTAATTAAAAAGAGGCCAACAAAGATGGTAAATAAACCATCGGCCTGGGCGATTTCATACTGGCTTAATACTAAGGCAATGATCACCCCGAGGTTGAGAAATAAATCCGATTGGTAATGCAAGGAATCGGCCGAAATGGCTACCGACTTGGTTTTTCTGATCACCATTTTTTGTAATATCACTAACGCCAAGGTTAACACTATCGCCACAATACTGATCGCAATGGCAAGACTCGTATGCAGTATCGGTTGTGGGTTCATTAGTCGGTCAACCCCATGGAATATAAGCAGCAAAGCTGAACCTAAGACAAAGGAAGATTGCATTAGGGCGGCGAGATTTTCCGCTTTACCATGGCCAAACTTGTGCTCTTTATCCGCAGGGGTCAAAGAATATTTCAGTATGATAAAACTGGTCAGCGAGGCAAACACATCCAGTAATGAATCGGTAGTCGAGGCCAACATTGCCGCCGAACTAGAAACCCACCAGGCATAAAGCTTGCTCACCACCAAAATAAAAGCAACGGCAATGGCAGCCTTGCTGGCCAGTTTCACTAAACTGTCATAATCTTTTGCTTGCATTGCTAACCACTACTCTTTAATAATAAATATCAGACTCTAAATAATTTTAAACTTAACCGCCTGCCGTTGTATAATGATTTCTTTATTTTTTTGATCCAATACCAATTATGTTAGACATTGTTCTGTTCGAACCCGAGATCCCGCCCAATACCGGTAACATTATTCGCTTATGCGCCAATAGTGGTTTTCGTTTGCATTTAATAGAACCGTTAGGGTTTGATCTTGACGACAAACGTTTACGTAGAGCTGGCCTTGATTATCACGAGTTTGCCAATTTGAAAATTCATAAAAGTTATGATGAGTTCATCAAAACCGAACAGCCCAAACGTGTCTATGCTTCCACCACCAAAGCCACCCGTTTTCACGATGATGTAACATTTGAGCTTGGCGATTATATTATCTTTGGCGCTGAAACCCGGGGCTTGCCTGATTCGGTGCGTGACTTAATACCCGATGAACACAAAATTCGTATTCCAATGCTGGCCGACTCAAGAAGCATGAATTTATCCAATTCAGTGGCGGTGATTGTCTATGAAGCCTGGCGTCAGTTAGACTTTAACGGCGCGGTTTGATTCAGGGATGAAGCGTATGCTGATTGATTCAGAGATGAATCAAAAAAACGTCCAGACGGACGTTTTTTACTGATTCAATCTGTGCATTGCAACTACTCGGTTTTTCTATCCCGACTTAACAAGTTAATCGCCGCCTCTTTCGCCGGCAAGTCTTGATAAAGCACTTGATAAATTTGTTCAACAATTGGCATTTCTACCTGATAGCGTTTCGCCAGCATGTACACTTCTTTGGTATTGCGATAGCCTTCAACTACCTGACCAATACTGTCGATGGCGTGCTCAACCGTGTCACCGGCACCCAACGCCAAGCCAAAACGACGGTTTCGCGATTGATTATCGGTACAGGTTAATACCAAATCGCCCAGGCCAGCCATCCCCATAAACGTAGCGCTTTGCGCGCCAACGGCAGCACCTAGGCGGGTCATCTCGGCCAAGCCTCGAGTAATTAATGCCGTACGGGCATTCGCACCAAAGCCAATGCCATCGGCAATTCCGGCACCAATGGCGATCACGTTTTTCACCGCACCGCCTAATTGCACGCCGATAAAGTCATCGTTTTGATACACCCGAAAGGTTTTTTCACAATGCAATAAATCGGACAAGGTTTTGGCAAAGGCATCGTCGGTTGACGCTAAAGAAATTGCGGTCGGCAAGCCAGCAGCCATCTCTTTGGCAAACGTAGGGCCTGATATTACCGCTAAACTTACGTCTTCACCTAAAATGTCTTGGGCAACATCTTGTAATAACCGGCCTTCTTTAGGGTCTAACCCTTTGGTCGCCCAGGCAATTTTATGCTGCGGCGTTAAATAAGGCTTAATTTGCTCTAACATATCGACAAAAGCATGGCTTGGCACGACGATTAATATGTTGGTGCTGGCTTTGATCGCAACGGCTAAGTCGGCCTGTAGAGATAAAGTTTCGGGAAAGGTAAATCCGGGCAGGTATTTTTCGTTGCTGCGCTTTGCAGCCATCGCTTGTACATGCTCAGCACTTCTGCCCCATAATAAAGTTTTATGAGAATTTCGGGCTAAGCAAAAAGCAAGAGCAGTGCCGTACGACCCTGCTCCAATAACACTAATATCAGCTTTAACTGACATCGATTATGCGTCAGCTGTTTCTTGCGCTGCTTTCGCTTCGGCTGCACGTTTTTGTACGTATGAAGCAAACAATGCGTCGAAGTTAACCGGCGCTAAGTTTAATTGTGGGAAAGTACCACGAGAAACTAAGCCGCTAACTGCTTCGCGAGCGTATGGAAATAATGTATTAGGGCAGAAAGAACCTAAAGTGTGAGCAATTTGTGGCTCAGGCATGTTACCAACAGTGAAAATACCCGCTTGTTGTACTTCACATAAAAAGGCAACTTCTTCGCCTAATTTAGCAGTTACCGTTAATGCTAAGATCACTTCATAGGTGTCGTCCGCTAATTTGCTTGAACGCGTATCAAGATCTAACTTAATTTCTGGTTGCCAGTCTTTTTGGAATATTGCCGGTCCTGCTGGAGATTCAAAAGATACATCTTTTGTGTAAATACGTTGAATAGCGAATGCTGGTTGTGCAGCTGGTGCGTCGCCGCCGTTAGCTGCCGGAGTTTGGTTTTCTTCAGACATGATCTGTATTTCCTAATTTATCTTGTTGGTTACTGCTATCTTAATTGTAACAGTTATTGTTTATTTAAATTACGCCTGAGCGCTTAAAAGCGTATCCAATTGTTTAGAATATTCCAGAGCCATTAACTCATCACAACCGCCGATGGCGTTATTGTTAATGAAAATTTGCGGCACTGTCATTCCACCATTACTGCGCTGGATCATTTCGGCACGTTTTTCTGGCTGTAAGTCGATACTAATTTCGTCAAACTCAACTTGTTTGTGTTGTAACAGCGATTTTGCTCTTACGCAAAATCCACAAGTCATGCGAGTATAAATAACAACGTTTGCCATAAATTTGCCTTGTAAATGCGTTTATTTAGCGACTGGTAAACTTGCACTTTGCCAAGCTGAGAATCCACCTTTTAGGATATTTACCTGAGCAAAACCGGCTTTTGCTAACGCATTAGCCGCTTTCGATGCACTCATACCAGCAGCACATACAACTATAATGGGATTGGCTTTTTCTTTTTCAAGGGCAACCAGGTCATTGTTGTTAATTTTTTCCAGTGAGTGCTGTTTTGAGCCGATAATATGGCCCTTGTTAAAATCAGCTTCGCTGCGAATGTCGACAATCACGCCATTTTCACGGTTTACTAACAGCGTTAACTGCTGAGTGCTGATTTCTTTAATTTTTGACAATTTGCTCTTAATGGTAATAAATACCAACATAGTGGCAATTGCCAACCACGCCATACTTAACATTGGGTTATTTACGGCAAATGTGATGTATTGATCCATAGTACTCTTACTCTGTGTATATCGTATATTCGGCGCAGCAATACTTTGATACGCATTTATAAAGGTGACAAGTATACCGTTTGCACTTTAAGATGCCAGTGATATGTTAAATCGTTATAATAAATACTGGTTGATTTACCAACAACGGTAGCCCTGAGCACAGATATTTGGCAGAATTGGACGCAATTACCCAATATTTAGCAATTCTCATTAGCAAGGCATCAGTATGAACCAGAAAAAGACCATGGCATTATTAATTCTAGACGGATGGGGATATCGTGAAAACACCGATTCAAACGCAATTTTTCATGCCAATACTCCGGTACTGGATGACTTAAAACAAAATTACCCGAATATGCTAATTGAAACCTCAGGCATGGCGGTAGGTCTGCCAGACGGACAAATGGGCAATTCAGAAGTTGGTCATGTAAATTTAGGTGCCGGTCGCATTGTCTATCAAGATTTCACTCGCATCACCAAAGCGATTGCAACCGGAGAATTTAAACAAAATGAAACGCTGATAAGTGCCATTGATAAAGCCGTAAGCAAAGATAAAGCCATTCATGTTTTTGGTTTGATGTCACCGGGTGGCGTGCATAGCCATGAGGAGCATATTTTAGCCCTGCTTGATATGGCGAAAGAACGTGGCGCGAAAAAAGTATTTTTGCATGCCTTTCTTGATGGCCGTGATACCCCGCCGCGTAGCGCCGAAGCAACACTGGCAAAAGCAGAACAAAAGTTTGCTGAGCTAGGTAATGGTCAGGTAGCGTCATTAATTGGTCGTTATTATGCCATGGACAGAGACCAACGCTGGGAACGAGTAGAAGCAGCCTACAACTTACTGTTAAGTGGTGAGTCATTATATACGGCAACAACTGCCGTTGATGGCTTAACAGCTGCGTACCAGCGTGAAGAAAATGATGAGTTTGTCAAAGCCACCAGCATCTTGGATGCACAAGGTGATTCAATTAAGATGGTTGACGGTGATTCATTAATCTTTATGAACTTTAGAGCCGACCGCGCCCGTCAGTTTAGTCGCTGTTTTACCGAAGCGGATTTCGCCGGTTTTGAGCGTAAGCACGTTTTACAAAATAGTGAATTTGTCATGCTTACTCAATACGCAGCAGATATCAACGCCCCCGCGGCATTTCCACCAGCGGTGCTAAACAATGTGTTAGGTGAGTGGTTGCAAAAACATGACAAAACTCAGCTTAGAATTTCAGAAACCGAAAAATACGCGCATGTCACTTTCTTTTTCAGTGGAGGTAAAGAAGATACCTTCGCTGGCGAACAGCGTATTTTAGTGCCTTCACCACAAGTCGCCACTTACGATCTGCAACCAGAAATGAACTCCACTTTACTTACCGACAACTTAGTGGCGGCCATCGACAGTGGTGAATTCGATTTGATTGTTTGTAATTACCCCAATGGTGACATGGTCGGTCATACCGGTAAATTTGATGCCGCGGTAAAAGCTTGTGAAGCGGTTGATGCTTCTATTGGGCGAGTGGTTGCCGCATTACAAAAAAATGGTGGTGAATGTTTAATTACCGCCGACCATGGCAATGCTGAAATGATGGTAAATAGCGAAAGCGGTCAGGCTCATACCGCGCATACTTGTGAACCTGTGCCATTAATTTATGTAGGCCGCGATGCCGAAGTAGCAGACACCGGTGCGTTGAGTGATATTGCCCCTACCCTTTTGCATTTAATGGCGATGGAACAACCTGATGAAATGACAGGGTCATCGTTAATGCAAGTTAAAGACTAAAGGCAGAGATTGAGTTAGTGGTTAAATTAGTGACTAAGTTAACAAGGAAGGCTGTTGCTATTTCCCATGCTTGTGTAATACCAATCCGTATAATGATCTGGTCATTGAAAAACTCATATAAACAACATATGAGTTACCCTTCGGGAATGCATAAAAAGCTTGATAACTTCCTGAAATTTCAAAAAGATATGAATAACTATCTCTTCAAAATTTCAATTGTTCTAAAGCTTTTTATATCATTCTCAATTGATCACATCATTACGCGAACTGGTATGACACCATCGATAAAGACAATGCAGCCTTTATCGATTGGCTTACTTTGTTTGGTCAGTTTTCTGCCAACCCTTAGTGCTGCCCAAAGTAATGACACGAAAAAAGATTTAACCGATATTAAACAAAAAATAGAGCAACAAAAAACACAAATAGAACTTAGTAATAAGCAACAACAACGGATTGAGCAGCAGCTTAAAAGTGATGATTTAGCGATAGCCGCCAGCGCGGCGAAAATGAATGCCACCAGCAAGCAGCAAGCACTCACCCAGGATAAAATTAACAAGCTAAAACAACAGCAGCAAGTTCTGCTAAAAAACAAGCAACAGCAAGAATCTGTATTGGCAGAACAAATTCGTAGCGCCTACTCTGCCGGCCATCATGACTATTTAAAACTACTTTTAAATCAACAAGATCCGAGTAAAGTAGAGCGCACTTTAACCTATTATCAGTACCTAAATGATGCCCGAATGAGCAGCATTGAAAATTTTGAACAAGTCATCACCGAGCTTGCTAAAATAGAGCAACAACAATTAGAACAAGCAGAGCAACTGCAACAGTTAGTGCAACAACAGCTTGCACAAAAACAAGCCATTGAAACGAGGCAAGATCAACGCCAAGCCACCTTGAAAGCACTAAATTCACAAATTTTGTCGAGCAAACAGCGCTTAAACAAACTTGAAAGTGAAGAAAAATCACTGATCCAAACCTTAGCTCGCATTCAGGCAAAGTTGCAACGAGAAAAAGAATTAAAAGGCTTAAGCAAGCTAAAGAAAAAGCTTAAATGGCCGGTGAAAGGACGTATTGCTCATAATTTTGGTACCAAGAAACAAGGCTATCTACGCTGGAAAGGCGTGCTATTAAACGCATCGGTTGGTAACAACGTGAATACCATTCATAACGGTACTGTGCTGTTCGCCGACTGGTTAAAAGGCTATGGCCTGGTAATAGTAATTGATCACGGCGATGGCTATATGAGTTTGTATGGACACAACCAAACCCTACTGAAAAGTGTCGGTGACAGGGTAGAAATTGGTGAACCTATTGCCTTAGTAGGCCAGTCAGGTGGACAAAGCCGGTCGGGATTATATTTTGAAATTCGTCATCAAGGAAAACCGGTAAATCCTAAGCTTTGGTGCAGGGGATAAGGGTACAATGTACAAGGTAGTTTTCAGCCTTTAATTGACCTTGGCCAGTAGCGCCACATTATTTTTTCTCCCCAACGGCAGTGCTCTGTAAGTATTTGTATAAACTACTGATTTCATTTTTAGCGCTCGATTTTAACAAATATTATTGTTATTCTGAATATTAACAAGCATGGTAAAATCCATGTATATTTATAAAAATAAGAATCCTCTGTGCATATATTTTTTTCTTTAATTATTTTAGTGATTTTTAGTTTTTTCAGCCCAGACGCTTTGGCTCAAAGTAAAGACAAAATCGCTATCGTTCTTGATGATATCGGTTATCGCGCGACAGACAAGTCAGCCCTACAGCTACCAAAACAAGTTACTTTTTCGGTATTACCACACACCCCATTTGGCCGAGAATTAGCCGAACGTGGCAACTCTCAGCAACGTGAAATTTTATTGCATGTGCCAATGGAGTCGATCAACAATTTACTCTTAGGTCCCGGTGCGCTGACTTCAAGTATGGATGAAGCCAATGTCAAAAAGACCTTGGCTGCGTCAATGGCCGATATCCCACATGTGATTGGCGTAAATAATCATATGGGTAGCCGCTTAACGCAAATGTCTGAACCCATGGCCTGGACCATGCAATTTTTAAAAGATAATGATTTATTTTTCTTAGACTCAAGAACTAGCAAATACTCACAAGCGGAGTATGTCGCGCGGCGCGTAGGCGTACCAAGCTTACACCGCCATATGTTTCTGGATAATAAAATTGATGAGAAATATATTGAACAGCAATTTCATAAACTGATCTCAACCAGCAAGCAAGAAGGTGCCGTTATAGCCATTGCTCATCCGCATCCTGAGACACTTCGGGTAATAAAGAAAATGCTTCCGACTTTAGCCATGAATGGCATAGAGTTGGTTGCAATTTCAGCCTTGCTGCCAGCCCGAAAAGTCAGTATTAGTCAACAAAGGCCGCCATCATCCCACGAAAAAAGTCTCAGTGAATAATCAGTTAGCATGAATATCTAAGTGAGAATTGGCGATTAATTCATGCAAAAACTTTATCGGTATCGCATAAGTAATGCCACTTGGATTGGTGATCGCTGCCTCTTTAGTCTTTTGTACCAATACTTTATTTATTACTGCTACAACCATTCCCTTATCAATATCATAAACCGGACTACCACTATTACCTGGGTATGCAGTGGCATCGAGTTGATAAACAAAATAAGGTTCTTTTAATAGTTTTATCATCGACGCAGACAATTCAGCAGAGGCTCTGGCAGGGATCACGACAGGCGTTATACTGGCAATAAAACCTTGATGGGTAACTGGATACAAGCCAAGAACCGCTCCTATTGGAAACCCGGTAAAGGCCACAGCACTACCTTCGCCAATAAAGGCGCTGGTTGCTAATGTCATTGGCAATAATGGCGGTCCATGATGTTTTAAAATCGCTAAGTCATGTTCCTTCGAACGCGCCACCACAGTGGCCTGAAAAATTTCACCTTGTTTGCCAGAGCCGGTAAAAATAACATGATGATTAATAATTTGCGGGTCTTCCTCACTCGCGATGACATGATAATTGGTAGCTACATATTGGCCATTACCTATGACAAAACCGGTGCCATAGAGAACATTTTGTGGACGCCCGGTTGGGGCATGAGTGCCGATGCCAACGATAGCTGGTTTCACCCGTATAATTGTCTCTACCAGCGATGACGCATAATTGCTTGCGGTAAAGAGCAATAAAGAGCTCCCAAATACAAATTTAACCAAAAATTGCCAACTAGCCATTAATATTTGCCAATAAGTCGAGTATTTTCTGCTTTTTGGGACTTTCCTCAATGTTGGCAAGCACAAGTTTAGACTCGCTTAACTTATTTAGATGAATCAATACCTCAGCGTAATGCATTGACACATCAGTATCGTCAGGCAATGCTTGGGTAACTTTTATTAACAGCTTCTCTGCCTCCTGATATTTGCCGTTACGCATCAGGGCAACCGCCAATGTATCTAGCACCTGGGGCATTTCGGGTGCAATTTTTTCCGCTTTTTGCGCATAAGCTAAGCTTAATTCGTATTTATTCGTCATAATTGCCGACCATGCAAGGTTATTTAATACGACAAAATCATCCGGTTGTTGCTTTGCCATATTTTGATAAATAGTGAAAGATTTTTCCGGGTTCATCTCTATATTTAACTCGGCCAGCAACGTTTCCAGGGCAGGATGACTGCCATTTTGCTCAATTGCCGAGGTAACTACTTTTTCAGCTAACTGATTTTGCTTTAATCTGTGTAAAATTAAGGCATAGCGCAGTGCGTTTTGATTATTTGGCGCGAGTTGATGCCGTTCTTGTGCGTACTCATTGGCAAGTTCATACTCATTTTTAGCGAGATGCAAAGCCATTTTAAGAGCCAAATATAATGGTCTACTCACCTGCTGTGAGTTAACTGCTGTCAAAGTCTGTTCTGCGTTTTCAATCTCATCAAGCATTAATAAAAAATTGACTTCAAATAACCGGTAATTTTTGTTCTGCGGAAATAGTTGCTGTGCTTTTTTCACGTGCTTAAGCGCCAGTTGATACTTTTTTTGCGCCTCATAGGAAAATATTAACCCGAGCAGAGCGTGTTGATGTTTGGGTGATGTTTCTAACAGCTTGGCAAATAACTCCTCCGCCTTATCAAAATGTCTGGCTCTAAGGTTCATATCGGCATAAGTAACAAGATAGAAAACATTTTTATCTGCCGCAACTTTAGCCCGGGCTAAGGTCGCCAGGCCTTTTTCTCGGTCCTGCAAATTTTCGTAAGACTTGGCCAGGGCGACCACTAAGTCAATATTCTCAGGTGACTGTTCAAGCAGTTGCGTGAAAAATGCCGGAACCGTTTGTTGATCTTCGATGCGCATAGATATTCCGGCCATTCGATCCAGCGCACCGCGGTGATTAGGGCTTTTGGCTAATATTTCTGCCAACTTAACATAAGCGGCCTGGAACTTTTCCTCTAAAATATCGTAAAGTGCCAGGTTAAATTTGCCACCCGTACTATCGGGGTTCTTTGCTAACGCCAAATTAAATGAAATTTTTGCTTGCTCGTCATTATTTTTCCTTTGCCAAACAAGCCCCTGGGCTAAATAACCGCCATCGGCATCAGGCCTGGCAACAATCCATTCATTGGCAACGGACATTGCTTGTTCGAAATTGTTATTGTCGAGGTGGTTGTTTAACAAGGCGATGCGGGCCAGAGCGAATTCAGGAGAAACCGTGATCGCCTGCTCTAAATCCTTCAATCCCGACTCATCATTAATCGCTAGCTTTAACAAACCTCTTTGGCTCAATGATCTAGGGCTTTCAACTTCAACCAACTCCAATCTATTGATGTATTCTCTCGCCCGCGCTTTATTACCTTCACGCATCAACACAAAACTTGCCGAAGATAGCAAATTAAAGTCATCTTCGGTAATGTTAGTTTTTGCATCTATATCGGTAAGTACTTCTTCGGTATAACCTAATGATAATCTTAAGCTGTCAAGGATCTGACTGCCGATATGCCCCTTGGGCATGACATCTTTGATCTGGATTAAATGATGGTAAGCCAACTCAGAATTTTTAATTTGGTGATGACTAAGACCAGCAATTAAATTTGCTCGATACGAGTGTGGCATCGTTAGAATCGCGGTATTGGCATAATCCGCGGCTTGTTCATAGTTCTGCTGCAAAAATGAGATCTCTGCTTTTTGTACGCTGAGAATGGGTGAGGTAGGATTATTTTTTAGCAGTGCATCAACTTGCCATTCAGCTTTATCTAAGTCCTTCATTTTTACTAATAAAGAAATATAACCCACTCGGGCGAATAAATTATAACCATGAGCGTTTATATAACGTTCGTAGTTAGCGAGAGCAAGCTGGTTATGCGTTGCCAGCGCATTCAAGTTAGCATTTAACAATAACCCATCATTAAATTCATTATCGTTTTTACTCAATAATGCCGTTAATGCAATCGCCTCTTCTAACTGATCATTTTTTGCCGCGATGAAGGCTTTGGATAATTGAAAATAAAAATTGTCACTTTGCTCAAGCGCCAGAACGTTATTAACTAACAAAATCCCACGTGTTGCTTGACCCATCATGGTCAGGCCAATGCCAGCAAGGTAGTTTAATTCCATCAGGGTCTGCGGTTTCAGCCAGTCGTTTTGCAAGTAGGTGTCGATGGCATCAAAATCAGCTAAGTGTAGTTTAGTCCTGATTAATAACGGGAAAATTACGTTACTGTCTCCACCTAATTCGTAGGCCCTTGCCAGTTCCTTGTTAGCACCCGAAAATTGGCCGGTTAGCAGATACGATTTACCGAGCAAATATCTGGAATCAATCGAATCTGGCGTCTGCGCCACAGAATTTTTCAGGATGATGATGGCCACCTTATAATCCCGGTTTGCCATTGCCGTTTTGGCCTCGCTGATTAACTGCTCTGTGGTTTTAGAACTATTACAGCCCGCAATAAACAAAACGGTGAGGAGGAGAAGTAATCGCATGGTTCTTCCTTGTCATTCTTAATAATTATTGTTGTGAATTTCCAATAACAGTATAGAACAAAAATTAATGACTGCACTTTTGCCAAAAAAATGTCTGTTCGATGTTGCCGTTGTTGGACCGTAAGCAGTAAAAGCTATTCTGCATGTTTTTTCAGTAAATTTAATAGCGCCTGTTTTTCAAGGCTTGAAGATAATTTATCAAGGATTTCCTTTGACCGCTCAAATTTGTTTAAATAAATTAATGTTTCAGCGTAATGTAATGATATATCGCCATCAACCGGAAGAGATTCAAGAGCTTCTTCGAATAAAGTTTCAGCCCTGCGGTATTGTCCAACACGCAAATAGGCAAGTGCTAAGGTATCTTTTATTTGCGGCTGATCAGGCGCTAATTTCACCGCTTTTTGCGCAACTTCAAGGCCTAATTCATATTGCTTTGCCATAATAGCTGCCCAGGCAAAATTATTAAGCACGACAGGATTATCTGGATTTTCGTTAACCAGTTTTTGATAAATATCAACCGAGTTTTCAGGATCAATGCCAACATTCAATTCCGCCTTTAAACTTTCGAGAGCTAATGAACTGCCATATTTTACCATCGCCTTATTGACAATAATTAGTGCCAATTCATTTTCGCTTAAACGTTGCAATATCTGAGCATAAGTAAAAGAATTTTGTAAGTTTGGACTTATGCCATACAGTTCTTCAGCAAATTCTAGCGCCCGTTGATGCTGATCTTTCACGGCGTTGAGCTTTATCTTTACCCTTAACAATAACGTCCTAATTACCGTATTCTCTTTTATTATCGCAAGCAAGTTCTCGGCTTCAGCTACTTCGCCGATTTTAAGCAAATAATTTGCTTCATAAATGACTAAGTTTGAGTTGCCAGGAAATAGGGCTTGAGCATTTTTTATTTTTGCTAAAGCCTGTTGATTTTTGTTTTGCGCACCTAACGAGGAAATCAAACCCACATTTGCCTTGAGATCCTTGGCCGATAAACCTATGATTTTATTAAACAACTCTTCCGCTTTAGCAAAATCACCTGCCCTATAACTCATTAAGGCGTATGTCTGCAGGTATTGAATATTATTATCGGCTGTTTTTTGTAAATTTAATAATAGCTTTAAGCCGTTATCTTGTTGATTTAAGTTCTCAAAAGTTCTGGCAACAGCCAATGACAGGATAATTTTATCAGGGTACGCAACTCTAAGTTTTTTAATGAAATCCAGAACTTTCTGTTTGTCTTGCCAAACCGTAGATAATTTAACGAGTCGCTCCAATGCTGCTCGATGTTCTGGGGTTTTATCTAATATTTCTACCAGCTTTTGATATGCCGCTTGATAATCTTTGTTCTGAACATCATAAGTAGACAAATTGAATTTAGCCCCAATACTTTCTGGATTTTTTGTAAGGGCCTGCCTGAATGATGCTTCAGCTATTTCAGGGTAATTCTGTGTTTGCAAGACAATGCCTTTGGCAAGGTAACCCAGCTCTTCTTCTGGATTGTTGCTGATCAACGCATTGGCAAAACTTAGCGCTTGGCTTAACTGATTATTATTTAAGTAATTATATAAAATAGCAATCTGGGCTTTCAGATAATTTGGATTCTCTGCCAGGGCTTGTTTTAGGTCATCAATGCCCGTTTTGTCATTAACAGATAACTTCAATACACCACGTTGGGTGAGTTTTTGATGACCCGACACCTCTAACTTATTTAACTGTTCTATATACTCTTGAGCTTTGTCGCGATCACCCGATTTGATTAAAGCACTGGAAGCATTCGACAATAATCGAAAATCAGCGGCACTAAATTTCTCAAGTTGATCTATTTTAGTCACCGCCTCAGCAGAATAACCTAACTGAAATTTCAATGAGGATAACACTTGAAATACCAGGTGAGAGGGAGGTAAATAATCTTCAATTAAAATTAGGTGATGATAAGCCATCTCATCGTTTTGTTGTTGGTAATAACTTAATCCCGCAATTAAGTTGGCTTTAAATAAAGATGGCTGTGTGGCCAAGGCAATATTTGCATAGTCTGTAGCCGATTGAAAACGGTGCACTAAAAATGCAAGCTCGGCTTTATAGGCATTAATACTGGGGTACCTTGGATACAAAGCTAACAGTTTATCGACCTGGTTTTCCGCTTTATTGAGATCATTAGTGGCAATTAATAGCTCGATATAGCTCATCTGTGCAATAAAATTATTAGGGTGAACCGTTAAAAACTGATCATATTTTGTCGCAGCCAATTCATATTGCTTAGCAAATGCGTACAATCGAGCAGTTAATAACAAAGCATCATTAAATTCGTTATCCGCTTCACTAAGTGTGGAGGTTAACTTTATCGCTTCATCTATTTGATCATTCGTTGCCGCTAGCCAAGCTTTGGCTAATTGATAAAAAAAGTCATGCTTTTGTTCGAATGACATTACCTTATGTAACAACGACAAGCCTTCGGTTATTTGACCGCGAATGATCAAACTTCCCCCAAAAACAGTATGTAATTCAATTATGGTTTCAGGTGTGAGAGCATGATCTTCTTGTCCATAATTTTCTACAAACTCAAGCTTTCCTAGTAAAATATCGATACGAAGTAAGAATGTTATGATTTTATTAGGGTCAAAGCCTAATTCAAGCGCTCTTTGTAATTCTTTCCTAGCCGCAGGTAATTGCTCGGTAAAAAAGTATGATGTACCTAATAAAAATCGCGCTTCTGCTAATTTTGGCCGTTGTAACAAAGCGTTTTTTAATTCGATAACGGCAATTTTATAATTTTTGTTGGCGATGGCACTTTGGCCAGTAAGCAAGTATTCTTCCGCTGATTTCGAGTTGTTGCAGCTAAACAGCAACAAAGAAGTGATTAACAATAGCCTCTTCATTTGTCTTCCTTGGAGTTATTTTTATTAATTAGCGGAGGGTTTTCATCCTCAATTTTATGTCAAACCAATTATAGCCCAAAATAAAAAAGTTGCAGGTTGTGAGCAACCATTGAAATAATAAGCGCATGCTAGTGTCGCCCGGCCCACCACCACTAAAGTGTTAAACCTTGCAGTGCAATCACCCTCTAAAGGCTGTCCTGCCTGCCGGGTATAAGTACATATATCCATGTACAAAAAAACCAGGAACTCACATTTCTGGTTTTTTTTACTTTAACGTAATGTTAATTAAAATATTTTTTTCCGTCCTAGAATCAGCCCAAATAAGGCAGCAGATAGTAACACTAGGGTACCTGGCTCAGGCACCGGCTTACAATTCGAACAACCAGTGATCATATCGTTATAGTCCCGATCAGGACTCCCTAATTGATCGTCTAGCGCAAAAATAACACTTGCTTGGTTAAACGGATAGTTGCCAGCATGCTCCGTATAAAAAGCTAAGAAATGATCAACACCACCATTGAGAGAGGATTCTGAGTACCAAGTTCCAGCATCGGTTACAGAATACACACCAAAGTGGATAACTCCAGAGCCAAAATCCAACGTGGTCGAGCCACTGGTAAATTCACCATCATCCCAACTTAGGTTAGCAAACAAGCCTACCGTCGTGTTGCTTTGAGCAAATATCTCTAATTTTTGACTTGGATTATACGGATTGTAAATACCAAAAGAGTTCATAAAGCTGGCATTTCTTTCAAAGAGCCAGGTCCCTATATTGCCATCATCGGTATCGGTGATAAGAAATATTTCGCCGCCGCTTTCCTGAATAGTACATAGATCTGTTGTATCTGTAGATATGCTCATACTACACAATGTACCTGCGTTAGAACTGGCACTGAACAGTAAAGTAATGAAAATAAATATAATTTTTTTCATCATTTGATCCCTCCCGAAACCTTAGATATTAAAATAATTGATTTTTTGCAAAATCAATCAGAGATGAATTTTGCTATACGAATGAATGCAAAACCCTTGCCACAATTTAACGCATTGTTTTATATGGATTTTATTAAACATAAAAAGTTAGGTGTAAAATATTCCGACAACCTGTGGCCTATTAACAGCCATTCTTATCCCGTTAAAGTTTACATCCTCAGGGAGACAGCGTTTCAAAATGCACACCATAGATACTAGCTGCACTATTATTTTCTGATCGATAGTGCTGAACTGAAATAATTTTTATCTATTTAGTGGCAATTATGCAGTGCTGTACCATAATTAATTTACCAACCTAATTTTAATAATAATCAAGATGTTAAGTACCTAAATGGCCTATCTGATCCACCAAATTATAGCAGCGCAAGCCCGGCTTAAACCCGGTGCAATTGCGATAAGAGTAAAGCAAGACAGCCTTAGTTACCAAGCATTGCAAAATCAGATTGAAAAAATGCATCTGGTCTTGGGCCAGCTTGGCTTAGACCGGCACGAACGGGTTGGCGTATATTTGGCCAAAGGCATTGAAGCGGTGGTGAGCATGTTTGCTGTCAGCCAAACTGGTGGCGTGTTTGTGCCGATCAATCCACTGTTAAAAGCCAGCCAAGTTGAACACATTGCCACTGATTGTCGTATCAAAATACTCATAACCAATAGCGCCAGATTTAAAGCGCTTGCTCCGGTGCTAACTAAGCTTATTGATTTGCATACCGTTATTTTGACCGATAGCGAAAATGTTGAACATATCGACAATGTCAGTGAGCAGGTAAATCTACTTGCCTGGCGGCAGTTGCAAAAGGCTGACTATCCACAACCCCTCCCCTTAAACAGCAAGTCTATCAGTACCGATATGGCGGCAATATTTTATACTTCAGGCAGTACCGGCAAACCCAAAGGCGTGGTGTTATCGCATTTAAACTTATTGACCGGTGCTCGGTCTGTGGCCAGCTATTTAGCCAACACTGCTGACGATAAGATTTTAGCGCTATTGCCGCTAAGTTTTGATTATGGTTTTAGCCAACTCACCACGGCCTTACTGGTTGGCGCAGAAGTTGTTTTGCATGATTACTTTCTGGCGCAAGACGTGTTGAGAGCTATTGAGAAATACCAGATAACCGGTCTCGCCGGTGTGCCACCATTATGGAGCCAGCTATGCAAACTCAACTGGCAAAATAAAGGCAAATCGATTCGATACTTTACCAACTCCGGTGGGGCATTAAATCAAAACTTGTTGAAAACCCTACGAGAGAATATGAAAAATGCTCAGCCATTTCTGATGTATGGGCTAACGGAAGCGTTTCGATCGACGTTTCTAGATCCCGAAAGAATTGACCGTAAACCAACGTCTATGGGACAAGCGATCCCCAACGCCGAAATCATCATAGTGAGAAGTAATGGCAGTGAATGTGAAATTGGAGAAGTCGGGGAACTCGTCCATATTGGTCCTCTTGTTGCACAAGGTTATTGGAACGCACCAGAACAAACGGCATTGCACTTTAAACCGGTACCGAACAAACCGGCAGGTATTGTTAGTGAACAAATGGCGGTATTTTCTGGGGATATGGTTAAAAGAGATGTTGACGGCGATCTATTTTTTATTGGTCGCTCTGATGAAATGATCAAAAGCTCTGGCTATCGAATAAGCCCGATGGAAATTGAGGAGTGTTTTTATCAACACCCGAAAACCATAGATGCGGTTGCGCTTGGGGTATCACATCCCGAATTGGGGCAAGCAATTTTGGTAGTCGTTGCAATGCAAGAGGTCAAAGATAACACCGCAGCACTGCAAGCAGAGTTAAGGGGTCATTGCCACACACAGCTTGCAAACTTTATGCAACCTACTGAAATAATTATTTTAAGCCAGTTACCGAAAAATACTAATGGCAAACTGGATAGGGCACTATTGGCGCACAACTATGCAAACTTTTTTAGGGGCAATAATGAATAAGACAAAACCCATGCATGAAGTGCACCGGTTAATAAATACCGCAACGGCACAATTGCTTATTGGCGAGAAAACATTATCCGAAATCGAGCAACTGGTTGATGGCACCCCTTTTTATGCCTACGACAGAAAACTCATTGAACAGCGGGTGACTCTGCTTAAACAGAGTCTGCCACAAGGCATCAGCTTGCACTATGCGATAAAAGCCAACCCCTACCCCCCCGTCGTGAGCCTGTTAGCAAGTTTAGTCAATGGCTTTGATGTAGCCTCCAGGAAAGAGATGTTACTGGCTATGCAAACGGGAATGCCGGCAGCAAAGATCAGTTTTGCCGGTCCGGGAAAATCCAAAAAAGATTTAGCCGCAGCAATTATTGCCGGCATCACCCTGCATGTAGAATCTATTAACGAATTAAACCGGGCGATTGAAATTGGTGAAAAACTTACCATGCTTCCCAATATCGCGATCAGAGTCAATCCTGCGTTTGAACTAAAATCGTCGGGCATGAAGATGGCTGGTGGGGCCAAACAATTTGGTATCGATGAAGAAGAATTACCGGAAATTTTATCCAGCTTAGACCCTAAATCACTTAATTTAAGAGGGTTTCATATTTTTACCGGGTCACAAAACTTAAACCAGCAGGCCATTATCGATGCTCATCAACAAACGTTTGTATTAGCCCTAAAATTAATTGCACTATCTCCTGGGCCTATCGCGTACATCAATATTGGCGGAGGGCTAGGTATTCCTTATTTTCCGGGCGATAAAAGCTTGAGCTTAACCGCCATTGCCGAGAACTTACAAGACCTGTTGCAACACTTGCAAAAATCGGCAACCGGGGTTGAAGTGATTATGGAACTTGGTCGTTATATTGTCGGTGAAGCGGGTGTTTATGTCAGCAAAATCGTCGATAGAAAAACGTCGCGCAATACCACCTATTTGATTTGTGATGGTGGTTTGCATCACCATCTGGCAAATTCTGGCAACTTTGGCCAAGTGCTTCGGAAAAACTTTCCTGTCGTTATAGGCAATAAATTATCCACAGCAGCAACTGAAGAAGTTGAAATTGTCGGCCCACTTTGCACTCCGTTAGATGTACTGGCTAGCAAAATCGAATTGCCAAAAGCCGAGGTTGGCGATTTTGTGGTGATCTTGCAATCGGGCGCTTATGGGGCTACGGCAAGCCCACAAGCCTTTTTAAGTCAGCCTGACTTAACTGAAATACTACTTTAACCTGAACTCATAACCGCAAGTTCAGGTTACTTGGATCCACTCTCGCTTAAGCTCTGGTATTCAGTAAGTGAGTAGTTAGGTTGGCGCTCTTGTATTCCTGATGGTCGGTAATAAGTACCAACAAATCCGCCCAATTATCCAATTCAGTTAGATCTTCCCTTGCACACTGCCATTGCTGCACGTAAGGATCATGAAAACGCACTTCAATACCATTTTGATTCAATATTGATAACAAGGGGGCGGCCGGTGTTTCTCGACAGTCATCGACATTGGCCTTATAAGCAACACCTAAAATGCCCACTTTTTTGCCATTACTGAGGTTTAGCGAATCTATGACCTGACTCGCCACGATTGCCGGTTTTTGATCATTTATTTGTCTGGCCAAACGGATCATACTGCCCGATTGAGTTTGTTCAACTAAAAACCATGGATCAATAGGAATGCAATGCCCGCCGACACCAGGGCCTGGTGTTAAAATATTTACCCTAGGGTGCCGGTTAGCCAGGTTAATAACTTCAAAAACATCGACTTGTAGTTCCTGACAGACTTCGGCAAGCTCATTAGCAAAAGCAATATTGACATCTCTGGAAGTATTTTCCACCAACTTAATGCATTCTGCAGTGGTGGTATCGGTAATAAAAATATCGCCGGTAACAAAACTTTGGTAAATATCTTTGGCAAGGTTTCCGTCCGCTGAGCTTTTGCTGCCAATGATCCTGTCGTTATGTTTTAATTCATATAACGTTTGCCCCGGTATTGCCCGTTCAGGACAGTGCACAACATGTATCCGCAATCCTTGCTGTTCAAACCTTTGCTCCACTACCCTGCAGGTACCGGGTGATATCGTCGATTCAATGATCACGGTTTGATCATTTTTGGCGACCCGGGCTATGGCGTCCACGGCAGAAAGTACAAAACTTAAATCACAATGCGATTCTTTTTGCGGTGTTGGTACGGCAATCAAGTAAACCGGGTTTGGTACGACTACGCTACTCGCAGTTAAAAAACCTTGTGAAACTACCTTAGTGACGAGGTTGGGCAGATCTTTTTCGTCAAATGGACTCTGACCATTATTAATCGCGCGCACTTTTTCAGCATTTAAATCAATTCCCGTCACTTTAATTCCCGCTTCTGCCATCAGGCAAGAAATAGGCAGACCCATATAGCCCATACCAACTACGGTAATTGCCATATTATTGGCAACAATGGTCTCACTGGCAGGCATTAATCTGGCGCTGATAATTTGAAAAATTCTTTTCGCTACTTTGCCATCGCCAAACGGGTTTTGCCAAACAGGAGACTCGGTTTCAAGCCAAGTGGATGCAGCTTTTAACGCTTTGTCGGCATCACGTCCCACCAGAATATTTGCCCCAACCTCCACAGATTCTGGTCGTTCGGTATTTTCACGTAAGGTAATACATGGCACCCCTAATAAACAGGCTTCTTCCTGAATACCACCGGAATCGGTGAGAATTAACAGCGCAGATTTTTGTAACTGGATAAAATCCATATAACCCACCGGCGGGCTTAACTTTAAAAACTCGGGAATGTTCAGTTGATATTCTTTAATTTTCGCCATGGTTCTTGGATGTATCGGCCAAAAGATTGTTTTCTGGTAGCGTTCATACATTTTATCAAATAGGAGCAACAATTCCTGTAAGTGGGATTTAATATCGACATTGGACGCCCGATGGGCTGTCACTAAAAAATATTGCTTTGGAGTTAACTGCCAGGTATCGAGAATTCGGCTACGGCCTGCGGACAATTCAAGATGCTGAAATAGGGAATCCGATACAGTATTACCAACCGTAAATACTTTTTCTCGAGCTATCCCCTCAGCATTTAATATCTGTTCTTGATTGGGGCCCACGGCAAATAAAAAATCACTCATATGATCGGTTAAAATACGATTAGTTTCTTCCGGCATCATTCTGTCGTAACTGCGCAGGCCTGCTTCGATGTGGCCTACTTTGATGTTTAATTTAGTCGCTGCAAGAGCACCGGCTAATACCGTATTTGTATCGCCCTGGACTAAGACAATATCTGGCTGTTCTTTTTCAAGAATGGGTTCAATTTTTATCAGAATGTTACCGGTTTGGTTGCTATGCAAACCTGAGCCGACGCCTAAATTATAATGTGGTTTGGGCAGCTTTAATTCATCGAAGAAAATGCTATCCATTTCCTTTGAGTAATGTTGATTAGAGTGAATTATAAAATATTCTAAGTTACGGCGTTGGCATTCCCTTATCACCGGGGCCATTTTGATAATTTCAGGACGCGTGCCTACGATAATACCCACTTTCATTATTATTATCTCCATACAGGATATTCTTGAACAAATTTTTACAACCTGTAATAAGATTAGATCAAATAATTGATTTAACAATTCTTTTTGTATTTTATTCATCCGCAGGGATAGTCATAAAGCACTCAATTAAACACCGGCAATTACAATTTGATTACAAAAAAAGTCAAAAAAAGTCAAAAAAAAACATTCACAAAAAAAACTAATAAAACCCGAAACTTAGCTTTATATATTGCTCTACAAATCAAAATTCGGCCTACCTAAACCCTCCTGACCCCTTGTGTTACCTGGCCATTCAGGTAGCATGATTAAAAAAACAACAACGTAGTAGATGTCTGTGTTTGTGAAAACAAATGCAAGAAATTAATTATAATAAGAGTTAAACCAATGCGCTTTAAAATATTATTGGCCTTTTTGCTTATGGCAAATTTGTCCTTGGCCTATGCCCAAGATCCGATCGTCTATTCCCGATGTGCACGAACTACTGATACCCTAGAAATTAGCGGAAATGTAACCGTAAACGGTGAAACGCAAGCCGCATCACGTCTGATGAAAGGGCTAGATATTTATGATGTACTGCCTGATGTCGCGAATTTTCTCGGTGATTTTACCGCGCCTTGTGATTTAATCTACCGTGATGCCATAGGCCAGGAAAAAATTCTCTATAATTGCTCTGCTACGTCCACCGATGCAAGCGCCTGTGCCGCCCTCGATCCTGCGGTTTCGTTTGATGGCAAAACCATTGCCTTCTCAGTCTTTAGAGGCGAGTTATATCAACACCGAGAAAATGTAGATTTCCGGGTTCTTAAACCCACGGCGGATGCGGGTAACATTGGCTGGACTGACTTGCCAAATAAAAAACTCAAAAGCAACGGCGCACATTTGCATACCGTCGATGTAGCAACGGGTGCCTTGTCGGTCAACCCCTTTGAACAAGGTATCTATGATTCCGGCCCTGCCTTTTTGGCGAACGGTCGTATCGCCTTTACTTCGAATCGCGATGGCCACACTGCTACGGTTATCTGGCGGTCGACAGGTTCTGCTGTGGGTACTCGCATATGGACTATTGATCAGAATTGGCTAGATTTAGACCTGGCAAGCCACCATTCCTTATCACAAGAACAACACCCTTACTTGTTAAAAAATGGTCGCCTGGCCTACTCCAGTTGGCAGATGTTAGGCGCTCAACCCTTCCGTTATACTAACGGTTCGGTGGGCGGCTTTACCACATCACAGAATTTATTCCATATTTACACGCAAAACCCCGATGGCGGCAGTAACTTTGCGTTTTATGGACAGCATAGCGGAGATCATGAAAAGAGTTATTTTGGCGCCTCTCATCTTGCCGCCCATTTCATGACACAAACAGCAGATGAACGAGTCTGGTTTGCCGATTATTATCGCGGCAATAATAACGGATTGGGCGTCATTGTTGGGGTAATGCCGGAGCCGGAAGGTCAAGAAGGGATGGCACCGGAAGAGGCAACCAGTATGGCAGATGTCTTTGCCCCTCGTGATGCGATAAATTTTGCCGCATGGGCCACTAACAGCGATCAAACTTCCCAAACAATGCCAACCCCTAGTATGAAACACCCTAATTATGCACATGATCTCATTTTTGCTGGCAAGGTTGGCCACCCGGCGGCATTGACTGAAAATGGCCTAATGATGGCCTGGGGCAAAGGTGCCTGCAGCACAGTCGCCTCAATTGGGGTATTCGTCGATCTCGGTCTCGATGTGCCACCGAAAACCAGTGGCTCTGGTTCCGGAGTGGCGATGAATATGATGACCCATCTTGATACCAATACTCCCGGCTGTGATGTTGGATTATACCGGGCAACCGACATCCCATCGCAGCATCCCAGAGACTTAGAGATGATAGTCGATAGCCCTGACTGGCACGAAATTATGGCCCGGGCAGTGGTGCCCTATAGTGACATTCACGGGGTTGAGAAACCCATAGATATTGCACCGCCTGAGCTACGGACGCAGCACTCATTACTTGAAAAAGGCACACCATTTGGTTTGTTAGGTGCGGCTTCCATCACCGATAGAGAAACCCACCCCAAAGAAGGGATTAAATTCGCCGGTGAGCATCAATTTAATTTGCAGGGAACGGATACCATCAATTATGCCGATGAGGATTTATGTGGGGTGAGAATTCTTTCCTTGCTGCCGAACAGAGATCGAAATACCTCTTATGATACCTCCAATCTTCTCGGTGAACGGGTTGGCATTTTAGGCGAGTTTCCGGTCATCAACCGGGATGCCGCAGGCAACAGAGTCGATGACCCCAGTGGTAACCCCGATACCAGTTTCCTGGTACGTATGCCGGCCAATGCTCCCTACTTGATGCAAGGCATCGATTGTAATGGCCGCACCCTGAATACAGATATGAGCTGGCAGAGCTTACGCCCAGGCGAGGAAAAAGTGTGTGGCGGTTGTCATGTGCATTCCAGACCTTCCAGGATCACCTTTGAAGAAAGCTTTGCCGCGACGACTAACTATACTATCCCACGTTTAGGTGAGGGTGAAGTGCCGTTGTTAACCGGGAAAAATGGCGATGATATCGCCCAAAGAACTGTCACCGGTAATATCCTGCAACTTGATTTTGCCCGAGATATCGCTCCCATCTTCGCCGAGCGCTGTACCTCTTGTCATGGCGGCTCGGCTCCAGAAGCAGAGCTTGCGCTAGATCGTCCCGGTGATCACGACAACAAAAATCAAACGCCATCCACTTGGTGGTGTTTGGTTGGTGATGACCAGCAAAGCTGTTTAACCTCAAACCAGTTCTTTACCGGTGAAGGAAGCAATGGTACCAGCTTTAGACGCCCGCAAGTCACTCGCTATATTCGTGCCTTTAACTCATTGGGCAGTTTGTTGTACTGGAAAGCCGCGAATGAACGGACCGATAATAATTCCGATGGTTCGCATGCGGATGATTTAGATTATGGTGCTGACCACCCAACGACGATCACTGAAGAAGAACTCGGCTTATTGTCACGTTGGATTGATATCGGGGCACCGGGTGGAGCTAAAGAGTTGCTTGATACCCAAAAACCAACGCTTAACCTGACCACCACAGAGCAAAGCCAGGTTGTCTCCGCATTAAATATTGGGACGGTGGACATCGGCAGTGGCATTGACCCAAACAGTCTCATTGTATGTATCATAGACAGTCGCAACAATTGCAGAAACATCGCCGGCCCGGCAGAAGTCAGTGGCATAACCACAGTAGACTTAGGCACGGCCTTGAGCGATCCAACAGCAGAAGTCTTCGCCAGCGTTAAAGACTTATCTGGTAATATTACTGAAGTTCGTCGTACGGTGAGTTTTTTGACTAATACCACCTACCCTGAGCCAGAGCCTAAGCCTACTCCGGAGCCAGAGCCGACTCCCGAACCAGAGCCGACGCCTGAGCCAGAGCCGACGCCCGAACCAGAGCCGACGCCGGAGCCAGAACCGACTCCCGAACCAGAGCCGACGCCGGAGCCAGAACCGACTCCCGAACCAGAGCCGACTCCCGAACCAGAGCCGACTCCCGAACCAGAGCCGACGCCCGAACCAGAGCCGACGCCCGAACCAGAGCCTACGCCTGAACCAGAGCCGACTCCCGAACCAGAGCCGACGCCCGAACCAGAGCCGACGCCTGAACCAGAGCCTACGCCCGAACCAGAGCCGACGCCTGAACCAGAGCCTACGCCCGAACCAGAGCCGACGCCCGAACCAGAGCCGACTCCCGAACCAGAGCCTACGCCTGAGCCAGAGCCTACGCCTGAGCCAGAGCCGACGCCTGAGCCAGAGCCGACGCCCGAACCAGAGCCTACGCCTGAGCCAGAGCCTACGCCCGAACCAGAGCCTACGCCTGAGCCAGAGCCTACTCCTGAGCCAGAGCCTACGCCTGAGCCAGAGCCGACTCCCGAACCAGAGCCGACGCCTGAGCCAGAGCCTACGCCCGAACCAGAGCCTACGCCTGAGCCAGAGCCGACTCCTGAGCCAGAGCCTACTCCTGAGCCAGAGCCTACTCCTGAGCCAGAGCCTACTCCTGAGCCAGAGCCTACTCCTGAACCAGAGCCGACTCCTGAACCTGCTCCTGAACCAGAGCCGATCCCTGAGCCTAATCCAGAGCCTGCTCCTGAAGCTGGACCTGCTCCTGAAGCTGGACCTGCTCCTGAACCAGAGCCGACTCCTGAGCCAGAGCCTGAGGACAAACCAATAGTTGGTGGTTCAACAGACGAGGTTTTTCTTTTTCTTTTATTGCTGGTGTTGCTAGTAAGCTCTCACTTTAAATCGAGTTACACAGCCAGATAAGAATATACCAACTTGGTATTACTCACCGAAAAATCAGCATCCTCTTGATCGCTGATTGATAACCACTCCATAGATAAAATAGATCTAAATATGGAGTGGTTATTACCACATTTTATTTTTAAGCCTTGCTCAGCAATTTTCAATTTAGCTTTTTCATTTTTCCTTAACTCTAAAACTTTTAATCCGAACTCTGCCTGGTCCTTGTATTTAGCCATTGTTCAACTAACATAATTAAGAAGTGTGTAGTAGATGTTTAAGTTGAAGAAGTTAATTCAAAAAAAAGAGTTAAACCAATGCGCTTTAAAATATTATTGGCCTTTTTGCTTCTGGCAAACTTGCCCTTGGCCTATGCCCAAGATCCAATCGTCTATTCCCGATGTGCCCGTACTACTGATACCATAGAAATTAGCGGAAGTGTGACCATAAACGGTGTATCACAAGCGGCATCACGGCTAATGAAAGGGTTAGATATCTATGATGTTTTGCCTGATGTAAGTAACTTTTTCGGTGGTTTTAGCGCGCCTTGTGATTTAGTCTACCGTGATGCCGTAGGCCAAGAAAAAATTCTCTATAATTGCTCGGCAACATCCACCGATGCAAACGCCTGTGCTGCACTCGATCCTGCGGTTTCGTTTGATGGCAAAACCATTGCCTTTTCGGTATTTAGAGGCGAATTATATCAGCACCGGGAAAATGTAGACTTCCGGGTTCTTAAACCCACCGCGGATGCGGGAAATATTGGCTGGACTGACCTGCCAAATAAAAAACTCAAAAGCAACGGCGCGCATTTGCATACCGTTGATGTGGCAACGGGTGCCTTGTCGGTCAAGCCCTTTGAACCAGGTATCTATGATTCCGGCCCTGCCTTTTTGGCGAACGGTCGTATCGCCTTTACTTCGAATCGCGATGGCCACACCAGTACTGTTGTCTGGCGAACAACGGGTTCTTCTGTGGGTACTCGCATATGGACCATTGATCAGAATTGGCTAGATTTAGATCTGGCCAGTCATCATTCCTTGTCTCAGGAACAACATCCCTATTTGTTAAAAAATGGCCGTTTGGCCTATTCCAGTTGGCAAATTTTAGGAGCCAAACCCTTTAAGTATACCAATGGCTCCACCGGTGGTTTTGATACGCTAGCTAATTTATTTCATATTTACACGCAAAATCCCGATGGCGGCAGTAACTTTGCATTTTTTGGCCAACACAGTGGTGATCATGCTGACAGTTACTTTGGCGCCTCCCATCTTGCCGCCCATTTTATCACGCAAACGACAGACGAAAGAGTCTGGTTTGGCGATTATTATCGCGGCAATAATAACGGCTTGGGAGTCATTGTTGGGGTCATGCCGGAGCCGGAAGGTCAAGAAGGGATTGCGCCGGAAGAGGCTGCAAACCTGGCAGATATCTTTGCCCCTCGTGATGCGATAAATTTTGCTTCCTGGTCGACTAGTAATGACTCCGCTTCAAAATCTATGCCTGCACCGGGCATTAAACATCGATATTATCAACATGACTTGATTTTTGCCGGTAAAGTTGGCCACCCGGCGGCATTGACTGAAAATGGCCTAATGATGGCCTGGGGCAAAGGCGCCTGCAGCGCAGTCGCCGCAAATGGGATATTCGTCGAACTCGGTCTCGATGTACCACCGAAAACCAGTGGCTCTGGTGCCGGAGTGGCGATGAATATGATGACCCATCTTGATACCAATACTCCCGGCTGTGATGTTGGATTATATCGGGCAACCGCCATCCCATCGCAGCACCCCAGTGACTTAGAGATGATTGTCGATAGCCCAGATTGGCATGAGCTTATGGCCCGAGCGGTTGTGCCCTATATTGACATTCACGGGGTAGAAAAACCCACCGATATCCCACCGTCTGAGCTGCAGACTCAGAATCCATTGCTTGAACATGGTACGCCATTTGGATTATTGGGCGCGGCATCCATTACCGATCGAGAAACCCACCCCAAAGAAGGGATTAAATTCGCCGGTGAGCATCAATTCAATTTACAGGGAACGGATACCATCAATTATGCCGATGAGGATTTATGTGGGGTGCGAATTCTCTCCTTGCTGCCGAACAGAGATCGAAATACGTCTTATCATACTTCCAATCTTCTCGGTGAACGAGTTGGCATTTTAGGCGAGTTTCCGGTCATCAACCGGGATGCCGCAGGCAACAGAGTCGATGACCCCAGTGGTAACCCCGACACCAGTTTCCTGGTACGTATGCCGGCCAATGCTCCCTACTTGATGCAAGGCATCGATTGTAATGGCCGCACCCTGAACACAGATATGAGCTGGCAGAGCCTACGCCCTGGCGAGGAGAAAGTGTGTGGCGGTTGTCATGTGCATTCCAGGCCTTCCAGGATCACCTTTGAACAAAGCTTTGCCGCAACTACTGACTATACGGTGCCACGTTTAGGTGAGGGTGAAGTGCCGTTATTAACCGGGAAGAATGGCGACGACATAGCCCAAAGAACTGTCACTGGTAATATCCTGCAACTAGATTTTGCCCGAGATATCGCGCCTATTTTCGCCGAACGCTGCACTTCTTGCCACGGCGGCCCAGCAGCAGAGCTTGCACTAGATCGTCCTGGTGATCACGACAACAAAAAGCAAACGCCATCCACTTGGTGGTGTTTGGTTGGTGATGACCAACAAGACTGTTTATCCTCTAACAAGTTCTTTACCGGTGAAGGAAGAAATGGTACCAGTTTTAGACGCCCGCAAGTCACTCGCTATATTCGTGCCTTTAACTCATTAGGCAGTTTGTTGTACTGGAAAGCCGCGAATAAACGGACCGATAATAATACCGATGATTCGCACGCGGATGATTTAGATTTTGGTGCTGACCACCCAACGACGATCACAGCAGAAGAGCTCGGCTTATTGTCACGTTGGATAGATATCGGCGCACCGGGTGGAGCTAAAGAGTTGCTTGATACCCAAAAACCAACCCTACATCTGACTGCCACAAGAAAAAGTGACCTTCTTTTCACATTAAATATAGGTACGGTGGACATCGGCAGTGGCATTGTTCCGAACAGTCTCATTGTATGTATCATAGACAGTAAAAACAAATGCACAAACATCGCCGGCCCGGCAGAAGTCAGTGGCATAACCAAGGTAGACTTAGCTAAGGCTTTGAGCGACCCTACAGTAGAAGTTTTCGCCAGCGTTAAAGATTTAGCTGGCAACATTACTGAAGTTCGTCGCACTGTGCGTTTCTTGGCCAATCGCGCAATGACTAAAGATGCGTCACCACCTGCTAACGACAAAACCGTTGATCTCATAAATCCTCAACAATTAATTATTGATGCGCCAAAGGGCTCGACTCTAAAAATCCCTAAAGGCATATATGCACAAGGGCTTGTCATAAATAAATCACTAACATTAGATCTCTCCGGAGTCTTGTTATTCGGTGTAGCAAATAGAAAAGCCATAGTTAATATAGATTGTAACGATTGTACGGTCCAAATCGAAAATTTTCATGGTGATGGCAATCAAGCTGGCTGCCTCTTTGGAAATTGTGCAGGAGTCAAAGTTGAAGGTCGAAATTTTGATGTGTCAATTAAAAACTCAGTCATCAACAATACAGTAATGGGCATCCTCTCGGATAACCGAGGTGGCAATTTATTGATCGAAAATACTCTGATCGAAAATACCGGTCTAAACGACCGATCTCAAACACTAGCTCATGGTGTCTACGCTGGCCAAATAGATAACTTAATCTTCAGAAACAGTACGGTTCGTGCTGTTTTTGGCAATGGTCACTTAATTAAAAGTCGTGCCATCAATACTTTGATTGAACAAAGCAATCTGCTTGGCTTACAAGGGTTGCAATCTCGTACCATAGATTTTCCTTGCGGTGGAAATTTAACGGTGAACAACAGTACTTTACAGCACGGTAAAAATTCTGATAATGCCGATGTGATCAGTATTGGCACTGAAAAACGAGCGTGTAACGGAAATGTACGTCCATCAAGAGTAAAGTTGTCCAACAATTGGATTATTATTGAGCGAACAAGATCAGCCAGCGAACGGGGACGAAATCGAGGTAAAACCAGGTTATTCACCTGGCGGGCTCCCATTCGAGGATTTATCGCTAATGATAACAACATCATTGAAAAAACAGCCGTATGGAGTTTAGATACAAATGGAAAATTACCTGCATTATCTCTCAGCAATAGAGTATTTTTAAGTAGAAAACAAGTGGGACTCGCAGCAAATGAACTACCACTGCGGCTAAATCAATATATTGATAGTAAAAAATAAACCATGAATAACTAGGGTCTGTTGATCTTTGCTGTGCATTTTTGCAGCGTCCGAGTACATTATCGTCTAAGCATTTTTTTGCAGACATTCATCATATCTTGAATGAATGGCAAGGGATCATCTAGACTGAATACAAAATACTTGGTTTTCCAGCTAAATATAGCTCTTAATAACGTTAAAAACTCTTGAGATTTATCAAAGTGCCGATTTGGATCTTCTATTTTATTACTTTCAAATAGAATCCGGTATAAGCGCTTTAGTTCCGGGATCATGTATATGCAGTTTTGCTGTGAAAGTTGAGGTTGGATGACAATTTGATTTGATCCGAACAGCTTTACTAAATTCGAAGCAAACTCTGCGCCTGAGTACATAGCTAATGGGCTACTCCCCCAAAACCTGCCATTAATTTCCATCAATACATATTTTTGTTTGTCGCTTGAGTAACGATATTCAACCATAGCAACACCAGACCAACAAAGCCTTGCTAACAGGGCTTTCGATTTTTTCACGCATGCTTGGTGTTCAGCTAATGGCAGGGAACGACAAAAAGCAGAAGTGCCACCTTCAGGAGGCCATTCATGAACACGTTCATGCTGAAACTCAATATATGATTTCCCTTCTTTACACAAGAAAAACTGTCCGAGCCCTTTGCCGTCACAATATTCTTGGATCAGCGGATAGATACTTATTTTTTCATATACAGACAATAGTGTTTTTAATTCTTCAACGCTTTTTGCGTATTGTAATTTATGAAAGCCAATACCCGACTTTGATAGCAGCGGTTGAACATTGAGGGGATTTGCCCATTTTAGTACCACAGGATAAGAAAGTTCTTGAGAAAATGTATCAAGCTCATTTAAATCACTCAATTGATAAGATTTGGGAGAATCGATCCCCAAGGTATCGGCTATTTGTTTTGTTTTATATTTATCTAAGACAATATCCATTTGCGCTTGCTCTGGCACTAACAAAGTAAAGTAGTCCGTTAATACGGGGCGATTTTTATTAATGAGATCAATGTCTCCTTCACTAATACAAATGAGAAAATTAGTCTTAGGATCCCCCCCTAAACGTAGTAATTGTGAAATGACTCTTTCTCGGCTATCTGCGCGAATAACTGAACGTTTACAGTATCTTGATGCATGGCCTATGGAGCGTTTATTGCCAATACCTATGGTATCGAATTGATTTTTTCCTAAATCGCGTAACAAGGACAATCCAATGGGAGAATCGACCCCCAGAACAAAAACGTTACTCATTTATCACTTTCCTTTTATGCCATCCTATCAGAAATAAAATTTTGCCCTGCTCGGGAAAGCGACTGCAAGTATGAACTCTTTAAAACCAATTCATTGGAGTAACTTTTGACATCTTGCAAGTTTATATCTTTCAATGTACCTGTTTCAAAGCGATCATTATTGCGTTCTATATATTGGCATAAAAATTCCAAACGACCTTGATTAAGTTTATGAATACTCATATTAGCAAACCTATAGTCATCGCGTTTAATAAACTCAAATGGATGGGTCAATATACAAATACTCTCTAACTTTTGTGCAAAAGCTTGCTCTAACAGCGAGATCATTTCAGATACACTAGTACCTGTTACGGTAAAGCCTCGAACGGCCTTACTGCCTTTAAAATCAAAGGCAGCGTACGTGGTTAGCGGTAACTCAAGCAGACCATGAATATTATGAATTCCATGATTGAGAAGTAAACTTTTTTCTTTAGGAGGACATAGCCCGATGGAGATATTAGACGTTGAACGAATGTTTAGTTGAGCTAATGCCTGGAATGTATCTGCACCTGCAGAAAAATTACCTGTTCGTACCGCCACAGGTGCCCCTACGCCCCACATTTTAAAGCGTTCAATAGCTTCCGAGAAAGTATACACTAACTCATCAACACTCCTTCCGGTAGAACGATCATTATACTCTGTAGATAATGTTAAAGCGCCATTATTAAAATTGATCCAACAAGGGTGAATGTGTAACTGTAAATCTTGACCATTTTCAATAATGGATTCAGCAACTTTCGCCATTTTATTATCACCAAAATAACGTCCCTGTAAGGACTCGGTAAAAAAGGTCGCTGATAAGTTAGATGCTGATAATGTTCTTAAAATAAAATCTAAGGCCTCGCTTCTGCCATCAACATAGCCAAATACCGGCTCATCAAACAATGGCGGATTTTGTTTAGGCTCTGAAAAACAGCCAGCGATTGATGCTTCGATATCTACGGTGATATATACCTTAGTACGACTAAACCCTGACATTTTTCATCCCTATTATGCTGCCAATTCTATCGGTCAATTAATCGAATGCTGTACTATAAACATAAGCCAATAAAAAATTAATTCGATTACAAATAGCATGACAAATGTATTGCTATTAAAATTAAATTCACCAAGCTATTCACTGATTTTCATTGGTTGTTATTGCCTGGTTGTTAATGCATTATAGTTTATAATGCAAGATGTTTTTATATATTGCATTATAAAAGGTAGATGAATTAATGGATTTTTTATCAAAAATAAATAGAAAATTTGGCACTTATAGAGGAATGATCAGGCTTGCAATAGAGACAATCAAAATGTGGCTTGGACATTATTCACATTGTGAGAAAATAGATTGGTCGAAAGTGGAAAGACTCGTATTTGTATGCCAAGGTAATATTTGTCGTTCACCCTATGGGCACATTTTAGCAAAGAATCTAGGCATAGAAAACGTTGCATCTTTTGGCTATGCAACTACGACAGGACGACCTGCTGCCCCACAAGCAATTAAAGTCGCTAAAGAAAGGGGTATTTCGCTGAACCCGCATCTAACAACCGACATAAATAATTTTGAGTTTCTCGAAGGAGACTTACTCCTCGTTATGGAAAGCAGGCACTTAAGTAAAGTTGCCGCATGCAGCCAACAAGGAAGAAACATCCAAGTAACTATGTTAGGACTATGGCGAATGCCAAGACTTGCCTTGCTCTATGATCCGCACAATTTATCTGATGAATATTTTCACCAATGTTATGTTTCTATCGAAAATGCAACCGTTAATGCGGTAAAAAAATATCAAGCATCAAGACAAGGTTGACTATTTAAAAAGGTGGCGGGGAAAGAATGTAGCAGAAGTTGTTATTTCTGAATAATTCCTTACTCTAGGGTCTGTTGATCTTTGCGGTGCAAAGATCAACAGACCCTAGCAACTTTGTACAAATTTGCAGGTGATGAGTTCGACTTCTCGCTTAAATTTTGCCGATGAAAAGGTGTGATCGGCTTCAGCTAGGCGCCGTATTTCACAATAGGGCTTATGTAACTTTTGCCACACTTGGTTGCTATTTGTTTGCTGATCAAATTCACGTGCGGTTAAGTCAGTACCGCTGAGGATTAAGCACAATTTACCATCAAATGCTTGTAACCCATTAAGCATTCGTACTTGGTAACTCGATTTTTCTCGTTGCTCATTGCCAACACAACTTTTAACAAAACCTTTAACTTCCTTACTGGATTCACCAAAGTTTACGTTACCGCTTATTAACTTTATCCAAAAACGTTTAGACAACAGCCGCTGCAGGTAATAATATTTAACCATGGTTTTAGCCATGGCTTTTTCGTTTTCCAGCCAGGGATTAAGTAACACTAATCCGGATACTCGAGCATCTTTATGAGCATAAATTAGTGCGGCTGAAGCTGCATCACACAAGCCCCAGATAACAACTTTCTGTATCTTAGGTTGTTGCTGAAAAAGCGAGTCTATTGCCGCTTTGGTATCATCACATATAGCATCAAATTGCTGTTTTTCGGCTTCACTGTCGCCCATGCCACGATAATCAAAGCGCATCACGGTGATGCCTTCGTTCGCTAAATAGCGGGCAAGTTGTATAAATTGACGATGACTGCCGACACGGTATTGTGGGCCTCCGACGACAATTAATACCGCAGTAGCTATGGTCTTCGATGAACAACCTTGATGAATGATAGCCATTAATTGCTGATCAGAGACATTGATGATTATCGCTTTCTCTTTCATGCCCCTTCCTGTGAATACATTAATGCCAGGGTCAATTCATAGAGCTCTGGCAATGAAAAAACATCAGGTACTTGCCAAAATGGCGGCGATTCAAAACAGTGCACCGATACGCTATCGTCCGGCCATTTGGCAGATATACGTTTAGTGACCGGGGGTAGCTCATTAACGGCTAATTCAATCCAAATGATTGGGCTCTCAGGAAGCATATCATTATCAATTTGTAGCTCTTCCAATGACCTTAACATGCGAGAGGTTATGTTATAGCCCGCGATCTCAGTGTCGTGACCCGCGAGTATACGTTGCCGCCAATCTGTTTTTTTAGCACTAGCATTGATAATGCTAGTCGCCTGTTTTATACGAAGCAGCTGTCTGGCAAACTGCTTACCATTTGTTACTGGTTTCCATAATAACTGCTTTTTAATAGGTAAGGATTGATGGAGTTTAGTTTGGTGAGCTAATATCAATAACGCGCCAAATCGTACACCCCATAATATAATTTTAGATATGCCTTGTTGTGTTAACCACTCGCCAGCAGTTAACACATTTTCCAGCCAAAGATCACAATCTGCCTGTTCCAGCTCCCCTTCACTGTCACCAGTGCCAAAATAGTCGAGCACAAAACAGGGCAGTCTATGTTGAGCAAAATGCTGTGCTTGTTTAGCAACCACCGCTCTTGTTAAATTAAGTTCCTCGGTAATAGCAGGTAAACACAAAACGGCAGTATCAGAGTTGCTATTGCCAAATTGGGTAACAAATAATTTACCTTCTGGAGATGGAATAAAATGACCTTTTAACATAACTTAATCGACTTTCTCTGCCACATAGTCAACCAAACTGCCAAAAGTTTCAAACACTTCCGCACTGATCTCATCGTCTTCAATGATAATGCCGTAATTTTCTTCAAGCAGCGTTAAAATCGTCATAATTGCCATGGAGTCGAATTCTGGGATCGTGCCCAGAATAGCGGTCTCTTTGGTCAGATCATGAATTCTATTTGTCGACAAAACCATTCCGAGTATTTCGGTGACAATCTTAGCGTGGTTATCGTTGTTCATAATGTTTACTTTTTCCCGAAAAAAGACTCAATAATATTTTTGATATTTTTATTTTTGTAACCGTAAAAAATTTTAGATAAGCTAAGTAGCCTCGCAGAGTTGACTGATTAAATATTTGAAAGGAAAGCAATTGCTGATGTTTGTTCAACCAACCTTTCTTATATTCTTCGTTGCCCATGCCGAATTCAATTTTTGTTATTCCATCTTCACTGATCAGATGTTGGCTTAAGTGCATCGTTAAGATAGAGCCGACAGAGAATTGCCGATATAGATCACTATAAGCCAACTTAAAAATTGATGCGGTATTATTTTGAATAAACCATATTTGTGCTGCAGCTGGCTTTTCATCCACATATAAAACACCCAACCGTAACTTATTTTCGGCTAATGCCGTTGCACATATTTGTTCAATAAAATTAGAACTGACTTCTTCTTGTTTCCAACTTTCGGCATAAATCGATTTATAAGCATCGAAGGCCAAGGCAAAGCTTTCGACCTTTGAAATAACATCAATACGATAATGAGAGGCCTTAGTCAGACGCTTTTTTTTTCTCCTTATGGTATTGAGTAATTGTGTTGGACGACTAAATTGATATCGTTCGAAATCATCCAGATCATCTTCATACCAATTGCTTGTCTGTTTAAATACATTCACGACTTTGAAGTGCTTGCGGATGTTCCGCGAAGGGACTTCGGATGCAGCTAAACCAGACAATAGCAACTGATGCCACGTATTATTATTGATAATAGCCGAAATAAGCCGATTAAACAGAGTAAGTCTGGTCGAGCTTAACGTTATTTTTTTTTGGAAATAACAGGTGGTACTCGCCGTATAACAACTTGTCAGAGACATCAACACCTGCCCCCTTAGGATAGACTTTTGCAAATGTACTAATGGCCACATGACTATCATTTCATCATCTTTTATGATGCAATGACACCAAACTTCAGCCTGTTCTGGCAGCATATATTTAGTGATATGCATTAACCAACTAAAAGAATGTTCAAATAAGGGAATATTAAAATCCGCTTCCTGAGATTGAATCTCCAGCTCAGATAAAGGTATTTTTTTATAACGCAACGTCATTGTCCACCCTTGAGATTAACACGGTTATCGTGAACCTGAATAATTACAGCCGATGAATACTATTGAAAACTACAGATAGTTCGCCCGCTCGATGTTTTCGTTCAAATTTATCGACTTCTCTGCAGATTTTTTCTCTATTGTTTATTAAAGACAATACTTGCTGACAAATATCATCTCTACTTTCAGCAACGTAGCAACCGGGCTCCTGAGTTAAAGCTCTTGCCGTTTCACTATCATTTGGAGTTACCGCAATAATTTTTTTATTGGTGATAAAATACTCATAAATTTTACTCGGTATTTGACTAAAAAAAATTTTCCCTTGAATTATTAGTAGACCATCCGCTGCTTTCATCTCAATTAAACAATCTTTGTGAGCAATAGACGGCTTAAATTCGATAATGTCTGCAATGTTGTTTTCGATAATCATTTGTTGATAAACATTACCGCATTTAGCCCCCCTAAAACGCAGTAAAAAATTACTTTTATTGATTAAGTTTTTCTTTTTAAGCTGGGCTAAGGCACTAAATAATACCCTCGGATCACGACCTGTAGGATAAATTGAACCCGTATGCAACATTAAAAAATTCTTTCTATTTGTTTCTTTGTTCAAGGAAAAATCAAAATTATTAAGATCAACTCCATTTGCAATGGTGATAAATTTAGTTGATAACTCACCCGGATAAAGCCGTTGATACATTTGCTGTGCTGAGCGTGTGGTAAAAATCGCTTGACTACAATGAGCAATAACTTTCTTTTCAATCCAGCGATGGACTTTAAACGATTGATAGTGCTTATCATCATAATGGCATTGCAATGGATCTCTGAAATCAACGACCCAAGGTGTCTTGGTTATTTTTGCAATAAGCCCAGCAACTATATGACTGGTTAAGCTTGGTGAGCTTGAAAAAATAATGATTGGTTTAAATTTTTTAATTAACCACAGCCCTTTGAACAGAGCCGTAAATACCCAACTAATATAACGATCAGGAATAGCACAAAAAGAAAAGTATTTACCTTTATATGATAAATACTTTACCGTATCCAAACAAAAAGAGCGGTGAACATTAAATTCGTCTTGGTGATCGTCCTTTAATAAATCTAGGTTATGGGTTGCGACATTGACTGTTAACACATTTGATAACCAACCAAATTCTTGTAAATTTTTTGAGAATTTGTATATTCTTTCTGTGCCGGGGCTACGACAAGGCGGGTAATCTATGGCAACAAATAAAACCGATTTACTCATGACCTTGCGCCTTATGTTTATTGAAATGATGGCACAAACGAATTCCAAAGCGAGCTATATCTTTATCCCATGGGGTATAACGAGGAATTGCCAAAACATCTGAATCTTCGGTAAAACACCCCCAGTCAGTCGCCAATGCACAGCTAATACCTAAAGTGGTAAGCATTTCCTTATGGTTATTGTTAAAGTCTCTACCAAATTTACCATTGGGATAAGCAAAGTATTGGATGTTATTATTGGTGATACTTTCCAGAATTTTTTGTGATTTGATAATTTCTTGCAAAGCATCATCGTCATTTTCCATGGTTAAAATCGGATGTTGATGAGTATGAGAACCTATGGTCATCCCTGCACTTTTTATCGCGGCGATTTTATTTTTAGATAAAAATACATTGTCACTTACATCGACATCTAAAATTGAAATTAATTGTGCTATCGATTCTTCACGCTCAACCAGACTCATGAATTTGTAAGCTAAATGCAATTCTTGATAAGCAAGTTTTCGCTGTTCTTTGGTTGCGATAGATTGATCTCGATTTAACACACCTTCAATAGTTGTTTTTGATGTCCGATGAATGGCGTTAAATATTTTATCATTCCACAACAACCCTTGTTCGATACCTATTGTGGTAATAAAAAAAGCACCTTTAATATTTAACTCATCAAGTATTGGCGTAATAACCGAATAACTGTCTTCGTAACCATCATCTACGGTAATGACAACAGAAAGCGGGGGAAGGATTTTTTCGGTTATCAGCTGCATCATCTCGGGAAGTGAGATGACATTGAAGTGTGACTTCAAAAACATCATTTTGCGCCGAAATTCATCCACATCCATACCGCCATCATCATGGTTAACCCGGTGAAAGTTTAAAACAGTCGCTTTGTTTTTTTCACTATTTGCCACCACCATCCGGTAGCATTGAAAAAACCAATCTTCTATTTTGTTTTTTGCGCTCGTTAAATTCAATTATCTCAACTCTTACCATCGACTAAAGTCTAAAAAATAAAACATCGTTACAATTCTAGGGTCTGTTGACCCTAGTCATTAAGCACTCTATGCCTCAACACATAAGAGACACCAACAAATGCAAAAATCAAATCAAAATACGCCAAGCTGACACTGGCGCCTGTTACCCCATAACCGACCAAGGATACCGTTAACAGCATACTTAAATTGCCACACCACTCGATGCCTTTTTGCTTTGCTATTTTTGCGACCTGATTCAATCTCAAGAAAACCCCGAGTAAAATCATCAGATATAAAGCCAGCCCGATGTAACCCAGGTCACCTAAAACTTGAAAGTAAATACTGTGCGCCGCTTTAGGCTTGGCACTATTCGGTACTGGCGGCGTATGAACACCCGCAAAATTCTCAATGCCATTTTTATAAATTCGCCATGCTAATGGGTCTTGTGTCGCAAAAAAGCCGTTACCCAATACGTTATCATTGGCGATTTTAACGGAAATTTTCCACGCCCATAGTCGTCCGATGAATGAATTATCTTCTTGTGCGGTGGAAACAGTATCCATTCTCTGGGTCCATTCATTCGGTATATAAGGAACGGCAATAGCTAGGCTTGTCGCAACAATTGCAGACCATAGTAGTTTTCTGTTTGATCGAATTATAAAATATAGAGCAATAGCAAATAAGCCGACAAAGCCACCACGAGAATAGGTACCAATGACGGCGACAATGTTTAAAACAAATAGGCAGATCAAGCCAATACGTAACCAATGCTGCTTTACTTCACCAATCAAATAGATAACCAGTGGCAACGCCATGTTAATGGCAACCGCCAAATCATTGCGGTCAGCCAGTAAATATCCTTGAATACCGGATACGCGGTGACCGCCCAAAGACACTAAGAATTTAACCCCTTCCATGCCGGCATAGGATGAAATTGACAGCACAATCGCCCAAATTAATGTTTCCACATGTATTTTTTTATAGAGAATAAAAATGACGGCGAAATACAACAGCAACACTTTAGAGAACTCTTCAAATTTCCCCCAAACGATTTCAGTAAGTAGAGATGCTGAGAATAATGAACTGAACAATGCGATACACCAAAGGAAAACTATCAATACCGTTATGCCATCCAGTTGCAGTTTTGGCTTATTTTTCATGATTAAATAACTAAAGAATGTGAGTATCACAACGGTGAAGTTCATTCTAAAATTATTTGAAAACCCCCAGGCCCATCCTGCCGGAAAGGCAAAGGTGATCCATGCCCAGGCACTCACCCCAATAAACGGTTTACGCAAAGAGTAGTAAATTATGACAATGAATAACAGTGTCACCGCAATATCGCGCATCAATCACCTTCTTTATTTGAGTCTTCATCATTATCTTTTGATGTCGCCCAAAAAAACAAATATACTAGACCGGCAACGTCGACAAAATAATATAAAGTATCAATCATAGCCTAGCCCTGTATTTTACTGATGACATACCGAAATTTTCCCGATTTTTCGGCGGCAATATAAGCAACTTTGTCAATTTCTATCGTCACGTTTGCTCCCAACCTGGCTTTAAAGCTAGCCGTGATTTCTGCTTTTAATACCTCCGTTAAATGATTTGTTGGCACCAATAATATTCGAACAAAGTACTTACTTTCTTGAATTATTTTAAACTCGGAAATGCCTTCTAATCCTCGTAAGATATAAATGAGAGCCAAACCATGCATCTTGGTACCGTCTTCGGCAACAATAAAATCAGTGGTTCTTCCTTCTATGTCTTTGAGTATCGGCAATCCTCTACCACATGAGCAGACTTCGGTATCAATAGTACCAATATCGCCGGTTTTGTAGCGAATGAAGGGGAAATCTGAGGTGGCCAGGTGGGTAATTACAATTTCACCCGATTCGCCATGACTTAAAGGGTTGTCATCTTCGTCGATGATTTCAACTATGATGTCTTCAGCAGATAAGTGCATTTTGCCTTGTGGACATTGATGAGCGATAAAGCCGGCATCACGTCCGCCATAACCATTTGCTACAGGTGCATTAAATACCGTTTCGATAGTGTCACGCTGCTCGGGATATAAGCGCTCGGAGGTGACAAAAACAACTTTGATCTCTAACTGGGTCAAATCAATATGATGCTGTTGTGCCGTTTTAGCGATTAACGAAAAAACCGAAGGATAACCAAACAACATCTTAGGTTTAACCAATTTTATTTCATCAATAAAGCCTAGCAGTTTTTCCTCTGTTAAATCGAATGCGGGTAACAGCCTTGAACGAAATAATTTATCTCTGAATAATCTCATTTTATCCTGTGAGTTCAATTCGATAGGTGAACCCCACGCAACAATTTCTTTATCACCAATATCTACACCCCACCATCTTGTTGCTCGCCACTTTTCGGCTACATCATGGCTTACTCTTTCATTGCCCAGTAAAAACAGCAAAGGCGAGCCGCTTGAACCTCCAGTCGTGAATAAAGTGACAGGGCCCGACTTATTGGATTTTAAGTCGTCAAAATTTTCCCGGACAATAGTCTTGGTTAAAAAGGGCAACTGAGCTAAATCAGCTACAGATTTTATCTGACTTGGCTGCAAGTTAGCGTCGGCAAAAACCTTTCTAAAGTAAGGCACATGGTTGACCGTTTTTTGTAGAAAGTTGCTGAGTCTGGCATTCTGTGCTGCAAGTATTTGGTTTGTTGAAAACCATTGGGATTGTTCCAAAGATTTACGAATGGCGACGGTATTATGCTTTTTGATCTGCTCATGTAGCGGAAACAATAGGTTAGCCACAAATTTAGTGTAGAAACTAATCATTAGTGGCCCTTTGTTGAATTTGAGTAAAAATCCTTTGCAGATCGGTGACACGGTTTTGCCAACAATTTTGCTGCGCATATGTTCTCAACTTTTCGCGTGACCAATCTTTTTCCAGCATTTCACACATGGTTGTTGGTAGCACATTTACGTCATTCAATCCGATAATGTTGCCAAACTCACTCGTCGAAACCACCTCTGAATTACCTCCGACATCGGATGCTAAAACAGGAATTTCGCATGCCATAGCCTCCAGAATCACATTTGCCCATCCTTCATTCGAACTCATCAACACGAATATGTCTGCGGCACTCAAATAAAATTTTAATTCTTCGGGCGCGAGTTTTCCCAAAAAATGTACGTTATCAGCCACGCCTAAATCACCCGCAAGGTTCTCTAATTCAATTTTATTATTGCCCTCAGCAGTTTCTCCACCCACAACTAAATAATGTAAATTGCTGTATCTACTCATTACTTTCGGCATCGCGCTAAGAACTTTGTCAACACCTTTACGTTTAACCAAGCCGCCGACGGTAATTAATACTTTCGCATCTTTCGTTATCTTCAATTCTTTTCTAATGTCCTTGTTGATGGAATAATGAAATTTTTCATCATCGACACCATTGCCAACAACGAGAAATTTATTCGCATTGGCTCCTATGTTTATTGCTAAATTTCTCAATGAATTAGACACACAAATTACTTTTTCCGCACTCTTCCATGCAAATAGCATCGCCGCCCTCTTTTTATGATGAAGGCTGTGAGGAACTTCTGTTCCGCGCATGGTAATGGTCAAGGTTTTGTTCAACCTGTGTTTTAACTTAGCCCCAGCATAGCCATCCGGGTAGCTGAAATGAGCATCAATATGATTGAAGGTTTTCGTTAACTTATTCTTTTGCAAATAATTTTTTACCGCTTTGGCCATAAAAAACCCATCAAATCGACGCCCGAGAAGAGGAATAGAAAAAAACCTTGGAAAGTGAATTGATATATTATTGTCTATTTCTCTTTCTCTCGGATAGTTACGATACTTAGGTTTAACCAATCTGATCAAGCTATCTATTGGTGACCAAGGTTTCGGTGAGACGACAAATAGTGGGCTATACTTTGCGACACGAAACATTCGTTCTCTAACAAACAATCCAGCCGTAGGTTCAACTTTATTTGGAAACAAAGAGCTAAGTACCATGATCTTGATTCCAGTAAGCTCTTTCATTTACTTTAGCGCCACTGCAGCTGAATATAACGGTCCGTAAACCGAAAAATAGTTACCAACACTTTTATGCCAATTACGAACATTCTCGACATATCTTCGACCGTTAGTGCGTATATAAGGATATCCTTCTGCGCTTGCTAAAATTTCTAAGGTGCGCTTGCTTAATTGTTCAATATCACCGGCTTTAAACAAAAAACCATTTTCGTTATCGATGATCAATTCACGATGACCACCGACATCAGAAGCCAGTACTAATTTCCCTTGCGCCATTGCTTCTATGGGTTTTAACGGGGTAACGAGCTCGGTTAGCCGCATTGATTTTCTTGGGTAAATCAATAAATCGACCAAACTATAATATTTACTCACTTGAGCATGAGGCACTCGACCAATAAAAATCACTTTATCGAACAATTGCAGTTGGCTTACTTGCGCTTTGAGTGCGTTTTCTTGTGGTCCACCACCGACCAGTAATAATCGGACATTTGGATTTTTCGCGATAATGCCTGGCATTGCTGCGATTAATAAATCCAGCCCTTCATAAGCGTAAAACGAGCCGAGAAAACCTATCACCTGACAGCCCAACAATTGCACTTTCAGCTCGAGTTCCGCATCTCTATTGGTGATGACCTGAAATTGTTCAATATTTACCGCGTTAGGGATCACGGTGACTTTATCCTCACTTAATCCTCGGGCAATTAAGTCTTGCTTCAAACCTTGGCAAATGGTGGTCACTGCATTCGCTTTATTAATCACATAAGTCTCAAGTTGCCGAGTTAAGTGATAACGGATATCCCCTTCTTTACAGCTTCCATGATCAACTGCGGCATCTTCCCAGAAAGCTCTTATTTCATAAACAACAGGCAAACTCGATGCTTTGCCGGCTTGAATTGCTGCAAGACCATTTAAAGCAGGGGAGTGCGCATGGATAATATCGGGTTTCTCCTGAGCAATAACCTCTAAGATCTTTTGTTTCATTGGTGCCAGATACGATAATTGCGCCAATGCCGGTAATTTACTTAACAAGCCAGAGATCGGGGCCGAACGATAAAATTTTAAACCATCAACCATTTCATCAATCATTTCGTCATTACCATGCTTTGGGCTAGTCACATGGCAGGTTTTTATCCCTAAAAGCTTTTGCTGTTTAAGTATTGATCGAGAACGAAAGCTATAGCCGCTATGAATTGGTATTGAATGATCAAACACATGTAGCACCTTCACTTATTGGCCTCCCACATGCTGGCGCAAAAATGATTCAAACATCATCAATGACCATAACGAGGCACTATTATCTCGTATGCCTTTACTGTGTTGGTCGATTAAGGTGCGCAGTTGTTTTTCATTAAAGTAGCCGGTATTAAGCATATGTTCTGACAGTAAGCTATCTTCAACCTTGGCTTTTAATTGTCCCCTAAACCACTGGGCAAGTGGTGCTGAAAAGCCCATTTTTTTACGATATAAAATGTCATGAGGCAAGTGCGGTTCCAGCGCTTGTTTTAACGACTTTTTGCCAACACCAAGTTTTAAATTTAGGTGTGATGGCACAGTAAAACCCCACTCAACAAATTTATGATCTAAAAATGGTACTCTTACTTCCAGTGAATGGGCCATGCTCGCCCTGTCGACTTTGGTCAATATATCACCGACCAAATAGGTCTTAATATCTAAGTATTGAGCGGTTTTTATTGGATCAAGAGAGCTGACTTTATCTTTATATTGGTTGAACACTTCGAGTGAAGAATAGCCATTGAGCCGTTGTTTAAAGTCAGTTGAAAATAATTTTTGCCGTTCGTCTTTACGCAATATCGACATTGAATTGTGATAGCCTTCAATGGTATTGAGCGCCATCGATTGGAAGGTGGTTTTAGCACGAAAGCATTTAGGTGCCCAGTCCATCTTCGGGTATATTGCCCCTAATGGCGCAAACAGCGTTTTGCGTAACCCTAAAGGCAATAACTTGCGTATTTTCTCTTCACTATTGTGTAAGCGATAACGACCGTAGCCAGCAAATAGTTCATCCGCGCCATCGCCTGACAGTGCTACAGTGACATGTTTTCTGGCCAACTCACAAACTCGATAGGTTGGCATTGCGGAGCTGTCTGCATAGGGCTCATCATAGAGTAAGGCCAACTCATCAATCAGCTCAAAATCGTTCTGGCTCACCGTTTCTTCACGATGATTGGTTTGATAACGAGCAGCCACTGCACGGGCAAATTCAGTTTCATTAAATGCTTTCGCATCAAAGCCAATAGAGCAGGTATTGACGGGGTCGGATTGTAATTGCGACATCAAAGCCACAACCCCGCTGGAATCAACACCGCCAGACAAAAAGGCACCGAGTTCAACATCGGCGACCATACGCATTGCTACCGCTTCTTTAAGCCGTTCCACCAGTTGCTCATTAATCTCAGCTGCGCAGGCTGTAGATTCAAACTGGGTTGGCACATCCCAATACTCTTGACTCTGTGGCAGCTGTTTATCATTTTTTTTAACTAACAATCTATGTCCGGGTGAAAGCTTGTATGCCTGCTGATATACGGTGTAAGGTTCGGGGATATAGCCAAAGGTGAAATAATCTTCAATGGTAGTATCACGTAAGGATTTATCAAATAATGGATGAGCCGTTAACACTTTTAATTCTGAGCCAAAAATAAAGTGACCATCATCTAACTGACTGTAGAACAGTGGTTTAATACCCAACCTGTCTCGGGCAATAAATAACTGCTGTTTATTCCTATCCCAAATGGCAAAGGCGAACATGCCGCGAAGGTGATGAACGCAGTCCTCTCCCCATTCTAAATAGGCATTAACGATCGCTTCTGTGTCGCCCTGAGTATTGAAGCAGTAGCCTTTTGCAGATAACTCTTTATGGAGATCTTTAAAATTGTATATTTCACCATTAAAAACAATGACTACGCGCTTGCAAGCACTTGTCATCGGCTGCGGGCTACCCTCTAAGTCAATAATAGAAAGCCTGCGGTGAGCTAATGCGAGACCGGGGTCAAAAAAATAGTCGCCAGCATCTGGACCACGATGAAATTGACGATCATTCATCGTGACGATTAATTCTGGCTCTATTGGATGATTTGCGGATAGGTGGAAAATCCCGGCGATGCCGCACATTAAAGTAACCCTTTGTTATTATTTTGGTAAATTTCTTGGTACCTATTAACCATAGACACTAAACTGAAATTTTTCACACAATGCTCCCTAATTAATTTACTGTTTTTAGAAATATATTCAGGTGCATCAAGGTATTGCTGCATAGCCAGGATTAATTGCTGATCATTGTTTACTTCGACTAGGTGAGAATTTTGTAGTTCGGTTAGGATCAAATCGCTATTACCACCAACCTTAGTGGCGATCACTGGTAAGCCAGTTGCCATCGCTTCCAAAATTGTGTTTGAGACCCCCTCAGCTAATGAGGGCAATACAAAAACATCCATCTGTTGCAGTAAGGTATTAACATCACTTCTGTTACCGGCAAAGAAAACTGCGGAGCCGGCATTGGCTCCAGCCACCATTTCTTTCAATAGGTCAGCTAATATGCCGTCCCCGACAATAACAAGTCTTAGCTTTAGCTGTGGATTGTGCTGCCATAACCGGAGAAAGGCTCTTAGCAGAAACGCTTGGTTCTTTACTTCGGCCAAACGACCTACTGTACCAAAGACAATGGAAGTGTCATCGGCAAAACCGGTAGGCAAATGCTTCCTGTTTTTATTAGGAGCAAAGAGTGTGGTATCTACACCATTGCAGATATGGTTAATCTTCTGGGGGTTTACCGAAATTTTATCTTTTAAATAAGCGACCGCTTCATTTGACAAGGCAACATATTGACTGATTAACGGTTTGAGTATTCGTCGTATTTTCTGATATTTTTCATTAGTGCCGCCAAGATCATTAACATCCCAGCCATGCTCGCCATGTATTCGGTACGAAATTCCCGCTAAGAAAGCAATAAATTGTGCCTCTAAAGCATTTAAATTTCGGGAATGAACAATATCAGGTTTCAGCGTTCGTAAAATCCGCCAAAATGCAAACAACCAAGACAGACCTTTACCCGGTTTTTTATTAAGATCATAATACCGAGCATTGTTACCGGTAATTCTTTTAATAAAATCTTTATCATGACCCGTTATACAAACAATGCTATGTCTATAGTCTTTTTCAGGTAAGTTATTTATCAAATTTACCACGCCATTCTCTAGTCCGCCAGTGGCGAAAGAATAAACTACATGCACGATATGAATTGGCTGGGGTGAGGTTGAATGTTTATTCATAAACAACACTACCCGGCGACTGCCAATTAAATGCGCTGAGTTGCTTTACCATGTCATATTCAGAACCATTAACCATTGAAAAGGCAACAATTTCAACCTTCAAATCAGGTTTGTTATAGACAAATATGGCTTGCAGAAATTTTACCAGCGCCTTATTGGTTAAATAATAATTAGCGACTTTATACCAATAAATTAACACTCGCTCTGTACCTCGACTATCTCTTAACAAAAGATACTTGGCCGAATGCGCTTTTATGGTAATGTTTTTTATACTAATCGCAGTCCAGCGCTGAGGATTATATTCCTTATTTTCCCAGCCAATGAGTTCACCTTGTGTTTGTTTATTGGCAAATACTGCGCGAAAATGTTCTAAACCTTTTGCATCGATTAAATGGGACCGTCGCAAGCCATTGTTATAGGTGATGCCCCAATTGGATCTTGCCACGGACTGAAAATTTTCATCTTCGCTTATCGCCGGATAAGGCTGGTCGGGAATAACGGTAAAAGTAATATTGTTAATCAGCAGTTGAGTACTGAACAACATTACCAGTAACAATAATGGCGAGCTCAATTTAACTGAGTTTAGCGAGGCTTTATTGGCAGATTTTTGTTGAGTTGTGACTTCAGGGTCGGCAAATTTACTGCCCACATAAAACATGAATAAAATGACAAAGCCAAAGAAGACCCAGCCATAAACTAAATGATCGGCACCAGTGGCGTATTTCATCTGAGAGTAATGGGCGATAAGTACGATACCGAATGCTCTGATACCGTTGGCAATGATAGGTAACACCGCCGAAAATAAAATAAAAAGTAGCTGTTTCTTCAGACTGGTGTAAGTTAAATGGGCAAATAAAGTGCCAACCGCAATCGAGGCAATTAAATAACGTATTCCTGAACATGCCACGGCCACTTCAAAGATACCCGTTGGGATTTGAATGTATAAGCCATCTCTATAGACAGGGATACCGAAGAAGTTTAGCAAGTTCACGGTAAACCATGCCGTAACGTCTTGCAGAATGGGAATTAAATTTTCCCCCATAGGTATCGCCAGCAATAAGTACGCGAGTGGAAATTTGTATCGCCCGGCAAGCTCATTACCAAGCAGCAACCACAAGATACCAATCAAGGTGAGCACTGCCGCCCACTGCCCAAGCACATTTACATCGGCCGCGAAAGCAAATAACCAGACGATTAAAGCTGCAAAAATAAGCGTTAAAGGCAACCCGCTGATCCGTACATGACTGGCGAGTAAATACTCTTTATCACGCCAGACTAACCATAACGATATCGGCAAAATAAAATAACCATGAGCGAATGTTTCGGACTTGCGCCAAATCGCCTCCATAGCAAGCAACGCATCACTGTACACATATAGCCAACAAGATAAAAACAACAGAAGCAGCGTGATAAATCGAATATCAGATACTTTCATTAAAAGCCCCTTCCTGTTGAAATAGCTGGTTCAAAGGCGCTAACGTTTGCTGCCAGGTGAAGTGGCGCATAACCCATGCACGATTATCGCAATTGCTCACATTATCAACGGCCAGTGTCGGAGCTTGCTCTAAGTGCTTAATGCAGCAATCGGCAAATACCTGGCAGTCATTAACGATATCAATATCAGCACTGCGCTTGGCATTAATCCCTGCCATTGCCATTGAAGTCACTACTATCGCCTTATTTAAAGACATGGCTTCGAGCACTTTATTTTGGATGCCTCTGGCGATTTGTAATGGCGCCACAATACAATCGGCTTTACCAATAAACGGCCTGACATCTTTGACTCTGCCGGTAACAAGGACACCCTTTTGTCGCCCTAAAGCCTGCACCTTTGCGCTTGGGTTGCCGCCGACAATGCAAAAAACAGCATGTTGTTGTTGCTTTAAGATTAATGGCCAAACAAACTGGGTAAACCATAATACGGCATCAACATTTGCCCAATAATCCATGGCGCCGGTAAAACATATGAACGGCACCTTCGGCACTAAGGGCTCATCATTAAATTGGCCATAGGGATCAAAATATTTTATATCGACACCATTTAATAGCCCACGGATCTTGCTTTGTATGGCTTTTGGTTGCCGCTCTTTAAACAACTCGGCTTCATCGACAGAGACGAATAGACTATGATTAAAGAGCAAACAAATTTCATCCTCAAATTTTTCCAAAAGTTGCTGTTCTCGAGTATAAAACCAGCGAGCAACACCTGTTTTTTTCTCGGCGTATTGCCGCCATTTATCTGAGTCAACATCGACAAAATCGATAACTCTTTCTAGTGAGTTAAATTTACTTTGTTGGCAGTATTGAGCCATTGACGAGGAGTAGATAAAGATTTTTCCGATCTGCTGTTCTGCTATCATCGTATCTACCCAGAGCTGCATTTTGCGATTAAAATAATAGGGTAAAGTTATCGGTTTAGCATTGATAAAACCGCTTAGCCCTTTCACTTTCGCCAACAATTTATTTTGTTTTAGACAATAAAGCGATTTACAGTACTTTTTAAGCTCAGCAACAAATTGCTGATCAAATGGATCATCAATAAAACATCCTAAATGCACATCAAATTGCTCTCCTAACTTTTTCAACATATTAAACGAGCGGATCTTATCGCCTTTATTTGGCGGAAACGGAATCCGATGCGCTAAAAATAACAACGATGGCTTTTTCATGATCATTACCCCAAACTCTTAGCGAGAAACGGCCCAAGCAACCGGCTCAATGGCAAGGGCAGCAACTGCCATAACTTAACCAGTAGTTTATACTTTGGATTATTAGGGCTTAGATTTGGCAGTTTTTTTGACTTTACCAAGTGGTAATAATAATAAAGCGGCTGCGGTTCAATGCCCCAGTGCTTTTTATATTGATAGGCGCCGCTATTGTTTTTACTACGACCAAAATCAAAGTTTTTTATGCCCAAGCCTGCCGCTTCACACATTAACTGATAGTAGATGAAGTCCATGCTCTTATTACGTTTAGATTCTGTACTGGCGCCAGCATAATATGGGATGACTTGATCTTTAAAATAAAAGCTCAACACACTACTTTGGCCTTTTTGGCTCGGGTCAAACACCGCATGAATAACGGTACGTTCGGCAAAAACCTCAACCAACTCATTAAAATATTTCCGACTCATCACCGGCGTTCCCAGGTTACGATAGCTCAGCGAAAATAAGTGATAAAACTGCTTCAAACTGGTTTTGCCAAAGGACAACTGGTTGTTTAATGAGTGCCTAATTACCGCCCGTTGCTTCTTCTTTATCGATGCTAATATTTGTTCTGGATTTGCGGCAATTGGGCAATGAAAGGTCGAATGCTGCTGAACTAACTGCAGACTAGACTCTTGTTTGCTTTTGTAACGAAGTTCAAGATAATCAACCTGTAATCGTTCCGCTAATTCAATAGCCCTCTGCTCGAGTCGTTGATGAATTTGCTGATTATCGGCTAAAGCACCACCGTAGACACAAAAGGGAGTTGAAATTAAGGCATGCGAAAACAAGTGACTTTTTACCTCAACTAAAGGCAATATGCCGACAATTGCACCATCAATGCGGGCGACAATGGAATGGTTTTTATGATTAAAGCTTTCTAGCAGCACGCGCTGCCAGCCACATAGGTGAAAAAATGTGCCCTCACAATGCTGCTCCACATAGCTATCCCATCGCTCTTGCATAGCTTGTTGAAACGGTATCACTTCCACCATATCGAAATTTTCTGCCAACATAACGTTTATCTTTTTAAAAATATATCTCATGTAAACTACGCCACCGATGTTGTGACAATAATTTGATTAATTTGTTTTCCATATTGGCCAAATTTGAATAGTGCCTAAGTTTGGATTTTATCGGCGCTGATTCAAAACGAGGCTGATGGGGATCGATTTCCCAAGGATGAAAATAAAATATATAGGGAATGTTTTCACGTTTTAAAAAGGAATTTATCGACGCTAAAGATAACCACAATGGCAATAACCGAAAGTAACCACCACCCGCAATCGGAAAATTAACACCCGCGAACCTCAAGGTTGACATGGGAATTTCTAATATCCCTTGTGCCGTTTTATGCGCCTTTCTAGGCCAAGATGGTGTTCCGTATAAATCGTGTTTTACCGGATAGGTACTCGAACTGTATTTAAAACCAAGTTCTTGCAAGACATCAATCACCCATAAATTGTCTTCATTGATGGAAAAACTTGGTGCTCGATAACCGACTACCTCGTGACCACTGATATCCTCTAATAGGGTTTTACTATCGCCGATATCTTTTTTAGCTTGCTCGCGGGTCAACCGGGTTAATCGTTGATGGTAATAACCGTGACTGGCTAATTCGTGGCCATTGCTAACAATCCGTTTTACCAGCTGAGGGTATTTTTGTGCGACCCAGCCTAATACAAAAAAGGTTGCCTGTGCTTCATGTTCAGCCAAAAGCTCAAGCACTCGATCCGTATTTCTTTCCACTCTATGCTCAAGCTGTGCCCAATCACCTCGATTGACGATATTTTCAAACGCAGATACATGAAAATAATCTTCGACATCAATGGTCAAAGCACATTGCTTGTTGTTCTTGGTCAACAATTTAACGGCCCTTGCCAAATAGCACGATTTCTGTGGTTTGCACTAAGATCAGTAAGTCTAAAATGAAACTGCGATGCTTGATGTAATACAAGTCATATTTTAATTTTTCGGTGGCATCGGTTTCATTCGCGCCGTAAGGATATTTAAGCTGTGCCCAACCCGTGACCCCAGATTTCACCCCGTGGCGTTCATTGTAATAAGGGATTTTGGTGATTAACTGTTGCACAAACTCTGGCCGTTCAGGCCGCGGGCCAACAAACCCCATATCGCCATAAAGCACATTGAACATTTGTGGCAATTCATCTATTCGATATTTTCGAATAAACCGGCCAACCGTTGTCGTTCTGTTATCGTCGGCCGCAGCCCACTTAATGCCTTGTTTTTCTGCATCTTGGTGCATACTGCGAAATTTAATAATATTAAAAACGTGCCCACCTAAACCTACCCGCTCTTGCAAATAAAAACACGGCGCTGAAATTCCATCTTCAATTTTAATCGCCAGGATAGTTAACAGCATTATCGGCCAGGTAAAAACAAATAAGGTGATCGCCAAAAGCACATTAAATAGCCAATCAAGAGTATTTCTTAACTCATTACTGGCATGAAAACCATTGGAGTAAATTATCCAGCTGGGGTAAATCAAGTTTACTGCGATCTGGCCGGTCTCATTCTCGATGAAATCTAGGATTTCAGAAATTTCAATGCCCCTAATCCGACAAAAAAACAGATCATCAACCGGTAAGTGGCCTCGCCTTTCATCGTTGGCAACAACGATTTCATGAACATTATTGTTAATTACAAACTCACGCAAACTAGTCGTTAAATTGATAATTTTATCTGCGCTAACTTTTTCGCTTGAATCCCCTGGCATCTTAACAAAGCCTATTAAGTTAAAGCTTTGCTGATCGACTTTTCGTCTCATCCTGATATCAATTATCTCCGCTCTATCGCCAGTGCCAAGGACCAGGACATTGCGTTTTGCAAATCCTAAAATATTAAACTGATATAAAAAAAGCCTAAAAGCAGAACAACCAATAAAACTGAGCAAACACACATAAAATAAGCTTTCTTTAGAAAAAATTGATTCATTCATAAACACATGAATAATCGAGAACAACATATAACTAATCGTAGATGCGAGCAGAAGCCGACGAATGATGCCCCAAGCGGTTTCTCGCATTTTTGCGTGGTACATACCTAAGCTGAGTAAAATGAATTGATAGCTCAATATCAGCAGCAGTATTTGTGAGTAATGCCGAAGCGTTAACGGCATGTTTGCCAGTTCTTGGCGATGCAATACATAAAGTGAAAATAACACCAGCAGAAAATCGATGCTCAATAATAATTTCACTGAAATTCGGCTGTGATTTTGGTATTTACTTTGCAAAGTGAATAATCCCTTATGGTATCGTAGCAATCAATGTTGCCACGCTTGTTATTGTGTTTATTTTTTCTGCTTGCTTCCTAATAATAGACCAATCAACCAGATAGCAACTTTTTTTAATGATTTTTGTGCAAATCGGAAAATTTTGAACTAACCTCAAGAAACAAATAACAAAAATTTTATTAAAAGGTTGGTGAACTTTGAAGGATCTTATTCGACTGGACCGAACTACTCGTTTGCTGGCTATAGCATTATTGACCATATCCACGGTTAGCTGTTCTTCACTGCAAGTATTACCTCCAGCAACGCTTTATCCAGCAAAAACAGACACGGCTGCGGCCTATAATTATTTAATCGGCCCGGGTGATAAGTTAAACATCTTTGTTTGGCGAAATCCGGAAGTGTCCGGAAGCTTTATCGTTCGTCCTGATGGCAAAATCACCACCTCTCTGGTTGAAGATATCCCTGCATCCGGAAAAACACCGACGCAACTTGCCCGGACTATAGAGGAACGCTTGGGTGTATACCTTAGAGAACCGATAGTCACAGTAACCATTGGTAGCTTCGTTGGCCCCTATAGTGAACAAATAAGAGTTATTGGTGAAGCGGTGGAACCCAAAGCGGTGAGTTATGGCAAAAATATGACTCTTCTTGATGTGATGATCACAGTTGGCGGGTTAACTGAATTTGCTGATGGCAATGACGCCATACTTGTTAGAATTGAAAATGGAAAGCAACAAGAATATGTATTAAGAATTGAAGATTTAATTAAATATGGTGAAATAAAGGCAAATGTTGATGTTTTACCTGGCGATATCATAGTCATCCCTGAAGCTTGGTTTTAACAGTTAAGAAGTAATATATGCACGATCAGATAGTAATAATAAAAGAGCTCCTGTTAGGAGTTTGGTCGAAAAAACATTATATCATTTTGAGTACTTGGCTAATTTGTCCGGTTTCTTGGTTTGGTATCGCTCACTTACCCGATGTTTATGAATCGGAAGCACGTGTCTATGTTGATACCCAATCACTATTACGGCCGTTAATGAAAGGATTAATGGTAGAAACTGATCCAAATGCTGAGATACGTCTAATCATCAGCACATTATTGAGACGTGCAAACTTAGAGCGAATCGCTCGCATGACCGATTTAGATATTCAAGCCAATGATAATGAAGAGTTTGAAGAAATCATCGAGGAGTTAAAAAACAACATAAAAATTTCTTCTGCCGGCAGGGTAAATATATTTACCCTGGCCGCCGTTGCAGAAAATCCTCAATTGGCGAAAAACATCGTACAAGCCGCATTAACCGTTTTTATTGAAAATACCTTAGGTGAAACTAGAGAAGATACCAATAGTGCTCACAAATTTATTGAACAACAAATAGCAGAATATGAAGACCGATTAAAAGCGGATGAAACACGGCTGAAAGAGTTTAAGCAAAAATACTATAGCTCTTTACCGGGAAACACCCAAAATTACAGCAGACATTTAGCCAATGAAAAAGCTAAATTAAAAGAAGCTGAATTATCGCTGCTTGAGGCTAAAACTCGTTTTGAATCAGCGCAAGCACAACTTATTGGGGAAGAACCGGTATTTGGCCTTTACAGTCAAACGGCGCAAGAAAACAACAATATTACCACACAATTAGATAGCCGAATTACCCAATTACAAGCAAGACTGGATGGGTTGTTACTGCGCTTTACTATCAGGCATCCGGATGTAAAAGAAGTACAACGCCGATTAAACGAATTAAACACCCTCAGAAAAGATAAAATTGACAGGTATATGTCAGCATCTCAAGCAAGCCCACAAGCATTTAGCGCCTTAGATGGAAACCCGGTTTACCAAAAAATGAAAATTCAAGCGAATCAGCTTGAAAATGAGGTGGCATCATTAACGGTAAGAGTGAATGATTACCGTGAGAGAGTACAACAAATTGAACAACAAATTTTTTCAATCCCGGAAGTGGATGCTCAATTTATGGCGCTCAACCGAGGCTATAGAATTACTAAAAACCGTTATGAAGAGTTATTAAAGCGTCAGGAAAACGCTCAATTGGCAAAAGATGCAGAAAAATCGACGGAAAAAATTCAATTTAAAGTAATCGACCCGCCCAAGTTACCATTACATGCTTCTGGTCCTTACCGAATTTTATACTTAATTGGGACTTTCTTTCTGAGTATGTTAATCGGCAGTGCTACAGCTTTTTTAGTTAACCAAATAACCCCAAAGGTGTTTTCTACCAACCAATTGATTAGAAACATTTCATTACCGATTTTTGGTGTGGTCTCAGCAACAAAAAGTCTGGGAACCATAAACAGCTTAAAAAGAAAGAATATGCTATTCATTGTTTCCCATATTTTTCTGATCATGATATTGATTGCATTTATTGCCTATTTTCAGTCACCCGATTTTATTCAACCGCAATTAAAAAGGTTTTTTTAATATGTCGACCATTAACGAAGCCATTGCGCGTAAACAGCAACAAGATGCTCTAGGGTCAAAGAACAACAATGCTGGTGAAGTTAAAAGCGCGGTTCCAGAGCAGGTAGAAGCTGAATTATTACCATTAAAACCGGTCCAGGGCTTGACTGAAAAAGAAAGCCTCATTATCGATTTAGAGTTACTAAAGCGAAACCAATTTTTAATCCCACAAGAAAAATTCGAACGTAATGAACAGTGTAAAGAACAAGCCACATTGCGTGAAGAGTGTAGGCAAATCAAAAGAAAATTATTAAATAACGCCTTTGGTGCCACTTCAAAAACGCTCGATCACCCAAATTTAATCATGATAACCAGTTCACAGAAGAACGAAGGAAAAACATTCATTTCGATAAACCTGGCCTTAAGTATCGCCTTAGAGCAGGATAAAACAGTGCTACTGGTGGATGCGGATGTGTTAAAACCAAGTATTCCCCATGTGTTAGGCTTTAAAAATAAGCCAGGCTTAATTGATTATTTAAATGGCGATATGGATTCAATCGCCGACATTATTTATGAAACCAATATTAACAATTTAAAAATACTACCCGCAGGAAAATCACACCACCTCGCCAATGAATTGCTCGCCAGCGAAAAAATGACATTATTATGTGAAGAGTTGTCAACACGCTATAGCGACAGGTTAGTAATTTTTGACAGCCCTCCTTTACTTGGCGTGAATGAAACCTCTCTATTAGCTCAACTAATGGGCCAGGCCTTAATTGTGGTCGAAGAAAACAAATCAAGTATTCATGAAATTCAACAAGCTAATGAACTATTACCAGAGCATTTGGCCAAAGGACTTGTGCTGAATAAAGCGATTCACTCACAACAAGAAAAATATGGATATTACGGTTATGGGTACGGGCACAAAAATTAAAACAATAACACTGTCATCTTTATTATATTTAAGTACTTTAAGTGTAGTGCATGCTGCTACTTGGCAAATAACACCTAGAATTTCTGGCAATGAGGTGTACTCTGACAATATAAACACGGTGAATAATCAAGAAGATGATTCATTAGTTAGCCTATTATCTACAGGGCTAGAATTAGGATATTCGGCAGCTGTTAGCAGTTTTTCAGCTGACTACCAACTAACCCGGGCATGGTATAGCCATGATCATGAACTTGATAATAACTTCAATGAATTAACCGCTAACGGAAAGCTGCAACTGTTTGCTGATGGCTTGTCATTGACGTTCGGTAGCTCAATTAGCAATATCAGCCAGTCAAATTCACAAAATGCCAATGCGGATATTATCTCTGGAGATACCGTCGAATATACAAATAACTTCGCTGGTTTACAATACCAAAACAGCAATAATTCCTTTAATGTTGATAGTCAAATTGTCTTTTCCAAAGCAGAAGCTGAAGATGATATTGGCGAACGTGAAGGCTACAATGCTGCTTTTACATCGACCAATGGCAATAACTCCAGATATATTTTTTGGGGTATCTATGGCCAATATGATGATTATGATAACGACCAGCAAACCGGAAGGTTTTATAGCTTTGAAGCTAAGCTTGGTTATATTAGTCATTATAAAATAAATCCTTTTATTCGCTATTATGATGAAGATACTAGCGGTAATATCAGCACTAACAATGTACAAGGAAGCTCATCAATTGGTGCCGGATTTAGATGGCAAGCGATCAATAGCCTGGTTTTAGATGTCACTTATAATTGGTTAGATGAACAAGAAGAGCTGGAACAACAGGACAATGATGATTACCTAAGTGCCTCAATATCATGGGCTCCCTCGGATAGAACTAAGCTAAGCGCCCGTGTTTATAAACGCTTTTTTGGCGATGCCTATGAGTTCAATTTAAGTCATAGGTTAAAACGGTTAAGCACTAAGGTGATCTATACAGAAAAACTCGATTTATTCGATCGTTTTGAGCTTGAACAAGGAGTCCCACAAGAAATTTGGTGCTTAGCCGCTTCCCCAGAGGATACTGACAGCTGTATTATTCAGCCCGGCGCAAATACCAATTTAGGAGATTACTTTTTAGCTGCCAGCACAACGTCGTTGGTACCTGTTGAAACAAATGAATTTACTCTCAATAAATCTTTGCTCGCATCCCTCAGCTTCACCGGGAATAGATCAACCATTACAGTGACAGCCAGCAGAACGCGGAGAGAAAATTTAGAAATAGAAGATTACGATACCTATGATTTGCTCTCAATGTCGTTATCAAGGCAAACCAGTCGAACTACCGCGTTAGACATTAAAATGAGTTTAAATAAAAATTTATTTGATAATGATAATCCATTAACGCTTATGCAAAGGGATTATTACCGCACCTATTCGATTCGTTTTCTGCATTCTTTAACTCAAAAATTAAATCTGACTTATGCTGTACAACATCTGAATCGTAATTCAAATAGACAATATACTTATGAAGAGAATCGAGCTTCAATTAAATTAGTAAAAGAATTTTAATATGTATGAGCAGTACTATGGCTTATCAGAAAAACCATTTCAACTAAGCCCGGATCCTAAATTTTTCTTTGGCTCAAAAGAGCATAAACAGGCATTATCCTACCTGCAATATGGGTTAGAACAAGGTGAAGGGTTTATTGTAATAACCGGACCTATTGGCACCGGAAAGACCATGATCGCGCAAAGTTTGATAAAAACTATTGATCATTCTGCAATTGAAGCAATTCAGATAGTCACTTCCAATCTTTCCCCTATTGAACTATTGATAATCATTGCCAAAAAATTTCAGTTACCGACAAGCAGTGATAATAAAGCCATTTTATTAGAGCACATATATCAGCATTTATTGACCTTAAACCAGCAAGGTAAATACGCATTAATATTAGTCGATGAAGCGCAAAACTTACCCATAGAAACCATTGAAGAACTGAGAATGTTGTCGAACTTTCAAAAAAACAACAAGCCCTTGCTACAAAGCTTTTTATTAGGCCAGGCGGAGCTCAAAGCCAGATTGCAAAGTCCCCAAATGGAACAATTTCGACAACGAATTATTGCGTCTTACCATTTAGAGCCTTTAACCAACGAAGAGCTGAAGCTTTATATAAAGCATCGATTAAAACTGGCGGGGCTTGTCGATCAGCAGCTATTATCAGAAGATTGTTTCACTCTAATTGCACAGAAAACGTTAGGAATTCCGCGTAAAATTAATTTACTCATGGACAGGACGTTATTATACGGTTTTTTAAATGATCTCAGTTGCATTAGCTCTGGCAACTTACAAACGGTATTAAATGAAATGGAAAATGAACTCAGTGCGGCAATTAGTGACACAAATGCGGATGCAATGAAAGTAAATAAGCCGATATTGGATAATAAAAAAAGTACCACAATCCTCAGTGAATTAGAGCAATATTTAGAAGAAAATATCGATCAAAAAGTGAAATTGAATAGATATCTGGACAAATTAATCAAACAAAAAGAAATATCCAGGGACTGTAAATAAGCTGATGATTTTAAAGTAATATCAAGCACTCATTAGCGCAAGTTCCGCTTAAATAAGTTTTCGGCCTAGCCGTTATTTTTCCGCATGGATAGATTGTAAACCGTGTTTGTCAACCAGGTTATATAAGGTAGGCCTGGTGATCCCCAATAATTCCGCGGTTTTACTCATATTTCCTTCGGCAATGGCATAGGCCTTTTCAATCGCTCTGGTTTCGGCACTTTCACGAACGACCCTTAAATTAAAATCTAAATTTTCTGCCGGCTGTGATTGCGCCCACACCAAGCCAAGATCAACATCATCAATTAATGCACTCGATGCCATGATAACCGCCGACTTCACTTTATTTTGTAATTCTCGAATATTACCCGGCCATTTGTAGGCTTTTAAGGCATTCACCGCTGAGTCACTAAACCCTTTAACGCTAACATTGTAATCTTTGCCGTATTGCAACAAGAAGTATTGGGCCAAAATCACCATATCATACTCTCTGTCTCGCAATGGCTGTATGGGAATTATCATTTCACATATTCGATAATATAGATCTTCTCTGAATGTTTTTTGTTCAACCATTTCTAAAAGGTTCTGATTAGTGGCGCAAATAACTCTTACATCAACGGCTATTTCTTGCCTGCCGCCGATACGTTCAATCACCCGCTCTTGTAAAAAGCGCAACAATTTCGCCTGCAAATTAAATGGCATGTCACCAATTTCATCCAAAAATAACGTGCCCCCCTGAGCCATTTCAATCTTTCCCTTAGTGGTTTTATGGGCTCCGGTATAGGCACCTTTTTCATAACCAAAGAGCTCGCTTTCCAGTAAAGTTTCCGGGATTGAAGCACAATTGATGGCAACAAAAGCCTTCTTAGTGCGATTACTTTGTTGATGAATGGCATTGGCGACCACCTCTTTGCCGGTACCACTTTCGCCCAGCAATAAGGTGGTGATTTCAGTGGGCGCAATGCGTTTGATCAAAGTGCGTAGTTTTTCCATAGCATCACTTGCGCCAATAATGCCACTGTCTACACCAGCAAGTTCTCTTATTTGACGATTTTCATGTTCTATCAGTGCAATGTTAAATGCCCGTTTCACAATAATATTGATGACATCGGCATCTATCGGTTTTTGATAAAAATCATAAGCACCTTTGGCAATTGCCGCTAACGCGACTTGATGATCATCGTTACCGGTAATGACAATAACCTTAGTGAATGGTGACAAAGAAAGTATCTGTTCTAATGCTTTTAAGCCTTCACTAGCATTAGCCGGGTCCGGTGGTAATCCCAAATCTAGAAGTACAACGTTTGCTTCATGCATCCTGAGGGCGCTAATCGCTTGCTCGCGATTATCGGCAAATACACATTTAAAATTTGATAAACTCCATTTTAATTGCTTTTGAATACCTTTGTCATCATCGACTATCAATAACTTTTCCATGAATAAGCCCATTATCCCTTATCTTATTATATTATATTCATTGGCAGTTCTATGGTGAAACGACTACCCTCGCCCAACACGCTGAAAACATCTAAATAACCATCTTGCTCTTGGATAAATTGTTTGGCTTCAAATGCCCCAATGCCCATACCGGCATTACCTTTGGTGGTGACGAAGGGTTTAAATAATTCATTTTTGACAAAAGAATCACTCATACCACAACCATTATCCTCTATGATAATAAATAGCCTATCCTGCTGTATTTTACCAATAATATTAACAATGCCGAGATCAGTACAAGCATCTTGGGCATTTTGCAGCAAATGGGTTAACACCGAACGTAATTGATTTTTATTGGTAAAGATATTAAGTTCAGGATCGCAACTCATTGCTACTTTCGGCAATTGCTGGTTTCTGATTTCTATAATTTCATTGAGTAGTTTATTAATACCTACTTTAACATTACGTTGCTGTTTATTTTCTTCGCTCTTATTGCGCAACTGTAAAATCACTTTATCTAAACGATCATGTGCGGTATTTACGGTGTCAAAAACGTCAGCTACAAACTCGGGATTATGTCTATGGCGCTCAGCATTGGTATTGATTAAGGCTAATTGTGCCTGAATATTTTTTAAATCGTGTAGCACAAAAGCCGACATCCGGTTAAACATAGCAAACTGTTGGCTCTCAGCCAGTTGCATTTGCGCTTGCTGTAAGAATAAATAGTTGGCTAATTGCTTAGACACTGCAAATAAGAAATCTCGATCTTCCCAGTTTAAAAAAGATTTATCGTTTGGCGCAGGCAATACAAACAAGCCAAATAATTTTTGTTGTTTATATACAGGTACAATCACTTCCAGCTTGGCATTAAGTAAGCTTTTGGGATTAAAGTGCAAATGCGGATAGCGTTGATTCGCATGTTGGTATTCTCGAACATCAATCATCCAGTGTTGCTCGACACAATATTGACATATTTGCGCTAAAGCTTCTAAATGCTGATCACTCAATGATAACCCTCTTTGATTAAATAATTCGAGTTTGTCTGTGCTGTTTATTTTTACAAAGGCACAATCGGACACTTCTAAGCTTGACGCCATAATTTGGCATAAATTGTCAAAAATATCGCCATCTTGGTGGTCCTCAAGAGCAGACGTTACCTTCAACCATTCATCTCGATATTCATATTTATTAGCAAAAAAGTGTTTATTGATAAATACCTTAACTTGTCGCCGGAAACTGTTGGTGATGAATAACACCACCAAGACTAATAACCCAACGGCTAAAAATAGAACACTTAAAACATTGCTCCACTCACCTTCTATATAACGAATCACATAGCCGGCAAATGCCAGCAATACTAAATAGCCACCAGCAATGGCTAACATCGAACTGTAAAATACCACTTCACGGGAGACAAAAATATCTGCGCTCAGGTTTTTAATGCGTTTGCTGCTTAATAAAAAAAATGGCATTAACAATGCCGCAATATAACCACGAGAAAACCACAAATTAAAATCGATATGATTGATTAATGACCCTTGTGCGTATAAAGCAAAGTCAAATACCACCAAGCCACCTAACGCGACCGATAACGGCCACAAAGACCAGCGAATTTTCTCTTCCGAATTTCGATATAACTGCTCTAGCAATACCAATGGATATAAATTCATTGCCAGTAATGCGATAAACACCAGGGAGTAATTTAACAGGTAGAAAATTGAAATGGAGGCAACGATCACACCAGCCAACCAAAGTGGTAAAAACTGAGCCACGGCCTTATTGACTAAAAATTCGGCCAACCGTTTAGGATTAATTCTGATGCTAAATAATAACAAGGTAAATGCTGCCAGTTTAATGGCTTCGATAGCAAAAATAATTGATAAAGAAAAGCCATGATACAACTGCAAGGCACTTAACAGGTTCGCAATTAACACCATTAAAACGGCAACCAGCATTAAATTACTGGTAAACGATTTTTGTTTGGTGGCGAGTAAAAGTAAAGAAAATAGCAAGTAGGCAATTGAGGCTATTGAGTAACCTATCAATCCTAATAAATCCATCATCAACTCATTGTTGTTATTTTTAAGTTAGGCATTTGTTAAGGATAGTTGATAATTACCATTTTGCTTAATGCTAAACGGTGCAAACGTTCAAAAAACGTTCATTATTTCAACAAACAACCACATACTTAAACTCATTGGTTGACAGTAACTATCTGATGGTTAAAATGGCATTTGAAAGTCTCAGTCATTTAACTGCCTTTTACAACCACCCGTAGCTCAGCTGGATAGAGCGCGCCCCTCCGGAGGACGCAGTCACTCCAAACATTGGCACAGGGGGTTACGGTCAAAATACACAAAATGCACCTTTAGCTCAGCTGGATAGAGCGTCGCCCTCCGGAGGCGAAGGCCGCAGGTTCGACTCCTGCAAGGTGCGCCATTTCATTGGTTTTTCTCGATTTATACACTTCACTTCTAGCTAATTCACAAATATTTAATCAAATAAATGATCATTGAAATATGACAGCCGCTTATTCTTGTCACAATTGGTTTAATAAAGCCTGTGACACGTATGTGACAAATTTGTGCGGATTAATAAATAATTGAAAAGTACCCCATCATCAGCATAGTTCTTCTGCCACTTAGTGGCACCGGCAGGTATTGCCACCGCCAACGGTATACGTTGCCAACGCCAACCGCTATTCGTTGCCTGTCTCATCGGTGATAATGCCTAAATGATGTAACTAGCAAATATTCATCGACTCTCTGTTTAATTGAGATACCAAGGGTGCAGTTGTTGATATTTAAGCACCTATTTAAAGGCAAGATTAGGTTTGTCATCGACAATGTGAATACTGCACTTTAGAGGGTATAAGGGTGGCATGGAAAAATATCTTTACCGTCCGTTAAGGCGATATAGGTTTTAGAAAAATCATTATTTGAACTCAGAATAACCAAAACTAAATAATTTAAATGATGTTTTGATTTATGAAATATGTCCTTTATAGTTTTGATATCTTTTGGAGAAGGGATTGGCGTATCTTGAGAGTGGCTATGCCAATCACCTATGTAATGAAAACCTTCATCAAAAAATTTATTAATTGTTTTTTGCGCTGCACGTTTATTGGGTTTGAAACCAAATCGGCTTCTCAAGTCGAGCTTTGAAGGGGTTGTGACACATTTAATTTCAATAACATCTGAATATAATTGTTCTGCGAACAATAAGCCACCAGCTTCTGTTTTAGTGCCAGTTTGTCTATATGAAGATAAAGTATTCATGGCTTCAGCAGAAAAACTTATTCTGATGTCGCTATCTTCAGATTTAAAACTAATCATTTTCTCTGACCCATTCACCATTAACATAGCACATTGTTTGTTCGTAATTCCCTTCATTTGGATCTCCATATTTTTCTTTCCAAGCGCTAGACCAATCACCACCTAGATCATGAAGTTTTGATCTTGAATCAAACCAAATCTTTCTGCGCGCTAACAAATTGCACTCATCCACAGTTAATAATAAAGACATTACTTGTTCGGCGGCCATTGCATGCAGATGAGTAAGAGGAATAGTACCGTATGGTTGAAAAGCTCCAGCACAAGCGGGAATGTTAACATGAGTTTCATGCCCCCACTCAGTAACGGGGTGCTTCATTTTTCCAACATTATTTGTATCCAAGAAATGAAGTGAATTAAAAGCATTGGAATCCACAGGGCTAACTATGACATGTGCGGCCATTGCATGAGCTTCCACAAAAGCAAAAACGATCGGAGCTAAAACTAAATCAGACTGTAAAGTTAATAACATTTGATCTGAATACCAATCAGCCGTGCAACTCACGATAATATCTGAACTTTCAAACAACTTTAAGGATGCGGCATCTTTAATAGCGTTCTGCCAACTATTGGAAAATACATGAATGATTACGTGAGGAAAGTCTCTTTTTAAGGAAAAGGATAATGCTTCAGCTTTATTCATTCCCATATAAGCGAGCCCAAGTAAATGTCTTGAATTGTTTTCAGGGTTCATTTTGTCATCATCAAATAACAATAATTCTTGAACACCCGACTGTACAAGTAACCTTGCTGTTGCGGCTCCAACGGAACCACATCCAAGAATAGCAACCTTATTTGTTTGGATATCCTCCCAAGAGTGATTTACGTCACGCCCCATTATCCAACTTTGATCTATCCTTGTTACTAGTGCCCCATTTATTTGAAGGTTAGTTAATCTATTTCTTAAATCGCTTACTCTTATATGTTTCCGAAAGCCATCCATGATTGTTTTTTCACTATATCCTCCCTTATGAAATAAGCCTTTCTTAAACTCAATTCCAACGAAACATACACCATTGCAGGTATTAAATGATATTAGAATACATGGTGTTGCTACATATTGATTTGCCAGCGCAATACCTATCATCGAAATAATAGATTCAGATTCATCTATATACTCTCGTTCAATTAACGATATTAACTCACCCGCAGTCGTAGGATATTCAGACGGTAACCAAGCTTTTTCTAAGTAAATGAAAGCACTAGGGTGGATACTAGAAAGCCTTCGTGTACGCGGTTTAACTTTGTTTTCATTGGGTAATAAATTTTGATTATCAAGAAAGTTTATCAGTTCGTTTTCTGAATCTGCAAAGATATAACCTTTAGATTTGCTTTTATAAACAACTATTTGGCGCGTAAGCTTATTTGCATGATCGCATAAGCTATTTAACTTTGAATTTGACTTACAGTGATACACCCAATAGCTTAAAAATTCATTTCTAAAGTCCTCATTGAGCAACCCCTTCATGCCATCACTGAGCATCGAAATCGCGTCTTGAAGTAATTCAAGGATGTAATCTATGGATTGGGTGTTAGTGATATATCTATCATTCCATACACACAATTTCCCCCCTGATTCCACATGCGGAAGATCACGAGGGTTCAGCGATGGCTTAATAACAAAAACAGAAGGTTTGCTGTGAGGAAAATCAACATCAAACAAGATGTCAATAATGATTGATGTACTGTTTTCTATTTCTGTTTCAACCTGCCAGCCAAAGCAAAATGATTCATGACGAGTTAGCTCTTTTGAAGATAACCTTCTGGCACCATAGGGTGCCAGCATAACATCAATATCATTTATCTGCTCATGCATACCCATCCCCGCCATTACGATTCACAGCGGATTGTGTTGCATTAGAGGAACTAGCTAAACTAGCAATAGCTTTAGTTTTAATACCATTTGAAGATATTTCTATTTCTAGAGGTACATTTTTCTTATTCTTTTTATGATCGGCAACACAATTAAAACTACCAGATACATCATTCAAAATTTTAACGTATTCTTGCTTGGCTTTAAATGCAGGCGGATTTTTATCATCATTTTTAATAGCTTCACTACTAGAAACAATAAAAGCTTTATCGTTAGCCTTTCCTAATGCTTCTACGGCATCATCAGAAATTTTAGCCTCTGTGCCATTTTCTTTAGCTTCGCTAAGGCTGTCATGAGAAAGGCTGTGCCAAGAGCAATGATGTGGGGCTTGTAGTATGTCATACTCAAGATCTGATTCAGTTTTATTATCTTTCATACGCTTAAGCAAAGCTTCCCAACATGCTACTTCTGCATCACCTCCACTCAAAAAGTTAGCTGATTTATCGCCTGCCGTTAACGTGTAATTAATAATGGCGCTAGATTTATTTTTGCTCAGATTTTCCTCATCATCATCAAGTTCAGATACAGGGGCAGGGCCAAGTAATTTTGCTTCAAAAGATGAATCGTGTTTGCTATTTATATAAGATGTTGAAGAATCTAGTGCTAGAACAATGTCTTGAATATCATCGGTTTTACCATTTTCATCATCACCGAGTATTAGCACTTGGTTTCCAATACTTGCTTCACAAGCATCTTTAAAAACATTAACTCTTCTTTTTATTTCTTTATTTAAAGCTTTCGCATCATCTGACAATTTATGATTTTTACTGGCTCGCCTGTATACCATGGGACTAGACCAAATTTCATTTATGAAAATTTTATCTTTATTTTCATTCCAGTCATCAGGTTTACCTAAGTGGAATTCTTCTTTGATTCCCCGACAGTGATCCAAGTCAGGGTGGCTCCAAACAAACAAATCGATAAACAAACGTCCATCAGAATCTTTTGAAAGTTTATTTCTTAATTGTTCAACAACATCCGGGAAATCATCCCCCTGGCGAATATTGCAATCAATTAATATATTTTTCCCTGTATTCGTTTTTATTAACGTCATATCCCCGTTACCAACGGGGAAAAATGAAATAACTGCTGACATAAACACTCCTTTTTTTATATTATTTTATTTATTAAGTTACTTAACGATTAAATATGTTCGACTACTTCTACCAATCTTTTTGCATACTCATCGGCTGGCACTTTTACCCAATCAAAATTTACAAAAAACATAAACCACAAGGTATAAAGTGCAATTATAAACATCACGGTAAAATCAGTATTATTTAAATCTGAAGTTGGGAGTGAAGGTATTAAAAAAACACCTAAAGCCAAGATACCAAATACTCCGTATAAATTTTTCATACCAAGAATATTTCGACGAAATCCGTAATTAATGTTTTCTTTAAACAACAAAGAAAATTTATTGGTGTCTCTAGAATGGCCCCGTAAATGATCTGACCAAGCACGATATACCTCATCAGCATCTTCAGGGTGATTATTTTCGTATTCAAAAGTTGGCGCGGCTACTTTTGTTTTATCTGAAAGTGATTGGTGTATAATTTTTTTTGTTGGTGCAGGAATAATATTATCTCTATACCTAAAAATATTTACTGATGGTATGCCGCCCCATTCATTAAACAAATTTGGCTCAAGTTTCTTACCGCCATCACGAGCCATTTGCGCTAATAGCTGAAGCCCGCCAAATGCCACAACAAGACCAATAAAACCTGTCAAACTCGTATAAAGTTCAGGAAAGTTCACTGAAATAGCTATAACAACGGGTAGCAAACACAGTAATGCAGGAAAAACTCGCGCTTTGCGTTCATAGGGATCTGTATATTTTGATATATCAATCATCTTCTTCTACCTGTTCATAAAATTTAAGTGGTTCAGCATTACTGATCTTTCGCCGTCAAAATAAAACCCGATCTCACGTCACGTGAAATCGATCTCGTTTATTCTGAAAAAATCTCATCTATTTTGAAAAATTGATACATAAATAAATACGACAATTTTCAACTCATTTCTAGTCAGGAAAAACAGTTCTAAAATTTTTGTAGGTAGTGAAAACCAAAAAAAACTTATTGATATTAGCCACCCACTATATAGAAGTTTTGTCTCGATATATGGGTGGCTTATTTATTTCCTACACAATAATTTTTTTCATTTCTGCTGTTGAATAATATTCAACTTTTAAATTTGGGATTTCTGATTTAAGTAAATTGCAAATCTTTATACCTTCAGCATCCAAATCTGCAACCATAGATTTGTCCTCGTACTGCAAGTAATGCTCATCTTCATAGCGACTTACCCAATCAGAAATTTTTCGTTTAAGTTCAGAAGATAATCCCAATTCCGCAGGATTTAGATAACCGCCTTCAACAGAGTCTCTGATACCTGTACCCGAAAACATACCGTCTATAATTAAATACTTCATAGTCAACCTTTAGGCCTAAAGAATCTATGGTCAATAATACCATCTTTTGTAACACCGATTTCAAAAACACCTTCTTTATACTTTTGAGTACGAACCCCAGTTCTAGGGTCAGTAACAACTTTACCTTTCATAGCTCCTTTTTTATGGTAAATGTTGTATCCATTCTTTTTCGGTATTGGCTTCGTACTCAAAATATCTTTGTCAAAAGAATACGGGAAGTTATGAGAAGTAGGATCCTCGACACCTCTGGCTCGCACACGCCGCGCATACTTTAAATCGACTGCCTTTGCAACAATAGCCGTCCTCATCAACGCGCCAGCGACCATAGTACCTTTAGCGACCCCCTTTGCGACAGCAACTGGGCCAGAAGAAGGTAAAGAAGTCGCCATATCAACAATCTCAAGCCCTTCAATTGCAGCTTGCTTACCACCTTCTATGAGTGCGCCTTCTGAAATATCAGTAAAACCCCAAAATTCACGAATTGTACCTAAGGGATCAAAGTCAAAATCATTCCCAAAAGATTCAGGATCATAACGAACGGGGTTACCGAAGGAGCGTTTTCTAATTGTCCTTTCCGTGCCCCCTAAGGTGGATACTACAGCAGAGACCTTCCTTGTATCAGTTGTAATCTCTGCTTTATCTTTACCTGTTATGGTAATGTCACCAGTTTCAGTATTTTTTATAGCTTTGACAAACCCACCATTTCCATCTGGGGTCATACCAAACTCATATACTGTACTTGATCCAGCACCCGCTGAGCTCGAATTACAATTCCCACTTATCTTACATGCTGATTCAAACTTATTAGCTATGTAGCCACTTGGGTCCACACCAGCCAGAGGATTGTTCATAATGTAAGAATACGGGTTCATACTTTGGCTGTTGCCTGGCTCTTGTATAAACGGGTCGACACTCAAGAAACGACCAAGGTTGTAATCATACACCCGCCCGTTCATATGAACTACGATGATTGGGGTTGTTATTTTAAAGAACAGTTTTTCAACAAAGACTATTTCAGCTTACTATATAAATGGTTGATTACACAGCGATATTAAATCAGAATAGATTCATTAAGACTAAGGATAACATTCTGTCCAGGAGAGACCATGCCAAATATTACCAAGCTCAAGTTAACTCACTTCAAGCGATTTAAGCAACTTGAAATAAATTTCAACCCGCTAATCAATACCATCATTGGTGATAATGAAGCTGGTAAAAGCACAATCATACAAGCTATTGAATTGGTGGCTAACGGAAGTCGTCACAAAGTGGAGTCTGCAAGTATAGAATCTCTGCTCAATAAAGAGTGTGTTGCTGAATTCCTCAATGGCGCAAAAACTATTGTAAACTTGCCGAAACTTCATGCTGAACTTTATTTAAGCGATGAGGGAAATCCAGATCTGGTAGGGAGAAATAATTCGGATAAGGCTAATGTCCCAGGTTTACACATGATTTGCGAGCCTAACCTTGAATTGGCTAATGAGATTAACCAGGTTCTAGCTGAAGATAACGATAACTTTCCTTTTGAGTATTATGTTGTTCGATTTATTACTTTTAGTGGCGAAGCATATTCAGGATATCGCCGTTTCCTGAAGTCTCTTACAATTGATAGCGCTCAAATAAACAGCGAATATGCAAATAAAGAGTACATAAAGACAGTTTACGATTCTACCGCTGATCACCCGACACGGATTCAACTAAAAAATGAGTATCGACAACAAAAAGTTGAGTTCCAAAATAATAACCTTAATGACATCAATAGCACGCTTGGTGGTTATGATTTCGCTATTCGTTCGGGATCGAAATTTAATCTGGAGACAGACTTAACTTTGACTCAAGATCAAATACCAATTGATGAGCGAGGCAAAGGGCAACAATGTTTTGTCAAAACAAAATTTGCGTTAGCAAGAAATGCTAATGGACAAGCAATAGACCTTATCTTACTTGAAGAGCCAGAAAACCACTTAAGCCATACCAATATGAAAAGGCTAATTTCAAAAATTGCTGAGTCTCATGAAAACCAAATCATTATTGCTACCCATAACAGCTTGATAAGCACCCGCTTAGATTTGCGCAATTCAATTTTGCTGAATAGCTCAACTCCTGAGCCATTAACATTAACCGACTTGCCTAACTCAACGGCTAAATTCTTTATGAAAGCGCCAGATAACAATATCTTGGAATTTGTTTTATCAACAAAAGTCATTTTGGTTGAAGGTGATGCTGAGTACATTCTTATGAGTGCTTTATATAAAAGAAGTACAGGCAATAGTTTAGAAGAGGATGGAGTACACATTATTTCAGTCGGCGGAACGAGTTTTAAGCGGTATATGGATTTAGCTAAAACGTTAGGTATAAGAACCGCTGTCATAAGAGATAATGATGAAGATTATCAAGCAAAATGTGTTAACAATTATTCTGACTACGTTGCTGACAATATTCAAGTATTTGCAGATCCTGATAATAGTCGATATACCTTTGAAGTTTGTATGCATCAAGACAACCAGGTCACTTGTGACGCTTTATTTTCTGGCGGAGGTATAACCAAACCCCCTCTAGAATTTATGCTTGATAATAAGGCTGAAAGCGCTTTGCGGTTGGTCGATAATCATGCCGATAACCTTATTGTACCAGCATACATCGAAGAGGCTATAGTATGGATAAACGCGTAGTATTTGCTGTCGCAGGCTCTGGAAAATCGTCAAGTATTGTTAATTTAATCGAAGAAGACAGTCGTGTTTTAATCATCACTTATACAGAGAATAATACTGAGCACCTAAAGAATAAAATTATCGCAAAATTGGGCATCATCCCAACAGGTGTCCGTATTTTTAAGTATTTTACTTTCCTATATTCTTTTTGCGTTCGACCTTTAACTGGGCACGAATTAAGTACAAAAGGGATAAACTTTAATGTCCCGTTGCCAATACCCATTCAGCGCTCTCGTAAAAATACGAGAATTCATTATGTTGATAAAAATGGTCGTTTATATTCTGGACGAATTGCTAAGTTTTTGATCGAGTTTGAAATTGTTCCTGACGTCATCGAAAGGATGGAACGCTTTTTCGATATGGTTTGCATTGATGAGGTACAAGATTTTGCGGCCAATGATTTCAATTTATTATGCGCTCTCGCAAATGCGAACATGGATATGCGCCTAGTAGGTGATTTTTTTCAACACACATTCGACACGAGTAGAGATGGCAACACCCAAAGGACATTACATGACGATTTTGATAAGTATTGCAATAAATTTGCCAAGGCAGGTTACACAATAGATCTCCAGTCCTTATCCCACAGCTATAGATGCAGCCCAAGTGTTTGCGCCTTTGTTGAAGATAACTTAGGGATCAATATTCAATCTCACCGCGATGATGGTGTTGCAATACATGTCGTTGATGATGAGGTGGAAATAGAGCGCCTCTATCAGAATGAGCAAATCGTAAAACTATTTTACCAAAACAGTCAAAAATATACTGGTTTTACTGACAATTGGGGAAATACCAAAGGGCTAGACGACTTCCAAGACGTATGTGTTGCATTGAACCCCAAAAGCCATAAAGCGTTGCAAGACGGTGATTTAGCTAATTTACCCGCAATGACTAAAAACAAATTATACGTCGCTTGCACACGCGCAAAAGGCAATTTATATTTCGTGAAAGAGCAATCCCTAAAGAAATATAAAAAGTGAAACTAAAAAAATCTACCTACATCATCGAGATCGACATTCTTGCGTGTGCCGCTACCAACCAATATATAGCTGGAATTGTTTGTCCTAAAAATACAGTTTTTGTAGATTTCAACAATTGCGGTTGATCTAACCCAACCACCAACAGGGAAACGCTGTAACTCATCATCAAGAATATGATCGGCTTTTATTAACGCCATAGGTGGGTGTTTCCCTTCTGTAATCACTGGAGTCTGAATATCCCAAATCGTCCAGTGTTTTACAACGCAGTAGGGTTTATAGGGTTCTAGCTTCTGGCAAAAGGCTTTCATGGTATCCACGTCTTCATCACTACAGCCAAATTCCGTTGATGTTCCTTGTCCATATAAAACCTTGGTTAATTGTGTAATCTGGTTTTCAATGTCATCGTTCATGTGACACTCCTTAGTTACGGATGCGTATGAAAAAAGGGAAAGAGCGAGAGAACAAAATCATGTCATTGTCCTGAAAAAACAATTATTTCAATATTCGTCTGCTCAACCCTTTTTGCTTTAACAGCCATTGTCAGGCCTTTAACCTTTCGCTGCTGGATGCGACTTGTTATAAACTTGCTTTAAATCATCGATGGCCAAGTGCACATAGGCTTGTGTTGTCGAAATATCTTCATGTCCTAAAATTTCTTTAACATGAAACAAGCCTGCTCCTCCATTAATCAACATCGTGGCACAGGTGTGTCGAAACAACATACAAGCTTTCGGCTTGTTTACTCCTGCACGCAGTTTGTAATACGTGACTAGCGTTCCAAGTTGTCGATAAGTAAAAATTTCACCTCGATCATTGAGAAATAAAGTATTACCCGATTCAAAAGATAAATATGATGTTCGAACTGTTTTTAGATATTTTTTAACTGCTTTCTCCGCTCGTTTACCTAGAGGAATGATCCTATCTTTACGACCTTTGCCTTTTTCAATTCTGATCGTGCCTTCCTCCCAATTAATGCAATCGAGTGTCATGCCTGCTAACTCAAAACTCCGTGCCCCTGTCGCCCAAAACAATTCCATAATGGCGCGATCACGAATACCTTTGTCACCGAATCCATCGGTTTGTTTAAACATTTTATCGAGGTCTCCCTTTGATAAAATGGCTTTGGTTAACACTCTAGGGCGTTTGGGTAATTCAAAAAATATAGCAGGATTATTTTTCAGGTATTTTAATCGGTGCACTCGTTCACAAAACCCTTTTACGTGAGTTAATTTATTCCTACGGGTGGCTTGCGTGATCTTTTTGTTTGTTCGAGGGTTCTGATAATTACGGATATAAAGTCGATACTTCTCCAACAACTCCTCATTAACTTCAATTAACCATTTTATTCCGCATGCTAAGCAAAATGCGAGAAAGCATTTTAAGCTCGATGCTTTTCCTTCTATCGTTCTAGGTGACTGCTCTCTGGCATCACAGTCCGTTAAGTAAACTTCTACTCCATTGCTAATCGTTAGTTTTTTCATAATAGCCTCTCTTATCGTTCGTTAAGATTCTTTACTACCACTGAGTTGCTCGATGGCGTTATGGAGCAAGCAGTTATTTTGATGACACGCGTTAATATCGAGCCCCTTGGGCAACAGTGTTTTATGTACGGTAATGCCACTCATTTTTAGCTTTTGTTCAATGAGGTGACAGCACCTTGAAGATTTAGGTGTAGAAGCCATTAGTAAATCAACGGTGTGAACACCATTGGCACACAATTCCCTGGCTTGCTCATCGGAAAGGCATTGCATACCCAACAGGGATACCACATGTTCAAAACCAAGTGACCATAACGTTAGAGCTTCAATCGGGCTAGAGCATAAAAATATCCGCTTATGTTTTTCGAGTATTTCACCATTAAATAGTGAATCATCCGCTTTATTAGCAACGACATAGACCTCACTGCTTTTTCGTAACTTATCGCAAATTTTTCGACCAAAGGCGTTGGTTAAATGGCCAAACTCATCTTTGATGGGAAAGACAATACAACCTCGTAGCACTTCTCGACCATTTGTGGCACCACATGTCGCAATTAAACCAAATCGTTGCAATGCGCCACGTACGCTTTCTTGTGTGTAACGATCACTACCCAGTTGTTGATAAAGAGTTCTGTCCGCAAACCCTAAACCAAAAGCATCAATGACGTTCTCACTCAAGCCACGTTGCCGTACTAAGTAATCCAGGGCTCGTTCATTTCTTTTTAGGCAGGTGTGGTAATAATCAAGCGCCATATTGGCGTAATGAATATCGTCTTGAGTCAATGGTTGAAAAACACTCATGCATTAACTCGCTTTACCATTCGACTTTTTAGGTGTTGGTAAATTAGTGTAAGGTTTGCCAGACAAATCAAAAACAATACTGCGAGTTAATATGCGATTAACGACGACTTCACCAATATAGGAACGATCGAAATAATCTAGCCAAGAGTGACTTGCTATTGGAGATGTCACAATAAGCGATAACTCTCCACTTAGCAGACGTATCACCGCTTCCAGGTCCTGACATTGTTGTTCAGTCAATCCCTTGATCCCTAATCCAAACAGGAATAGTACATCCAGTTTTCTGATCTGGCGTAGCATTTCATCGAGCGCACTTTTACCAGCACGAGTCAGCCGTTCTCGGTTGTTATTGAACTCATCGAGAAACGAGTCAATACGGTAGGCTTTGACTTTATAATGCTCTTGGATAGCCTGAACTGCTAAAGCGCTACCTAACCAATTTTTGCCTATTTGAGATGGCCCAGTAATAACAATATTAGCCTTATCTTCTACCCAATGAAGTTGAAATTGTTGGTTAAATGACTCCATTTCAAGACGCCTAGCGTGTGTATAATCAACGTCTCGATAGTGTGCACGTGAGCAAGGCAAGCCCGCTTGCTTAATGGCTTTTTGATATTGCGTTTGCTGCCTGGACTCTGCGGCAATGACGGCAAGTTTATCGGCACCTTCGGCAAAGCTAACGGTTTGTATGTCAATATTACGGCACAGCGTTTGGTAAGCCTCCTCTAGCCCTGTTTGGCGTCGAGCTTTGAGTTCTTGAGAAAATAAGTCTGCCATAAGGTCCCCTAGGTAATTGAATCAATGTCGCGTGTGATAATTTTTTCGTCAGGCTGGGTGGATTTCTTCAGTAACCTTAATGTTCGTTTAAAGTCGCTTACACTGACTTTGTTAAACTCGCACATCTCCTGACATGCGTTGAAATAAATCCGAAGAGTATTCTCACCATCCGCTTTGCATTTTACGTAAATATCGTAGTAACCTTTACATGCCTCACGCGTTGCTAAATCAGTTTTTTTCACCTGAAGCTGGGCTTTTATGAGCACGACAAGGAACGACGATTCTGTTTGCTCTGCCCACGTTAAATAATGTTGGTAGGAATTAGCTTCTCGTTCTCGTTTTGTTTTTTTCGTATGACTAGGGTCTGTCACATATTCCCCAACCAAATAGCATCGAGTATGCGTGGCAACACAAAAGTGTTGATTGCGACCGTCAAAATAGAGTTCAACAGCTTCAGCATATAACTTGGGAATAACAGATTTACCAATATATTTTTCTGGTAAGGAGTACCAATTTTTATCGATGCATACATAACCATTGTTAGGTACTACTTTAGGCAATAACCATCGGCCTAAACTTATAGGAGCTGTAGGGGAAGGTTTCAATACAGGCTTCTCTAATTCAACAAATCTTTGCCAGCGAGAACCGCCTTTAAACTGACGAGAGTTAATCATGAATAGTAATTTATTTATACGATTTAGCAGTTTCTCAAAACTGAAAAATCGTTCGCGGCTTAAAACATCAACCAACCAAATCTCAATAAGGTGAACCGCTTTTTCACCAGCGGCTTTGCCTTTTGGCTTTTTGGGGGCCGCTGGTTTTACAACGGTCCCATAGTGCTCACTAAATTCTTGAAAATCGGCATTGATAACCGCTTTTCGACCTCTGCCTTTTGGGGTTGTTACTGCGCTCTTTAAATTTTATGTTGAGCCTTTCGTTATGTGAAGTGGTGCTTTTATCCTCATTGTAAGCATCAGTCATTCATCACAACACTCCACATAATAATTAACACTAAATTGACGCTAGCCAAGCAAG
>MABC01000041.1 GCA_002162925.1 Thalassotalea sp. 42_200_T64 | reverse complement strand
AAACAGGATCATTTTCCACGGGGTTGTACGATCTTGCCAATGTGTCATGCTAACCATACTTTTTGCCATTCTATCTTGCTCATGACTAACAAAACCCAAGCACCTTCTTTGGAACAGCAACTTGCTGCTTTACAAGCGCAAGTTGAAATCCTACAAACAGAAAAACAGTCATGGCTTGAAGATAAACAATCCTTGCTTGAAGATAAAGCAGAGATGCAGACACGCATTGACCACTTACTTGCCGAACTCAAGCTAAGCAAGTCACAAACGTATGGCAAAAAAAGTGAAAAAGCCCCACGAGGCACCTTCAATGAAGCCGAGCAACACCAGCCTAAAGCCGAGCCCAAGCACCATAAAAAAGGCAAACAGGTATTAGCAGAGTATTTTGAGCGGGAAGAGGTTGAGCACCAATTAACGGAGTTGGATTGCCCCTGCTGTGGTAGTGACATGCATCAATGTGGCAGCGAAGACAGCGAGCAGATAAAAATAATCCCCGCCAAAATCAGTGTCATTAAACACAAACAATTCAAATATGCGTGTCGCCATTGTGAACATAATGAACTGAGCAGTAAAATCATCACAGCGCCCAAACCCATTCAACCTATTCCTGGCAGTGTTGCCAGCCCGGAAGCATTGGCCGCAGTCGTTACGGCCAAATACTGTGACGCCCTGCCACTTTACCGGCAAGTGAATATCTTTGAACGTGGTGGATTAACCTTATCACGAGGCACGTTAGCGAACTGGTGCATTAAGGCTGGAGCCATTATCAAACCGTTAGTTGAGGCAATGCAGCAGCATTTGCTGAATGAGCACAGTTTATGCGGTGATGAAACGTATGTACAAGTGCTTGACGAACCAGATAAGTCAGCCAGCAGTAAATCGTATATGTGGGTGTATCGCAGTAATGAAGTCAGCGAGCAACCTGTGGTGATTTATGATTATCAAGCAGGGCGAAGCCGTAGTTGTGCCGAAGAATTTCTGTCGGGTTACCAAGGGTATTTACAATGCGATGGTTACAGTGTTTATGACGGCATTGACGGTGTAACGCCCGTAGGCTGTTGGGCCCACGCCAGACGTAAATATAATGATGCGTTAAAGGCGGAATCTAAAAATAAAGGTCGAGCCAATAAAGCCATCAGTTTTATCAGTCGATTATATGCGTTGGAAACGCAAGCAAAAAACAAAAAGCTATCGCCCCAAGAGCGCTATCAATTAAGACAAGAAAAAGCGCTGCCGATATTAACGAAATTCAAAACCTGGCTTGATGAAGCAAATGATAAAGTCATCAATAACAGCTACATTGGCAAAGCCATAAAATACAACCTCAACCAGTGGCATAAATTAATTCGTTATGTTGATGATGGGCATCTTGGCATTGATAATAATATTACCGAACGGGATATCAGGCCCTTTACCACCGGAAGGAAAAATTGGATTTTTTCAAAATCGGTCAATGGCGCAACGGCCAGTGCCAGGCTTTATAGTATCGTGATGACCTGCCGAGCCAACGATATTAACCCTTATTATTACTTTCTGCATTTATTTAAAGAGTTGCCAAATCGTAGACGTGATGATGACGACTTAACTGATTTAATGCCGTGGAATGTGCAGCTAAACATTGATTATAGCTAGGCGCACTGCTTAGTTTCGCGTTTACGTATAAACGCTTACTTCTTGGCTTTCTCGCTCTTATTAGGTAAGGGTTTAAGCTTCATTAAATAATCACGACGATTAATCAATAACGGATTCACCACATGCAAGAACTGGCTTTTATCCGATTTAACGACCAACGCAATATCATCACAGCGCATGACAGCACTAAAGAACGATACGTTATTAGCACTTCCACCTTTGATCACCGCTTTAAACACTGACGACTTAAATGGCTTATCGGCATCTAATTTTTCCAGTAAATCAAAGGTAGCTTCAATACTTACCCACTCTTTACTGAACAGCCCGCCAGAATCATTACTGGTTAATCGTAAATACAGCTTCTTGTCATCATCATTCAACGCCAGCTCGTACCCTACTTTCCCAGTAGATTTACTGGACAGTTTAGGTGCAAAACCAACTAAGACAGTTTGATAACTGGTATCAACATCAACTGACTTCTTGGTTTCATCAATATTAAGATCGGTATCTGTAGTAGTTACGGCTTCTTTATTTAACTCAGTCGTTACCACTGGTTGCTCGGTTTCTAGTTTGTTATTTTTCTTGGCCATGATATTGGCTCCTTCTTAAATGTAATATTGAATGTTATTTAGTACCTGCTCTGCATGTAACCTTGTGAGTAAAGGCAAGTCAGCATTACAGATGATGGTTATTAATTGTTGCGGGTTCATACATTTCCTCTTACTTAAAACTTATTTTCAGCTCCTTGGGCTTAATGACATAAAGACCGTTACCTGCATCACTAGTAATGGTCAGCATCATCTCGTATTCATCAGCCAAGTCATATTTATGCTCAGGGTTTTCGATGGCTTGTTTAATGAAGTGTGTCGTTATGTCGTTCAACCATTCATCCGGGATGGCCGTGTTACAGGTTCGATTAAAAATCACGATAGATGTCGGGCATTCTTTGTAAAAAGCTTTCGCCTCTTTGAGGTTAAAGAAAGGCTCAACCAAGTTATGTATGACTTGCTTAGCCACCCTTCTTGGCAAGGCCAATCTACGTTGGTTAGGTATGTAGTTTATTAATTGCATTATTTATCTCCGTAAACGCAAAAGGCCCACATCAATGAAGACGTGGGCCTTGGTTATAATTACTAATTGTTGTTATCGGCTAAGTTAACTCAGCATATCCGATAAGGTTTCACTGGTTTGCCGCATCGATTCAGTCGTTAACTTGGCATAGCGTTGTGTACTGATAATCGATTTATGCGCCAACTGTTCTTGCACCAAACGTAATGACACACCTGCACTGACTAAGTTACTCGCCACAGAGTGCCTTAACGTATGCAAACAGACACCATCAAGGTTAATCTGAGCACGCTTAAGCAACTTAATGAATGTCTTACGAGCTGAGCCTATCGGTTTCCCTTTAGCCCTTCCAGCAAATAAGTACGGGTTATCAAGTTTCAGTGGCACACGAGCGATAAACGCCAGCATCAAATCAGTTAAGTAGATGCTTCTAGGTTTACCATTTTTAGTAATAGGTATGTGAATGACACGATGTTTAGTGTCAACATCAATCAGCTTAATGTTCGACACTTCACTACACCTGAGGCCAGTTAACGCCAGCAGTGCAATATAGCCAGAAATTGTTTTGTTCGAATACTCCTGGCACACTTTTATCAGCCGTTTCACTTCATGGACGTTCAGAAATCTGGTCCGGGCATTGTTAAGTTTAAATAACTTCACTCGGACACAAACATCTTCGTCGACCACACCTAGGTCTAGTGCAATTTTCGTCATAGATTTTAAAATCATCAACGCCTGATTACATGTTGCAGGAGCATAGAAATTGCCGAATTTATTGACAGTTTCTGACAGCTTATGGTGTAACTGTTGTACTGCAAGCGTAGATAAGTCTTTATAAAGAATATGTCCGAGAGTAGGTGAAATCATCACCCGGTATCTGTACCTATCATCACTCCACGTCTTTTTGCGTTTGCTAATGTACGGTAAGTAATGTTGATTGAAGAAATCATCGATAGAAAGCCGATAGTTGGTATCGCGTTCAGCTTTAGGGTTAGTACCTTCTGATAACGATACTCGATGTTTTTGCGCTATCTTTCTGGCAGTAACAACATTGATATCATTAAAGCTGCCTAAACCAATGCTTTGTTTTTTGCCATGGTAGGTATAGCGAAAGAGGAAGCGTTTGTTGCCTGTCTTACCGACCAAACACTTTAAGCCAATGACTTGAGTATCGCTGAGTTCAAGGTCTGTTGAGTTGGAGTTGGTAGGGTTGTTGGGGATTGAACGGATGGTTTTGTCGGTGAATTTAAATCGTTTGGTTAAAGTGGTTGTTGTCATGATATTAATTCCCTAGAGGTTAATCTAAGGAATTAATATATGTTTAAGCTATTTATTAATACGGTATGTAATAAATACATTAAATAACTCTCAGAAAACTAATTGATATTAGTTAAGCTGCATGAGCCTTAAGCAAGGCAGCAATAAAAAAAGAATATTCTTTTTCAGTTGATGACTCCAACTCTAGTTCATTTAGCGCAGCCGTCTTGAGGGCCTCGTTGGTTGTTCGATAACACGCATTAATAGATTTTTGTATTTCAGTAATTTTATCTAGACGCCTCTCCAATAGTTCAGGACGATTTAATTCAATATCTCTTATTGAAATTTCTGAACGTTCAGAGCCATTTTTTATTAATAACAAAGCTCCTGCTGCAAAAAAATAGTCGGTTGGATTTTCACTATAGGGGTCAATATACTGTGTATCATTGTGAAACTTATCAGACTTAGCGTTGTTACACTTAGGGCAAGCATAACCTAAATTATCCCAGACGAACTCTAATTCAGGAAATTTATTTTCCGCTTTAGGTTTAAAATGCTCTATATGTGCGAAATCAATCTGTGAAATCTTGCTTTCACAGTACATGCACTTATCAAAGTTAGCTTTTTTCAGCGCATCTTTGTTTAAATGATGTTTATAGTTCCCATTTTGTAACGCTACAGGATAAGGACATTCGGGCCTCAGTATTTTAATCATTATAGTTCTCCATAACCTTTTGTAATGAGTATGGAAACATCCTATCAAGCCCGAGTTCAGATAATTCTTTTCTTAAACTACTAAAGCTCGACGGTGACGTATTATGACTATATCTAATTATCACTTCATTTAACTTTTCTTCGACCCAAATAGGCATCGTGAAAGATACACCAAGAACTTCATCTAAGATTTCGTTGGCTGTTTTAGGATTATTTAAAAAATCTAATATTTTTGATTCTATTTTATGATTATCGTTGTACGTTAGGGCATAGATACTTGACTCTTTAACGGAACCGACAACAAGAGGGCTATGTGTTGAAACAATAAACCTTGCCGTTGGGAATGCGCGAAGTAAGTCAGGTAATATTCTCCGCTGCATAATAGGATGTAGATGATTTTCGACCTCATCTATAAGTACTGTATAATGGGGGTTATCTTTAGACGCATACATGTATATTTGCCATGCTATATCAATCAACGCACTAATCCCACCAGATGCTGTTTCTAGTATAAATTCGTCATTGCCATCATTACAAATAAATACAATTTCCATATTTCTAATTTCAAACTCTTTGAACCCAAGAGTTTTTGGTAGTATTTTTCTTAATGTATCTTGAAATCCCTCATAAAAAGCAATCTGTTCCTGATCCTCCGGCATTATCGTTTTGTTATTATTTGTCACTCCATATCCATTAATAGCCCATCCAATAAGAGTTGTTTTCATCAAAAAACTAGAAGACTGCCCTCCATTACCAAAATATCTTTGACTATTAGCACTAGAAACTTCATTAAAAGCATTTTGCTTATTCTTCTTTGCTGTAGGGATATTTCCTAGTGCTTGATATCTAAAAATGGGTCGATGTGAAGGAATATAAAATGACTTTAAAGTTTGTTGCCCGTTGATTTGGATTTGATATTGTGCAGCGTTGGACTCATTAACTAATAAGCTAGCTTTGGCATTATTTGAATATATAATTTCACCAATATTATTCCCTTTGTCTTCATCCTCTCCATGAAAATATCTAGTTATAAACTTAATTATTCCTGTTTTTTTATCTTTTTTAGGGGTTGATAATGATTGCGCTTGCCACCCTGAATGTTTTGCAAAAACATTTAATAATGTTGTCTTCCCACAACCATTAGCACCAGTAATGATTGTTAATCTATCGTGAATATCTAGGTCGATATTTTTAAATTGCTGCCAATGATTCAATTTCAGTTTACTAAAATACATTTATACTCCCTTTTAAATATACGTTTATTGCGAGCTGACATTAATAAAGTTCACTCACTAAAAATATTCTTTATTAAGACCAATATTACATAATGTTAAAAAGTTATAAATAAAATTTATATATTTATTTGATACCATGAACTTGACTCAATTATATTCAGTAAGTATTAGCTAATTAAGTGAATACCCCCACCTAAACTACCGTACCCAGACCGTAACTCCCACAACCCCTCCAACTCAATAACCCCATGCCAATGCTCACACATTCACCAGCCCGTTAGTGGCACTTTACAGGAATGGGATCTACTTGGTTTTACATGCGTACAGGATATGCACAGGATCAATTTATGAGTTACAAAGCTCACAACAGGTTTCAGACTTAAACGATTGATTTTAAAGGGGAAAAATGGGGTGGCTAAAGGGATTTGAACCCTCGACAACCGGAATCACAATCCGGGGCTCTACCAACTGAGCTATAGCCACCACTGAGATACATAACAGGCGTTATATACGGGTGTTGCGTGCACTGTGTCAAAGCTAGGTTTGAACCAGTGCGCGGATTGTATATTAGTTACAGGATAATTTTCAAGTAATTCTAGATACAAACTTACTATATTTTATCATTTTTAAAAATTGTCTTACTTTTTCATTCAATATACAGGTGATTAGCATCGTTCAGCTGAGTAAAAAATCATCTAAGTATGAAAATAAATTAAAATCGTTTTTGATCTAACCCACGAATCTAAAAGTTTTTAACCGCTCGATATAAACTAAGTAACTTTTTTTGATACAAATTTCGATTTATTCAACTTTATTGACCGTTAATTTACCTTTTTTTTAAAAACCTGATAGATTTAATTTATATAAGAAAAAAAACTAATCAAATATAAGAAAATAAATTAACCAAATGAAACAGTTCATTACTCTATATAAATTTATATTTATTATTCTACTTACCCTAACTTCAGGCGTTTGTTATAGCGCAAATAGTTTGCCTGAAATTGAAGTAGATGGGTCTGAAAATGGTCAAACTATAGAAGGCAAAACAACATTTCTAATTGATGAACAATCACAATTAATCGCGGAACAAGTCTGGTTGAAAGAGGAAGGTTTTCAAGAAACCAAAAGTAATCCCCCTTGGTTAGGTAATTTTGCCGGTTCTGTGTGGCTTAAAACCAAAATTAAAAACTTAAACAATAATAAAATTGTTGTTTATTTAGAGTATCCCTACCATTTACCCTCGACTGTCGTTTTATATCAAAGAACGGAAAGTAGCGGCGAAGAATTTCAAGTCATTAAAAATGCACTATTTGAAAGTGGCGGCAGTCGTGCTATCGCCTTTCCCAGAGTCGCTCTTCCGCTTGAACTTGGTCCAAATCAAAGCAAAGAGATTTTACTCGAAACGTTCAGTGATGTCGCAACCCCGAGGTTCTCTTCTTTTAGGGTGTGGTCGACCACAACAATCGCTGAGGCTGCAAATATTGAACACCTCATTTTTGGTCTTGTGGTAAGTTTTATTGTACTGTCTTCGTTTCTCAGTTTTATTTTTTGGAAATTCTTAAAAGAAAAGTTTTTCCTTTGGTATATCTTGTTTGCCCTGAGTTCTTTGCCTGTACTCGGGCTGACCACAGGAATACTGAACCTTTATATTCCAAACCTGGGCTTTCATCCGCTTGGCACCATAGCCATGGTGGTAATGATGGCTGCAGGTGTGCAATTTATCAGGGTTTATAGTAATGCTTCATACCATTCATTAATCGCCGATAAAGCGATGCATATCTCGTTATCTTTAGTCTTAATTGCCTTACCTGTTGCCATTATCGGCTTTCATGAACTTGCGATGCAAATTCAACAACTGGCGATATTTATTTTTCCGGTAGCCATAATTGCCGCCATTTATTGTGGCGTTTTAGGTGAAAAGAAAATGCTCACTATGGTGTTAGCAAAAACATTATTCTTCATAATTTTACTAAGTACAAATTTGCAAACTTGGGGCTGGATTAGTCCTAGTTATGGTTTGGTATTTTTACCGACAATAGGAATGTTGGCACAGTTAACTTGTTTAATGTGGGCGATGTACGTAAAAGCTAAAGCTCATTACGAAGAAGGCTCGACCGAAGATTTAGACACAGTTTCAGTCGCTTACGAGCAAGCTTATGCTTTACAAGAGCAGGTTAAAAACCAAAATCAAAAATTAAAAGCCGCCAAAGAGCAAGCGGAATTTGAAGCTCGTACTGACATGCTTACCCATCTGCCAAATCGTCGTGCATTTATGAATTTAGCAACCATGGCGGTAGCACAAAGCAATAGACAGGATAAACCGCTGTCTTTTATTGCCTTTGATATTGATAATTTTAAATTGATTAATGATCAATATGGCCATCCGGCAGGCGATCAAATGCTAAAAGAAATTGGTGATTTAACCCGCAGTATCATCCGTGCCAGTGATTTTTGTGGTCGAATCGGCGGCGAAGAATTTATGATTGGCTGTCATGACAATACCATAGGTGATGCCTACAATCTGGCCGAGCGGCTTAGAATAGCCATTGAAGAGTGTGTAGTAATATTTGATGATTTAGAGTTTTCAACCACCGTTAGTATTGGTATCGCTCAGGTTGGAAATGGCGACACCTTAGATACCGTAATAAAGAAAGCCGACAAAGCTATGTATATTTCAAAAGCCGAGGGCAAGAATAGAGTCACCAATTACGCCGCTTAACGTCATTACTGTAGCCACTAAAATGTTATAGTACATATTTGTTAACTCACCACAACGAGTGTACCAATGTCATTAGAAAGCATCTGCAAGCAACTATCCGCTCAAGAGGGTGCTATTCCGCCGGTTGAATTATGGAACCCTCCTTATTGTGGAGAGATGGATTTAACGATAAAAGCCGACGGTCGCTGGTTTCATCATGGCAGTGTTATTGCCAGAGAACGGCTGGTAAAACTTTTTTCTACGGTGATTAAAAAGGAGCAGGATGGCTACTTTTTAGTGACGCCGGTGGAGAAACTAAAAATTAATGTCGAAGACCAGCCTTTTATCATTACTCATTGGCAATACCTGCCAGACTTAACGCCGAAAACTATCGAATTAACGACCAACACAGGTGATAAACTGATCATCAATGAACAACATCCTTTAAGCTTTGATCCGCAGGGTAATTTGCAAGTCAATGTACGCCGTAATTTATTTGCGGCAATACATAGAAATGTATTTTATCAATGGGCGGAGATCGCCGATTTAGTTGAAAAAGAAGATGGCCCACAATTGCTCATTCACAGTGCCGGCCATACGTTTAGTTTAGGGGATATTAATTAAGTAAAACCTGTTAGATCACTCGTGAGAAGCGTTGCTGATGCAACTTTGTTTTTAAATAAGCATCAAACGACATACAAATATTACGAATTAATAAGCGCCCCTTTGCTGCAACGACAATTTCTTTCTCGTTGTTAACTAGCAAATCATCTTTAATAAAGGTAGCTAAACTCGCGAGATCGTCAGCAAAATATTGATCAAAATTAATATCAAATTGCTGTTCAATGGCTGATTTTTGCAAGCTAAAATTACACATCAACTCTTTAATCACAGCAGCTCTGATCACATCATCGGTGGTTGTTACTATGCCTTTTTCTAAGGCATTACCTTTCGCTTCAACCATTTCGTAGTATTCATTCAAAGTTTTACTATTTTGACTAAAGCTTTGACCAATGGCGCTAATTGAGGACACACCTAGAGCCAGCAGATCGCAGTCACCAAGAGTGGTGTAGCCCTGGAAGTTACGATGTAACTTGCCTTCACGTTGGGCAATGGCCAATTCATCCTCTGGTTTGGCAAAATGATCCATGCCGATAAATTCATAACCAAGGTCGATGAATGATTCAATGGCAAATTGCATCAAGGCAAATTTTTGCTCCGCATTAGGCATCCACTCATCTTTGATTTTTCGTTGCGCAGCAAATCGGCTTGGTATATGAGCGTAACTGAATAACGAAATTCTATCCGGATCCATTATTTTTACCGCTTTCATCGTATTGGCGAAAGTTTCCACCGTTTGATGAGGCAATCCATAAATTAAGTCCAGGTTCACTGATTTAAAACCAACCGCTTTGGCGCGATGTACCAAGTCGGTGATAAACTCAGTGCTTTGCACCCGGTTAATCGCTTCTTGTACTTTTAAATCGGTATCTTGTACGCCTATACTAAGGCGATTAAAACCTTCATCAAATAAATGATCCACCAGGTCTAAGTCTATTTTTCGTGGATCTACTTCGATGCTCATTTCTACCGAGCCAGTAAAATTGAACGATGCCTTTAGCTTTGTGACTAATCGGGTAATTTGATCTTTCGTTAAAAATGTTGGTGTACCGCCACCCCAGTGTAATTGCTTAACTTGATAATCTTTAAACAGTGATGCTCTGGCATCAATTTCTTTAAATAAATAATTAAGATATTCATCCGACTTGGAAGTTTGGCGAGTAATAATTTTATTACAACCACAGTAATAGCAAAGACTGTGGCAAAATGGGATATGAACGTACAATGATAGTTCGTTAGTTGCAGATTTATTTACTGCAGTGACTAAATCAGCTTCACTGAAGTTGTCATTAAATTCTAAAGCGGTTGGATATGAAGTATATCGTGGACCACTAACGTTATATTTCGCTAATAACTCTGGGGAAAACATTTCACTATATGACATTGTGCAAACCTTTCTCTACTAAGGTTTGCAAGTATAAAGAGTTTCCGCTTACGCGACATTGATCGAGCGCAATGATTTAATCTTAAGGGCTAAGATTAAATAGCCGCTAATCGGCACATTCAATGCATTTGGTTGCCGCAGGCTGTACTTTTAATCGTGCTATAGCGATATCTTCACCGCAAGATGAGCATTGCCCATAGGAACCATTATCAATGCGAGTAATCGCATTAGAAAGCTGCTGTATTTCAATCTTTGCTTCCGATTCTAACGCATTCAATACTTCATCATTCTCTCTTTCACCGGCCTGTTCTGACCAATCAGCAGCTCTACCTTCGGCAAAATCTCCATGGATTGAGTCTACTCGAGTTTGAAGTGCTATGATTCGTTTAGTGAATTCTGTTTTTAGTTGCTCAGACATAATTCAGCTCCGCTTCTCTTATTGTTTATTTAGCATTTGTTGCAGTGAATGCGCAAAAGGCACAAGGTTAGCGATATCTTCAAATACCGCCTGTTCCAGCTCTTCCTCCACCTTCATCCGCTCTAAATCAAGTTTTAACTTTTCTTTTTTAGAAAGTTGTTTACGGGCATCAAGGATCGGCATATGGCTGATTTTGCTATATAGCTTAAATATAGCAGGAAATTTTATCTTTAACTGTTCACTTTGTTCAGGCAATGATTCAATTAACACCGATAAACGCCAACAACCTTCAGAGATCTCACACTGCTTTTGATCTATCGCCTTAGCGATTAATACTATCGAATTAACCGTTTTAACATCTCTTGCAACCTGCTTCTGCTGCTCTTGCTGGCTAGTCAATAAGCGCTGTTGTTTTTGTTGATGAAGTTTAAACATCAACAGTGTTGCATAGCCGGCAAGAATGATGATTACTACTGCAGCCAACCACAGTAATACAATGGGTAATGTTATCACGAAAACATTTACTCTTTAAAGTCAGATAAATCTGAACTGTCTAATTTATCCCAAAGCTCATCTTCCGGGTCAATTTCTTCTGTAGCTTCACTAACTTCACTAGCTTCATCATTTTCTAAGCCTAAGGTGTCAATGAGTTGCTGGTATCTTTCCAGGGAAGTTGCAAGTAACTCAGCTTCTTGTTCAGACACCTCTTCACCACTATCAACTTTTGCCGCTATCTGTTGTAACTCTACATTACCTTCAATGGTCAATAATTCTTGTTCCAAATCTTCTGAATCATCAATCACTTGAATTGGCGCTACATGGGTTTTGGCAGGCTGCTTTTGCTTTTTCGCTTTTTTTACCGGTGTTAGTACAATACCTAAATCAATTGGTTTTTTACTACCAATTCTGGGATCCTTAGCTGCGGCATTATCGCTGCTAATTGCATTATCTTTAGCTACTTGCTGTCTGGTACCGGCTTTATTACCAGAGGTCTTCCTAGCTCTCGGTTCTTTTTCTTCCAAGACTACCTTTTTGGGTGCACTTGCAGACTTCATCCGGCCTGGTTTACGTGATTTTTTGCTTCTGCTCATAACAATCTTATTTAACAATGGATTATTTATATTTTACGTCAAATAGCGACAAAACTGTTAGTTTTTGATCAAAAAAAAACGATAGGTAAAAACCTATCGCTTTTCGACAAATCATTTGTCTTTGTTCTGGTATTCCAGCCCTGAACCTATCCTTGTAATACTATCCTTATATTTTGCATCGTTTCCGTACGTTATTTTTTCTTTTCGGTCATCCTGACACCTTATGACTTGTCCCTAAACTCTTGCGAGTAACACATCCAATGTTAAACGATCTTCCTGATCTGCTTAATAATCCGTTAAGCTATCCTTATAGCATCCCTACCAAATTTCCAATGTTTGATTTCTAATTAGCTACGTCCTGTAACTAAGATAAAGTTTACTGTAGTTAGCAATGGATGCAATTGACTGAATAAAAATATATTGATTAACAAATAAGCAACACTGGTAACAAGTTGTTTATATTAACTTTAATTTTATATTTAGGAGATTTTTCCGCTAACAACACCAACATCTATGGTCAATGTCTTACAAATAAAATAGCAATATCTGAACTTAATTTTCACTCTTCAATTTTCCGGGGTAAAAAGATGATAGCTAAGCAACCGAGGCATAACGATTACCAAGGTTGGTTAGGGCGTTATGGCTTGAATGTTAGCAATGAGATAATCCTGTCGAGGGTAATTATTTCTGCTTTAAGCCTATTTATTCAGCTATACTAAAAAATATATCTTTATCATTGAGGCAAACATGGAAAACACCCCATTGGTTGCTACACTTATAAGTTCATTTTGACTATTGTCAAAATCATCTAAAAGATATTGACTTACGAACTTTGAAGGAACAAAGACTCAAGATGGCAGGAAGTAAACGTAACGTACTAATTAAGCTCAAATTGCTCCTAGGGCAATACAAGAACAACAAACGAGTACAGACTGGCTTATTAAAACTTGCTGAGCTTTGTGGTTCAGTGGCAGATTTGTCTTGCTTTTATCCTGCGCTACAAAAAATCATCCAAACCTATTTCCCAGCAGAAAACCTTTATATTCAATTATTTACTCAAGCAAATAATCCGCAGGGTGATCACTTTTATATTGATGAGTTAAATTGCTCCCCCATAGATCAACAACTGAACCCCGACATTGTCGATTTTATCACTAGCTTAGCTAAACCTGTGCTGATTAACCATGATCAAGTCGCCATTTTAGAAACTGAAAATACTGTCAGTAAAAGAGCGTTTCCCACTCGCAACCCAAAAACACGTTTGGTTGATGTCTGGCTAGCTTCGCCATTAATGGTCGAAGGCCTTACTATTGGTTTAATTGGCGTCAAAGGCTTTATCAACCCCAACCATCAAACCAAAATCAATCTGGAATTAATTAAGTTTATTGCACTCCATATTTCTGCCGCCATTCACCGTATTCGCGCCAATGAGCTATTAAAACTGTATAGCAAAGACATTGAAGACATTATTTTTGACCGAACCCAGCATTTACATCAAAGCAATGTTAATTTGCGTAAACAGGTAGAGCAGCATCGTCAAAGTGAGTTAAGACTTTACTATGAGGCTCATCATGACACCTTAACCAAACTGCCTAACCGGGCAATGTTTATCGACAGAGTGAAGCACGCCATCAAGCACATACAACGCCATATTGACCATCGCTTTGGTGTGTTATTTATCGATATCGACCGCTTTAAGATAATTAACGATACTTTAGGCCATCATATTGGTGATTTGTTGTTAATTCAAATTGCCGACCGCATTGCCGAGTGTATTCGTGGTAATGACATTTTGTCACGCTTGGGTGGAGATGAATTTGTAATTTTACTTGATAGCCTTAGCCATGCCGATGACGCTGAAGATATAGCGAGCCGTATTATCGAAGCCATAAGGCAGCCTTTCATTATTGAAGGACAGCAATTACTCTCAGGTGCCAGCATCGGCATTGCGATTTGTGATCGCAGCTATACCAATGCCACCGAAGTATTGCGCGACGCTGATGCCGCCATGTATCAGGCAAAAGCTATGGGCCGTGGTCGTCTGATGTTTTTTGCCAAAAGTATGCGCGAAGAATTATTAGCCAGCTTAACCCTAGAGCAAGATTTACGACAAGCGGTGTTAAACAATGAGTTTGTCTTGTATTACCAAAAAATATCGAATTTAATGCATAACAAAATCATTGGTTTTGAAGCTTTGTTACGTTGGCAGCATCCAACTAAGGGGTTGTTAGCGCCTGCAGAATTTCTCTCTACTGCAGAAGAAACCGGTCTTATCATCGCTATTGAAAATTGGGTATTGACCAGCGTGGCCAAGCAATTAACCATTTGGGATAATGAAGGTAAGTTAAATCATGTTTTTATTAGTATTAATTTGTCTGGCAAACATATCCTACAAAACAAATCCATGCAGCAACTAAGCCAGTTGGTGCTACAAAATTTTGTTGAACCACAGCGTCTGATCATTGAATTTAATGAACAAGCGTTTCATCAGCAACCAGATCATTCATTAATTAATTTAAAACAACTCAAAAAAACCGGAGTAAAATTAGCGCTCGACGATTATGGTTCTGGCTTGTCGTCATTAAACTATTTAAATAATTATCCCTTTGAATTTATCAAATTAGATCAATGTTTTGTCCGTTCACTAGGAGCCAATGATAAAAATTTAGAACTCACCAAAAGTTTGGCCCGCCTAGGGGAATCATTTGGGTTCAGGCTAATCGCCGAAGGCATTGAATCGCAAGCGCAGCTTGATAAAGTCATTGAAGCTGGCTGTGAATTTGGACAGGGATTTTTTATTGGTAAACCAGTCGCCGTAGAAAACGCTAAATCAATTGATGATATCAATCACTGCGCTTAATACCAATTTGGTATAGCACCAATTAAAGTAAGTTATTGCCCCTCAGCGGCTATACATTTACTTTAATCGGTATCAGCTCTAACTTATACGACTTGGTATTAGCCGTTCACTAGCCGGGCTAAGAAACACTTGGTTTCATTGACATTTTTAAATGAAAATAACTGTGAACATTTTTGATCCGTCACCACAATATTGTGCTTATTGACCGAAATGGATTGTACTGGTGATTTAATCGAATAAATCTTACCGTTATGTTTAAAGGACATAATAAAACTCTTTTAATTTGCGCCATACCCTTAGGTAAAACGGCGCATGAATATGAAAAGCTTTTTATTGTTTGATCAACTTGGAATTGTACTAATTAATGGAAAGTACTCATTTCGAGACGCATCTCGATAACTCAGACAACAATAAAGCTTAATTTTTGAAGTGATGACTGACTGCGAAAGGGAAAGACAAAACAAGGATTATCACTGCTGATAATCAGTTAAATAAACAAGGCGTGAATAGATAACGGCGCTACTTTAATCGCCTTTGTATAAAAAGTAAACACTTATTTCAATTAAAGCGCTAAAAGTCCAGTTTTATTCGACTTATGACTTTCAACCATACACTTTGACTCCTTGACTCCTTGATTCCTTGACTCCTTGACTCCTTGATTCCTTGACTCCTTGACTCCTTGACTCCTTGACTCCTTGACTCCTTGATTATTATGCTGCTTTTATCTTTACCCGTTACAAGGTAAAGTAATTGCTGTAATACCAATTTGATTAAATAACAAAAGAGATACTGCATGGAAGCCGATACTAGCCACTTACCATTTTGCTTAATGAATAGTGATGGTCTGCCGCAATTTGGCCAATTTGATCGCCCGATTAAGCATTTAGCGCTAAATCAGTTTCGCTATTTTGATTGTATGGATAAACCAGCCGGTAAGCTCAGTAAACACTTTCACTACAAACAATTTCAATTCGTCAGTATTAATACGGCAAAATACATCATTGGTGTCGCCATTGCCGACATTCGTTATTTAGCCAATGGCTTTATCTATATTTATGACATCGCCAACAACACCATCATTGAGCAAAGTTGGCTACGGCCACCAGGTATAGGTTATAGCAGCTGTGCATCGCCCAACAACGGTACTGCCTCGATAGGATCAGCTGCCAATAACATTGGTTTTGTTATCCAAAATGGTCAATGGCAGTTGCGGCTCAACAGTCGCCATATACAAGCCGATATCACCTTAACTGCTTTCGCCAAAAGTGATCCCTTAGCCATGTGTAGTCCAACAGGTTATAACGGTTGGACTTACACCCAAAAGCACAATGGTTTGCTGGTAACAGGTAAGTTAAGTATTAACCAGCAAGGACAAAATTTAAACCACGCCTTGGCCGGTTATGATTTTTCAGCGGGTTACATGCGCCGAGAAACCAGTTGGCGCTGGGCCAGTATTAACGCCAAGACAGATATCGGTATCATCGGGCTCAATTTAGCCGCGGGGGTAAATGAAACTGGCGACAGTGAAAATGTTTTCTGGCTTAATGGCAAGCGTCATTACTTGCCAGCAGTACAATTTGATTTTCAGCGCCAGCGCAGCAGCACACTCAATACCCAGCCCTGGCATATCCGCAGTGCACACCATAGCGTTCAAACCGCGAAGGTTGATTTAACATTTACCCCGATAAATAGTCGCGAAGAACGTCTTAATCTTTGGTTACTGAAAAGTAATTTTCGGCAATATCTCGGGCATTTCAATGGGGTGATTATTGACAACGACGGTAACGAAATTATGCTCAACAATATTCTTGGATTAAGCGAAGATCATTTCGCTTGTTGGTAGCTTACAGGTAGCAATGGCATTGGTATTATTTTTTGTTGGCGTTAAGCATAGCTCTTAAGCCGGCAACACCGGCCTTGCCTTTTTCTTGAGTCTCAACGGCGCTTTGTTTGCGTTGACTACTTTGCTCCCAGGCTAAATCGTCCTGTGGCATTTCGTATAAAAACCGTGAGGGTTCGGTGCGGATCACTTCACCATACTGGCGACGCTCTTGCGCATAAGTGAAAACTAATTCCCGTTTTGCTCTGGTAACACCAACGTAGGCCAAACGGCGTTCTTCTTCAACGTTATCTTCATCAATACTGGTTTGATGGGGTAACATACCTTCTTCCATGCCGATTAAGAAGACATAAGGAAACTCCAGACCTTTAGAGGCGTGTAACGTCATTAATTGCACTTGATCTGTGTCTTCATCTTCTTCGCCACGCTCCATCATATCGCGCAACGTTAAGCGAGTGACGATTTGTGCCAGCGTCATCGGCTCATCTTGCTCATTGCCAGCAAGCATATCGGTTACCCAGCTAAACAGTTGAGTAACGTTTTTCATTCGCATCTCGGCGGCTTTGGTGCTCGGCGATGTATCGTAAAGCCAATCTTCGTAGTTGATACTTTGAATAAAACTGCGCAGCACTGCCGCCGTATCGCCACGGTTGGCGTTATCTTCGGTTTCGACAATCATTCGGCAAAAGCGCTGCACATTGGCCAGGCCTCTGCCGGTCAAATGTTGTTCCAGTCCTAATTCAAAACTGGCGGCAAACATACTGATTTGTCGAATATTGGCATAAGTACCCAATTTCTCTAACGTCGCCGGGCCAATTTCACGCCTTGGCACATTGACTATACGCAAAAACGCATTATCGTCATCCGGGTTAACCACCAGGCGCAGATAGGCCATGATGTCTTTAATTTCAGAGCGCGAGAAGAATGAGGTACCACCGCTGATTTTATAAGGAATACGGTTCTGCATCAGCACCTTTTCAATCACTCGCGATTGAAAATTACCACGATATAAAATGGCGTAATCTTTAAATTTACTTTTGTTTAAAAATCGATGCCCCAGTAACTCCCCAGCTACCCGCTCGGCTTCATGGTCTTCATTCTTGGTTTTTATCACTCGCAATTCTGGACCATAAGCAAGCTCACTAAACAGTGCTTTATCGTAAACATGCGGATTGTTGGCGATCAGAATGTTGGCACATTTTAAGATGCGGCCGCTGGAACGGTAATTTTGTTCCAGTTTTATTAATTTCAACTGCGGGTAGTCTTCACCAAGCAGCACCAGGTTTTGCGGTTTCGCGCCACGCCATGAATATATCGATTGATCATCATCGCCCACCACAGTTAGGCGCGCGCGCTCACCCACTAAATTCTTTACCAGCTCGTATTGGCTGGTGTTGGTATCTTGATATTCATCCACCAGCAAATATTGGATTTTTTTCTGCCAACGCAACCGCACTTCTTCAAAGTTGCGTAATAACAGTGTTGGGATCATGATCAAGTCATCAAAATCCAGCGCATTATACGCCCGCATATTTTGGTGATAACGTTGATAAAACTCGGCAAATAATACTTCATCCGCGCCACGGACTACCTTTAACACTTGCTCGGGTAGTAACAGGTCATTTTTCCAATTAGAGATCGAGCTTTGCAAACGCGACAGCAATTCTTTATCACCGTCGAGCTCTTTTTCGCTAAGCTCTTTTAATAACGCTAAGCTATCTTGATCATCAAATAAGGTAAATCCCGGCTTAAAGCCTAATATTTTTATTTCACGACGAACAATATCGAGACCAAGAGAATGAAAGGTAGAGACCATTAAGCCCCGTGATAAATCGCGCCCCAGCATTTTAATGACGCGTTCTTTCATTTCCCGGGCAGCCTTATTGGTAAAGGTTACCGCGGCGATATTGCGTGCCTTATAGTCACATTCTTGGATCAGGTAAGAGATTTTTTGACAAATAACACCGGTTTTACCACTGCCAGCGCCAGCGAGCACCAGGCAAGGACCACTAACGTAGTTTTTCGCTTCATTTTGTCCGGGGTTAAGTTTCATTTGCAGTTCTGTCAAAAAATAAGACGGCAATTTTACCTGCTTTTTCGCTGAGCGCCTAGGGCTTGTTGATTTAATACTTTTATAACAGCAATTCACTGCTTTTTTGTTTACAATGAATCAATGTAATTTATCCAGAAGAGACGATGATGATTAACGCCAAGAAAATTGAAGATATTGCCAAACAAATTACTGAATCTATCCCGCCGGGGGTAAAAAATGTGGCATCTGACTTTGAAGCGAAAGCCAAACAAGTGCTGCAAAGCAAGTTGTCGCAATTAGACGTAGTTAGCCGCGAAGAATTTGACGTACAAACGCAAGTATTGATAAAAACGCGAGCAAAGCTGGATGAAATGGCAGCGAAACTCATTGAACTTGAAGAGAAGTTAAATCAACAAGATTAGCACTCAAAACCGGATTTGAGACAATAAACCGTCATCCCGTGCTTGCCACGGGACCTCCTAAACTCAAATAGTGCATGGCAGACTTAATCCTTACTGACATCTGCTCGTCGCCCGAAGCTCGTCGCTGCTTTTATTTACTCAAAAATGTCTGATACGCCGGATTATCAGTTTCTTCTTTGTAGTTAAAACCCAAATCTTTTAAATGCCGGAAAAAGGCTAATTGTTCGCTTTCCTGCACTTCAATCCCGGCGAGCACTTGGCCAAACGCTGCACCATGGTTGCGGTAATGAAATAAAGAAATATTCCACAGCTCACCTAAAGTATCTAAGAATTTCTCTAACGCTCCCGGGTATTCCGGAAACTCAAAGCTGAAAATACGCTCATTCTGAGGGGCCGTTGCTTGCCCGCCGATCATATAGCGTACATGCAATTTCGCCAGTTCATTATCGGTAAAGTCGCTAACCTGATAGCCTTGTTCGGTTAAATCGTGAATGATTTGCTCGAGCTCAGCCTTACCCTCGCTAAGCCTTACGCCAACAAAAATATGCGCTTGGCGTTGATCGGCATAACGATAATTAAATTCGGTGATCGCTTTGCCATTCAAAGCCTGACAAAAATGGCGGAAACTGCCCTTTTCTTCAGGAATAACGACAGAAAGCACCGCTTCTTTTTGTTCACCCAACTCACAACGCTCTGATACATAACGCAGTGAGTGAAAATTCATATTCGCGCCAGACAATACGGCGGCTAATTTTTCATTACCCGCGCTAGTTTGACAATATTTAGTCAGTCCAGCTAACGATAAGGCACCTGCAGGTTCAGCAATAACGCGAGTTTGCTCAAAAATATCTTTTATTGATGCGCAAATTTCATCACTTGAAACGGTAATAACTTGATCGCAAAAATGCTTAATAAGCGAAAAAGTATTGCTGCCAATGCGCTTAACTGCCACACCATCAGCAAATAGACCGACATGATCTAAATCAACCGGTTTTCCAGCGATCATTGCCGCCGCTAAACACGCTGAATCTTCGGCTTCAACACCAATAACTTTAGTATTTGGCGATAGCTGTTTTAAATAAACCGCCATACCAGCAAGCAAACCACCACCACCAACAGGTATGAATACCACATCGACATTGGGTAATTGTTGCATTAATTCTTTAGCAACAGTCCCTTGCCCGGCAATAACGTCGGGATCATCAAATGGGTGAATAATGGTTTTATTTTCTTGTTCGGCAAATTCCATTGAGGCTTGCTGAGCTTCATTAAAGCTTTTACCAATTAAACGCACTTCAGCGCCAAAGCGGCGAACATTGTCGACTTTTATATCGGGCGTGGTGATAGGCATAACAATAGTGGCATTGATGCCTAGCTTTTTAGCCGCTAACGCTAACCCTTGCGCATGATTACCAGCTGATGCGGCAATAACACCATATTGGCTTTGCTCTTTTGGCAATTGCGCAAGCTTATTATAAGCGCCGCGAAGTTTAAATGAATGAACAGGTTGCTGGTCTTCACGCTTTAAGTAAATTTCATTACCCAGCTTTGCTGATAATTTAGTACAACTAGTAAGCTCAGTTTCAACGGCAACATCATAAACTGGAGCCATTAAAATCCGACGTAAATATTCTAAACCAATATCTCTCATCGCCTGTTTTCCTTTTATAATAAGCGCCTCTGCTGCGATATTGGTCGCCATGATTTCACCTATTTAACCTTAATAGCCTAGCTGATCTAGTAATTCACGATTTCTAACAGCACCTTTGTCAGCACTGGTTGCTAACATTGCATAATTCTTTAACGCGTAACTAATTGGACGATCTCGATTCACAGGTTTCCAAGCATCTCTGCCTTTTTCTTCCATCGCCACACGACGAGCTTCAAGTACATCTTCAGAAAGTTCTAATTTAATCACACGATTAGGAATATCAATGTGAATAATGTCACCTTGCTCAACTAAGCCAATAGTTCCACCTGCAGCGGCTTCTGGCGAAACATGACCAATTGATAAACCTGATGTACCGCCAGAGAAGCGCCCGTCAGTTAACAAAGCACATGATTTACCTAAACCCATCGACTTTAAGTAAGTGGTTGGGTAAAGCATTTCTTGCATACCAGGGCCACCTTTAGGGCCTTCATAACGAATAACAACGACTTCGCCAGCCACTACTTTCCCATCTAAAACACCCGCTACAGCAGCATCTTGGCTTTCAAAAATATGTGCCGGACCAGTAAAGGTTAGGTTATCGTCTGATACGCCCGCGGTTTTAACAACACAACCGTCGTCAGCAATATTACCTGAGAGTACAGCTAAACCACCTTCTGTTGAAAAAGCATTTTCAACATTGCGAATACAACCATTAACTCTGTCATTGTCTAAGGTATCCCAGCGACAATCTTGGCTAAATGCTTTAGTGGTACGAATACCAGCAGGTCCAGCGCGGTAGAATTTTTTAACGTCTTCATCGTCTGTGACCGTAATATCATATTTAGCAATTACATCAGCTAATGTAGTACCTAACACATTTGGCACATCGGTAGTTAATAAATTAGCGCGTGCTAATTCACCTAAGATAGCGATTACCCCTCCTGCGCGATGGACATCTTCCATATGATATTCAGGCGTTGATGGCGCAACTTTACATAACTGCGGCACAATGCGTGATAATTTATCCATATCGCTCATGATGTAATCTATTTCAGCTTCTTGCGCTGTGGCGAGTAAATGCAATATGGTATTGGTTGAACCACCCATCGCAATATCTAGACACATAGCATTTGCAAAAGCAGCTTTATTGGCAATATTACGTGGTAAAGCTGATTCATCGTTGTCTTGGTAATAACGTTTAGTTAATTTAACAATTTCTTTACCTGCATCTAAGAATATTTGCTCACGATCGGCATGGGTGGCTAACATTGAACCGTTCCCTGGCAGTGCTAAACCTAATGCTTCTGCTAAACAGTTCATTGAGTTAGCTGTGAACATACCAGAACATGAACCACAAGTAGGGCATGCTGAACGCTCTACTTGGTCAGATTGTGCGTCAGATACTTTTGGATCGGCACCTTGGATCATCGCGTCAACTAAATCGAGTTTGATGATTTGGTCGGAAAGCTTAGTTTTACCCGCTTCCATTGGACCGCCAGAAACAAAAATAACAGGAATGTTAAGGCGCATCGCTGCCATCAACATGCCTGGGGTGATTTTGTCACAGTTTGAAATACATACCATGGCATCAGCGCAATGGGCATTTACCATATATTCTACAGAGTCAGCGATAAGGTCGCGTGACGGTAAGCTATAAAGCATACCGCTGTGACCCATAGCAATGCCGTCATCAACGGCGATGGTATTAAACTCTTTCGCCACACCACCGGCTTCTTCAATTGCACCAGCAACCAACTGTCCCATGTCTTTTAAGTGCACATGACCAGGGACAAATTGGGTGAACGAGTTCACCACGGCGATAATTGGCTTACCAAAGTCGTCATCTGTCATGCCGGTGGCGCGCCATAAAGCGCGAGCGCCTGCCTTGTTACGGCCTTGGGTAGAAGTTGCCGATTTCAACTTTGGCATTGTATTTCCTTTCTTATTAAATTTTTATTTTTATAATATGCTGTTTAGCATATTATTTTACTGGATCTAACCAGTTAGATTTCACTTCAGTGCTGCCATCAAATATGCCAAAGAAGGCATCCTGGATTTTCTTGGTGACTTCACCACGTTTACCATTACCCACTTGAATACCATCAACAGTACTTACCGGAACGATTTCTGTGGCGGTGCCACACATGAAAAATTCATCGACAAGGTATAAGGTTTCACGAGCGATCAGTTCTTCACGCACTTCATAACCTAAGTCATTGGCAAGCTTGATCACGGTATCACGGGTTAGGCCCGATAAAATTGAACACGAGCCTGGTGGGGTGTAAATAATGCCTTTACGCACTAGAAATAAATTTTGGCCGGCGCCTTCACTGACGTAATTATTAACGTCTAAGGCGATACCTTCGGTATAACCATGGCGATGCGCTTCTCTGGAAATAAGTTGTGAAGATAAATAGTTACCACCGGCTTTTGCGGCAGTCGGCATAGTATTTGGGGCTAAACGATTCCATGAAGATACACCAACATCAACGCCATTTTCCATGGCATCGGCACCTAAATAAGCTTCCCAACTAAATGCTGCTACCATTAAATCGGCTTTTGCATCTGCTGCCGGGCGCAGACCCATACCAATATCGCCTAAAAAGGCAAGAGGACGTAAGTAAGCCGATTTCAAGCCATTTTCGGCAACAGAATCACGACACGCTTGCATTACTTCTGCACGAGTGTATGGAATATCCATGCGATAGATTTTTGCTGAATCAAATAAACGATCGATGTGCTCTTCTAAACGAAAAATACAGGTTCCTTTATGTGTTTCGTAGGCGCGTATACCTTCAAATACTGATGAACCATAGTGCAATGCGTGACTCATCACATGTACCGTAGCATTTGCCCACGGCATTAACTCTCCATTAAACCAAATTTTTTCAGCGTTAACCTTAGCCATTCTTCTTTCCTATATCTTTAATACTGTAGCCATTATAGTTGTTAAACTAGGCCATGAATTTTTGCAGAGCCTGATCTTCGACTTTTATTTGTTCAATGTCGATTATTTTTAATAATTGATTTTTCAAATTATCTACTGATTTGTCACTAACTACTGACAGTTCGATGGTTAGTTGATCAAGTTCACTGACGGGAAACATAGTCATGCCAACGACATTAAAGCCTCGATAGCGAGTCACTTGTAGCAGCCTTTCCAAAACCACCGGCTGATGCCTGGCGGTTATTGTTAAGTTATGTTGTTGCATTAACCTATCTCCAAAATGTTAACTGACTAGCCCTAAAGCTCGCTGAATGAAATGAATAAATATGCAACATATTTATTTCACCGATTCAATCATAGCTTCGTTGGCAGCATTAGGTGGTACTAAGGGCCAGACATTGTCTAATTCATCTATTCGTACCTGTAATAGATAAGGCCCATCATGCGCGAGCATTTCTTTAAGTGCAGCGTCAACCTGCTGCTTGGTAGTGATCACCTGAGCTTTAATATCAAACGCTTGCGCCAACATCACAAAATCAGGATTGTCACTTAAATCGGTTTCACTGTATCGTTCTTCAAAAAATAATTGCTGCCATTGGCGCACCATGCCAAGGCGGGCATTATCGATTAGCACTATTTTTACTGGAATGCCGAAGCGCTTTAATGTCGCCAGCTCTTGCACATTCATCATAAAAGAGCCGTCACCCGATACGGCTATCACAGTATCGTTTGGTCTGGAGATCTGTGCACCAATCGCAGCCGGCAAGCCAAAACCCATTGCCCCCTGGCCACCACTGGATAAAAAGTTTTCTGGCTGGGCAAAAGCCATATGTTGTGCCGTCCACATCTGATGCTGACCAACATCGGTGGTAACCACAGTATTGTCTGGCATTAGCTGGCTCAGTTTGTTTAACAATGACGGCGCGAAAATTTTCTCGCCCGGATGATCATATTGCCAGGCAAAATCAGTAATCATCCGTTGGCAATATTGTTGCCACGGGGCGATATCGCTAGTCACTGCGGTGGCCGGTAAATTTACTTTTAAATCGCCTAATAACGCCACATCCACAAGACGACGCTTGTTCACTTCCGCCTGGTCGATATCAAAATGAATAACCTTGGCATTACTGGCAAACTCTTTTAACTTACCGGTAACACGGTCATCAAAACGAGCACCAACAGCGATTAATAAATCACATTTCTGTACGGCATAATTTGCCGCTTTGGTACCATGCATGCCAAGCATGCCTAAGTAATATTCATCGTCAGCGGCAACTGTACCCAAACCTTTCAATGTCGACACGCTCGGTATTTTAGTGAACTGACAAAAGTCTCTTAATTCACTCACCGCATTGGCCATGCCAACACCGCCACCAACGTAAAGTATCGGTTTTTTCGCCTGACGAATTAACGTTTTCGCTTGTTCAATCGCGAGATTATGATAAGAGTCGACTGCCGTTGGGGCACTGCTATTAATTGGACCTGAACCACGTACCTGGGTTTCGGCCACTTGAATATCTTTGGGTATATCAATCAATACAGGTCCCATTCGGCCTGATAACGCGATGCTAATGGCTTCTTCAATCGCAGCAGGAATATCTTCTACGTTCATCACTTGCACACAGTGCTTGGTAACCGCCAGCGATAAACCGATAATATCCACTTCTTGAAACGCATCACTGCCCATGGCAACGGTAGGCACCTGGCCGGTGATCGCAACCACAGGAACTGAATCGCTCATCGCATCGGCAAGGCCGGTAATTAAATTGGTCGCGCCTGGCCCAGACGTTGCCAAACAAACGCCCACTCTCTTACTGGCTCGGGCATAACCGACAGCAGCAAAGGCGGCACCTTGTTCATGCCGACATAAAAAATGCTTAATTGGGCTATCATAAATTGCATCATACAACGGCATAATGGCACCGCCCGGGTAACCAAATACGCTATCTACGCCGTGCTGTTGTAATATCTGTAATGTTAATTCTGCGCCAGTCATCTACTCGTCTCAATTGAATTGGCTTTTTAAAGCCTGAAAAATAAAAAACCCCCGGTTCTTGCGAAGCGGGGGTTGAATATTTCGTTATTTCTCTTAACTCAACACCTAGCCCGCAATGATGTAATAATCACTACGACGACACGGTTAATAATCAGGTGTAAGTTATTCATTGTTTAGCTTTGCTTAGTTTTTTAATAAATTTTTGCAAGTGGTGTATTTTTACCATAGCTAAATTTGGGTCACAAGCTTTTTTAATGAATAACTCATAACCAAATACTTATTCACCTTTGCTCAATAAATATATTTTTATCACGATTTCTTCAATTACAACTACAATTAACAGACAAGGATAGTTAAGAAATGGATTTTTTATGGCCCTATCATGCATCTACTCACGCGCTCGAATTGGATTAGAATCCCCGTTAGTCACCATCGAAATACACTTAAGTGCTGGTTTACCCGGATTCCACATAGTAGGTCTGGCTGAAACCTCGGTAAAGGAGTCAAAATCTCGGGTGCGCAGTGCCATCATCAACTGCGGCTTTGAATTTCCAGCAAGAAAAATTATCGTCAATTTAGCGCCCGCAGACCTGCCCAAAGAAGGTGGCCATTTCGATTTGCCGATTGCCATCGGCATTCTGGCCGCATCGGAACAAATACCCAGCCAAGAGTTACTCAATTACGAGTTTGCCGGCGAATTGGCCTTATCGGGGGAGCTGCGAGCAATAATCGGTGAAATACCCTTAGCCATTGCCAGTAGAAACAGCCAACGCATTTTGGTACTGCCCGAGAGTAATGCCAGACAAGCCTGTCGAGTAAACGGCGCAAACATACTCGCCTTGCGCCATTTAAACGAATTGTTTCCGCATTTTGCCCGGCAACAGCCGCTTCCTTTGATGCAGTATCAACCACTACAACAAGAGCATGTCGCGGCCGATATAAATAGTAATGACATCAAGGATGTCATGGGCCAGCCATTGGCAAAAAGGGCATTAGAACTGGCCGCGTCCGGGGCACATAACCTGCTTTTTATTGGTCCGCCAGGCACCGGCAAAACGATGCTGGCAAGCCGACTACCTGGCATTTTACCACCGATGACCACCGAGGAATCTTTAGAAACTGCGGCAATTCATTCGATTTGTTCACACAATACTGATAATGCCTATTGGCTAAAACGGCCGTTTCGAGCGCCACATCACACCGCCTCAGCGGCAGCTTTGGTAGGGGGTGGTAGCCAGCCAGTACCGGGGGAAATTTCATTGGCGCACAACGGCGTGTTATTTCTTGATGAACTTCCCGAATATAATCGCAAGGTGCTCGATGTTTTGAGAGAGCCAATGGAGTCGGGGGAAGTCACCATCTCAAGAGCATTGCACAAGATGACCTACCCAGCTAAGTTCCAACTGGTTGCGGCGATGAACCCCAGTCCGACCGGTTTTTATAGCGATAAACGCAGCACACCTGAGCAGGTACTACGGTATTTAAATAAACTATCTGGACCATTTCTGGATCGTATCGACATTCAATTGGAAGTCTGTCGATTACCCAAAGGCTTATGGAACAACACTCAAAATAACAATGAAAGCAGTAAAACGATAAGTCAGCGGGTACATAATTGCCGGCAAATACAACTTAACCGACAAGGCAAGGCGAACGCTTATTTGACCAGCCCAGAACTTAAACAGCATTGCTATTTAAGCGATGAAGATTGTGAATTTTTAGAATTGGCGGTGGAGAAGCTGGGGTTGTCGACCCGGGCGCATCACAAGTTATTGAAAATTGCCCGCACCATTGCCGATTTAAAACAACAGAAAGATATTGGTAAAGAACATTTAACTGAGGCGTTATCGTATCGGGCAATGGATCGACTGATCCGGCATTTAACCGAAAGTGTTAGTGGTTAAAGTTCAGCATTGATATTACCTTAATCTGGTAATATCAATGTAAATTCAATGGCTTCCAGTGTTTCTTTTTCCAGGCCTAACTTTGTTCGTAATTCATTCCAGCGTGGATCATCATGTAAATTGGAAAGCCAGCTTGCATTAAAGATCTCTGGAATATATGTTTGTTTTTGTTTGACTGCATGGAAAATCAATTCGAAAGCCGTTTCAATGTCGCCGGTCTCTGCGTAGACCATTGCCAGTATCGTTGGAGAATCTTTTGCTGAGGGATGCTTTTTAAATTCTATCATCACATTATCAAACTCTGCCTGTCTTCCTAATGCATGATAAGCGACCGCCTTTCCAGCAAGTGATACAAATTCAATTCTCTCTTGTGCAAACTCTGCTAAAGCAGCTTCTACATTACCCATCTCAAAATATGCATAACCCATTCGAAAATGTATCGCACCTGCATCTGGACTTAATCTCAATACTCTTTGGCTATATTTTATAGCTTCGCCCCAATTTTGATATGCCATATACCTCACACCAAGATTTGCTAATAACTTAACATTCAGCTGATCACGAGCTAGTACATACTTTAGACCTTCTATGGCTTCATCATATCGACCAAGGGCATCACCAAGAAAAGCAGAACTGATATGTCGAATGACATCTAAATTCTTGGGCCCAAGTTCCATTGCTCGAGTATAGTGTTTGATGGCTGAGCCCAAATCGTTTTCAGATACCGCTCTAGTCCCCAAAACACTATACACTTCTGGATAATTTGGATCTGCTACCAATGCCTTATTGAGTGCATCTTGCTCTTCTTGGTCAACCTCTTCAAAAGGACGTGCATCATATGGTCTATAGTTATGTATTTCTGCTGCAAGCCATGTCCAAGAAGGCGCATGGCTGGGCTCTATCTCTAATACAGCTTTATAAAGTTCGATGGCTTTCGCAACACTCTCTTTTGATGTTTGATTCGCTAGGTGACGTGCTTGTAAATATAAAATATATGCCTCATCGTCAATCTTTTGAACCTTAGGCATTTCTCCCAGTATTTCCAATCGAAGTTCTGCTACTACTTTGCCAGCAATCTCATCCTGAATGGCAAAAATATCATCCAATGGTCGGTCATAAGTCTCAGACCAAAGATGGGTATCAGTTCGAGCATCAATTAACTGAACTGTGATACGCAAGGTATTACCGGCCTTACGTACTGAGCCTTCCAGTACATGAGCAACATTGAGTTCTTCGCCTATTTGAGCAATTTTTATATCTTTATTCTTGTAAGAGAATGCAGAGGTTCTCCCAGCAACACGTAACTTCGGTAACTTTGCTAATAAATTAAGCAACTCTTCAGCGATTCCATCAGAGAAATACTCCTGGTCTTTATTGGGACTCATGTCGGCAAAGGCCAATACGGCAATGGATAAGTCGGAGGCTTGTAGTTCAGTTGGTTTTGTACTGGAACTCTGTTCTTTCGCTAGTTCTTCTTTACCGGTAGTGAAACGGCTTTCATAAATGAAGTAGGTTAAAGCGATAGCCATCAAGCCTATTATTATAAAGTCTAGTTTACGCCCTGTTTGGCTTGTAGTGGACTCATCACGTTTAACCTCAGACTCTTTTTTAATACCTTCAGCTGTTATTTCAAAGACCCAAGCGAGTATTAATGCAATTGGAAATCCGACCATCAATGCGATAATGACAAATCCTGGAATCCATTCAGGAAGAGTCATGTGGGGAACCACTGTATCCACTATTTGAATGAGCAACCAGCTAACCACAAGATAGGCGGTGCCAACCTTAAATACGTTGCGCTGTTTTAGTTCCGTGAAGAGTGAATCAGACAATTAAAGTCCCTAATTCTAATTATTATCCATTAAAGACAATGTACTGGTATTAGTGGAATATATCAATTATCGGGCTTTCTTGGTTCGGTTATATGGCACCTAATCTTGTTGTTGTGGTAATTTTGATCATAAACTTTCCACACTCTTAGGTCCGTGGTTAATGCTCAATGAAAGTCGCTAAGAACGCCTTTATCACCGGCTCTTCCATGCGTTTTTTCAAACAACAGACACCTAACTCAAACGGTTTGATTGCAGCAGTTGAGCTGATCCGACGCACCCGGTCTTTTACCGGGCTGTTTTCTAACACCACTTCTGGTGCGATACCGACACCACAGCCTAGTGCAACCATGGACACCAGCGCCTCATGACCAGACACGGTGGCATAAATATTGGGCTTGCCCTGGCCCTTTTGTCGATACCAATGTTCAAAACGTTTTCTGGCCGCGCCATGGTCGGGCAAGATGATTGGCATTTGTTGCCAGTTAACTTGCCGCTGCGCTAATTTTTGGCTCACCTGGCAATCAATGGTAGGGGCAATAATCGATAATGGAATTTGCGCCAGCGAGTAAAAATAACAGCTTCTTGGGAGCGATTCCGGGTAAGCGGCAATGGCAAAATCCACTTGCTGGTCTTTTACTTTATCCACCGCATTGGCGGCATTACCGGTATCGAGCATTATTTCAATGTGCGGATAAAGACGGCGAAAACCATCAAGTAGTTGCGGTAAATGGGAGTAGGCCGCCGTTACCGAACAATAAAGACTGAGTTTGCCGGTAAGCTGTGGTTGCTCTGCCTGTAATTCGCCTTGAAATTGTTGCCATTGCAATAATTGTTGATTGGCATATTGTTCAAATTTGCTGCCGGCAACAGTTAACTCTACGCTGCGATTATCTCGCTGTAGAAGCTTGCAACCCACTTCATCTTCAATGCGTTGGATCATTCGCGAAAGCGTAGATGGACTGACATGATGGGCATGTGCAGTTTGGCCAAAATGCAAGCTACTGGCTAAATGACTAAATACTTGCAGTGATTTTATATCCAAAACTCATTTCCTCAATCGTGAACCGTTACATTATTGCATATTTTGAAATGCAGTGATGCAAATATATCATTTTAAGCAACGCTAAGTTTGAGCTAAGCTGTGTTCATTGGCTACCAAATAACGAGTAGCGTTAAATTTCTGGAGAACAACATGGCGAATTATTTCAACACTTTAAGCTTACGCGATCAATTATCACAATTGGGTAAATGTCGCTTTATGAAACGCGAAGAATTTAATGATGGTTGTAATTTCATTAAAGACTGGAATATTGTCATTGTTGGTTGTGGCGCACAAGGTTTAAACCAGGGTTTAAACATGCGTGATTCCGGTTTAAACATTTCTTATGCTTTGCGTGAAGCGGCAATCAGTTCAAAACGTCAATCTTGGCAGTGGGCTACGGAAAACGGTTTTACCGTTGGTACCTACGAAGAATTAGTTCCACAAGCTGACTTAGTATTAAACTTAACGCCAGATAAACAGCATACTTCCGCAGTTACTGCCGTGATGCCACACATGAAGCAAGGTTCAACGTTAGCTTACTCGCATGGTTTCAACATTGTTGAAGAAGGTATGCAGATTCGTTCTGACATCACCGTTGTTATGGTTGCGCCTAAGTGTCCAGGTACTGAGGTACGTGAAGAATACAAACGTGGTTTTGGTGTACCAACGCTTATCGCAGTTCACCCGGAAAATGATCCTCAAGGTAATGGTATGGCCATCGCGAAAGCGTATGCCTCAGCAACAGGTGGCGATCGTGCTGGTGTACTCCAGTCTTCATTCATTGCCGAAGTTAAATCCGATTTAATGGGCGAGCAAACTATTTTATGTGGCATGTTGCAAACCGCTGCAGTATTAGGCCACAAGCAATTAGTTGCCCAAGGTGTGGACGCTGCTTATGCTCGTAAATTATTACAATACGGCATTGAAACTACCACCGAAGGTTTAAAACACGGCGGCATCACCAACATGATGGACCGTTTATCAAACCCGGCGAAAATCAAAGCCTTTGATATGTCAGAAGAATTAAAGGTTATCTTACGCCCATTATTTGAAAAGCACATGGATGACATCATCGACGGTCATTTCTCACAAACGATGATGGCAGATTGGGCCAATGATGACGCAAATCTTTTAAAATGGCGTGAAGAAACGGCTGAAACTTCGTTTGAACAAGCGGCAGATTGTGACACCGAAATCACTGAGCAGGAATACTACGATAAAGGTATTTTCGTAGTAGCTATGGTGAAAGCGGGTGTTGAATTAGCGTTTGAAGCTATGGTTGCTGCCGGTATCATCGATGAATCTGCATACTATGAGTCATTGCACGAAACCCCACTAATTGCCAACTGTATCGCTCGTAACAAATTATACGAAATGAACGTAGTAATCTCAGATACTGCCGAATACGGTAACTACTTATTTACCCACGCAGCAGTGCCATTACTAACCGATTTCACCAGCAAGTTAACCTTGGAAGAGTTGGGTCAAGGCTTAAGCGCGAGTTCAAATGGCGTAGATAATGTGCGTTTAATCGAAGTGAACGAAGCCATTCGCAGCCATGGCGTAGAGGTTGTTGGTAAAGAGCTTCGCGGTTACATGACTGACATGAAACGTATCGTTGAAGCGAATCAGTAATCATTACTGATTAATACCAAGGGCATTAATTCAGTGAGCATTTCGCGAAAATTAATGCACTTGGTATAAGAGAAATTCCTTGGCCTGCGGCAGATATTTCTCCGCCGCAGAGCATTTCCCCCACATTGCAATATCCGGCTTACACTTTTCTTTCCATTTCCAATAATATTTCTGAAAATTAAATTTCGGTATCATACTTGCAAAGCTTTTGCTCGCAGCAAAATTCACCTAGAATTAGCGCAATTGCGAAATAGCTGAAGAATCGAGTAATGAACAAGCCCAATAACAAAATCTTAGTGATCAACACCGGCGGTACTATCACCATGGCAGCAAAAGCCAGTGGTGAGTTACAAGCGGGTAAAGGCGAAGTACTGATTGATTTAATCGAAAGCCTGACTAGTGATTTATGCTCGAGTATTGAAGTAAAACCACTCACCGGCTCCGATGGTGCAGTGATAGGTACCAGTGATTCCAGCGAAATTGGCCCTAGACACTGGGATGCCATGGCCAGCATGATCATTTCTCATAATGATGATTATGATGGTTTTGTGGTACTACATGGCACGGATACTATGTCTTACACTGCATCGGCGTTATCGTTTTGCCTGGCGCAAAATACCAAACCGGTGGTGGTTACTGGCGCACAAGTACCATTAAGCAAACCCGGTAGTGACGGCTTGCAAAACCTGCGTTTGGCCTTGTATGTTGCCGATCAATCGGGAAAATCTTTACCTGCCCTGAGTGAAGTGATGATATGTTTTGCCGGACAATTATTGCGTGGTAATCGTTCACGTAAATCGAGTACCCGCTCTGCTGTTGGTTTTTCTACTCCCAATGCGCAAATATTGGGTGAACTGTTTCCAGTACCCACCATATTTAAAGAGCAATTACGTGCCTTGCCAAACGCCTATCCACCGCTAAACAATACTTCTTTGGGTTATAGTGACAAGGTATTAAGCATGAACTTAAACCCTGGTTTTACTGGTGAATTATTACTGAAAATCATCAAAGGTAGTGATATTGAAGGCCTGGTATTACGGGTATTTGGCAGTGGTACGGCCCCGAATGATTTTAATTTAGCGAAAGTGGTAGAACAGGCGCAAATTGAAACCAACCATCGCTTTCAATGTGCGGTAATTGTTACCGATGTTTACAACGGCAGTTTGGATATTCACCGCTATGCAGCCGGTAAAAATCTGCGTTCAGAGTTTATTATCGATGGTCGTGATATGACACCTGAGGCGGCGAGCACGAAATTGATGTGGGTATTAGGCAGCGATGACAGAAAGCAGCAATTGGTGAAATTGTTGGGGTCTGCGGTTTGTAATGAAATGTCGGCGAAATAAACGATCCCTTCGGAACGGAACCTCCTGACGCGTATCTAGCTTAAGCACGTTACGCCCTAATGAGGTCCCTGATGTCGCTTAAGCTCGACAATTTCTCCTGCATTGTTCAACTAGGGGTTTTGTGCCCATCCCCTCGAAATTAACCTTAGCCTGAATTTTTAAGTTTTTTCCTAACTCTGATCACCGTACTTCTACTAACTCCAACGGCTTCTGCCGTTTTATTAATACTAAAACCAGCTTCAGTAAATGATGCTATTCTATCATGTGCCTCTAAATCAGGCTGCCGACCGTGATAAAGTCCTTTTTGCTGTGCTTTTACAATACCTTCTTTTTGCTTACGTTCTCGTTCGCGATATTCTTTATATGCACTGGCCGCTAATATATCTAGCAGCATATTGTTAATAGCGCTAAGTATTGATCTCATAAAATCATCACTTGGAAAGCTTCCAAATGTTAAATGACTTGTTGGTAGATCTAAACTAACGACACTAATTCCTTTTTCATTTATTGAAGCTACAAGAATTTTCCAATCATCAGGGCTTAATCTTGTTAATCGGTCTATCGATTCAACTAACAGAACATCACCTGATTCAGATTCATCCAGTAAGCGAATTAGCTCTGGCCTATCTAAAGATTTACCAGATTTATTTTCTATATAAAAAGAAGCAATTCGTTTGCTGAAGCCAGAAACGAACTCTTTAAGTGAACTTTTTGCTCTGTTGGCATCTTGCTCGGTTGTCAATGCTCGTAAATATGCTCTTATGAACATTTTTGCCTAATTAGGTCTATTTAGATGGTGTCATATCATATAGGTTTATTTAAGTGGTGTCATTACGTAATTACCTGTGATATATTAATGGTATCTTTAGGGTGTACTTATATAGAATGTATATTTAACCAGTCTATTTTTTGAAAGAGGTGAATTGATGTCTTTATCACACGATAAATTAGCTAATAATCTAGCGACTCACTTAATGAGTGATGATCGTATGGTATGGGAAGATATTCCTGTAGGTAAAAGCGGATCTGTAAGGCCGGATGTACTAACTATTCAAAAAAGCTTTGCTAGCCCTAACCCTATTTCGTATGAAATCAAGGTAAGCGTTTCAGATTTTAGATCAGATGTTACAAGCGCGAAATGGAAAAACTATTTAGATTTCTCGTATGGCGTAATATTCGCTGTGCCAAAGGGGTTAATTAAAAATCAGATATTCCAAATGGTTGTGGGTTAATACACTTTAATGGATCATGGCATACAGTGAAAAAGCCTACTTTGCACCCTACAAGCTTAATAAATGATGAATTATTACTTAAACTTTTAATTGGTGGTTCTGAGAGAGAAACACACAAACCAATCATAAAGAATAGAGGCTTTGAACAATGGGTTCATCATGAAAAATTGCGTAAAAAGTTCGGTAAAGACTTTTCTGAAAAAATAAGGTTTCTTGAAAAATATGATGAACGGAAAATTGAAATAATCAAGTTAAGAAAAGAGCTTGGTGGTTTGTTTGGTGTCGATGTAGATAGGTGGAACTTTGGAGAAGAAGTTGCCTATCATATCGAAAACCTGAAAATATTAGCTGATGAAAATCAGCGAAAGCTAAAATTGCTAAAGATTTATTAAAAGCAAAAGAACAGCTAAATAATCGGTTTGATCGTAAGCGCTCAATGAACTAGCGGGGACTAGTGTTCTATTTCTTTCGCTTTAAAATTCCAGGGCAGTAGCGCTTCGATATCGTTCACAGTTTCTGCATAAGGCAATGCTTTGAATATTGCGTTGAGATAGTGATAAGGCTCAAGACCATGCAATTTCGCGGTTTCAATT
>MABC01000085.1 GCA_002162925.1 Thalassotalea sp. 42_200_T64 | reverse complement strand
CTGGCGACAATAGCACTGTGGAACCACCTGATCCCATGCCGAACTCAGAAGTGAAACGCAGTTGCGCCGATGGTAGTGTGGGAGTTCCCATGTGAGAGTAGGTCATCGCCAGGCTCCAAATTCAAAAAGGCCCGCACATTGTGCGGGCCTTTTTTCGTTTGGAAACCTGGCTCGACCTACTTCTTTGTAGGCATAGCAGTGCGTACCTAACGTAAGCACGCTCCGCCCGTATGAGGTCCCTGATGTCGCTAGTGCTCGACAATTGCTCCTGCATTGTTCTACGTACGTGCATCCATGCACTAGTCCTCGGGGATGACGGCATAAATTTTCTTGATACGGTTAAACGTCATCCCATCACGAGCATTAGCGAGATGTGGGACCTCCTCAATTCACAACGTGCTTCTAAACAAGGACGGTTGGCGGGGTTTTTAACCTCGCGTCATTGCCGCAGGCAACTCAAAATGAATATGACGCCGCCAGATAAACAATGATTATTCAGAGCTGAATTTCTTTAATATATCCATAGCTGTTACAACCCCTACTAGACAATTATTTTCGGTAATGAATATGCGATGAATGTTACGTTTGGTGATCATCGAGCATGCATCATTTATTGAACTGGAAATATCAAGAGACTTTACTTCAGGGGTCATAATGGAATTAACTGTGCAATACTCGTTTGCTTTGTCCTGAAGGCGATTGATCTCTACTTCACTTAATTCACCACCATATGGACCACAATAAAACTGTGCTAATCTTTGCAGCTCCGCTTCTGTAGGTGTGCGGCTTTCAAAACGAATTACATCAGATTGTGTAACCACACCCACCAATTCATCATCAGCGGCAATTACCGGGGCACCGCTAATTCCATGCTTTACAAAAAAACTGGCCAGTCGCTTTACTGACCAACCCTCATAAACAGTTAATACATTTTTAGAAATTATGTCAGAAAGATAAAAATCACAAAGTTTAGATAAAGTACTCGAATTTGATAATGCATGTAATCCCATGTTCAACCTCTAATGATGATTGTTTTTAAACAGACATAAATTAGTATGGCAGTGTAATTGGAAGATCTCTATCTGAAAGATAATAGAAGTTACTTGATAGTAATAGAACAGACATTACCATTAATGCATAAAAAAACCAGAACGAGTCTGGCTTCTTATATTCTGTTAATCGCTTGAGTGATTGCTAGTGTTCAGCAATTGCACCTTTAAGTTTGCCTAAAGCATTTTTTTCTAGCTGACGAATGCGTTCTGCAGATATTTGGTATTTGCCCGCTAACTGTTGTAGCGTGGCTTTATCTTCATTTAACCAGCGTGTGGTAATGATATCCTGGCTGCGTTCATCAAGGCACTTAATCGCCTGGCTCAATTGATTGTTAACATGGTTATCCCAGTTTGAGTTCTCAACTTGAACAGACAGATCTGAGTGCTGATCTTCTAAGTACTGTGCTGGTGCAAAATTTGTTGACTGGCTATCGTCATCGCTACCGGTTAAATCAAAAGCTTGATCAGCACTTGCCATGCGATTTTCCATTTCCAGTACGTCTTTGTTACTTACACCAAGAGTTTCAGCAACTGTGCTAACCTCATCCTGACTAAACCAACCTAGGCGTTTTTTGTTTTTGCGTAGGTTAAAAAACAATTTGCGTTGCGCTTTTGTGGTGGCAATTTTAACAATACGCCAGTTTTTAAGCACAAATTCATGAATTTCTGCTTTGATCCAGTGCACGGCAAAAGAGACCAGACGTACACCGACTTCGGGATTGAAGCGTTTTACCGCTTTCATCAAACCCACGTTACCTTCTTGGATCAGATCTGCCTGTGGCAAACCGTAACCTGAGTAACCTTTGGCGATATGAATAACAAATCGTAAATGCGACATGATCAAATCTTGGGCAGCATTTAAATCATCTTCAAAATGTAGACGAGATGCAAGCTCATGCTCTTTTTCAGCGGTCAGCATAGGGATGCTGTATGCAGACTGCATATATGCTTCAATGCTGCCACTTTGTGGGATCGTAAGTGCCATCGATTGCATTGTTTTACTCATGTAAACCTCTTTTCTTTCTTAATGCTTTTCTAATTCTAACCATCACTTCTAAAGGATGTGACTTTGGATACTAACATAGCTTTTTTGAGATCGCTAATATAAAAAACAGCTTAGTTTAATCGAAAAAAAAGTCAATCACTCTTCACGGGTTAACTGTTTGATTAAACGGATAAATAAACGTTCAATTTGGATTATTCTAAAATTGTAACTGTATATATATACCAAGTTGATTAAATGGCTGCTCATTTTTTATGGTTAAAAATAGGGCTGTTCGACTTAATCTGCACTGGGTTCTATGGCTTTAATGTGTTGATAAACAGAAATATAGCTGCCAATTAAACCTAAACTAATGGCGGTGATGAGCAAAAACACCGTTTCGCTAAAATCTAAAGATTGTAATGAAAACTGACTTCGATAAAGCTGCGCCAAATCAACAATGGCGTAATCAAGATAGTTGCCCAGGATGGCCACCGTGACTGCGGCGAGCAAACCGCCAAATACACCGTACCAAAACCCGGTATATAAAAATGGCCGTTGAATGAAAGCATCGGTGGCGCCAACCATTTTCATCACTGCTATGGCATCTTTTTGATTCAAAATGGCCAGACGAATGGTGTTGCCTATGATCAACACTACCGATAGACTTAATAATATTGCCAGTGCGGTGACAATATCCTGAATGAGTAGCATAATTGCCTCAAGGCGAGTTAACCACTCCAGATCCAATTTCCCCTGGGCAACGCCACGTTCTTGTTCAAGTTTTTCCAGCAAGGCTTTCGCTGCAGTCGGCTGGCTATAACGCTTACTTGGCGTGACTAATAACGTTGCGGGTAAAGGATTATCGTCCAAATAAGACAGTGCTTTGCCAAACCCTGAGAGTTTTTTAAATTCTTTTAAGGCATCAGCTGCAGAGATATAGCGAACGGATTTCACTTCTGGATAAAGCTGAACTCGCTTTACCAGGTTTTGTGCATTTTTATCGTTTACGGCGAGCTTTAAAAACACACTAATTTGTGCGGCACTGTCCCAGTTAGAGCTAACCTGTTGTGCGTTTTTAGTAAACAAATGTAAGGTCGCTGGCAAGGTTAAGCTGATGCCAAGCACGAAAATGGTCATCAGGGAGGCCATTGGTGTTCGCCATAAATCACCTAAGCTGCCGGTAGCTTGCTGTAAATGACGAACGGGCAACATGATAATGTCGTTTAGGCTTAAGCCGCGTTTTTTTCGAAGCAGGGTATTGCGGTAATTTTTAGCCATTAGCCAACCTCCTCTTCGCTATGGTTTAAACCATCGGTGATCATGGTACCTTGCTTTAAAGTAAGGGTACGGTATTTCATTCTGGCGATTAAACCCAAATCATGAGTGGCGATTAATACACAGACACCAACCGAATTAAATTCTTCAAACAAACGTATGATATCTAATGACAGCTTTGGATCTAAATTACCGGTTGGTTCATCGGCAAGAATTATTGGTGGTTTGTTAACTATTGCTCGGGCAATACCAACACGTTGCTGTTCACCACCAGATAGCATGTGCGGATAACATTTAATTTTACTGCTAAGCCCCACTTTTTCTAACGCGGCTTCGACTCTTTTTCGGGTTTCTTTATGACCGACATTTTCGATCACCAGAGGTAGCGCAACATTATCAAAAATGGTGCGGTCCATGAGTAAGTTATGGCTTTGAAAAATCATCCCGATATTACGACGCATATAGGGTATTTGGCGATAATTAATGCGCGAGATATCGCTGTTATTTATCTGGATTTGACCTGAGGTAGGTTTCTCCATCACGCTGATCAGTTTTAACAGAGTACTTTTACCAGCACCGGAATGGCCGGTTAAAAATGCCATTTCACCGACTTCTAAATTGAAGCTGATATTTCTTAAGGCGTTAAAACCACCGGGGTAGGTTTTATTTACAGCATTAAAACGGATCATCGTGAGTCACTTTATTATTGTTGTTTTTGTTTAACCTAAATTAACTATTTTGTCATTCTGTCGAGTTTTGCGAAACGTTATTCGCTTTTTGCAAATAGCGCCTCAATGAAATCGTCACCATTAAAAGGGCGTAAATCATCAATCCCTTCGCCAACGCCTAAATAGCGAATAGGCACATTAAACTTGTCTGCTAAGGCAAATATCACCCCACCTTTGGCGGTGCCATCAAGCTTAGTAACGTTAATCCCGGTTAAGCCAACGGCTTCATTAAATAGTTGCGTTTGGCTAATGGCATTTTGGCCTGTACCGGCATCTATGGTAAGCATAACTTCATGCGGCGCATTTGCGTCAATTTTTTTCATCACCCGCACCACTTTTTTAAGCTCTTCCATTAAATGGGCTTTATTTTGTAAACGGCCAGCGGTATCGGCAATTAAGATATCGACACCTTTACTTTTTGCCGAGTTGATCGCATCAAATATGACTGAGGCACTATCGGCGCCTGTATGCTGGGCAACTACTGGGATATCGTTACGCTCCCCCCATACTTCCAATTGCTCTACTGCCGCGGCTCTAAAGGTGTCACCCGCTGCCAGCATTACCGATTTTCCCTCTGCCTGAAATTGTTTGGCAAGCTTGCCAATAGTCGTGGTTTTGCCCACCCCATTAACCCCAACCATTAAGATCACATGTGGACCTTCAGTTGCTTGCGCCGCGGGTTGTTCAATGGTCGATAATATTTTTTGCAATTCTACTTTTAATAGCTCATACAAAGCTTCGGCATTTTTAAGTTGTTTACGCGAAGCAGCCTCAGTTAATGAGTCGATAAGTTTTGTCGTAGTGTCGACGCCAACATCGGCAAGTAATAAATGAGTTTCCAGTTCTTCAAATAACTCATCATCAATTTTTTTGTCTCGAAATAAATCAAATATTCCGCCGCCAAGGTTTTGCCGGGTTTTGCTTAAACCTTGTTTTAAACGGGCAAAAAAGCCAGATTTCTTTGGCTGCTTGGTAATTTTATCTTCAGCAGTTAACGAGTCACTGGCTTGGACTGCATTACTGGTATCAATAACAATATTGTCATTGGTAGCAGTGATGATTTCAGCCTCGTTATCGGTGCTTGCGTCAAGATTAGCTTGCTCAACAGTGTCAGTAGTTTCTATTGCAGTTGTTACTTGCCTATCTTCTACTGCTTCGGTAATTTCTTCGCTTGTTTGTTCTGCAACTTGCTGTTGTGGCTCTAAATCTTCAATAACAGGTTCTGGCTCGGCTTTTTTTAACCAGGAAAACAGGCCTTTTTTCTTCGACATAATAATAAAATTCGGTAAAGGGGTTGGTTTTATACCAACCAATAGCAATAAAAGTTTATAATATCATCATAGTTGGATTGGCAACACCGACCTGTTCAAAAAACGTGTAAGTAAATTAAAAAATAACTCATTGGTATAACTGGTATGGTTAAAAATCGCAGCTCAAAAACTCAAAATAAACAGAGCGGACAGGTTCGCATCATTGCCGGTCAGTACCGAGGCCGAAAATTGCCAGTGATCATGGCTCCAGGGTTAAGGCCGACCACTGACAGAGTAAAAGAAACGGTGTTTAACTGGTTAATGCCGTATTTATACCAAGCCAATTGTCTGGATTGCTTTGCCGGCTCGGGCAGCCTGGGATTTGAAGCATTATCACGAGGGGTAACGGCCAGCCGTTTTTATGAATTAAATTCAGCTGCCGCGCAACAAATTCAACTAAATATCCAATTGTTAAAGGCAGAGAATGCGAAAGTGATCAAGGGCAGTTGTTTAGAGTTATTAAACCGTGAGCAGCAGTCGTTTGATTTAGTATTTATCGATCCGCCTTTTCGACAAGGCTATGTCGGCCAAACGGCGCACTTACTCGAAACCAAAAATCTACTATCCGACGGTGCGGTTATTTATATAGAGGCGGAATCTGAGCTTGCCGATTTAGCCATTCCCAATAATTGGCAGCTGTTAAAAGAAAAAATTGCTGGGCAAGTTGCCTATCGTTTATATCAAAGAGAAGGCGCTAATACCAATACCGACAATTAATTGGTATAACAACTAACCTGAATGCAGCTTAACTATATTTAATGCGAAAACCTATTTTAATGGTTACTTGATAGTGGCCAACTTTGCCATCAACAATATGACCTCGGGTTTCTACTACTTCAAACCAATCCATATTGCTTACGGTTTTTGCGCATTCCGCTAAAGCATTTCCAATGGCTTCCTCAATAGATTTTGCTGAAGAACCAACCATTTCAAGTTTTTTGTAAGTGTGGTGTGCAGACATAGCTATTCCTAATATATATGTTGTTAATAGTTAAGAATAGCTGATTTTTATAGGATTGAATGATTACAACTCAATACCTAAATTGGAAAGTCCCTCACTAAGGGCAAGAGCTTTTAACTGTTGGCAGGTTTGCTGACTTTCGTTGGAGTGTTTTATTAACTCAAATAACTCTTTCTGGCTGGCAATTTCCCACAGCATTAACGGATGTTGTTCAATGTCTAGTTGATTGATGACAATATCATCTTGCTGCTCTAGCTCTGAAGCGAGCAATATTTCTAAATAATAACTGACGCTGCTTTGCGATAATAAACTGACATTGGCTATGGTCTCGTCATCTTTATCTTGCATACCCTGCAATAATGAGCCCAGTGCCATACAGGTATCAAGGGCGGGATAAACGCCGAAAAAATCGTAATTATCGACATCAGGAATTTCATCTTCCAACTTTTCAAGCTGCACAGAAAAATTGATTTTTATTTTACCCTGCGATAAACGTTGCCACACTAAATCAAGCTGATTTCTTAATAACTTAAAGTCGCCAAAATCGACTGCTTGCGAAAATATTTGATAATTAGGCAGCATGCGTTCAAGTAAAGCCGCGGCAAAGGTCGTTTGTTGCCACAGCGATAAGTTTGTTAAGGGTAAAGGTTCAGACAAAATAGGCATCTCAACAGGAATAATAGCGCTAGTATAACGTAAATATTCTTATAAACCTTAACTAAACTCATTTGCTGAATTATGTTTGGGCGATTTGTTTTTGCGCGTATTCGAATTTCAGACGATATTCGGTTAATTTGCTTTTCACGTCCGTAAGTTCATCGTCTAAACGTTGTTTCAATTCATTATTCTCATCGCGTAATGATTTAAGTGTTGTGCGAATTTGGTCGTCTTGTATATTTTGACGAGATTTTAACTTGACACTTTTTTGTACATAATCAGTGACTTTTTCACGTTCAAGCACGAGTTGTTGACGAGCTTTATAAAGTTCATCGGTTTCGGCGGCAGTGCTTTGTTGCAGTTTCACGATCTCATTTTGTAATGCGGCTTTGTCATTATTGACTTTCTCAATAATGCCATCGGTTTTACATTGCAGTTGCTCAAATCGCTGCGAAGCGGAATTTAGCTGTAATTGTAGCTCGTTTATGTCGCTTTTTTGCTCGGATACGATGGACTGATTTTGCTGTTTCAGTTGTTTCGCAACCTGAGCTTGTTCTTTGTTGGTATCTCTTAGTTGTTTTTCTGCTTTTTCACGTTGACTGAGCAGCTGGCTATTCACGGTTGAATTTAATGCCTTCAGCTCAACAATTTGTTCGTCTTTACGGCACACTTTATCTGTTAACGCATTACTTTCTACCCAAGCAGATTTATATTTTTTCTCTAACTGCTCTAATTGTTCCTCGGAGTGAATTATTTGCTGTTGCAAATTGGTGGTTGAAGAATCGAATTCGCTTTGTTGCTTGTTCAGCAAGTCACTAACCTGTTGTTGCTCGGCAGATAAAGCTTGTGTTTGTTTATCGAATTGTTGTTGAACATCATCAGCAAGTTTTTCGGCCATTGCCACTTTAGCTGTTAACCGCTTTTCTTTTACCGAGCTGTCTTTGATGATTTTATCTAAGCCCCCCTGGTGGGCAGATTTCAAATCGATAATATGCTGTTCAAGTGTTTGTTTGTCTAAATTTACCTGCGCTAACTTAGTGTCATTGGCGCTTAAGGTTTTATTGATATTATCCTGTTCTTTTTGAGCCGCAGTTGAGCGTTGCTCAAACTCAGCTTGTTGTTGGCTAATGGCCTTGGTTTGCTCATCTTTGGTTTGCAACAATAAAGTGGTTAATTCAACATGCTCTTTTTCAAGTTGCTTTACTTGTGTATTTAAGGCGGTAATTTTGTTTTGTTGTTGTCTTTCTTGCTCGGCAGATTTGTTTGCAAGTTGCAGTTGTTTATCCAACTCTCTTTGCTTTTTATCAGCAAATTTTTGTTGTTCAGTAGTGGCCGCTTTATGCTCTTTGTTGAGTTGGCTAATTTCTTTTTGCTGGGTTTTCAAAGCACCTTTGTTTTCAGTCACAAGAGCTTTGCCCTCGGTAGTGAGGGTGTTTATTTGCGTTGTTAGTGTATCACCACGCTGCTGTGATTTATCCAGCTTTTGTTCTAACGATTTTAAAGCCGCAGAACTCGAACCTGAGGCCTGCTCATAAATTTCCAGGCGTTCTTTGTGATTGGAAGTTAATTCCTTGATGCGGGCGTTGTGCTCGGTGTTGAGTGTTTTTAGTTGTTTTTTGGCGGCGGCATTATCCGTCTGTTCAATTTTAAACAGCGTTTCTAATTTGGCAAAGCCGTCACTCAACTCGGCATGTTGCGTTTGTAATTCTTGCTGGTTATTTTGCTCATCGCTGAGGCTGGCTTTTAATTCTGCGATCTCATGTATGGAAGATTTTTGCAGTTGCTGATATTTCTTATCGAGTTTTACAACGTCTTTTAATAGCTTTTCTTTTTCTTTATTCAGTTCGGTAGTCTGCTGATTTAACGGTTCTAACTGACTTTGCAATAATTCCCTGTTTTCCTTGGTTAGGCGTAGATCTTCTAACAGCGATTGCTCTTCTTTTAATTTTGCTTTTAACTGCCCTTCGTTTTGAATTGCTCGTTCTTTTAATGAAGTATTTTTGGTTTCGTAATGCAGCAGCTTGTTGCGTAGCTGTTCTATTTCACTGTATTTTAAATTTACCGAATCGTGCTTTGATTGGCTTAATTTTTCGTGAACTAAGGTGAATTTTTCTTCAAATTGTTGTTTTTGAGCAGCCAGGGCTTGTTGTTTGTCTTGCTCAGCACTGTCTGAAATTTTGCCAGCGAGTTGGTTGAACTTATCTTCCAGTTGGATAAATATATCACCAGCAAGCAATTGTAGTTGCTCTTCAATTTCGCTATTTATCACTGGCTTAAGGGTCATACGCAGCTCTTGATGTTGTTTTTATTTTTATCTCTATAAGATTACAATAGCAGACTATGATTAATTTCATCACATTTTTTTTATCTATCAGCGTTTTGCTTTTTTTCGGCAAATTTAATATGATCAAAATTTTATTTTATTCGATCAATTGGTGTTATGACGATGATTTATTTAGTACTGGTTTCAATTGTTTGGGCTTTCTCTTTTGGGTTAATAAAAGGCCAATTAACCGGCATTAGCCCTGAAGTGGTGGCCAGTATTCGCTTAATATTATGCGTGCTAAGTTTTTTACCCTTTTTATGGCTGGCTCGTTCATACCAACCTAATTTCAAGTTAATCGCACTGGGCGCATTACAATTTGGCGTGATGTATTTAGCCTACATTCAGTCTTATCAATATTTACCTGGCTATTTAGTTGCGGTGTTCACCATTTTTACCCCCTTTTACGTATTAATATGGTTTGGATGTATCTTGGCGGCGCGTTATTGGCAAGCGGCTATGCAACGTTTAACGTAGATTTAACTACAGTAGTCATTGAACCTGCACAATGGTGGGCATTATTGTACTTGGGGCTAAGTAAGTTGAATTAATCTTCGCTACAATCAAAACACGTTTTCGTACTTGGTAAGGCAGCTAAACGCTCCTGAGAAATGTTTTTTCCACAGATAATGCATACACCATATTGCTCAATTTGTAGCATGGCTAGTGTTTGTTTAATTTTTTGTAACTCTTCCAAAGTTTGCTGATGAATTTCTTCCAGTGTTCCGTCATTTTCAATTTCTGTCAGGCGATTCGCTAGTTCTTCTTGTTTGGCGATTAATGAATTTTTTAGTTGTTCAATTATCATTTGTTTTTCTCGATCTCAGGTTATTAAGCTAGATTAACGGCTGGCCAAAATCACAAATTGATCTGGCGCAAAAAAAGGCACTGTAGAGTTAATTATTTTACCTGTTTTGTATGTGGTCTTTAGTGGTTCAAAGAAATTAAATGATAACCTGCCAGTTGCTACACATTTGAGCATCGCTAACGGTTAGGTTAACGGCAAGGTGTGCCGCATTACCAACTTGCAGTGGCAGCCGCAATAAATTGTCATCGCGAAACACGTGGCAATCAAGTTGTTGATTTTCAGGCAGGTGAGCAAGTAGAGCGGGCAATGATTTTTCACTCGCTTTTAACTGGTCAACAGCAATGATGACATCATCGACACTAATGCCTGCTTGTTCGGCGGGAGAGTCTTGTTCAACCACAGTCACGACTAATCCGGCAGGTGTTGCTTTATAAAAAGCGCCGATATAAGGTTGATACATATCCAAAATTCGCGTTGTTGGCTCAACACTATTGAGCTCTTTGTAGCTAGTGCGGTTCAAGGTGACACCAACGGCACTTAACAAAGGCGCTAAATCTACTCGGCTGGCAGTATGTAATAGTAGTTCAAATTGTTCCGTAATATCTATCGCACACAGCTTGTTGGCGATATTGATAAAATCACTTTCTTTTGTACCGACACCGGTTCTGCCAAAGTTTTGCCACAGTGTTCGCATTAAATCATCCAGACTGAACTTGCCGGCACTGTTGGCGCGAATGGTTAAATCGAGCCATAAAGCGATTAATGAACCTTTGGTGTAGTAACTAACAATATTGTTAACCGCATCCGGACCTTGTTGATAAAATTTGGTCCAGGTATCAAAGCTTGATTCGCTAACCGATTGTTTAAGTTCGCCGGCACCACGAAATACCCGAGTCATGGTTTTCGACAACAGGGTTAAGTAGTCGCTAAATTCGATGATACCGGCACGAAAAAGGGAAAAATCATCATAATAGGAAGTGATCCCTTCATAAGCCCAAAGTTGCGTGGTATGTGTCTCTTGAGATAAATCGTAAGGAACAAATTCCTCTGGTTTTATCCGGCAAACGTTCCAGGCATGAAAATATTCATGAGAGCACAGGCTTAAAAATGTTTTGTAGTTATCGCTTAGCTCTTTCGGTTTATTAGGATTGGGCAAGTCGAAACGACTGGCAACTAAAACCGTCGAGTTTTTATGCTCGAGACCGCCAAAGCCATCACCTAATAAGTTGGTGATAAACCAATATTCGCTAAAGGGGACCTCAGCAAACAAATCAATATGGTGTTGACAGAGTTTGCTGACATCATTTTTTACTCGCTCTCGATCAGCAAAATGTCGTCCGGCAAACACCAAATAATGCGGTACATTGGCGACGCTAAATTCAATTACATCAAAATCGCCCAACTCTACCGGGCAATCAATAAGATGCTGATAGTTGTCTGCATGATAGCTACCAAATTCATAGATATCGGTACCGCTAGCTCTAGGTAATCCGGTTGCCACTCTCCACTCAGGTAATTTTTCTGGTTGAATAATCTCTAAAGTACAAGGCCAATTTGATAATTCGATAACTTCTAAAAATGTGGAGCTGCCATTAAAAAATCCTCGTCGATTATCTAAAAATGCAGTGCGCACCGATAAATCAAAAGCATAAACCTGATAAGTAACGGTTACAGCGTTACCTTGAGTAGTTAATTGCCAGGTTTGTTTATCTATTTTTTCAACGTCAATGTACTGCTCGTTAGCTGTCGCCGATAAAGTAATGATGTTTTTGGCAAAATCACGGATCATATAAGAGCCGGGCAACCATGCCGGCAAACTCAAATTAAGCCGTGGGTCACTATGTTGCGGAATATTTATGGTGACCGTAAAGGTGTGAGCATTTGGGTTAGTTGCGCAGATACTATAAGCGATTGCAGACATGGTTTTTGACTCTTCAACTGACGAATGATTATGATTGTTTTTTTGGACCCTGGGAGAATTTAGGCAGTTCACTAAAGCTTTGATGCCAGTTGGGGATCTCATCACAAAAAATATTTTGGCTTGGTTTTAAACTGATTTCATCGTCTAAAGTGCCAACCGGCAAGACATAGAGCTGACCAGTTTGTGTTAACCAGGGCAGAGTGGACCCACACTGTTTGCAAAAACTGGTGGCAAAATACTTGGCTTCCTTGACTTCATAACGGCCTAGCAGTTGTTCGCCTGTTAGCCATTTAAATTGCTCTAAAGGTACGAAGATATTTGGTGAAAATCCACTTCCGGTTATTTTACGGCAGCGAGAGCAGTGGCAATATTGGAACATCTTTAAAGGTTCATCTACTTGATAGCTAACTTCTCCACATAAACAGCTGCCTTGATAGCTTTTATTTTCTAACATTTCGCCTCCACACTGTATTAGTCCTTAGTCCTTAGTCCTTAGTCCTTAGTCCCTAATTCTTCGTTCTTAGTTTCTAACGTATGCTTATTTTTAATGTATAGCTGTTCAACTTTTTCCCGTGCCCAGGGTGTTTTTCGTAAAAATTTCAAACTCGACTTGATACTTGCATCTTTGGTGAAACAATTTATTTTAATCATTTTTCCAAGTTCAGCAAAGCCAAAGTGAGCTTCTAAATCGCTAACAATTTTAGCTAAAGTGACGCCATGCAGCGGGTTATAAGGTTGGTTATCCATAAGTTTCATCATATTTAGAGAATAAATAGATATTAGCACTTAACATAAGGTAAATAATACCATTCGGCATAAAGATGATCAGATGTTTATGCCGGTTGGTATAATGTAACCGTCCCTGGTTACTTTTCATCGTTAAGCTTGCAATTGCTTGATTTTAGTCTTGGAAAATAACGGATAAAGACTTGGCAGCACCACCAATGTTAACAAGGTGGCACTCAGTAATCCGCCAACAATTACGGTGGCCAATGGGCGCTGGATTTCACTACCAACGCCTGTTGCTAATAACATAGGGATTAAGCCTAAGGCTGAAGTCAATGCTGTCATCAATACTGGCCTCAGTCTCGAAATGGCGCCGTATTTTATCGAATCACTAAGCGCTTCGTGATCGGCAATACGTTGGTTAATACTTTCCACCATCACCACCCCATTCAACACCGCGACGCCAAATAAGGTAATGAAACCAATAGAGCTGGGTACCGATAAATATTGCCCGGTTAGGTACAAGGCGTAGATGCCACCAATAAGCGCTAATGGCACATTAATTAATATCAGCAAGGCTTGCGAGAAACTGTTGAAGGCCAAAAACAATAACAAGCCAATCAGCACGATAGAAATAGGCACAACAATGGCCAGACGCTTTTGCGCACGTTGCTGGTTTTCATATTGACCACCAATTTCGACACTAAAGCCAGCGGGTAATTCAATGTTATCGTTAATCGCGGCTTTAATTTCAGCGACCACTGAGCCCATATCGCGACCCGACACGTTGGCCTGTATTACCACGCGACGCTGAACATTATCACGACGAATTTGCGGCGGACCCGATTCATACGATACGCTGGCTACATCAGCTAAACGGACAATGATCCCTTGCTCATTTTGTAACCTCAGGTTTTCAATAGCATCAATGTTATTGCGTTTATCCTCATTCAGGCGCACATAAATATCGTAGCGTTCATTGCCGTTAATAATTTGCCCGGCACTACCACCACCTATGCCTTTTTCTACCAGTTTCATCACATCATCAATGGCTAAGCCATAACGTGATAATTGTAAGCGGTTCGGCCTTACCACTAACTGCGCTTCACCAGTGATTTGCTCTAAAGATACCCCGGTAGTGCCCTCAATTTGACTGACCAATTGGTTGATCTCTTCGCCCTTGCTGGCGAGCAAAGATAAGTCATTACCGAAAAGTTTTATCGCTAACTGCGCTTTTACTCCGGAGAGTAATTCATCCACCCGGGTAGCTATGGGTTGTGAAAAAGTGAACAGCAATCCTGGAAACTGCTCAAGCCTGGTTAGCATTTGTTGTTGCAATTCGGCTCGTGTTTTTGCGCCTTGCCACTGTGCGATTGGCTTTAATCCCAGGTAGATCTCAAGGTTGGATACCGGCTCTGGATCGCCGCCTAATTCTGGCCGGCCCACTCTGCTAAGGGCATAGGTTACCTGATTAAATTCCATCAACATTTGTTCTAATTTAGGCGCCACATCTAAGGCCGTATTTAAACTGGCCGATGGCGCTAACGTGACCCGTAAATTAATCGTCCCTTCTTCAAGCTCTGGCACAAACTCAGTGCCTAATTTTGGCAGTAAGGTTAAAGCGGAAACAAATATAGCCAATGCCATAACGATAATCATCTTTGGCTTGCTAAAACTGAAGTTCAATAAGCGCTGGTAGATTTGCTCAAGGCCAGCTAACACTGGATTGGTTCTGAGTTTTAAGTCGCCTTTGAACAGATACGTTGCCAATGCGGGCACCACAATTAATGCCACCGCCAAAGCGCTCACTATCGCTAACATAATGCTGATAGCCATCGGCTTAAACAGTTTGGCTTCAACCCCTTCGAGAGAGTACAGCGGCGCAAATACCACCAGGATTATCATCGAGGCAAAAAAGATTGGCTTGGCCACGCTGTTACTGGCGGTTTTGATCAGCTCTGCAATCGCTAACTTTTCATTGGTTCCGGCCAGCTGGTTTTGCTGTTGTTGCTCTAGCTTTGACAAGATACTTTCAACAATCACTACCGAACCATCGACTAGCATACCAATAGCCACGGCGAGTCCACCAAGAGACATTAAATTGGCGGACAATTGATAATGATTCATCACCAGTAACGCTAAACCGATTGACAGCGGGATAGAAATTAACACCAAAAATGTGGCACGCAAATTTAGTAAAAACAGGGCTAAAATCACCAATATGAAGACAAAAGCCAGCAATAAGGCGTCAACTACCGTTTTCACCGCTTGTTCAATCAGAGTACCTTGATCATAAAATGGGGTGAAGGTAACGCCTTCGGGTAAGGCCTGGTTTATTAATTCAATGCGTTCGGTAATGCCATCGATAGTGGCCTTGGTATTGGCACCCATGCGCTTTAACACTACACCGGCAACCACTTCGCCATGAGCTTTAACTTTTCCCGTCTCATCTTTGCTGGAATAAGACACCGCGCCTTGACGAATTTCACCGCCAAAGCCTACTTCGGCGATGTCACTTACGCGGACAACTTTAGAGCCGATGGTTTTTAACGGGATCGCCTCTATGCTGGTTAACCCTTCTTCGCCTGGCTTTATCCAGCCCACACCGCGGATCACTACTTGTTCCTGGCCGCGGTCCATATACCAGCCACCAACATTACTATTGTTCGCGGCGATGGCGCTGTACACGTCATCTAATGACAAGTGAAACGCGAGTAATTTTGACGGGTTTACATTGACTTGATATTGCTTCACTTCACCGCCAAAAGATAGTACATCGGTCACGCCATCAATGGGCATTAGCAGTAATTTAACCACCCAGTCGTTTAAACTGCGCAACTGGATTAAATTAATGTCACTATTTTCGTCGGTTTCCAGTATGTACTGATACACCTGACCAAGGCCGGAAGTGTTCGGCCCCATTTCCGGCACGCCGATACCCTCCGGTAGCATTTCTTTGGCATCACTTAAGCGCTCAAACACTAATTGACGGGCAAAATAGATATCCACATCGTCGTTAAATACCACGGTGACTAACGACAGCCCGGTTTTTGATACCGAACGAACTTCACTGACGTTAGGCAAGGCGTACATCACCGATTCCACCGGGAAAGTGATCAATTGCTCAACTTCTTCTGCGCCTAAGCCAGGTGCTTCGGTGTTTATTGAGACCTGAATATTGGTGACATCTGGAAATGCATCGAGGTTTAGTTTTTGTAAATTTACCGCGGCAAAAACGCTCAGCGTTAACACGGCAAAGATCACTAACATGCGGTTCTCCACCGCCTTTTTAATCAATAGATCAAACATTTTCAGTCCTTGCTGGCGTTAATGGTTATGAATATCAAAACCAGACTTGGCTTGCTCTGAGGCGAGAAAAAATGCACCGGAAACCACCACTTTCAAGTTATCGCTAATACCGTCAATTAAGCGTGCATTGGCGATGCTTTTCACTACATTCACTTCCACTTGTTTAAAATGACCTGGTTTTTCTTCAACGTATACAGCCCAATCTCCATCTGCGGTATTTACTAGTGCCGATTCAGGAATTTGTAATAATGCTTGTTGGCTTTGTTGTTGAAAATAGACATCGGCAAACTGGCCAGTATGTAATAGATGATCGGGATTATTAATGGTTAACCGAACTAAACGGGTACGACTTTTGGTATCTATGCTGTGTCCGGTTTGCGAAACCACAGCGGTAAAACTATGGCTGCCGACCACTACATTCGCGGTGACTCCTTGATTGACATTGATGTCGCTCATTGGCGGTAATTGTGCCTCTACCCATAAACTGTATTCATCACTTATTTCAAATAAATTGGTGCCGGTGGCCAGCCACTGACCTTGACGAAAGTTATCAGTGATGATCAAACCACTGGTTTCCGCATGCAATTGATACTGGCCGAGTAAATCGCTGCCCGCCTTGCTATTGATTAATTGAGCGACGCTTTTGCTATTCATACCGTTGCTGATCAAGGTGGCATATTGCTTTTTATAGGCAATTTCAATTTCTTTGGTTTGCTTTTCAGACAAGGTATTGTTGTCTAGACCTTTTGCCCGTTGCCAGTCACGATAAGCATTGATGAACATTGCTTGTTTATCTGCCATTTGCTCGGAAAATAAGGTGACTAATAAATCTCCTTGTTTCACTTCATCACCTAATGCGGCATGGCGTTTTAGTACTTGTGACTCCAGGCGGTTTGTCACAAGTTGGATTTTATAAGCGTTTGAAATGATCTCGCCAGGGGCATAATAACTATAGTTTTGCTGCTGGTAAGATAACTTTGCTACTTCAATATTGGCCAATTCAATTTGTTGTGTTGAAAGCTCAATGATACCTTCGTCGTCGTGACTGTCTTCATCATTATGATTTTGCGAGGCGAACGCCATGCTACTGCTAATTCCCATCACGATAAGCAATAGGGAAATGTTTTGGGTAAATCTATTCATGGTAAAAACCTAATATTCATTTGTGATACCAATTTGATTAAAAATCAGTAGAGTTTTAATCAACTTGGTTTTGAGCAAGCCTAAAGCCATCGGCGACTTTAGCTAATGCGCATAACTGTCCAATAGCTGAAGCTATTAGAGGACTAATTTTTTATTAATGATTGTTTGGTTGTTACGCGATTGGAGGGCGATAGAGTGAAGTAATATTTTTTTCTGTCGCGAGTTTGCGAGCAGCAATCACTTCTTGTTGATGCATTGTAGGATTTAGGCTAACCAGTTCGGTAAGCATGGTTGGATGAAAATGAAAATGGGCATGGCAAGATTCATGATCGGCTTGCTGATGATCGTGATCTAAATCTGTATTAGCGGCAATGTCAACAGAGCCATTATAATCATGCTGATTGGTATTAACTTGACCATGCTGATGGCTCTGATCATGTAACTTGTGAGTATTGATGTGATGTGAATTCTCTTTAATACTTTCACTACTCTCTACTGCCGCAAAAACATTTTGCACAGTGAACAGACATAAGATGAAAAAGTATAGTGAGTTTTTAAACATACGCAGTTAAGTTAAATACAGTTACGCTGATTATAACTGTTACTAATAAAAGCACAATATATATACCGTCGCCATTCAAGATGCAGGTTTCAGAGTGTTTGAGCGATTCCAATTCAAGGCGCATCTATACAGTAATGGTTATTCCCTTACAAATAGCTGGAACGAAGAAGTGGGATTGCTCAAGCGCTTCTTCGATGGGTTTAAAAGTGAAATCCTGCACTTTGAATGGTGACGGGTATACACACATTGTGTAACATAAATGTTTTGCTCTTTGCTATAACAAACATCAGGGCAGGGAGTCACCCTGATGTTAATCGCAAATTGGTATTAGCTTCCGAAATATTTCGCCAGTTCTTCACCCCCACCAATATGCTGGTTAGCGATAAATACTTGTGGCACGGTATCGCTGCCAGTGATGGCTTTAAGTGAGGTTAATGACGCATCTTTGCCTAATACGATTTCTTCAAAAGCAAGGCCATTGTCAGCCAATAAATTTTTGGCTTTGGCACAATGTGTACAACCTGGCTTAGTAAAAATGCTTACTGGCTCTGGCTTTTTCGCTTCTGGGTTAATGTAAGCAAGCATGGTATCTGCATCAGATACTTCAAACGGGTCGCCAGGAATGTTTGGCTCGATGAACATTTTTTCAACTACGCCATCTTTTACTAGCATAGAGTATCTCCAGCTACGTTTGCCAAAGCCTATTTCGGCTTTATCAACTAGCATACCCATGCCATCGGTAAATTCGCCATTACCGTCAGGAATTAATGTCACCTTGTCACTTTCTTGATCTGCTGCCCAAGCATTCATTACAAAAGTATCGTTAACCGATAAGCACACAATCTCATCAACGCCGTTTGCTTTAAACGTTGCCGCTAACTCGTTGTAACGAGGTAAGTGAGTTGATGAACAGGTTGGGGTAAAAGCACCTGGCAATGAGAACACAACAACAGTTTTACCTTTAAAAATATCGTCAGTAGATACGTGTTTCCAATCGTTGTGAACGCGAGTTGGAAAACTTACGTTAGGAATGGTTTGACCTTCTTTGTTGTCTAGCATAGTGAGCTCCAATAAATAATGTGTATAAGTGTTGGTAAATTTGATGAGGCTATTATGCGGAAGAAGTTTGATTAAATAAAATGATATAAATTAATCTAATCAATCGAATAAAGCGATTAGTGGTGTGCGGACAACCTCCATTTCGGGAGATCACAAGGGTACTTTATTAAAAAACCAAACAGCGACCACTACAAAGAGTAGTCTCTTTATTTAACTTGTACAAAAACAATTGTCAGCCAACATTAAAGTTTGATCACTTTTTGAATGCACGGTACACACGTAAGTGAATAACCTCATGTCAATTTTAAAGTATTTAAGGCTACTTTTATTACTCAGTTAATTAACTCTGGCTATTTTAAAAGGCTTCTTCTCAATAGCTGTTGTATATTCCACTAGTTTTGGCCACCTTTTCATGGTGGATTTGCCGAGACACACAAATCAAATTTGTCAGATAAGTTAAAATGGTGGCGTTAGCATTTTACGTCCAATAAATAAATCGTTCGAAAGAAAATTAAGCGTCAACTGTTTTAAAAGCTGCTACCCCTTCACATCGATACTTAGAGGGAGACTGCATGCAACACGCATTTTTAAAGCAGCTTTTCATTTACGTATTTATTTACTGAGTTTTTGCTATAAGCTGTTCGTTCAACGACCAAATCAGTAGTAAATGTATATTCCGCACCTAATTTACCCGCATTCCGCTGAACCTTTACCACGAGTCCAAAATAAATTTTCCGTCTGTCCGAAATATATTTACCACCGTAATCACACCATTTGAAGAGAATAGGCAAAACAAATTTAGGTTTGGTTAAATCAAAAGTTTAAACGACTCTAACCTTTGTTAATTTTCAAATTACAGAACAATTACTAAAAAAATCTGTTAGGTCATTGCTTACTATCTCTATATTGCTTTCTAGGTATGTATCATCATCTTCAACCAGATCATGCCTGATTCTAACAACGTTACTATTTTCCGGGTTCTGATTTAATTTCACGAAGTATGGATCACCGCTACCCTCCATACATGAACCAATTGGAATATAACCCATATCTAGCACAGCGATTCCTGGATAGTATTCATACATTTCATCAATCATTTTTTGCGGAGTTTTCCATTTCAAGTAGACCTGAGAAAGAAGCGTACGGTCTTTCATATGGCTCAGTTGCGGCAGTTAATTTTTTAATGTCTTTTTCACTGTGTACTTTTTTCTCTTTTACTTGTTCCATGATAAACCTCTTTATTCATGCTTGATTATGCTGATAGCAGCAGTTAACAAAGCAATTCTAAAAAGATGGAGCCGTTTCAGTTGGGTAGGTTATTTCGCCAAATATGCAATAAACTACCTTCCTGAGTTATTTGTCATTTTGTTGAAGATACTTAAAAACTTAAGTCCGTATTAAGTACAAAGAGCATACACCCCGACACTTTAGTACTATCTCAATATCCTAGATTACACCTGATAATAGCCATCAATTGTCACATCATAGATGTTATAAGGTATTACGGTGTATTGAGAAATATTGCAGTGTAAATTAAAACATAGATACGCTCTCTCCGGAGGGCGAGGTCAGAGGTTCGACTCCTCTCGGGGGCCATTCCATTAGCACTCCACTCGATTTAAGCACTTCAGTTTTAACTACTTCACAAATATTTACTCTCATAATGACATAATAGTTTGACTCGATTAACTTTATCGCTACAGATCTTAATCCTTTTTTTTCTAAGTTCGCTACACTAAAAAGAAAGGAATTTTCTATTAGAATAAAATTAATAAAGATAATCTATGTCATCACAACACCCTACGTCCTTATCTGACGAAGTCATTAGAGGAACCAAATTCTATGTTGCCATGCGGTGGTGCATCAGGGGACTTGGCTTTATCAGCTCAGCAATATTGGCCAGACTCTTGGTGCCGGAGGATTTTGGACTTGTGGCAACCGTACTTGTCATCTTCGGCCTTGTCTCGCTATTATTTGATTTTGGCGTTAACTGGGCCCTGATCCAAAATAATAAAGCAACGGATGAGCATTTTCACACCGCCTGGACAATCCGTCTACTACAATCCGTGGTGGTTGCGGGCCTTTTGGCGGCGTTCTCCCCCCTGATAGCCCAGCTTTATGGTGATATAAGGCTGGAAATGACCTGTCAAATTCTTGCCCTTGGCGCCTTGATCAGGGGCTTTGAAAACATCGGGACGATTAAATTTCAGAAAGAGATGAAATTTTCCCAGGATTTTTCCTATAATGTTCTGCCCAAAATTATTTCCACTTGTATTACCATTGGCCTGGCCTTCTATTTCAGGTCATATCTGGCTTTGGTTGTTGGCACCTTGTTAAATAATCTTGTCATGGTAGTGGCAAGCTATCTGGTAATTAAATTCCGGCCAAAATTCTGTTTTACAAAAGCCTCTGATATTTGGAGTTTTTCGCAATGGGTTCTGGTACGTAATATCGCGGAATATATCAGCATGCAAGGCGACTTGATTATTCTCTCATTTTTATCAACACCAACAAAAATAGGCTATTATAGATGGGGCACCGAACTGTCCTTTTTAGCGATCACCGAAATCCAACAACCGTTTGGCCGGGCTTTGGTTCCGGGATTAGCCAAAATCAAGGATGATCATAACCGGCTCATTGCCGCTTATTTAAAGGCGCTGTCCATGATGACGATGGTTGCGGTTCCGGTTGCCTTGGGCTTTGGCGCTGTGTCGCATGAATTAGTGCCACTGTTTTTAGGTGGTGGCGACAAGTGGACGCCGGTGGTGCCGCTGATAGAGTCCTTGGTATTCTTCGCCATGTGTACATCAATGTATGGAATTTCAGGTAACCTGCTGATCATATCTGGCGATGTAAAATACACGGCTTACATATACTGGATTCAGGCAATGATAACGATGATCACCATTTATCCGGCCTTTTATTTCGCCGGCATTCAGGGGATCGCTTATTCAAGGGCGCTCATCGGTATAGTGATGTTTTTTGTGGTGAGTTCCCTGGTGGTGAACAGATGCGAGGTGAGCTTTAAGCAGATCATCAATGTTGTCTGGCGACCCGTGACTGCTGGGGTGCTAATGTTCACCATACTGATCAATATTGCCAATGTCGGGATGCTTGAAAGCGTAATGGTGTTATTGTTCAAGATAATTCTGGGCGCGATTTTATATATTTTATTTACGCTCATATTATGGTGGTTGGCGGGAAAACCAGATGCCGCAGAAACAGGGATTATTGAGCATATCAAAAAATATTCCCTTAATCGAAGGGTAAAGGAGAAAATGAGATGAGCAACGATGATAGCAAGGAAGTGTCGATAGTCGCCTTTCCCAAAAGTGGCATAGCCTATAATGAAGCGCTATATAAGGCCTTAGAGAGCCAGGGTGTCAAGGTTAAGGAAGGGGTGTTTGCAGGTCGGTGGCTGTTAAAAAATTTAGAGAAATTTGATAGTGTTCATTTGCATTGGCCGTCTTTTTTCTATGCTACAAAAAAAGGCATGCTATCAGAGATTATAGCTTTTATAAGATTCTGTTTGTTTCTTCTCTACATTAAAATTAGATGCCGTTCATTATATTGGACCGCACATAACCTTTATCCACATAACCCCAGTTCAACACCATTTCTTGATAAAATTGCGCGCTGGTTGGTAATTTTATTATGTTCAAAGGTGTTTGTTCACCGAGAGACCGCAGCAAAAACTCTGATTAAAGAATTTCCACGGGTAAAATCGAAATTGAAAATAATCGAACATGGAAGTTGGGTCGACTACTATCCCAAAACGATTACCCGTGAAAAAGCGAGATCTTACTTTAATATTTCAGAGGACCAGACCGTTTATTTATTCATTGGCTTATGTTCGAAATATAAAAATGTGCATCTGCTAACAGAAGCTTTCGAATATCTTCCAAACAATTCCATGCTGCTGATTGCCGGCAAATTTCAAGATCAGGACTATTATAAAAAAGTCATTGCTTCACTGGACAAGATAACGGAGAAGAAATTCCATATCGAGGCAACATTCATTCCAGATGAGGAGTTGCAAAATTACTTATTGGCTTGTGATGTTGTTGTCTTGCCTTACGAAGAATCCCTAACGTCCGGTGCAGCGGTTCTTGCCTTAGGGTTTGGCCGGCCGGTAATTGCCCCCAAACTTGGTTATCTTACCGATATCATCAGTGATGATTGTGGTATTTTATATCATCCTAATGAAATAAAAGAATTAGTTTCCGCTATGGAAAAGTTTCCAACCAGGAAATATTCAGAATGTAAAATTTTGGAAAATGCTCATTCTCTTACCTGGGATAGTGCCTGTGACGCTTTAAAGTAGTCATGAGTGAATGTTATTATTTTTCTAGATTGATTTTTAAGATCAACACAGTAAAGCTAATAATTTTCGTTTTATGGTGTTCTTCGCTCCCTTATTTCCCTATTATGTTGATTATCAGACAAATATTTATGCCTTATAATGAACGATAAACCTCGAGCCATTGCTCAGCAAATAGAAAAACAGCAACAATGCCACGCGATTCTGGCAGGTAATTTGGTCGCCAAGCCGGAAATACGCTATCGCGCTAATCCTGTTGTACCTATTGCGGAATTTGTGATTGCCACCAATCATTCCTGGTTTGATAAAAAATCAAACTCCTTTAAAGACTGGACCAGTTATCATGCCTGTCACTTTGAAGGACAGCATGTAGAGAAGCATTTTTTACATGCTGACAAAGGTCAGTTATTACTCATCCATGGCGCTTTAGCTACCTCAGATAAAACAGCAAAAGATTACATCCAGGTTGAATCGCTATCAGTCTTAGGCAAAGGCATACACAGTGGCATTAATCAGATCATATGCAATGCCACGCTTTGCTCAGCAGTGAAATTAGTCAAGACTGAAAATAATGTTAGCCTTGCCGAATTTACCGTAACCATTAATGAGCCCGGCTTTGTCGAATCAGATCATCATTTTAAAGGTCAAAAAATTCAACGTTTAGTTCACCTTTGGGGAAAAACTGCAGAATACTTCGCCTCTAAAGTTAAGGACAATGAGCAGTTATTAATTGAAGGTAGCGTAAGTTACGTTAGCAATAACAAACAACAACAGTTTATTGATGCCAAACGGGTTATCATCTGCCCAACGAAATAGGCCTGTTATTGCTCTGACAATACCAATTTGATTAAGTATGTGTTCTACTTTTTCATGAGGAAAAACGGATAAATACAATGCATAAAATTTAGTCAGTAGTTATTCTCGGCTTTGGCATCCTGCGTCGCCCTACCTGCAGCATCCATGCTTTCGTACTTATCAATTTTATAAAGCCGTAGTTATTCGTTTTAACCATTAAAAATGAGCAGATATTTAATCAACTTGGTATCATACGCTATATAAAAATTTAACATCAAGTAAGCCGTCTGATGAAATACATAAATGAAATTAAATTTATTGGTGTTTTTTTACTAATAAGTGCTGCTATTGCCCTGATTTTTAAGTTTTCTGGGGTCATTGATCAATTCGATCAACGTTGGATAGAGCAAAGTATCCATGACAAAGGTCAAGCAGGACTATTGTACTTCATTGCTGTCATTGCTTTGGCAACGAGCCTGGGCCTGCCAAGACAAGTAGCGGCTTTTGCTGCAGGGTATGCCTTTGGTGTTTGGCAAGGTGTGTTTGTTGCTACATTTTCGGCAGCTTTAGGTTGTTGCCTTAGTTTTAGTTTTGCACGCTTTATTGCTCGCCCCATGGTGCTAAAACACCTAAACGATAAAGTCGAAATCTTTAACCACTTTTTACAGCACAATACTTTTCAAAAAACATTCATTATTCGCTTAATGCCTGCAGGTAATAATTTCTTATTAAATTTGGCCGCAGGTGTCGGTAACATTAATGCTTTTCGATTTATTAGCGGCTCGTATGTGGGCTATTTTCCACAAATGGCAATCTTTGCTTTGGCTGGCAGTGGTGTACATGTGATGTCGTATTGGCAGATTGGAGCAAGCGCAATACTAAGCATTATAGCTATGTTGCTAAGTTTACGTTTATATCGCCAATATCAAAGTGTGCTCAGAGTTTCTGTTTAAACAAACCACCTGGTCAAACTGGTTTGTTTAAAATGTATTCCAACATCAGAAAAGTATCAGGAGATTTTCTTTTAATGATAACGTGAGGTAGTTGTTTTAATACCTTACGACTGATGATGTAACCAGCGATAAGGAAGAAACTAAGCAGAATGAAAGTCCCCAGTGACACGCCTGAATTTATCGTATCAAACCCTAGCGCCATAGAAATCACTTGACCGAACCCAACAAGAACACTGGGCATCATTAACAGTGTAAAAAACATTATAGCTGCTAAGATAACCGCAGAAGAAAGTGCGTAGCGATTTACCAAAGTACCGACTGCTTTATTAACCGCATCAATATATTTACTTTCATTTTCCTCAGGCCTAGCTTTAATACGGTTTAAGGTCTGATAAATAGCGGCTATTTCACCAGTACGCTGGCTTCTTACCTGTCGACGAACTGTAGTAAGGTTAGATAGCTGAATTTTAGCCGCCGATAATTGCATTTCACTTTCTTCAGAACTTTTTACGTACTGAGATATAAGGGTTTCACAATCATCGATTTCTTTCTCTATTTTGGCAAGCTGTTGGTTGAATTTAGCCCTTAATTCTTCATTTTGAAGCTTTAATGATTCAATCTTAATTTTGTCACCTTTCGACAGCGAAAAAAAATCTTTTTCCGCAGACGGCAGAGCCGTATCATATCCCAACTGTAAAACTAGCTTCTGAAGAAAATATAAGAAAGAAACTATAGCAATGAGCAATGAAATAAATATTAAGTACGGCATAACAACCCCTGCGTATAAATAGAGGATGCCCCCTACATCAAAGAATTTTATTTGCTTTTGTAGTCTCCCAGAGTGCAGACGCATCCTATGACCGAGCAAATTAATAGGGGATTCTCTCCTAGAATGCCTAACTTAACAATATGGCTTTGTTCAAGGGTTATCTCAAGTGTAGGCGACTGGCAGTAAAATGAAATAGCAAAAAATATATATCACATTGATTTTAAACAGAATAACAAGAACGATAAAAATTTACAAACGTTACCTTTCTGTTACTAAATAGTTGATCTTTGCGGTAAGTAGCATGCAATTAATGACATTGATGAGAGTGTAATTGCAATTTTATTAGAAGCTTTTAAAGGTGATAGAGACTTATTTAAGTCTGTCTGCTTTACTGGGCAAACAAAAAAGGTCGCTAATGCGACCTTTAATGGTTTTTTTATTTATTAGCGCTTATTTTAAGGTTAATAAGTGAAGAACAACGTTTTTATAGTCATTTAAGAAATCGTTTTTATCTAAGCCGCCAGCTTCAACTTTGTATTTACCATTTACAATAATCGTTGGTACGCCAGTAATAGCGCCTTTACGTGTCATGTCGTCCTGGAATTTTTTCATTTGCTTGGCTTTTGAATTAACCCCGAAGCTGCTCATTAATTTTTCAAATTTTTCGCCATCGGCGCCAACACCTTCAAATAGGTTACGTAATTCTGCCGTAGAGGCTAGAGGTTTACGTTGTACTTGAATGGCATCAAACATTGCGGCAATTAAGGTTTCTTTTTGTGGCATTTGCATCGCGACAATCAAAGCTTTGGTGATATTAAATTGTACTTCCGGGCTCGCTGCTCTTAAAAAGTCTACGTGATTTTTATTAAAGCTAGCGCCAGCGGGTAATGACTTGGCAATGTCTTTCATTAACGGTTCAAAACGCAGACAATGTGGGCAATAAAAAGAAAAATACTCGCGTACTTCTGCTTTTGCACTCACGGTTTCGTTAACCACGGTGTAATGCGTGCCTTCTTTATAATCGGCTGCTTGTGAAGCGAATGGCACAAGTAAGGCCACAAATATCATACTGATAAAGTTTTTCATGTTTTCAAAAATCCTTGCTTATTTTTTATTTGTCTATTTGGCATTTAATACCAAGTCCAATAATTATCGGCTCATTTTTACTGGTTAAAACGAATAACTACAGCGTTATAAAATTTTTAAGTAGAATAACTACTTATAAGGTTTTATGCCTTGTATTTATCCCTTTTCCCTCACTAAAAAGTAGATCACATATTTATTGGAATTGGAATTGGTATAGGTAATCGATAACCTTTCATTAAAAATGTTGATTTAAACTTAAACTTGGTTCTTGTAAAATTGCATATTGCTCTTTTAACATTAAAATCTGCTGTTCCCAATACTTCTCGGTATTAAACCAGGGGAAGTTACGGGGAAATGCCGGATCTTGCCAGCGCTTAGTTAACCATGCCATATAGTTAATTAATCTCATTGAACGCAATGATTCTATCAGTGTTAGCTGGCTATGTTCAAATGAAAAAAACTCCTCATAACCCAAAAGCAGTGTATCCAATTGTAACAGTTTATTTTGCCGGTCTCCGGAGAGCATCATCCACAAGTCCTGAATCGCCGGACCAGTGCGGCAATCATCAAGGTCGACAAAGTGTGGTCCGGCGTCGGTCCAGAGGATATTGCCCGCATGGCAATCGCCATGTAAACGGATCTGGGTTTGTGGTCTATATTGTCCTGCTGCTAACTCGATCACCTGATCCAAAATGGTAAAAAATGGCGTATGCAAACCTGGACTCACCATATCGCCATCATGAATAATCGTGCGAGCTTGCACTAAACTTTCTTCTGTACTTATGTCAGGGCGATGCACAAAAGTGTGCTGGCTGGCAACGGCATGAATGCGCCCAACAAAGCGTCCCATCCATTCCAATTGGTTTAAATTATCCACTTCAAAAATACGACCGCCACGACATGGGAAGACCGCAAAATAAAAGTCTTTATGGCTAAAAACACTTATTCCATCGCGAACAAGCGGTGCCACAATCGGCAATTCTTCTGCTTCCAGCTCAAGCGCAAAATCATGCTCTTCCTGAATGCTGGCTAACGACCAACGGTTTGGACGATAAAATTTGGTCACATATTTGATGTTGTCATCGTCATGAAACTGGTATACCCGGTTTTCATAACTATTTAATGCCAGCAAGCCACTGGCAACACTAAATCCCGCCGATTCCAAACCATCAATGATGGTATCGGGACTAAGGGTGCTAAAACTAAAATCTGCCAAGGGATCCGCCATTATCGTTTATTGAAAAATTTGCTGCCTTGTTTAATGATCACATCATTATCAATCGGCTCTATTTGTTGAATGACAAAGGAGATATCTGTCATATATTCCTTAATCTCAACAGGATCAATGGCAATGCTGATGGTAAGGGTATGGATATCCGCAGCCTTAATGGTGACTTTTTTGTCCCCCTGCCATTGATAATTTTCGATACCTTCCACACTAATTCGATAGCTGCTTTGATGTTGCGATTTATTCAATATTTTCAAGGTATAAACGTTTTCCACAAAGCCGTCGATATTTTCACGAGCTAGGGTATTCCTGTCACGAATAATATCCAATTGCAGCGGCACCCGGGTTGCCAAATCGGCGATAAAAAATCCACACATTAATAATAAGACCGTAGCATAGACAAATAACTTCGGCCTAAGAATATGTACCTGCTTTCCTTGTAACGCGGTTTCTGTGGTGTAACGGATTAAGCCTTTGTCGTACTTCATTTTTTCCATCACGCCGTCACAGGCATCGGCGCAGGCACCACAGTTAATACATTCGTATTGCAAACCGTTACGAATATCGATACCGGTAGGGCACACTTCCACACACAAGCTGCAATCGATGCAATCACCTAAACCTAATTCTTTAGGGTCAACTTTGCGTCCGCGTGGACCTCTGCTTTCACCACGATTGGCATCATAAGAGACTGTTAGTGTATCTTGGTCAAACATCGCCGATTGAAAACGAGAATAGGGGCACATATGCAAACACATGACCTCACGCATCCAACCGGCATTACCATAAGTACAAAAAGCAAAGAAAGTGATCACACTCACCACAGTAATGGAGGCACTAAAGCTGAAAAAATCTATGGTGAGTTGTTGCATTGGGGTGAAATAGCCGGCAAAAGTTAACGCCGTTAGGGTGGAGAACATTAACCAGCAACCATGTTTTGCCGATTTCCGCCAAAATTTATCAAAATTCATTGCTTGTTGATCTAAGCGTTTGCGCTTATTCGCGGCACCTTCAAATTTCTCTTCAAACCAAATAAAAATGAAAGTCCAAACGGTTTGCGGGCATAAGTAACCACACCACACCCGGCCAAGGAAGGTAGTGACAAAAAATAATAAAAACGCACTAATGATAAAGAGCCAGGCCAATAAGGTTAAATCTTGTGGCCATAGGGTAAGGCCCCACAAATTAAAACGTTGTTCGCCGATATCGAATAGAATCGCTTGCTGGCCGTTATATTGTAGCCAGGGCAGAACGGCAAATAACGCCAAAAAGAAAAAATTCATCTTGCGGCGAATTTCTTGAAAAATGCCTTTTACTTTTCGAACATAGATTTGATCGCGAGGTTTGTATTGTTCAACGCCGGCATCTTTCGGTTTTTCAACCTTGATGTTTTTTACTGGTATGGTTTTAACAGGTATCGTTCTAGTGTGAGTTTTCGTCTGAGTTGTTGTTTGTGCTGATTTAGGCTTTTGCTGGTCAACCATAACCTTTCCCGAATGCGCTTAGTCTTTTTATGGGCTAATTATAACAATAAAGGCATGTTATTGTGTGATTTAGATTAACTTTTTCCGTTTTTTTAGCAATTACGCAAAAACTCCAGCCAAATGAGCTATGATCAAAAAATAATAATAAATTTAGCACAGGCAATTAGGATCAGGACTATGAAAAACATACTAATAATCATTGTCGCAATTGCAGTATATTTGCACTATTACCCAAATGAGCAGGTAAATGAGTGGTACGATACCTATATTGGCCAGGCCAAACAGAGTCTTTCTGAAGTAACCGATACTAAAGTCAAAGTGGCACCCAGTAAATTACTCACAGTACTACAACGAGACTTTGAACAGTACACTAAATCTGAAGTGGCATATATCGAAGCAATTGCTTCATCGAGAAAATCAGTGCGATCTTTTCATCAAAAATATTGCGGCGAATTTAAAGGTAACACCAGGTTGCGCCACGAACACGTGAAAAAAGCGTGTCGAACCATAGATCAATACCGAATTCTTAATTAAATTCAACTCGGATTAACGTTTAACGATTGTTGCCCAAAGCCTGTAAGGTTTTGGCAAAGTTTTCCGCACTTTTCTGCTGCTGCTTGTGCTGACCATCAACAATCACCCACCGCCCATTGACCATAACATCTTTAATGGGGGTTTGCTGACTGGCAAAAATCATACTGTCGATAATAAATTGGTTTTGGTTGGCAAACAGTTTGGTTTGCTGTTTATCCAAAACCAATAAATCCGCTTGTTTTCCAACCGCCAGTTCACCAGTATTGCTATTGGTACTCTTTGCCCCTGCACGAGCAGTATGCTGCCATAAGTTTTGCCCTACCGATTTGGTCTCCACCGTTGCTAAAATGGCGCGTTGTTGTCTAATCAAGCGTTGTGAGTATTCCAATAAACGTAACTCTTCAATGGCACTGACGCTAATATGACTGTCTGAACCAATAGCAACTTGCCCACCATCGGCCATGAATTGAGTAGTAGAGAAAATACCATCCCCCAGGTTCGCTTCGGTAGTTGGGCAAATTCCGGTAATCGCTTTGCTCGCAATCATGCCGGCAATTTCACTGTCATCAATATGAGTGGCATGAATTAAACACCAATGTTGATCTAACTCGATATTATCGAGCAACCATTGCACCGGGCGCTTGCCATAATGAGCAACACAATCCTGTACTTCTTTTTGCTGTTCAGCAATATGAATATGCACTGGCGCTTTATCATCCAAACTGCGCACATGGCTTACCGCGGCGACTAATGATGCTTTATCTACGGCGCGTAACGAATGCGGCGCAATACCAACATTGGCATTATTTTGTTGTGCGGCAAGGTCAAAACAATCGCTTACCAGTTGGTTAAACTGTTCAACGGAGTTGATAAAGCGCTTTTGGCCATCATTGGACGCAAGTGGTCCAAAGCCACTAAAACGATACATTACCGGCAACATAGTAATGCCAATACCACTCACTTTTGCCGCGTTAAATATCGCTTTCGCCATCGCCGCCAACTGATTATGAACATCGCCAGATTTTTGGTGGTGTAAATAATGGAACTCGGCAACGCGGGTGTATCCGGCTTTCAGCATTTCGATATAAAGTTGCTGAGCAATAATTTCGGCTTGTTCACTCGATATATTATCAAGAAACTGATACATAATTTTGCGCCAGGTCCAGAAACTGTCACCAGATTCACTGCCTTGTTCGGAAAAACCGGCGAAGCCACGTTGAAACGCATGCGAATGACAATTGACCATGCCAGGGATCACGGTACCTTCTACCTGCTCTGCGTCCGGCTCTTTCCCCGAGGTGATTTTTGCAATTACGCCATCGTTAATATGTAAGGTTTTATCTTGTTGCCAGCCATCGGCTAATAGAATATTTTCGGCAAATAATCTTCTCATAGGAAATTAATACTCTTCATGCTCATTGTTAATTATTTCGGTTTGCGGCTATTAGTTATCGCAATGGTTGTGTTCACTCTAGTCGTTGGCAAACTTAACCAGAGTCTCGATTAAAGTGGTTAATTTAACTTTCACTTGCTTGGCAGCCAATTCGTTGTATTCGTTGCTCGGTTCATTTAAATAGGTACGCTGCGATAACTCTAATTGCAGGGTGTAAATATTAGCGGATAAATCGGTATATTCTCTGGTGATATAACCACCTTTAAAGCGGCCATTGGTGATCGAGGAATATGGGCTGTAATCGATAGCATTCACCGCATCAATTAACTGCTGGCCACAACTTGAGCCATTGTTGGTACCAAAATTAAAGTCAGGTAACTGGCCTTCAAAAAAACGTGGCACGACAGACGCGATCGAATGCGCCTCTAATAACACCGCTTTACCAAATTCGTATTGCAAGGCATCTAAAGTCGACTTTAACGCCTGATGATAAGGTTGCCAGTACAATTCAACCCGGCGTTGATTTTCTTTTTCATCGGGTAACTGCCCATCGAGATATAAAGCTTTGCAATCAAAACTTGTGGTTGGGCATAATTCAGTTGTATCACTGCCTGGATATAAATTAATCCCGCTTGGATCCCGGTTTAAGTCGATAACATAGCGATTATAGCGCGGCATCAGGATATAAGCGCCTAGCTCGACAGCAAAATCGTAAAGTTTATCCATATACCAGTCGGTATCTTGTACCGACAAACCAACCTCGGTCATCTTGGCTTTAATGTCATCAGGTACGTCCGTGCCATTATGCGGCATACTTATTAATAACGGGATACGACCTTTCACTAAGGTATAAGTTGAATTGTTCATTGCTCTCTCAACGTTTGCTGTGCTCAGTAACCTGAGCTCGGGATAAGCAGCACTTGTCAATATTCCGAGTTCAGGTTAAATATAGTATATCAGCCTTGTTAGCCTATGCTCAGCAAGTTGTATATACAATTTGCTATTTGCAGCCAACTTATCATTTTCACTGAGCTGAGGCAAAGTTATTTAACGACTGTCGTCGTTTTTATCTATTTACCGGTTCTGCGATTTAATTTGCAATGTTTGCTAAGTTTTGTTTTAATGTCGAAACGTTCGAAACGAAACTTACACTTCAACAATAAATTTCAAACGAAACTTGTGTTGAACTTTGATTTTCTTATATACGATACAATAACAACTATGTCGAAAAGAAATACACAACAACGCCGTCACAACATCCTTAACCAGCTCAGCAATAACGGCGAAGTGAGTGTAGACGCTTTAGCTGTTGAATTTGAAACCTCAGAAGTAACTATCCGTAAAGATTTATCGGCATTAGAAAAAAGCGGCTTATTGTTACGTAAATATGGTGGTGCAATACCGTTACCGACAGAAATCACTTCGCCAGATCATACTGAAAAAGTTTCAAAGCAAAAGTTAGCCATCGCTATCGAGGCGGCCAAACATGTATGCGATCATCATCGCATTATCATCGATAGCGGCCGCACTACCGCAGCAATCATTCCAGAGCTGAAGCACAAAAAAGGCTTAGTGGTAATGACCAATTCATTATCTATTGCCGATGCGCTGAACGCCCTCGAAAATGAGCCAACATTATTGATGACCGGAGGCACCTGGGATAGCAGTTCTGAAGCATTCCAAGGAAAAGTGGCCGAATTAGTACTAAGATCATATGACTTTGATCAGTTATTTATTGGTGCCGATGGCATCGACCTTGAGCGCGGTACCACTACGTTTAATGAGCTTATCGGCTTATCACAAGTGATGAGTGAAGTGGCGCGCGAAGTAATAGTCGTGGTCGAATCTGAAAAAATTGGTCGCAAAATTCCCAACCTGGAATTGCCATGGTATAGCATCGACACGTTGATCACCGACGACGGCTTATCAACACAAATGCAAAACGAAATTAGCGCGCAGGGGATCAACCTCATCTGTGCAGAGAATAAATAAACAAAAATAAACGAATATTAAGGGTTACTATGTGTGGAATAGTGGGTGGAGTAGCACAACGTGATGTCGCAGACATTTTAGTAGAAGGGTTACGCCGTTTAGAATATCGTGGTTACGATTCAGCCGGTGTCGCCGTTATCGGTAATGATAATAATTTACAGCGCGTTCGCCGCTTAGGTAAAGTTCAAGAACTTGCCAATGCGCTGACAGAAACACCAACCAGTGGCGGTACCGGTATCGCCCATACCCGTTGGGCAACTCATGGTGTGCCAAGTGAAACTAATGCGCATCCGCACGTTTCGAGTGATAATATTGCCGTGGTGCATAACGGCATCATTGAAAACCATCAAGAATTAAAAGCGCAATTACGGGCGCTTGGTTATGTGTTTGTCTCAGAAACCGATACCGAAGTGATTGCCCATTTAGTGCATCATGAATTAAAAACCAGCGACAGTTTATTGCGAGCCGTACAATCAGCCAGCAAGCAATTTGAAGGTGCGTACGGCACAGTGATCATGGATACCAATGATAAAGACAGAGTTGTGGCAGCACGCTCTGGAAGCCCATTAGTTATCGGTTACGGCTTAGGAGAAAATTTCCTCGCCTCAGACATGATGGCCTTATTACCCGTCACCCGCAGGTTTTCTTTCCTGGAAGAAGGCGATGTCGCTGAAATTACTCGTTTTGATGTGAACATCTTTGATAAAGATGGTAATAGCGTTGAACGTGAAATCAGCGAAGCCAGCGTCAGCCACGATGCTGGCGATAAAGGCGAATACCGTCATTACATGCTAAAAGAAACCTACGAGCAACCAACCGCCATTCGTAATACTCTGGAAGGACGTTTCAGCGAAGGTAAAATCAACGGCGATGCCTTTGGTGAAAATGCTGATGAAATATTTAAAGACATCGAACACGTGCAAATTATTGCCTGTGGTACCAGTTATCATTCTGGCATGGTCGCCCGTTATTGGTTAGAACAACACGCCGGCGTGAGCTGTAATATTGAAATCGCCAGTGAATTTAGATACCGCAAATCATTCGTACCAAAAAACGCCCTAATTGTGACCATTTCACAATCGGGTGAAACGGCAGATACTTTAGCAGCGTTACGCTTAGCCAAAGATTTAGGCTATCGCGCAAGTCTCAGTATTTGTAACGTAGCAGGTTCATCACTAGTTCGTGAATCCGACTTAGCCTTTATGACCAAAGCTGGTGCGGAAATCGGTGTTGCTTCCACTAAGGCATTTACTACCCAGCTAGTCGGCTTAATGATGATGACCATCGCCATCGGCCAGCACAAAGCCATGGATGAAGCTACGCAAAAGCAGTTAGTTTCATCATTAATGACATTACCAAACAAACTCGAAGAAGTGCTCTCCCTTGCCAGTGAAATTGAAAATTTAGCCGAAGACTTTGCCGATAAACAACATTCATTGTTCTTAGGTCGTGGCGATCAATACCCAATTGCGATGGAAGGGGCATTAAAGCTGAAAGAAATTTCTTACATTCATGCCGAAGCCTACGCTGCCGGTGAATTAAAACATGGCCCATTAGCACTGATCGATGCCGACATGCCTGTTATTGTGGTGGCGCCACAAAATGATTTAATTGAAAAATTAAAATCCAACGTTGAAGAAGTGCGTGCCCGTGGCGGTTTAATGTATGTGTTTGCCGATATTGATGCCAAATTCGCCAGCGACGACACGATGAAAGTGATTAACGTGCCACATTGTGACGAAGCTATTGCACCTATCGTATATACCTTGCCACTACAGTTACTGTCTTATTATGTGGCAATCATCAAAGGTACCGATGTTGACCAACCACGTAACCTGGCCAAATCGGTTACGGTTGAATGACAGGACTCTAGTAAAAAGAGGAAACATTTATTAACCATAATTACATTAACTTGTTGTTATAATTTGTCTTTATATTATTAAAGTGGATTTTTTAGCGGAAACTAATATTAATGGTGAACTGGAGTTATGGAGACGCTGTTACGCTTATCTAGCGTATGCTGCTCCCGTTTTTTCGCTTGCTCGCTTTCAATTAATAACCAGCGCTGTTTTACTTCGCCATAGTCAGATTCAAGCCATGCTGCGCGGTAGTCATTATCA
>MABC01000082.1 GCA_002162925.1 Thalassotalea sp. 42_200_T64 | reverse complement strand
TAGACAATAACCGCTAAAATCAAACAGGCTTGGGCTGATCGCTTAGGCCTAGTTGTGCCTGAACTGCGGAAAAACTCGAATTTAGAAAGTCACGCCATGCTGCCGTAAGCTCACGGCAGCTTAGAAATTGATACGGGATAAACAGCGTATTGGATAACGGTTCACTGCCGCACAGGCAGCTTAGAAAGCGCGCGAAAACTTACGCTAATAACTGCGAAAGTTCACTGCCGCACAGGCAGCTTAGAAACACGGGGTAGACTTAGATTCTTTCTCTTGCTTGTTCACTGCCGCACAGGCAGCTTAGAAAATCATGGACGATTTGCTTATTGTGTTCTGGCTGTTCACTGCCGCACAGGCAGCTTAGAAAATCTTCGTGAATTCTTTCGATATTACTTAGCCGTTCACTGCCGCACAGGCAGCTTAGAAATAATATGTAAGAGTAACCAACATCAAGAAAGCGTTCACTGCCGCACAGGCAGCTTAGAAATTTGGTTGCTGCCCTCATATTATCGCGGCCTTGTTCACTGCCGCACAGGCAGCTTAGAAAGCAACAATCCTTAACTTGGAGAAAGCCGAGTCGTTCACTGCCGCACAGGCAGCTTAGAAATTGTAAATGATACCTGCCGCCAACAAAAAGCTCTTCACTGCCGCACAGGCAGCTTAGAAAACGCAAGATAAGGCCGATGCGGATTATGATCAGTTCACTGCCGCACAGGCAGCTTAGAAAGTTTCCGCTGCAATGTTTTTACGCGCATTCCAGTTCACTGCCGCACAGGCAGCTTAGAAAAACCAAGGCGTTATACACGGGATTATTACCATGTTCACTGCCGCACAGGCAGCTTAGAAAAGCCACGCTGTAACGGGGCCAAAGTCAATTGAGTTCACTGCCGCACAGGCAGCTTAGAAACATCAGAGGCTCCTTACAAATTTCGTTTGAACGTTCACTGCCGCACAGGCAGCTTAGAAAACCATGTCGGCCATGGTGAATTCAATGGTTGCGTTCACTGCCGCACAGGCAGCTTAGAAAACTTGAGGTTCGAACGGATTATTGTTGTTTGCGTTCACTGCCGCACAGGCAGCTTAGAAACGCTGTGCCTCGAATGCCTCAACAAGCTTCATGTTCACTGCCGCACAGGCAGCTTAGAAAGCCAATGTGATCTTTGCAATCACAATTAACCTGTTCACTGCCGCACAGGCAGCTTAGAAATTTAAGCGCCAGTAATCCCAAACCTATACAGAGTTCACTGCCGCACAGGCAGCTTAGAAATGACTGAGCTACTAAATTATCCTCTAAACAGAGTTCACTGCCGCACAGGCAGCTTAGAAAACTCGGACACCTTAACCCTTGCTAATTCAATAGTTCACTGCCGCACAGGCAGCTTAGAAAACTCAACCGGTATTTAATAAGCTAAGACGTTTGTTCACTGCCGCACAGGCAGCTTAGAAATCATCGAATTCTTTTAAATATTTATCTACAAGGTTCACTGCCGCACAGGCAGCTTAGAAACGACGATGCAATTTTTGAACGTGGCTTAAGTGGTTCACTGCCGCACAGGCAGCTTAGAAAAAGATGGTCGAATCAATGAAAGAGCAAGGTTAGTTCACTGCCGCACAGGCAGCTTAGAAAGGTAGTTAATTTATCTCTATCAAAACCATCTTGTTCACTGCCGCACAGGCAGCTTAGAAAATTTAAGTACACCAAGCAAAATCAATGACTTAGTTCACTGCCGCACAGGCAGCTTAGAAAGTGACTCGGGCCGTCCGCCGCTATGGCTATTTGTTCACTGCCGCACAGGCAGCTTAGAAATGATAGAAACTGCTTTGCTACCTCTCGTAATAGTTCACTGCCGCACAGGCAGCTTAGAAATCTATGGGTTGACATAGTAGCCATAACGTTCGGTTCACTGCCGCACAGGCAGCTTAGAAATCTAACGAGATAGCGGAGGGCTTCCGGCAGGCGTTCACTGCCGCACAGGCAGCTTAGAAATCTGCCCATTCCGCTACTGTGCGCCATCTACCGTTCACTGCCGCACAGGCAGCTTAGAAAGCAGCGCGTAGCTGTAGTAGGGCAAGGCAGCAGTTCACTGCCGCACAGGCAGCTTAGAAACATTACAAGATAGATTGTGGGCACCCCGTGTTGTTCACTGCCGCACAGGCAGCTTAGAAAAGTCAGAGAAATCATCGGAAGCAATGGCGAAAGTTCACTGCCGCACAGGCAGCTTAGAAAGCCTATCGGGGCATGTGCCGATCGCGGCACGTGTTCACTGCCGCACAGGCAGCTTAGAAAAGTGCGAAAGGTCCAAAGCCTTGCGGCTGGTAGTTCACTGCCGCACAGGCAGCTTAGAAATTAGTGTCAATGTGCACGACGTTGCGGAAGTCGTTCACTGCCGCACAGGCAGCTTAGAAAAAGCCACACAACAAACCGCCAAATAGCCAAACGTTCACTGCCGCACAGGCAGCTTAGAAAATAAAGCAGACATATGGGCCGCGTACCGTCTGGTTCACTGCCGCACAGGCAGCTTAGAAAATTTATTTTAGCGCCGTTAGACAGCGCGACTAGTTCACTGCCGCACAGGCAGCTTAGAAATGCAGCGCTTGCTGTCGAACGGCCGCAGGTTCGTTCACTGCCGCACAGGCAGCTTAGAAACTAACGGAGCACACATGTGCGGTCGAGTAAAGGTTCACTGCCGCACAGGCAGCTTAGAAAGCGCAGACAGCCCGCAAGCAGTGCCGCCGGATGTTCACTGCCGCACAGGCAGCTTAGAAATCTGCATAACTATGCGCAGTCTTATGGCTAGGGTTCACTGCCGCACAGGCAGCTTAGAAAATCACGCCTTATCTGTTCGATATGAACCATTTGTTCACTGCCGCACAGGCAGCTTAGAAAGGAGTATTAAAAACCGAATTGGCCGCAGCAAAGTTCACTGCCGCACAGGCAGCTTAGAAAAAACATTGTTAACGTAACTGCCAGAGGAGCAGGTTCACTGCCGCACAGGCAGCTTAGAAATGAGCGACCTATCACCACAAACACAACAAGAAGTTCACTGCCGCACAGGCAGCTTAGAAACATCACACGAATTCTACCTTTTTGATTGTAACGTTCACTGCCGCACAGGCAGCTGAGAAAAAGGGTAAATTGAGTTTTGATGCTCGTCCAACGTTTACTGCCGTACAGGCAGCGTAGAAAAGTAGGTGCTCTAACCCCTTTACAAGTAAAGTGTTCACTGCCGCATATATCGAAATTCTGGGCAATTAGTGCCCAATAAAGAAGATTATTTTTTTAAACGTTAGCAAAATTGCTAATTGGCAAATTTACCCTATAAATAAGGTATCTCTAATCATCCAAAGTAATATTTATGTATGTAAAAACAATACCCGATGGGTATCATTCCTTAACCCCGTATTTAATTGTTAAAGGCGCTAGTGCTGCTATCGAATTTTATCAAGCGGCTTTTGATGCTGAAGTTATTTTGCGTTTAGATACGCCGGATGGTGGCGTAGCCCATGCCGAATTGAAAATAGGGGACTCGCATTTAATGATGGCTGAAGAATGTGCTGACATGGGCTTTCTTAGCCCACAAACCCTTGGCGGCTCAGGCATGAGCTTAATGCTTTATCTTGAAGATGTAGATAGCGCGTTTGAAAGAGCTATTGTCGCTGGTGGTATACAATTACGAGAAGTTAAGGACCAGTTCTACGGTGACCGGGCAGGTACCTTAAAAGACCCCTTTGGCCATGCTTGGACGCTTGGGACTCATAAAGAAGACTTAACGGAAGAAGAAATTAAACAGAGGATGATGGCTGAATTTTCCTAATTAACAGATTGTAGTGACTAGAAGCAGGTAAGGCAATGATAATTTTTAGAAACATACTCGCAGTTTTACTTGGTTTAGTAATAGGCAATGCGGTAAACGTGGCCATTGTGGTGTTCGATCCCGAAGTAATTCCACCACCTGCAGGCGTAGATGTCACCAACACCGAGTCTATTCGTGCATCCATACATTTATTTGAAGCTAACGTGTGAATAGGACTTCATCATGGAAATCACCTTAAACCACACCATTGTTTATTGTCACAACAAGATTGAGTCGGCAGCCTTCTATGAAAATATTTTTGGTTTTCAATTTATTAAGGTATGGGAAAACTTCGCCGTCGTTAAGGTTAATGATTCGTTTACCTTAGATTTTAGGGATAAAGATAAATTTACTGCACAACATTACGCTTTTAAAGTATCAGAACAGCAATTTGACCAAATCTTAAAACGGATACAACAACAGAGTATCGCTTACGGCCCAGGACCCGATAACCTATCGGCGAATTTAATTAACCAAGATTACGGAGGGCGGGGGGCGTATTTTAAAGATCCTAACCAGCATGTTTTGGAAATAGTAACCACGGATTATATTCTTGATTAACGAACCTTACTCGAAAGCTTCTATTTCCAAATCGATTTCAACTGTCAAAAAATAGTAATCGTTTATTTCTAAATGCCTCTATAAGATAGTAATAACTATTGCTATAATCCAAGGTTCACAAATTTTATATTATCTTTTATTTTCAGAGGTCCACTAGATGTCGGAAGTTGAAAACCGTCCTAGCAATTTTATTCGTAATATCATTGATGCTGATTTAGCCAGTGGCAAGCATACTGCTGTGCAAACCCGTTTTCCACCAGAGCCAAATGGTTATCTCCATATTGGTCATGCGAAATCTATTTGTTTAAATTTCGGTATTGCCCAAGATTATCAGGGTTTATGTAACCTGCGTTTTGATGATACTAACCCTGAAAAAGAAGACATTGATTTCGTAAATTCAATTCAAAAAGATGTTGAATGGTTGGGTTTTCACTGGGCTGGTGATATTCGCTATTCATCAAACTACTTTGATCAACTGCATGGTTATGCGGTTGAGCTAATCGAAAAGGGGTTGGCCTTTGTTTGTTTCTTAACGCCAGAACAAACGCGAGAATACCGCGGTCCATTAAATGCGCCAGGTACAAATAGCCCATATCGCGATACTTCTGTTGAAGAGAACCTGGCGTTATTTGAAAAAATGCGCAACGGTGAATTTAAAGCCGGTGAGTGTTCTTTACGCGCCAAAATTGATATGGCTTCCAGCTTTATCTGCCTGCGCGATCCGATAATTTATCGAGTAAAGTTTGCCCATCATCACCAAACGGGTGATAAGTGGTGCATTTACCCAATGTACGATTTTACCCATTGTATTTCGGATGCGATTGAAGGCATTACCCATTCAATTTGTACTTTGGAGTTTCAGGACAATCGCCGTTTATATGACTGGGTGATCGATAATATCTCGATTGAAACTCAGCCTCGTCAATATGAGTTTTCACGATTAAACCTTGAATACACAGTAATGAGCAAGCGTAAACTAAACTCCTTAGTTACTGAAAAATTAGTCAATGGCTGGGACGATCCTCGTATGCCAACGATTGCCGCATATCGTCGTCTTGGTTACACGCCAGCTTCAATGCGCGAGTTTGCCAAACGTATCGGTGTGACCAAAATGGAGAACACCGTAGAGATCAGTGTATTAGAAGCGTGTATTCGCGAAGATTTAAACGATAACGCGCCACGCGCGATGGCGGTTCTTGATCCGATTAAGTTAGTGATTGAAAACTATGAAGATGGCAAAATTGAAATCTTAAATGTGAAAAATCACCCAAATGATGAAGCACAGGGTTTTCGTGAAGTGCCATTTAGCAAAGAATTATTCATTGAAGCAGAAGATTTCCGTGAAGAAGCCAACAAAAAGTATAAACGTTTAGTCATTGGCAAAGCTGTGCGTTTACGCGGCGCTTTTGTGATCACTGCACAGCGTTGTGATAAAGATGAAGACGGTAATATAACTACCGTGTATTGCTCATATAACCCTGATACCTTAGGTAAAAACCCGGAAGATGGCACCAAGCCAAAAGGGGTGATTCATTGGGTTAGCGCCAGTGAGAGTTTACCGGCGGAAATTCGTTTGTATGATCGCTTATTTAATGTACCAAACCCGGCTGCTGAAGAGGATTTTCATACGGTGTTAAATCCACAGTCTTTAACGGTTTTTGCGAATGCGCGTGTTGAACCCTCTCTTGCCAATGCTGTTGCTGAAAAAGCGTTTCAATTTGAGCGTCAAGGCTATTTTTGTTTAGATAACAAAGATGCTAGTGCCGATAAGCTGGTATTTAACCGCACAGTAGGTTTACGCGATACTTGGGCGAAAAAAGACAAGTAAGCTATTTTATAAAAATAAAAAAGCCATGCATGGCTTTTTTGTTTTTATAAAAAGGTACTTGGAACTAGTGGCTGTGAGACTTACGGTAGTTTTCACACGCCACTTCATCTTCACATTCACCATATAAGTACAAGCTATGGTTGGTAAGTTTGATCTTGTTTTCTTTGGCAATATTTAACTGGCGTTGCTCGATGACATCGTCTTCAAACTCTACTACCTTGCCACATTTTAAACAGACTAAATGATCGTGATGAACTTTGTGGGATAATTCAAAAACCGATTTTCCACCTTCAAAATGATGGCGAGTTACAATGCCGGCATCGTCAAACTGGTTAAGAACACGATATACCGTAGCCAGGCCAATTTCTTCATGGTGCACGAGCAATACTTTGTATACATCTTCGGCGCTGATATGCTGGTTTTCAGGTTTTTGCAGAATATCTAAAATTTTAACTCTTGGTAGGGTTACCTTGAGTCCAGCTCTTTTTAATTCTTCGTTTTGATCTGGCATGGAAGGGGCTTCTTAAAAATGAATATAGACAAATTATAGGGGGTAATTTATTAGGATAAAACCCCTAATTGATAATTATTTGTAATTAGATTAAATAATTATTGTTAATCAATAAAAAGCCCAACTGGTGTCGGGCTTCAATATCTTGTTTACCGGCAAGAAAAGATTAATCTAATAGCTCGGCTAAACACATTTCTTCGTTTAGTTGTTCAATCCAGCCATCAACACGTGCTTCGGTTAATTCAGGTTGACGGTCTTCATCCAGTGCCAAACCGATAAAGTTATCTTCATCAACCAATGCTTTGGATGCTTCAAATTCGTAGCCGTCGGTTGACCATTGACCCACCACAATTGCGCCTTTTGCTTCACAAATATCGCGCAGCGGACACATCGCATCAACGAAGTATTCCGCATAATCTTCTTGATCACCAAGACCAAAAATTGCAATAAGTTTGTCGTTAAAATCGATTTCTTCCAATTCTGGCAGAAAATCATCCCAGTCACATTGGTTTTCACCATAATACCAGGTAGGAATACCAAGGATTAACAAATCGAATTCTGCAATATCTTCTTTGCTACTTTTTGCGATATCTTTAACATCGACGTTCTTTTTACCCAGTTTTTTCTGGATCATTTTGGCTACAGCTTCAGTGTTGCCTGTATCACTACCAAAAAAAAGTCCGACAGTTGCCATGTATTTTAACCCTTTAAAATTTTAAATTACTGCTCTAAAGCTATTGCTTCAATTAATAGTGACTCAATAAGTTCACTGCGACTTAAATCTTTGGCTTTGGCCATGTTTTCTAACTGGTCAAATAACTCTTGGTGAATCTTAAATTCCACCCGTTTTAAGCCTTTATTCTTATCTCTTTTTACCTGGTTGCGCTTGTTAATTTTTACTTGAACATCCCTTGGGAAAGGGTTGGTTCTGGGCCTTCCAGGGCGTTTTTCATCAACAAAGAGATCTATTGTTGTTATATCTGTTGCTTCTTTCGCCATAATGTTAGCCCACCCCCTGGCTTTCCCATATGATCTGGATCACACCTTTAGCGATAAACCCAGCGCAACCTAAAAATAAAACTAAATAAACAACCAGCTTACCTTTTTTAGGGACATCATTTTTGTTCATCACATCATGAATAGACATGCCAATGAAGAAAAAAATCACCAAAAAAAATAAATTTAAACCAATGGTTTCTAATAATTCTAAATGTTCGGAAAGCATGGTACACCCTAAATTTTAAGGCGGTACTATAGCATAAAGGCTAGCGATAATGCACCAAAAAAACACGGTTTTTCAGTGCGCTAATACGAAATACTCGCGCTTGATTATGTTGTTGTTTAGGCGATTAAAAAATCTTTCACTATTTTATTAAATGCCACGGTTTTTTCGGCGTGTAGCCAATGGCCAGCACCCTGTATAATTTTTGCTTTTGAGTTGGGAAATAACTGGCCAATGATTTCTTTATGATCGGCAAGGATATAGTTCGAGTTGCCGCCTTTTATAAATAACGTAGGCCCGGTAAACTGGGCGCTACCTTGATAGGCTTTAACCACTTGTGAGTAATCGTTGGCAATGTTTTCAATATTCGCTTTCCAAATAAAGCCAGACTCTGTTTTCGCTAAATTTTTCAATAAAAATTGTCTTACACCAGGCTCAATTACATAAGTTGCCAGTTGTTTATCGGCATCTTGTCGGTTTTTAACCTGAGTCAAGTCGATGGCTAATAACCCGGCAATAATGTCATTGTGATGTTTAGGGTATTCAATCGGGGCAATATCAGCGACAATTAATTTATCGACCAGTTCTGGATGGGTTAACGCATATTGCATCGCAATTTTGCCGCCCATTGAATGCCCCAAAATATGGCATTTTTTCAAATTTAACTGTTCAATCAAGCGCACGACATCATTCGCCATGGCTTCATAATTCATTGATTGATGGTGAAATGAACTGCCATGGTTGCGAACATCAACACTGACCACTTGATAATCACTGGCCAAGTCTTTGGCTACCATATTTAAATTTTCCAGTGAACCAAACAGCCCATGGATTAATAAAATAGGCTCACCTTCACCTCTTATTACATGATTGAGAAGTTCAGTGGTTGTTGTATTTGATTTACTCATTAAATGCTATCATTTCTTAGAGTACCAAGTTGCTTAAATATCTGCTTATTTTTAATCAAGTTGGTGTTAGGTTGCGATAGCTTCTATTTTAAATGATTTCAAATTCGATAGAAACCTTATTGATAATTTTTCAATTCGGCTGTATTCCCTTCAGTTTCTATAAAAAATGTAGAAATCAGCCGCTAACAGGGTAGAGAGTTACCGCGAAGAAACGTATAATCATGGGCTTTCGAAAAATAAGATCATTGGATAGTTAATGAATACCATCGATATAGATGACGAACTTTATCAATACATCGCCCGTAATACTAAGTTTATTGGTGAGAGTGCTTCAGACATTTTAAGACGTTTATTAAATTTTGATGAAATAAACGCGCAATCTCCAGCAGTAGAGCTAAAGACCGCAGAAGAGCAGAAGCCGAAAAAAGAAAGTAACAAACCTAGCAATAGTGTTACAGACGTTGTCGATTTAGTTGAATTAAATGTGAAAAAACCAGTCAAGGTAAAAGTCATTGAATCGACTCATGTAGAAGGCTCACAAAACATTTTTGATTTAATCAATAAAGAAGAACTGGCCACACAACGTGGCGCAGTTGGTCGCTTCTTATTGATTTTAGCAAACCTGCATCGCGTGCATCCGCAGCAGTTCGATGCGGTAATAGATATTCGTGGCCGTGACCGTTTATATTTTGCCAGCAGTGAAAGTGCATTGCTTGAAAATGGCAGCTCGACCAAACCGAAACAAATACCCGATGCAAAATTTTGGGTTATTACCAACTCTAATACCACTAAGAAAAAGCTGATGCTTACCGATGTTGCTCACGTTTTGGGCTACAGTAGTAGTGATGCTGAAAAAATTAGAGATCTGCTGTAATCTTTAACATACTAAATTAACACACCCTAACGGTAATATTTGAAGGACTATTTATGAGCATACATTCGCACGCCGGCAAACCGGCAAGGCCGGAAGATAGAATTAACATCGCGCGTTTGACCAGTGACTATTACCTGTTAAAGCCAGATGTAGAAAATGCGGAACAACAAGTCAGTTTCGGTACTTCTGGGCATCGTGGTTCGGCGGCGAAAATTAGTTTTAACGAAAATCATATTCTTGCCATTGCGCAAGCGGTTGCCGAATATCGTAGTCAACATCAATTTTTGGGGCCATTATTTGTTGGTAAAGATACGCATGCACTCTCAGAGCCTGCATTTTCAAGTACCATCAGTGTGTTAATTGCCAATGGTGTACCCGTTGTCATCCAACAAGATCAAGGTTTTACTCCGACCCCGGTGATTTCCCGTTTGATTATTGATCACAACGCCAATAATACCGAACAGGCCGATGGCTTAATTATTACGCCTTCGCACAATCCGCCTGCTGATGGTGGCATTAAATATAATCCGCCACACGGTGGTCCGGCAGAAGGCAATATCACGAAATTAATTGAGCAGCGTGCCAACGAAATATTGGCCAATGATTTAGCCGATGTTAAGCAATTACCGTATACTGAGGCAATGCAATCAGAGTTGTTAAGCAAAGCCGATTTTATCCAATTTTATGTTGATGAGCTGGCAAAAGTTATCGACATGAAAGCGATCAGCAAGGCTGGCGTAACTATTGGTGTTGATCCGTTAGGTGGCTCTGGCATTGATTACTGGCCAGTAATTGCCAAAACCTATGATCTTAATATTGAAGTAGTAAATCCGGTTGTTGATGCTAGCTTTGCCTTTATGCCATTAGACAAAGACGGTAAAATTCGAATGGATTGCTCATCACCTTATGCGATGGCCAATCTTATTGAGATGAAAGACGATTTTGATGTTAGCGTTGGTAACGACCCAGATTTTGACCGCCATGGCATAGTCACCAAAACCGGCGGTTTGATGAATCCAAACCATTATTTAGCGGTAGCCATCAATTATCTGTTAACTCACCGTAACTGGCCTGAAACTGCGAAAATTGGCAAAACGCTAGTATCAAGCTCATTAATCGATCGCTTAGCGGAAAAGCTTGATAGACCCTTATCGGAAGTGCCTGTTGGTTTTAAGTGGTTTGTTGATGGTTTAAAAGATTCAAGTTATGCCTTTGGCGGCGAAGAAAGTGCAGGGGCTACCTTTTTAGCGCTGGATGGTAGCTGTTGGACCACCGACAAAGATGGTTTTGTGATGTGTTTACTGGCCGCTGAAATCATCGCTGTAACCGGCAAAGATCCATACCAATGGTATCAATTTTTGGCAGAAGAACTTGGCGAGCCTTGTTATGGTCGGGTAGAAGCAGTTGCCACTACGGCGCAGAAAAAGGTTCTCACTTCCTTATCAAAAGACGATATTACTCAAGATACTTTGGCCGGTGAAACCATTAATGCGGTACTGAGCCATGCCCCTGGTAATAATGCGGCAATTGGTGGCGTTAAAGTGGTCACTGACAATGGTTGGTTTGCTGCTCGCCCATCGGGTACCGAAGAAATATACAAAATTTATGCGGAAAGCTTTATCAGCGATGAGCATCTACAAGATATTATTGCGGAAGCACAACAGCTGGTCAGTGCAGCATTTAAGAATGCAGGTTTGTAAACTAGCCGTTTAATAGTGAGACTAAAAAAGGTAGTTATTCAGCAAGCTGTTCACCTAATGTGACTCTGAGTGGAATAATCATTCTAAAAAAGCACTAAGTTTGATGAACTTAGTGCTTTTTTTTATTGAGAAATATGAAATGTTTATCAACAGCCATTGAAATTTTTGAAAAAATCTATATCTTACTCACTATCTAGGGATTATTTATCTAATTATGTGGCGTAGCTTAACGATAGCGTTGGTTCTTTTTATATTAGCTCAAACCGCTAATGCAGTCGATCCCTGATGTTAATATCGATTTATCCCATCAAGCCGTTCAAGTATCACCAATAGAACAATCAAGTGCTGCACTTGTTGATGATGAGCAAAACGATTTATTTAATCTGCCAAGGTTAAATCGAACCAGTGCATCTATATTTTCTAATGAAATACAAACGACAGCAAACTATGTTTTAGAAATTGAATTTTTTGAAATTAAGCTAACTGCTGGGCTATTTAAAAACCTTGCTAACCCACCCGTCGTTATTCCTTGGTTTGCACAACTCAGCAGTAAAGCACACTCGTCACGTATTTCCGGTTGGAAAGACGGCAATTCATTATACACCTCTCGCACTACATAGCACAGTTAGTTTCATCAACTAACGGCTAAATAATACACTACTTTTTGTGTTTCTTACGCTGTAAAACTCTTCCTATTTTCCTTTTTCAACACTGATGTTATACCAATTTGATTCATCAACTTGGTATTGAGCCATCGGTCACTTGTCGTATTTGGTTTATGTCCTGTTTAGGTTTTAACCATTTTCGTCAGGTATTAATTTAGAGATTTAATGATGAATCCACGTATAAAAACGCATAATGGTTATGCGAAATGGCAAAATTTAATCATAGTATTCACACTGTTATTGATGTTTATTAACGCTTTACCGAACCTATATTCGGATAAGGGAAATATTCATTTCACCCCCCCAACACACATGTTCAACCAGTAACGCCGCAATACTTAAACACATTGTTAGCAGAGCATAATGTAGAAGTCGCTGAAATTCATTCTTCAGCGGAATTAACTACCATTAGTTTGGTAAATAAAACCGATCAAGGGGTTTTGCAAAGCCTGTTAACAAAATCGTTGGGCGACGATTATGTCATTGCAAGTTCCACCGAAAATGATGCACCCACGTGGCTAAAAATGTTCGATGGCAAACCGATAAAGTTAGGTTTGGACTTAAGTGGCGGCGTGTTGTTTGTGCTTGATGTAGACACAGAACGAGCGTTTTCAGAGCGACTAAAAAGTATTGCGTTAGAAATTAAATCGATAGCAATAGAAAATCGTATTCGCGCGGTCAAAGTATCCCAGCCGAACAAGCAGTCAATTACCATTGATTTTTCAACCGCTAATCAAGAGTCCATCCCTTTATTATTGGCAAAAATTAGCGAAACTTATCCTGGGTTAACTCAGAAAAACCATAGTGACAATCAAATCAGCTTCAGTTACTTGCCACAGCAGCAAGTTCAATTTCGTCAGGAAACGATGAAGCATACGCTGAAAACCATGAGAGGACGGATAGAAGAATTAGGCATACCGAAGCGGTAATTCAGCAACAAGGAAAAACCGTATTCGCATTGAATTACCTGGAGTTCACGACCCAGAAGCCGCGAAACGGATCATTGGTGCTACGGCAACACTGGATTTTTATCAACTGGCACAAAATTCGAATGTAGCTGGCGTTATCCGGATGAAAGATGACAATGGCGGTCAGCTGAGATTGAATAGCAAAGTTGTTTTTTCGGGCAGCAATATTAAAAATGCTCGTGCCGGACAAGATCAAATGGACATGCCTTTGGTTAATTTGGCCCTGGATGGCATTGGTGGCAAAAAAATGTCCAGTTTTTCAAAGCAAAATATTGGTAAACCTATGGTGACAGTATTTTCGGAATACTACCGAAATGCAGACAATAAAATGGTCAAGAAGACTAAGGTCATTAATGTTGCAACCATTCAGCAGCACTTAGGCTCGCAATTTAGTATTACCAACATGTCGAGTCCATCAGCCGCGCAAGAATTGGCTTTGTTATTACGAGCGGGTTCGCTGACGGCTCCTGTGACTATCGTAAAACAACGCAGTATAGAAGCAACACTTGGCGTTGATAATATCAATAACGGTGTTAAAGCGTTAACCATAGGGATTAGCTTCACCTTATTGTTTATGGCTCTTTGGTACCGCACTTTAGGACTCATCGCCAATATTGCCCTGGCGCTTAACTTAATCAGCTTGCTTGGATTGATGTCATTACTGCCTGGTGCTGTACTGACCCTCCCGGGCATCGCCGGTTTAGTGTTAACCGTAGGTATGGCAGTGGATACCAATGTACTTATATTCGAGAGAATTAAAGAGGAGTTAAAGCGCGGTCGGAAAGTACTTAGTGCCATTGACTGCGGTTATAAAAATGCTTTTTCCACCATTCTTGATGCCTATATCACCACTATGCTCACCGGTGTGATTTTGTATTCTATTGGCTATGGTCCGGTGAAGGGATTCGCCACCATTTTATGTTTAGGTATTTTAACCAGTATGTTTACTGGTGTATTCGTATCCAAGGCATTAACCAGCATTTCAATCAGGGCAAACAAAACACAATTACTAGCAGTTAAGCTATGAATAACCTAATAAGCCAATTCGGTAGACGCCTGAGCCGATTACGAGTAGTAAGCTTTTATTGTGCCGCAGTATTGGTCGTGATTGCTTTAACTGGTGTATTTAGTAAAGGGCTAAATCTCGGTTTGGACTTTACCGGTGGCTACTTAACAGAATTTTCGACTGAGCAGTCATTAAGTCAAAAACAAATGCAGGGATTGTTAATCTGGTATTTACCCGAATCATTTCAACTATCTTCTGCTGACAATGGTACTCATTGGACGATTAGACAAACCGATAACGACTTTAGCTTAAAAGGGAAAACATGGTTAGCAGACTTTGCCGAGCAAAGTGGTTTAAACATTAGCCCACAAGATGCGATTTACATTGGCAGTCAAGTTGGAGACGAGTTAATAAATCAAGGCGGATTGGCATTATTAACCGCAATGTTTGCCATCTTGCTCTATTTGTCTTTAAGGTTTGAGTGGCGCTTGGCGATGGGCGCCGTTATTGCCCTTTTTCATGACGTGATCATAGTGCTAGGATTATTTTCCTGGTTTGGCATTTCTTTTGATTTAACCATTTTGGCCAGCATACTGGCAATCATCGGCTATTCATTGAATGATTCCATCATCGTTGGCGATAAAATCCGCGAGTTGATGAAAACCAATAATCAACACAACATAGATGCACTGATTAATCTGGCGATAAAATCAACGCTGGTTCGCACCATGATAACCTCAGGGACGACACTTGCCACGATAATGGCGATATGGTTTTTTGCCGGAGACTCGCTCAATGGTTTTGCTATCGCGTTGTTTGCCGGGATCTTAGTCGGTACGTTTTCATCGATTGCCATATCGGCAACCGTACCGCAGTTGCTTGGCTTGACTGCCGATTATTATCAAAAGCAAGAAGAGTCAGTTTGCCAACTGCCTTAATACCAATCTCATAAGCACGGAGTTGACTATATACAGATTGGTATATAGTTGACATCGACTATTTAGTGACAATTTCTCAACGCATGGCACATTATAAGGTTCCAGGAATAAGCGTTGCTGTGGTCAAAGATGGTCAGCTTGCCTGGGCGAAAGGCTACGGTATTGCCAATAACAAAACCAAACAAAGCGTTACCAATAATACGCTATTTCAAGCCGGCTCAATCAGTAAACCTGTTGCTGCACTAGCCGCACTTAAATTGGTACAAGAAAACAAAGTAGATTTAGATACGGATGTAAATCAATACCTTACATCCTGAAAAATACCTTATTCTACTTATACCGAACAGCAACCAGTTACCCTTCGTCATCTATTAACACATACTGCGGGAACAACAGTACATGATTTTCCGGGTTACCAGCAAGGAGAACAATTACCGAGTAATTCTGCTATTTTGAACGGTGAAGGTAATACGCCGAAGGTCTTTGTCGACCAACCGCCAGGAAGCGAGTGGCGATATTCTGGTGGCGGTTATACGGTAATGGAACAACTAGTGGAAGACGTCACCAAATTGCCTTTTGATAGGTACTTATTAGACGCGATTCTTAAGCCTTTAAATATGCATAGCAGCACCTACGAGCAACCATTGTAAAATCCAAATGGTCTCAGGCGAGTGCGGCTTTTGATCAGAATGGTGAGCAAATTAAAGGTAATTGGAACAACTATCCTGAGCAAGCTGCTGCGGGGTTGTGGACCACACCTAGCGATCTCGCTAATTATATTCTGGCGATTCAACGTGCACGAAAGGGCAATACCAAAGGTGTGCTGAAACCAGACATCATCAATCAAATGCTAACCGTTCATCACGATAGCTGGGGACTTGGCCCAGAGTTAGAACAGCATGATAAGGGGTTAGTGTTTGCACACGGTGGCAAAAATGCTGGATTCACCAACGATTTTCTGGCCTATGCCGACAGTGCTTATGGTATCGTCATCATGTCAAATGGAGACAACGCCGGGCCATTAATCGAAGAGCTTAAAATCGCTATTTCTGCACATTACGGTTGGGATTTGGCAGTCCCTTTACTGTTAAAATCGGCAGAGCTTGCAGCGAAACTCCGCTCAAGTATCCTTGCTACCTACAGCTTTGACAGAGATCCTGAGTACACGGTTTCAATCGCTATGAATGAAGGTAAGATTGAAGTGCACGATCACGGCAGAGATCAAAAGCTGCAATTTATCGCGACTGGCGAAGACACCATTACCAACTTATCCAGTGGTTCAAAAGTAACATTTAATACCGATAGCGAGGGTGAACTTGTCGGCTTGACCTGGGCGGGTTCCTACACATTTACCAAAGCAGAAGATTAATTCTAATCATCAAATAGTGAGCTATGTGTTATTGACGCTTCTTGTGCAAGTTGTCGTTACCATACTGAGATTGAACAGCAGCTGTTTCTACACTGGAGCTAACATTACAGAGCAATGAGGAGACATTGAAGCTGGACTAACTTTAGGTGAGTGGTTTTTACTAAACAAATTTGATGTAGAGGTTTCTGGGTTGTGTGCATCATCTTGTGCTAATTATGTTTTTACCGCAGGAAATCGAAAATATCTGAATAAGGAATCTGCATTACTTTGGCACGGTTCAGCGTGGTCAAACTACGATGACCATAAAGATAACAAACACTTCCAAGACTACATAAAACCACTTAGAAAACCATAAGCAATGACGATGACATGCTATTTTGTGGTAAATGGTATTCATTATTTATGGTTGAAAATGCTTATCCGGTTTTCTATTTGTTTTGATTTCATCTAAAATAAATATACCTTTGATTAATCGATGATCCGATGTGTCTGATATCCAACAACAATTATTGAAAACTGGCAACTTTCTCGCCATCACTCGCCAATTTCCTGAAGCGTTACCGCAAACTTTTACTGCACATTTAACTCATCCTGACAGCAAATTACAAACCCTGATGAGTGTGTTAGATACTGGTGTTATTTGTTTTGAGCCTGTAGACCAAGTCACTGACAGTGATATTGTGTTATCTTCTGCCGTTCACGGCAATGAAACGGCGCCCATTGAAATTTGCCAGCAATTAATTGCAGAAATCATCACCGGTGACATAGAGCTAAAGCAACGGGTATTGTTCCTCTTTGGCAATCCTGCGGCTATCAACATAGGCGAAAGGTTTGTTGAAGAAAATTTAAACCGATTGTTCTCTGGCGCTCATAGTGATGGTGCAGGCTTGTGTAATCAAGAACGTCACCGAGCTAAGGCGTTAGAAGATTATATTCGCGACTTTTTTGATCAAGGTGGCACCATAGCTGGTGGCCGAAACCGTTTTCATTATGACTTACACACCGCCATTCGCGGTTCTAAAAACGATAAGTTTGCGGTTTACCCATACCTGAATGGAAAAGCCAGAGATAAAGGGCAGTTACAATTTTTAATGAGTTGTGGCATCAATACCATTTTACTCTCTAATAGTCCTACCACCACCTTCAGTTATTTTTCTGCCAATGAATTTAATGCCCATGCCTTTACCGTTGAATTAGGTAAGGTAATGCCTTTTGGTGAAAACGACATGGCTAACTTTGCTGCTTGTAAAAACACCTTACAGAGAATGTTAAGTCATCAGGATCTCGAATTAACCGAATTTAACATTGCCAATTTTAATTTGTTTGAAATTTATAAAATCATCAATCGCGAACAGGAAAATTTCTTCCTGAATTTTGCTGACGATACCGAAAATTTCAGTGATTTCCCACTCGATTATGTATTGGCAAATGATGGTGATATTGAGCACAAAGTCACGGTGCCAGGCGAAGCCATCATCTTTCCTAATGCCGATGTTGCTATTGGCCAGCGTGCGCTGTTAACCGTAATTCCTTGCACTCTTGCTCCTTAATGTTACGTCTTTTAGTGCAAGTGTAAAGCTAAATTGCCACTAAAAATAATCTTTTAGGGGTTATTTTTAGTGATTAATTGCAACTGAATTTTCCGGAATGTAAAGTTCTGCGCAATTGATAATAATTAAAATTTCGAAAAGCGAGATAGCAATTTCCATTAAAAGTGGGGTTGTATTGTTTTAAATCGCTTCATTCGATTTCGAGTTTTACCACAATGCAATGAATTTTGCAGTACTAAGAGAAGCTTATGGACACAGAAACGTATCAAGAAGGCCGAGTGGTTCACCAACCAGAATATATCGATGGTCATTCTGTAGAAATTCCAATCCTTAAAATTTTGAAACAAGACGGCAGTGTTTATAAAAATGCCGATATGCCAAAAATAGATCAACAACATGCCACCAAAATTTATCATACTTTAGCATTTCACCGGGTGTTGGATGAACGTATGGTTGCCTCACAACGACAAGGGCGTCTAAGCTTTTATATGACCGCCTTAGGGGAAGAAGCCGCTATTGTCGGTAGTGCTGCAGGTCTTGATGATAACGATATGATCATGGCACAGTACCGCGAGCAGGGCGCATTAATTTACCGAGGTTTTAGTTTAGAAAACTTTATGAATCAAATGTTTTCTAATGAAAAAGATTTAGGTAAAGGCCGCCAAATGCCGATTCATTACGGTTCGAAAGACTTGAATTACATGACAATCTCTTCACCGTTATGTACGCAAGTGCCGCAAGCTGCTGGTTACGCCTATGGTCAAAAGTTAAAAGGCAATAAGCAATGTACCATTTGCTATATTGGTGAAGGAGCGTCTTCGGAAGGGGACTTCCATGCCGGTTTAAACATGGCAGCAGTACATAGAGCGCCAGTGATTTTCTTTTGTCGTAACAATGGTTATGCCATATCCACCCCATCTACAGAGCAATATGCCGGTAATGGTATTGCCGCACGCGGCGTTGGCTATGGGATCAAAACTATCCGAGTTGATGGTAACGACTTACTCGCGGTATTAAAAGCGACTCAAGAAGCGCGTGAATACGTGATCAATGAAAATAAACCTATGCTGATTGAAGCCATGTCTTATCGTTTAGGTGCGCACTCAACGTCTGATGATCCTAGCGGTTACCGTACTCGTGAAGAAGAAGCGAAATATGCAGCGCATGATCCAATTTTACGAATGAAAAACTGGATGCTAGCGCAAAACTGGTGGGATGAAGAGCAAGAAACCGTATTGTTTGAAGACTTACGTCAAAAAATATTAGCTGCAGTAAAAGTTGCGGAAGTTATCGACAAACCAGCGATAGATGAACTAATTACTGACGTATATGACGTACCATCAGCACAACTTGAGCAGCAACTTAGTACGCTAAAAGAGCATATCAAGAAGTACCCGGATGCTTATCCAGTGACGGCAGGGAGAATAAAATAATGGCACAAATGAATCTATTGCAAGCAATCAATAATGCCCTTGAGATTGCGATGACCGAAAACGAGTCGGCCGTTTGTTTTGGTGAAGATGTCGGCCATTTTGGTGGCGTCTTCCGTGCAACCAGCAACCTTCAAGAAAAGTTTGGTAAAGCCCGATGTTTTAATACGCCATTAACCGAGCAAGGTATCATGGGCTTTGCCAATGGTTTAGCCTCGCAAGGCAGTGTGCCAATTGCCGAAATTCAATTTGCCGATTATATCTTTCCCGCTTTCGATCAAATTGTGAATGAATCGGCAAAATTCAGATACCGCTCAGGTAATGAGTTTAATGTGGGTAATTTAACCATCCGTACCCCGTATGGCGGTGGTATTGCCGGTGGCTTGTATCACTCACAATCACCGGAGGCGTACTTTGCTCATACACCGGGTTTAAAAATAGTGGTTCCTCGAAACCCATATCAGGCGAAAGGCTTATTATTAGCGGCCATTCGCGATAAAAATCCGGTGATCTTTTTTGAACCGAAAAAATTATACCGAGCATCTATTGGCGAAGTTCCTGAAGAAGATTATCAATTACCGATTGGCAAAGCCGAAGTGGTTAAATCGGGTAGCGATATCACCTTATTAGGGTGGGGCGCGCAAATGGAAACGCTTGAGAAAGCTGCCGACATGGCAGAAAAACAAGGAGTCTCTTGTGAAGTCATCGATTTACGCTCGATTTTACCTTGGGATGCCGACACTGTTGCTGAGTCAGTGCAGAAAACAGGACGTTTGCTGATTAACCATGAAGCACCATTAACCGGTGGTTTTGCCGGCGAAATTGCTGCAACCATTCAAGATATGTGTTTCTTGCATTTAGAGTCGCCCATTTCGCGTGTATGTGGTTTAGATACTCCATTCCCGTTATCGCATGAAAAAGAATACATGCCAGATGAACTAAAAACCTTTGAAGCCATTATGGCCTCGGTAAATTACTAAATAATAATTGGGATAAATGATCATGAGTATTGATTTTATTTTACCGGACATTGGCGAAGGTATTGTTGAATGTGAACTGGTTGAATGGCTGGTTAGCGAAGGCGAATATATCGAAGAAGACCAACCGGTTGCCGATGTGATGACCGACAAGGCGCTGGTACAAATTCCGGCGATGCATAATGGTGTGATCGATAAACTGTATTATGCCAAAGGTGAAATTGCCAAGGTGCATTCGCCACTATTTGCCATGACTCCAGACGGAGCAGTCGCGGCACCTACGGCAACTACAGCAACAACAGAACAAGAAATAGCAACAGCATCCGCAGCAACTACAGCATCCGCAAATAGCGCGACTATGATTGATGATTTTATTTTACCTGATATTGGTGAAGGCATCGTCGAATGTGAGATTGTTGACTGGTTAGTGGCGGAAGGTGACATCATTGAAGAAGATCAAGCCGTCGTTGATGTAATGACCGATAAAGCCCTGGTGCAAATTCCGGCAAAGTATGCAGGTAAAGTGGTTAAGTTGCATTACGCCAAAGGCGAAATTGCCAAAGTTCACCAACCTTTATTTGCCATTGAAATTGCCGGTGGCGAAGCGGTTAACGCAGCTCCAGCAGTAAGTAATGCGCCTGTTGCCGAAGTTTCTCCGGTAAAATCGCAAGTTAGCTCGCCTGTTGCTACTAAATCGACTGCTGGCGCAACAACAGCTGTTGCTAGCGCACCTAAAGGCAAAGCATTAGCAAGTCCGGCAGTACGTCGTGTTGCCAGAGAGTTAGATGTAAATATCCACCAAGTGCCAGGTACCGGCCCGAAAGGACGTGTGTACAAACAAGATGTGGTTAATTTTAATCAAGCACCAGTAGCGCAAGTCGCTGCTAATGCAACAGCTAACGCAACAGCTAACGCAACAGCTAACGCAACAGCTAACGCAACAGCTAGTGCAGCAAGTGTTGGTGGTACACGAGTAGAGTCAATAAGAGGCATTAAAGCGGCAATGGCGAAAGCTATGGTTGCTTCTGTGTCAACCATTCCACATTTTACTTATTGTGAAGAAATTGACATGACTAAGCTCATTGCCTTGCGCAAAGAGTTAAAAGAAGTGTATGCCAAGCAAGACATCAAGTTAACTATGATGCCATTCTTTATGAAAGCGATGTCATTAGCGATAAAACAATTCCCGCTGGTAAATACCAAAGTGAATGATGATTGTACTGAGCTCACCTATTACGATGATCATAATATTGGTATGGCCGTTGATTCAAAAGTTGGCTTGCTAGTGCCAAATGTGAAAAATGTGGAACGTTTGTCAATTGTTGATGTTGCCAAAGAAGTTACCCGTTTAACCAATGATGCGCGTGAAGGTCGTGTGACTGCTGCCGATTTAAAAGGTGGTACTATCACTATCTCTAATATTGGTGCGCTAGGTGGTACGGTGGCAACGCCTATTATCAATAAACCGGAAGTTGCCATTGTGGCTTTGGGTAAATTGCAAACCTTGCCGCGTTTTAATGACAAAGGTGAAGTAGAAGCTCGCTCAATAATGCAGGTTAGCTGGTCTGGCGATCATCGCGTTATTGATGGTGGCAGCATTGCTCGCTTTTGTAATTTATGGAAATCTTTCCTTGAAGAGCCAACTAACATGCTGATGCATATGGCATAAAGCCTTAACGTTAGATTTGATAGAAAAATATCCTTACCAAATCCCACATTTATGTGGGGTTTTTAATTCATGGACGAATTAACTTAGAATTACCAGGGAGGGTATAAATTCTGTTTTGTTATTGGAGAAAAATTGTGCTATCTCTTATGGTATTCAAAGGTATCAACAAAGAAGGTTAACAATGAAATGCCTATGCAAGCAATTAAATTACTTTTAGCGCTATCTGGATTTACCCTCATTCAGTTTGCTTACGCCAATGCCCCACATTTTAAAGTGGATCTGGTAAAGGTGGATAAATCGGCTCGAACCATGCTGCTGTACTCAGGGAATACGCTGGTAAAGAAATATAAGATCGCTTTAGGTGAAAGTCCCAAAGGCCATAAGTTGCAAGAAGGAGATAATAAAACTCCTGAGGGCAGTTACAATCTGGATTATAAAAAAGATGACTCTGCGTTTTATCGGGCAATGCACATTAGTTATCCCAATGAATTTGATATTGAAAAAGCACAACAAGACGACCTAAACCCTGGGGGCTTTATTATGATCCACGGGCAAAAAAATGGCGATACCAAGAACCCAACAATCACGCAACGCTTTAATTGGACCAATGGCTGCATTGCCTTAACCAATAGCGAAATGGACGAGTTTTTAGCGCTGGTTGATAGTGGCACCAAAATTGATATTCGATGGTAGTTTATTCCAAGTTGATAAATCAAATTGTTATAAAACAAAAAAACAGCACAAGTGCTGTTTTTTTAATTCAGGGATGAATTAACTTAGAAATACCATGGACGGTATAATTTCTATTAATTCAACTAAGCAATACAATTACATTACGCGCATACCTGGTTCTGCACCATTATCTGGACTCAAGATAAAGATATCTTTACCACCAGGGCCTGCAGCAATGATCATGCCTTCAGACATACCAAATCGCATTTTACGAGGCGCAAGGTTGGCGACAACAACAGTTAACTTACCGACTAAGTCTTCCGGCTGGTAAGCCGATTTAATGCCAGCAAATATTTGACGCGTTTCACCGCCTAAATCAACTTCGATACGCAATAATTTGTTGGCTTTCTCAACATGCTCTGCAGTGATGATTTTGGCAATACGCAAATCCACTTTGGCAAAATCGTCAAAACCAATTTCATCCGCGATTGGCTCATCATTCAAATGTTTTGATAACGGTGCAGCTGGTGCGGCATTTGCGTTCATCAAATTTTCTTTAGAATCTTCAACCATGGCGTTTACTTTGTCCATTTCTACACGTTGTAATAACGCTTTAAATTTATTGACTTTGTGATCAACTAATAACATTTTATGACCTTCCCAAACCAATTCATCATTTAAGAACGCCGCAGTTTTTGCTGACAGCTCAGGCAATACTGGTTTTAAGTAAATCATTAGAATACGGAACAAGTTAATGCCTAAAGAACAAATGTCTTGTACTTCTTGCTGCTTGCCGTCTTCTTTAATTAATTGCCAAGGTTCTTTTACCGCAATGTATTCGTTTACCTTGTCGGCAAGCGCCATAATTTCACGCATCGCTTTGCCAAACTCACGACTTTCATAAAGTGCAGCAATAGAATCACCACCGGCCATGACTTCATCGGCTAAGGCTTGATCGGCAATGTTGCTCGATAACATACCATCGAATTTTTTCGAGATGAAACTTGCACAGCGTGAGGCAATGTTTACCACTTTACCGACCAGATCGGAATTTACCCGTTGGGCAAAATCTTCAAGGTTCAAATCTAAGTCGTCAATGCGGCTAGTCAGTTTTGCCGCAAAGTAATAACGTAAATACTCAGGGTTTAAATGATCTAAATAAGTACGGCCTTTGATGAACGTGCCTTTCGATTTACTCATTTTGGTACCGTTAACGGTCACAAAACCATGAGCATACACCGAAGTAGGCTGACGGTAATCCGCACCTTTTAACATTGCTGGCCAGAATAATGAGTGGAAATAGATGATGTCTTTACCAATAAAGTGATAAAGCTCAGCATCTGAGTCTTTTTTCCAGAACTCATCAAAGTTAATGCCTTTTTTATCACACAGGTTTTTAAAACTGCCCATGTAACCGATTGGCGCATCTAGCCACACGTAGAAATACTTACCTGGTGCATTTGGAATTTCAAAACCAAAATATGGAGCATCACGGCTGATATCCCACTGCTTTAAACCCGACTCAAACCATTCGTTAAGTTTGTTGGCCATTTCCTCTTGTAATGCACCGCTGCGGGTCCAGTCTTTGAGCATTTGTTCAAATGCGGGCAAGTCAAAAAAGTAATGCTCTGAATCTTTTAATACCGGGGTTGCGCCGGATACTACTGAAATAGGGTTAATTAAATCCGTAGGAGAATAGGTTTCACCACAATTGTCACAGTTATCACCGTTTTGATCTTCGCTCTTACATTTAGGGCAGGTACCTTTTACAAACCTGTCGGGCAAAAACATTTGTTTTTCCGGATCGAACAATTGCGAAATAGTCCGACGCTTGATGTAACCTTTTTCATCTAACCGGGTGTATATTTGTTCAGCAAAGGCTTTGTTTTCGTCGCTGTGAGTCGAATGATAGTTATCAAATTCAATGTTGAAATCGGCAAAATCGGCCATGTGCTCTTCGCGCACTTGTTTGATCATGTCTTCCGGAGTAATGCCTAATTGCTGAGCTTTAAGCATAATTGGAGTACCATGGGCGTCATCGGCACACACATAGTAGGTTTCGTGGCCACGCATCTTTTGGAAACGTACCCAAATATCCGTTTGGATATACTCTAATAAGTGGCCTAAATGAATTGGGCCATTGGCGTATGGTAACGCGCTGGTGACAAGAATTTTGCGATTTGTACTAGTCATTGACGATAGTTGCCTAAAATTAAAACTTTTAATGGTAATAAGAGCAGGGATAGTACAAAATTTAAGGTGTTTTTTCATCAAAATTTTTTAAATAACCCTATAAATCACGATAAAGCTGAACATTATGCTGAAAAATTTGTTTTCTTCAGGAAAAAAGCCTGAAAATGTAACTCATACCATCGAAACTTTTTTACAAGAGTACCGTTCTCAATGTTTTCCCGACGGGGTAATGCATGCACTAACCAAAGTTAATGTGTTGCTGAAAAAGAAAACCTATATTTTAGAGTTGACCTTGCCGTTTGCTTGTCAGGGCGAGCTTGAAGACATCGCCAGAGAATTGGTCACCAAGCTCGATATTGATATTGAATTGTCGTTAACGCTTGCCATCAACCCGGTACGTAGTCATTCAATAAAAGGCATTAAAAACATCGTCGCCATTGCTTCAGGCAAAGGCGGGGTAGGTAAATCAACAACTGCAGTAAACCTTGCTTATGCGTTAATGGCCGAAGGCGCGAAAGTGGGGATTTTAGATGCCGATATTTATGGCCCGTCTATTCCCACCATGCTGGGTATTGAAAACCAAAGACCGTCATCGATAGACGGTAAATTAATGCAACCACTAAGTGCGAAAGGGCTAACGGCAATGTCGATTGGTTTTTTAGTATCCGATAGTGATGCTACGGTTTGGCGTGGGCCAATGGCCAGTTCGGCATTTTCGCAAATGCTCAACGAAACCGCCTGGGGCAATGCCGCCGGCACGGCAGAACAAGAACTCGATTATTTAATCATTGATATGCCACCAGGTACCGGTGATATTCAATTAACCTTAGCGCAAAAAGTGCCGGTAGCAGCGGCTACCATAGTGACCACACCACAAGACATCGCGTTAAAAGATGCGGTGAAGGGCATCAACATGTTTGACAAGGTGAAAGTGCCGGTGTTGGGGGTGATTGAAAATATGAGTTATCACATTTGCGATAACTGTGGTCATCATTCTCACCTTTTTGGCAAGGGTGGGGCGCAAACCATTACTGAACAATATAAGGTTGATTTATTAGGGCAATTACCGCTTAATATTCAAATTAGAGAAGACAGTGATGCAGGAAATCCCATCGTATTGGCAAATGCTGCTGGTGAAATAACCACTATGTACCGTAAAATAGCACGCAATATGGCTGCACAACTGTATTATCAATTAGATGCCAAGAGTCCGTATACCGCGGAAATTACTTCCCTAGAACAATAAATACTTAAAGAGTTAAGAAGAATAAATCATGAAGCTATGTGACAAAGATATAATGGCAATGTTAGAGCAAGGAAAAATTGTTATTACCCCAACTCCGGATGAGTCGATGATCTCTGGGGTAAGTGTTGATATTTGTCTTGGTAATAAGTTTCGGGTATTTCAAGATCATACTGCTCCCTTTATCGATTTAAGTGGGCCTAAAGATGAAGTGCAAAAGGCAATGGATACCGTGATGAGCGAAGAAATTCATATTGATGATGGCGATGCTTTCTTTTTGCACCCCGGTGAACTTGCTTTAGCGGTGACTAATGAATCGGTAACCTTACCTGCAGATATCGTAGGCTGGTTAGATGGTCGTTCATCACTTGCGCGTTTAGGCTTGATGGTGCACGTAACCGCTCATCGAATTGATCCAGGTTGGTCAGGACAGATTGTATTGGAGTTTTTCAACTCGGGTAAATTGCCGTTAGCCTTACGCCCAAAAATGAAAATTGCCGCACTTAACTTTGAAACCATGACAGGTGAAGCAATACGGCCATATAACAAACGCGCCGACGCCAAATATAAAGGCCAAACCGGAGCGGTAGCCAGTCGAATTAGTGAAGACGGTAAATCATAGTCGCGAAATCTCTAAAACAACAAAGCCCGCATCTGCGGGCTTTGTTGTTTTAGAGATTTAATCAAATTGGTATCAGTTTTTCACCAATTGTGGGGTTTTTAACGCCTCGTTTTGTGCTAATGCCTCTTCTTTATCAAATTCAAGCAAGCATTGCTCTAACGCATCCACTAATAACACTTTGTCGTGAAAGTAATCTACTTTTTCACTGGCAAGTGGCGTTTTAATTAAGCTGACAAATTCAGAAGTCGCTTCCATGTTTTCTGTGACCACAATATCAACGGGCTGACAGCCAATGTTATAGGTAAGCCATTCAAGCTTTCCATCAATGCTTAAATCGCCTGCGGGGCTACTCTCTTTGGCAATGTTATCAATAAAGATACATTTTGCTTTGCTACGGGTAATGGCTTTTGATATATCCCTAACCAATAGTGGCGGCACAATGGAGGTTAAAAAGCTGCCTGGCCCCAAAATGATAATATCGGCATTTTCAATTGCGGCTAACGATTCAGGCATGGCTTTCACCAGTGGCGCCAACATCATGTTCTTAGGTATGGTGGCCATATCATCAACCGATACTTCTCCTACCCGGCAACGACCTTCCTCGTAAAACGCCATTAAATCGGTTGGTGTTTCCGACATCGGCTGCAGCCGAGTTTTGACTCGTAAGATACGACGTATTAATTTAATTGAATCTAGCGGACGAGAATGGATGTCATTGAGCGCATAGAGAATTAAATTCCCTAAATTGTGTCCGGTTAACTCATCATTGCCATCAAATCGGAAGTTAAATAATTTGCTACCTACCGAATTTTGATCAACCAACTGAGTTAAACAGTTTCGCAAGTCTCCCCAGGCAATAGTGCTTGAGCGTCTTCTTAATTTTCCGGTTGAACCACCGTTATCCGTCGTTGCTACTATGCCGGTTAAGTGATCACCTAAAAAAGAAAGGGTAGAAAGTACTCGGCCCAAACCATGACCGCCACCAATAGCAACCACATTTAATTTTTTTAAACGCATATATTGTAAACCCTTGCAAGCCGTATTGTTGCATTAGCGCTGCAATGTCGGCTTGTAAATTATTAGATCAATAATTTAATTTTAATCAATGGTAAAGTTATAGTTTATTTTAAGACGAAAACAAGAAAATAAGCTACTGAAAAATTGTAACCGGACAGGAAACTGCTCTTTATACTCTGGTAAAAAGTAAAATTGCGTAGCAATCGGCCAAAATAATCCGTCGATTGATTGCAAAACTTTTTATTACTCTGCCCATTTAACGAAAAAAAATTGTTAAAAAACACACAAAGCGATCGATAAATGAACGAACAACCAATAAATCACACTTTTTTGCGTTTTTCTTCAAAAAATGTGTTGACAGTTTTTCCATGACTGAATAGAATTCGCCTCGCTTTCAAGGAGTCTAGGTCGCTCATGAAAGTAGAAGTGATAAAAGGGGCCATAGCTCAGCTGGGAGAGCGCTTCGCTGGCAGCGAAGAGGTCTGCGGTTCGATCCCGCATGGCTCCACCATTACTTTTTTTAGGTTTTGGCAAAAACCGACATAAGATTTATCTTATGAGAAGGTGTTATATTTATTATAACCAATGCGAATGTTAGCTTAATTGTTAACACCAGCGTCCCCTTCGTCTAGAGGCCTAGGACACCGCCCTTTCACGGCGGTAACAGGGGTTCGAATCCCCTAGGGGACGCCAATATTTTAAAAAATAAGTTGTACCGTTAGGTAATATACAAGTTCTTAGTGCCGGGTGTTTACACCAGACACAGAAAAAAGTTTTAAACGACAGATTGCGTTAAGCAGTACGTTGTAAAACATGAAAAACATTTTCTGCAATTTTTAATGCATATCCAATCGGCGCAGAGCTTGATTGAATGCAACGCAGAATTAACAATACATGTTTTGTAAAACAAATTCTGCGTCCCCTTCGTCTAGAGGCCTAGGACACCGCCCTTTCACGGCGGTAACAGGGGTTCGAATCCCCTAGGGGACGCCAACTTATTTTCGATGACTTAAGTGATTAAGTTCTAGTGCCAGGTGCTTGCACCGGACACAGAAAAACGTTTTTAAATATATTGCTTTAAGCAGTATGTTGTAAAACATGTTTCGTAAAACAAATTCTGCAATTTTAATGCATATCCAATCGGCGCAGAGCTTGATTGAATGTAACGCAGAATTAACAAAACACGTTTTGTAAAACAAATTCTGCGTCCCCTTCGTCTAGAGGCCTAGGACACCGCCCTTTCACGGCGGTAACAGGGGTTCGAATCCCCTAGGGGACGCCACTTATTTTGTCAATACAATTTATCTTAGGTTTCAACCAGCTCGCTGGTGAAGTTTGCAAAATTATCGAAGTGTGAGAATTGAATATTCAAACGGCGCAGAGCTTGTTTGAATGCTTACACAAAAATATCAAAGCAGTGCTTTGAGAAACGATTTTTGCGTCCCCTTCGTCTAGAGGCCTAGGACACCGCCCTTTCACGGCGGTAACAGGGGTTCGAATCCCCTAGGGGACGCCACTTATTCAAGTGATGAAAAAGCCGACGAAAGTCGGCTTTTTTGTGCCCGGTTGGCGGGGTTTTTAACCTCGCGTAATTACCGCAGATAACCTAATACCAATTTGATTAAGTATGTGGTCTACTTTTTCATGAGGAAAAACTGATAAATACAAGGCATAAAGTTTAGTAAGTAGTTATTCTACTTATAAATTTTATAACGCAGTAGTTATTCGTTTTAACCATTAAAAATGATCAGATATTTAATCAACTTGGTATAAAGCGTTTTTCGCCAAAACGCGAGAATGAATTCCCGCCAACCGATTCCATATCTACCTTCAACACCCATGTCGTCGTACTTTCATCCAGCCATGTATTAAAGCCAAAAAAACCATACATTAATGTATGGCTTATTTTCATTACAACATTGTCGATTCAAAAAGGAAACAGGCTACGGCTAGCGCGATGGCTTAGATTGGAAGCATCATTTTGTAAATAGCTATCTTGTTGGGATAAGGCCGTTTGCCGTTAACAATAACTGGTTACCTTTATATACGTTATCTCAACGCAAAACCTACGAATACGATAAAAAGCAATATGGAGCGTTGGATCTTTGGCAAAATTCGGCGCAAGCATATTTATTACCCAGAGGTGATTGTGAGGATCATGCATTAGCTCTTGCCGATTGGCTGATATCAGAGGGCGTGGATGCTAAAGTTGTGTTAGGCAAGTATAAAACACAAGGACATGCATGGGTTGTGGCGAGTAAAAATAATAAAGTTTACTTGCTTGAGGCCACGTCTAAACGAGTTGGGAAATCCTGGAATCATTACCCTCTGGCCCAAATGAGTAATCATTATTATCCGATGGTTATGTTTAATCGAACCGATTACTGGGTAAATACAACTCGCCTAGCCACTACCGATTATGTTGGTAAACACTGGCAGAAAACTTCTGAATTTGTAAAATTTAAAATTTAAAATTTAAAATTTTAATCTTAACTAATTACCTTTCAATTGGCTTAAATACCCGGCATAATAAAATTTAAACAACTGTTTGAATTATTCCCTTGTATACTCCATCGAGTTTTTTTATGCTAAAACCAGTCATCAACTTCGTCCACGCCAATGGATTTCCAGCAGGAAGTTATCGGACTTTTTTAGCGGAGTTTTCCCCTAAATATACGACCATAGCGCACCGGCAGTTTGGCCATAATAATCATTATCCGATCCATAACAACTGGCAATATTTAGTCACGGAATTAGTCGACTTTATTAAAAAGCAAGACCGTAAGGTTATTTGTGTCGGTCATTCATTTGGTGGGGTAATTACATTCATTGCCGCTTGCCAACACCCGGAGCTTTTTCGTGGCATAGTGATGTTAGACCCGCCAGTGCTCACCGGACGCCTAGCTTGGTTATTAAATTTAGCGAAAAAGACTCCGTTAATTGATAAAATATCTCCAGCCGGGAAAGCAAAAAATCGTCGGCGCAATTGGCCATTGAACACCAATTTAGTCGGTACTTTCGCCCGAAAAAGGCTATTTCAAGATTTTGATCCTCGTTGTTTGCAAGATTATGTTGATAGTGCGGTGACCAAGAGAAACAAACGCTTAGAGTTAATGTTCTCGCCCGAGGTAGAAGCGGATATTTTTAGACATTTACCGAGTAATTTATTCAAGTTTAAAAATAAACTTACCGTGCCAGCCGCACTTGTTTATGGTGAAAATACCGATGTCTTACCGGTTCGTTATTTCAAACGTTTCGCTGCATTGAATCAGATAGGGTTAACTATGATGCCAAATGGCGGCCATATGTTTCCACTAGAACAGCCCGAAAAAACCGCTGTGATGATAGATCAATTGATCAAGAATTGGTGATATTTTTATATTTGAATATAAGAGAGCTAATAAAAGTGCAGCTCATAGCAGTCAAATTGCATCAATATCTCCGACTCAATTGATTCACCCGGAGCTTCCGTTGGCGTTATAAAGGACGGAAAACTAATATTCGTCGGTGGATATGGCATGGCAAATTTAGAATATGATATCCCTAACTCTCGAAATCCGTGTTTCGGATAGGCTCAACGTCTAAGCAATTTACTGCCGCTAGTATCATTTTATTGGTAGAAAAAGATAAATTAAGTCTAACCGATACACTCAGTCAATTTTTCCCTGATTTTCCCGATTACGCCAAGAAGATCACCATCAGCCACCTACTAAATCACACCAGTGGGATTCGAGATTATTTGACCCTCGCGGATTTGTCTGGAAAAAGAAGCGATGATTATTATACCGATGATGACATTATGCATTGGCTGATTAATCAGCAACAAACCAACTTCAGCCCTGGTGATGAATTTCTATACAGTAATTCTGGCTATTGGCTTCTGGGACAAATAGTAGAAAAAGTCTCTGGCATCAATATGGCTGAATTCGCGAAAAGAGAAATATTTGAACCTTTAGCAATGAACCACACTCACTTTCATAATGATCATAATCAGATCCTTAAAAATAGGGCGTCAGGTTATGTTCCAAATGGTGAAAATCAATATAAAATTAGCATGACCACATTAGATATGATCGGCGATGGCGGAATATTCACCAGCGTTGAAGATATCAAAAAATGGAATGATGCCTACTACAACAATAAAGTGCTTAGCAAAAAATTCTGGTCGATGACGAAACGCGGACAGCTAAATAGTGGTGAAGTGATAGATTATGCATCGGGTTTGTTTCTGGGCGAATACAAGGGATTAAAAATGATCAGTCATGGAGGTTCCTTTGTTGGCTTTAGAGCGAACTTAATACGATTCCCAGAGCAAAAGTTTTCGGTGGTGGTATTCGCCAATCGCGGCGATGCCAACCCAACCAGAATGGCTTTCCAAGTTGCCGATCTTTTTCTCAAAAATGACTATGAGCAGAATAGTTCTGCTAACAAGGCCAAGGAAAGTGTTTCAATCGAAATCGAGCTAGAGCCAGCGGAATTAGAAAACGTATTAGGGCTCTATTGGAATGATGAGCGCTCAGATTCTCGTAAAATTCATTTAAAAAATAACAAACTAATATTTTCTTTAAATGAACATAGAGAATTTAATTTAAACGCTATTGGCAATAATAAATTTGTTGCCACGGGCGTCCCGTTTGACATGCAAGTTACGTTTTATATGGATGAGCAATCAAGAAAAATAATGTCTGTATCCATTAATGGTGATACGCCAGTACTATCAGTAGGCTATAAACCCGCTTCACATACAAGGCAAGAACTTATGAAGTTTGAGGGGGCATACTTTAACAATGAACTAAAAGTTAACTATGTCTTAAAAGTTGAGAATGAAGAGCTGAAACTTTTTGTCAACAATCGATCTTATTCACGTTTAAAAACAGTTATGAATGATCTATTTGTAAATAACCAACTTGGCGCATTTAAATTTGAACGAGATAGTATTGGCCGGATTACTGGATTCAAATTGCTGCGGGTAGAGTGAAAAACTTAACGTTTTCTAAGTTATAAAATCCAAAAGTTGGCTTGGGAAATAACTCTATAATGAGCTTCCCAAGCGAACAACAGCATTCCCTGTAGAAATACTTGAACTGAAAATATAATTGCTCAATGTCTTCTGTTTGGCACTGACTTGACCGTAAACTACTGAAAAGGTTAGGTATCAAAAGAGAGAATAGCAGCCGTTGAGAATTTACTACCTTGCAAAGTATCATTAATATGCTTTAATAGCGGTCATCTATGTGACTAAGTTTCTGTTTAGTTGTTGTAAAAGCTCTATAATCACCGCTTGATTCTTTGTTAACCATAATTGATAGGCCCACAACATGAATACCAAAATATACAAGAGAGTGCTTTCTTTCACTGATAGCTTAATGGCGGCTGTTCAAGAAAAAAATCAAACGAGATTCGATGGTTATTATTTAGAATTAAAGCAACTCTGTGAAGATAATGAAAATACGGATAAAGACCATCCCGTACAGTGGGAAACGCTTGCGGATTTTACCGATGACTTAGTATTAGCGATTACTATTTATGAACAAGCTTTAGTTAAGGCTGAGGCGATTAACTCTAAAGATTTCCGTTCATCTATTGGTTTTTCAATCGCTGCTCTAAAAGTAGAGTTAGGTGATAAAACAGGTGCTATTGAGCATTTAGAAAAAGCTAAAATCAGTTGTAATAAAATTGTTGATAAAGAATTAAAAGCTGAGATTCATGACTTATTGGAAGAGTTAAAGAATTCATAAAAACAAATTTTAAAAATAGCTGCTTTATGGCATTAGTTGGCTTGTCTTCCCTGTGGCATTTATCGACCTAACCTATTTTACGATTAGCGCAAATATGAGCTAATCGTACTTCATTATTCGGTGTAACATTCATCTGAATCGACCAGTTTGTTCTGAGTTTTGAATTCAAAATCACTAGCTTCATGGCGTTCATGCAGCTGCTCGTCCAATTCTCCCCAAGTACGATTAACCATTATCCCACGTTTAACCGCAGCCCGTTTCCCTATTTCTTCAGTCCAACGTAGTAAGTTTTTATAAGAGCGGGTTTGTAGAAATTCTGCGGCTTCATAGACTTTGTTTTGCATTAGTGCTCCATACCAAGGCCAGATAGCCATATCAGCAATAGTGTATTGGTCTTCGCACATATATTTGTTATTAGCCAAATGCCGATCTAGCACGTCAAGTTGTCGTTTTACTTCCATGGTAAACCGCTCTATCGGATATTCAAATTTTTCTGGTGCATAGGCGTAAAAATGACCGAACCCTCCGCCTAAATACGGCGCACTACCCACTTGCCAAAATAGCCAAGACAAGCATTGTGACTTAAGCAATGGGTCTTTGGGTAAAAAAGCGTCAAACTTTTCTGCTAAATACAACAGTATCGCGCCAGATTCGAAAATAGGCAGCTTATTATCCCCGGTATTATCCACTAGAGCGGGAATTTTAGAGTTTGGATTAATCTCGACAAACCCGGAACTAAATTGATTCCCTTCCATAATTTCAATCAAATGAGCATCATACTCGGCTTCTTTGATTTTTAAAGCTAATAACTCTTCCAATAAAATTGTCACTTTAACGCCATTAGGCGTAGCCAACGAATAAAGTTGTAAGGGGTGTTTACCCACGGGCAAGTCCGCTTGATGTGTAGCCCCTGCTATAGGGCGATTAATACTGGCAAACTCGCCACCAACCTCTGAATTCCATTGCCAAATTTTTGGTGGCTCATAAGTATATTCAGACATTTCAGCTCCATAATTATTATTCATGCATATTAAGTTATCATTAATCAATGTCGAGATTTTTATAGTCTTCATATTGAAGCATATTGGTGATTTTCTGTTAATGTCCGCTTTTATCTGCATAGTTTCCGTTAGTAAAGCAGCCGTTAACATCAGCAATGCGCACATTTCGATATCTAATGGACCTCACCACTTGGTTCGATATTAAGTAAACTATTTTCGTCTTTCGCTATCAACCCGTCCTTAATTTTTTGTCTAGCCATTGATTCGCCCAATTTGAATTTTAAGTCTTCCCACTGGTCTCCAAAGCCTTCAATAAAACCATCTACAAACAATTCAAGTTCTTCATTAGGATACGGTGTCTTACGGTCATTAGCAGGGTTCATCCAGTCAGGTGCATCAGTCATGGGATATCTCCAATATATAATCTAATCAAGATAGTTTCATCATTATAGTTCACTAAAAGAAGGAATATAATTATGCATGACATTGCACTTTATCAACCAAAACCGAGCTGGAACAAAGGTAAGATTGTAGGACAAAAGTTGGCTCTCAAACTTGAGGCGATCTGGTCTATTCGCACAAGACTAGACATTAGCCATAATCTAAGAGAATTAACAATGTTCAACTTAGCGCTCGATAGCAAGCTTAGAGCCTGTGATTTTATAAAATTGAAGGTTCGAGATATTGCTCATGGAACAACAGTTCAACCGAGGGCGATATTAATCCAACAAAAAACAGCAAGACCAGTTTAGTTTGAAATCACGCCTAAGACTAGAGATTCTATAACTGCATGGATCAAATTCAACGCTTTAAAAATGTCGATTACCTTTTTAGAAGCAGAGTAAAACAAAACGATCACCTAACAACCCGCCAATATGCCCGAATAGTTAAGCGTTGGATTTAGAGCATTGATCTTGATCCAACAGCTTACGGAACTCATTCGATGAGAACTAAAGCATCGCTGATAAGCGAACCAAAAATCTTCGTGCCGTTCAAATTTTTTAGGACATACGAAACTGGAAAGCACGATCAGGTATTTAGGAATTGAAATTGATGACGCTCTTGAAATATCAGAGCACACAGATATTAAGTCCATCAAAGCAACATCTCAGCAAGGACGCTGCCTGCCACAATATAGGAAGATTTGGTTTGGCCTATTGATATTCAGGCACCGCACAAAAACTGTCACGGAGATTTCAGAGAAAATTATTGGGAATCGCAAAAGCGGACATTTTAAACACCGAACATTCAATATCCCAGCTTCTTCACTTATTCGATTTCGATCTAAAAAATAGGGTATTTCGAGGGCAAGATGTCAGGCTTGATCCTGCAGATCAGTGCCAGAAGGAGAAGTAGAGAAACAGCACGCAGCATATGCAGAATTAGAAAAAGCACACCGTCATATAAAGGGAGGTGTCTTTTTAATATTCTTATTTAAAGACTAAGCTAGGGTGAGGAGAAGAGACCAATCCGTCAAAAGCTCCGAGCTTCTAGGGATGCCAAAGTCTATCTGGTCACGGGGATTACCGACATGAGAAAGTCGATTAATGGCCTCAGTGTGATTGTTGCTGAGCAGTTAGAGCTCGATCCTCTCAGCCAGGCGTGGTTTGTGTTTTGC
>MABC01000018.1 GCA_002162925.1 Thalassotalea sp. 42_200_T64 | reverse complement strand
GCAATTAATCCCCGCGGTTTCCACAATGTAGCTTTGTTCGACACCAGCCAAGCAGGTTCAGTTGAGAGTTCTTGATATTTTGTCGTTGGCTGGTAACTAACAAACCTTAACTTTGCCGACCGTTCAAAGACTCTAAATCTCGTTTAGAATGACGTTTTTAAGGTACTTATACCCGAATGGAGGTTGCGGCCTCGGCTCTGGCATCCATGCTTCGCTCTACCTCCTGCATCCAGCAGTCGTTCGCCTCAATGACGGTAAACTTTTTAGAACAACACTTCTTTGATAAACGGAATGGTTATTTTCCGTTGCGCTTTAATCGAAGCCTTATCTAACCGGTCTAAGCTTTCAAGCAAGTGATTCATGTCTCTCGATAAACGATTTAACAAAAATTTCACCGTTTCATCGTTCATTTCTATGCCACGTAATTTTGCGTGAAGTTGTAAAGCCTTGATCTTATCGCTATCTGACAGCGGCTTAATTTGTTCGGTATAGCCCCAAGTGATCCTGGAAACCAAATCAGGCAGAGTGATCAGTAAGCTATTAGCACTATTATTACCGGCAATGATTAATTTTTTGTTGTTTTCGATAACCCGGTTATAAAGATCAAAAATCCCTTGTTGCCATTGTTCATTACCGGCAATAAGGTGTAAATCATCCAAACAAATTAAATCAACGTGTTCAAGATTGGCCAACACTTCAACCGATAAATGCTTTATTTCCGATAAAGATAAACATAATGAGCTTAGCCCAAATTGCGATGCATAGGCACAACTTGCATGCAACAAATGTGACTTGCCCACGCTTTCCTGACCAAATAAATAAAAACCATTGGTGGTTTTCACCGGATGTTGAATAAATGCCTTTAACTGTCCTAATATCGCGCCACTATTAATGGCGAAGAAACTGTCAAAGGTTTCATCATCAGGTAAATGTACAGCCAATGGCAACTGTTCGGTGTTCAATATTAACCCTTCCAAAAAAAACTAAGTTGTTTATCTTCAGCCATCTGAGCCAATGGGTCGATATTTTCAACTAAACTATTTTCAAGTTTCAACGATTGCATAATGGCATTTTCATCGGCAAGAATGTTTAACTGGAACAACATTTTTTCACCCGCCACGTTAATCAGTTTAACTTCTGACACTAAAGTTAAATTAGTTAAAAACTCACTCACACCAACAAAGTCATGCATTGAGGTAACATTGGCTATCTCAATATCCAAATAGGTTTTCTTACCATTACTAAATACATAAGAGTTTTGCTGATGTAGCTGTTCAGCCACATTATGGATAAGGGTGGTTAATAATTTATCTTTATCATCCGCTGAGATTTTATTTTGCAAAACCATACCATTTTGCAGCAGCTGCCAATCGGCAACAAACAGTGGTTGTTTACACACTCGCCCACACATAACAATGTCAGGCTCCTCAATCAGGGTTGAGTTTGATATTCTTATAATCAACACCGCCTCCGCTAAATAGCGGCTTGACGCATTGAGTAAGCGGTCTTGAAATCGGCCCCAGATATCACTTTTTGATACCTGCATGGTATCGGTTAAATCCATCAACGGAAAATTGACTGGCAAGCCTCTTTCACGCGCCGAAGACGTTATGGTTTGTTTTACGGTTAACGATGAGTCATCAATAATTTTTCGCTCTAAACCTTGTTCATCTATTGTCCAAACTGTGATTAACGGTCTATGTTTGCCCCAGATACTGGCATTGCTGTCTTGTAATAATTTATTGACTTTATTTTCTTCAAAACTGGCCAACAAAAACGTGTTGCCGTTTTTTTGGCTATATCGAAACTGGCTTAAATAATTGTTGGGTTTTGCTAAAGCCGTTTTAATTTGTTTATTTGAATTTACAAATTTTTCGCCAGACAAACTCACCAGCACTTTTTTAAAGGCAAGTTTAGCGGCTTTCTGTTTTCCGGAAGATGTGACTTCAACAACAACTTCAGCTTGGTATAAATCGCTAACTTCAACCGCATGCACGGGGAAAAAGACAGCAATTAGCGCAATAAACAAGCTAACTGTTGATTTTGGCAATATTTCTCTTAAATTCATAGGCAAATATTATCATAAAGATTAACAATTTAACCAAGAAATAAATTATTTTCTCACAAAGATTTTATATCTCTGTCAGCACTGGTAGAATATGTATCGCCGTTTCGATTCAGGATGCAGGTTTCAGAGTGCTTGAGCGATTCTAATACAAGGCGCAGCTATACAGTACTGGTTATTCCCTTACAAATAGCGGCAACGACGTAGTAGGAACGCTCAAGCGCTTCTTCGATGGGTTTAAAAACGATTTATGCAGCGTTATTAAGTTTAACAATGGAAGAACCATTATTTAAAATTAATGCCTTGCCTAAATCGTTTTTAAATCCCACTGAAATCCTACACTCTGGATGGAAACGGGTATAACATTTTTAAATATTCTAATTTACATACTACATGTTAAGGGTTCGAAGTGAGCGAGCAAAAACAATCTTTAAGCTATAAAGACGCAGGTGTTGATATTGATGCTGGAAATGCCTTGGTTGAAAACATCAAAGGCGCAGTAAAAAGCACGACTCGTCCAGAAGTGATGGGTGGCATTGGTGGTTTTGGCGCAATTTGCCAAATTCCAGCGGGTTATAAAGAGCCAGTGCTTATTTCGGGCACTGACGGTGTAGGTACCAAATTACGTTTAGCAATCGATTTAAAAAGACACGATACCGTTGGTATCGATTTGGTTGCTATGTGTGTAAACGATTTATTGGTACTAGGTGCTGAGCCATTATACTTCCTTGATTATTATGCCACGGCAAAACTCGATGTTAACGTAGCATCTGACGTTGTGAAAGGTATCGCTGAAGGCTGTATTCAATCTGGCTGTGCCCTGGTTGGCGGCGAAACGGCAGAAATGCCAGGCATGTACCATCCTGGAGACTACGATATCGCTGGTTTTTGTACCGGAATCGCAGAAAAATCTGAATTAATTACTGGTGATAATGTTGCAGCCGGCGATCAATTAATTGCCCTTGGCTCTTCTGGTCCACACTCAAATGGTTTCTCATTAATCCGTAAAGTACTAGAAGTTAACAACACTGACACCAGTGAAATGTTAGGTGATAGAAGCATTGCAGATCATTTACTTGAGCCAACAAAGATTTATGTTAAATCAACGTTAGCCATGCTGAAAGAGGTGAAAGCGAATGCCCTTTCTCACATCACCGGTGGTGGCTTCTGGGAAAACATTCCACGAGTATTGCCAAAAAATACCAAAGCGGTGGTGGATGGCAGCAGTTGGCAGTGGCCTGAAATTTTTAACTGGTTACAAGAAAAAGGTAACATCACTACGCATGAGATGTACCGTACTTTTAACTGTGGTGTTGGTATGATCATCGTAGTACCAAGCGACAAAGTTGAACAAAGTATTGAAATTTTAACCGCTCATGGCGAAAACGCCTGGCACATTGGTGAAATTCAAGCAGCAAATGACACCGAAGAACAAGTGGTAATTAACTAAAATGACAGCCCAGAAAAGAATTGTTGTTCTTATCTCGGGTAGTGGTACTAACTTGCAGGCAATCATTGATGCTTGCAAGAACCAATACATAGATGGTGATGTGGTTGGTGTGGTATCAAACAAAGCTGATGTTTATGGTTTAACCCGCGCGCAAAACGCTAATATTTCTACCTGTGTGTTGTCGCATAAAGAGTTTGACTCGCGTGAAGCCTATGACGCTGAGCTTATTGCTAATATAGACACATTTCAACCTGACTTGGTTATTCTTGCCGGTTTTATGCGCATATTAACCGCAGGCTTTGTGCAACATTTTCAAGGCAAGTTACTTAACATCCACCCTTCGCTATTGCCTAAATATCAAGGCCTGAATACGCATCAGCGTGCCATTGATGCTGGTGATAAAGAACATGGGGTTAGCGTACACTTTGTCACTGAAGAGCTCGATGGTGGCCCGGTCATTCTCCAAGCGAAAGTACCTGTATTTGAAAATGACAGTGCCGATGATCTGGCCTCACGTGTGCATGAACAAGAACACCGTATCTATCCTTTAGTAGCGAAATGGTTTTGCCAATCTCGCTTAGCAATGTCTGCAGGTTGTGCCAAACTTGATGGTAATGCATTACCTGAAAATGGCTATGCCAGCGAAGATTAACAGTATTTGCAATCCTCTAAGAATATTTTTTGAACTAACTCACTGTTACCATACTCCAACTTTTAGCTAAGTCTAACAAAGGCTTAGCTTTAATAAAGAGTTAATTCTAAGGAACACTATGCGCAGTAAGTTATTATCTCCTGTTATTATTGGCCTCGGCCTTTCCTACTTTTCTCAAGCGGCAGTTGCCAATGAAATGGTCAGCCACATCGACGACTTTACCGCGAAATACAATATTGTCCACGATGGCGACATTGTTGGCAAAGCGGTTAGAACATTAAAAAACCTTCCCGATGGCAGTTTCGATTTCAATTATAAAACCGATATTGAGTGGCTGATATTTTCTGATCATCGCCGTGAAATAACCACCAACAAAATTGTCAATGGCCAGGTTATTCCGCTAACTTATAAGTCAGACAGAGAAGGCACCGGTAAAGACAAGTTTTATGAATGGCAGTTTGATGCTGACAATAAAACCGCATACAACGTAAAAAAGAACAACAAACCGATGAAAGGTGAATGGGTAGATGGCTTACAAAGTAAACTGAGTTATCACCTGCAATCTCGCATAAATTTAATCAATAAAAAGAAAGACTTCAATTTCAAAGCGTTAAGTAGTTCAGGTAAAGTGAGCAGCTATCACTACGAATACTTAGGCACAGAAGAACTGCTATTACCTTACGGGGTGTTAGATACGGTTAAATTGAAGCGTAAAAAACCAGGCTCTAAACGAGTCACTTATGCCTGGTTTGCCCCTGAGCTTAATTACATGATGGTGAAACTTCACCAAATAGAAAGCAGTTTTCAACAGTTTCAAGCAGAGCTGGTTTCGGTTGACCCGGATGTCAAAAAAGCGGCTATCGCCAATTCCGAAGAAACTAACAAGAATTAATACTTTTAGACTGCATCAATATTAAAATTAAGAGACCCTAGTGCCGCGATAGGCAATTTCGCCCTTAACAAACGCTAACCAATCACCCGCTTTTAATTTATTCCAGGTTTCATCCGCCGTTAGTGGTTGCGTGGCGATTACCGTTACCACATCATTTTCCGTAGTCTCTTTTTTAAAATCAATGGCAACATCGGTATCAATTAACTTGGCTGGGCCAAATGGTGCACGCCGGGTGATCCAGTGCAAATTATTCGAGCAATAGGCGAAAATAAATTCACCATCACTCAAAATCAAATTAAACACCCCAAGCGGATCAATCAAATTACACAAACTTGCCAAAAACTTAAACAGTGGTTCTTGCTCTGGCCGGCTATCACCAAACTTTACCCGCAGCTGCTCTAAAATCCAGACAAATGCCTGTTCACTGTCAGTACAACCAACAGATAATAATTTATGAGTTTTAAGAATGTCTTGATAATTTGCTAACTGGCCATTATGAGCATAGGTAAAATTTCGCCCCCATAGCTCTCGAGAAAATGGATGGGTGTTTTCTAAATTCACCGCACCGGCATTTGCCTGACGAATATGGCACACCACGGCTTCGCTTTTGATCGGGTAGTTACTCACCAACCGAGCAATTTCAGAATCGAAACTCGGTTGTGGATCTTTAAAGGTTCTACAGCCTTTGCCTTCGTAAAAAGTAATCCCCCAACCATCTCGGTGCGGTCCGGTATTGCCACCCCGCTGCATTAAACCGGCAAAACTAAAACAAATATCCGTTGGTACATTGGCACTCATCGCCAATAATTCGCACATGCGCTGTTCCTATCAGTATGTTTCGACTAGCCCTCACGCTATTTTCAGTATTAGCGTTTAGCTCATTTCAAGTATTAGTCATTATTTCAGTTTATTCGAATAACTGACAGGGTGAATTATAGTTATTGCTACATTTTATTTGAATTTTTAACAAAATGTTATTATGCTTAAAATAGTGGTCTGACCTCTTATTTATAAAGGAATTAATGTGGAATTTTTAATTGGCTTATCCATAGCCCTTATCATTACTAGTTGTTTAGCCTACAGCAGAGCTTCTTTAGGGGTATTTACCCTTGCGTTTGCTATTATGTTGTTTATTGGCAATATCTTAAATTTTGTTGGTTCATTAGCCTGGATAGTGTTTGTTGCTGTGGCCTTACCTCTCAATGTTCGAAGTTTACGCCAGCAATTAATTAGCTCTAAGCTATTAAAAGCTTTTCAAAAGATCATGCCCGAAATGTCTGGCACCGAAAAAGACGCACTTAATGCCGGCACTACCTGGTTTGAAGCAGAGCTATTTAAAGGCGATCCTAACTGGGACAAACTGCATAAATTTCCACAACCAAGGTTAACTCTTGAGGAGCAAGAGTTTCTCGATGGCCCGGTGGAAGAAGTGTGCCGTTTATGTGATGACTGGGAAACGACTCACGAAATAGCCGATTTATCCCCCGAAGTCTGGCAGTACTTAAAAGACAATAAGTTTTTTGCGATGATCATCAAAAAACAATACGGCGGTTTGGAGTTTAGTGCCTATGCACAATCTCGAGTATTACAAAAACTCAGTGGTGCTTCTATTGTGCTGGCCAGTACCGTTGGCGTGCCCAATTCTTTAGGTCCAGGTGAACTATTGCAACACTACGGCACCAAAGAGCAACAAAACCATTACCTGCCACGATTAGCTACGGGGGAAGAAATCCCTTGTTTTGCCTTAACTAGCCCAGAAGCGGGCTCTGATGCGGGTGCAATTCCTGATTTTGGTATTGTTTGTAAAGGCGAATTTGACGGCAAAGAAGTGCTGGGCATGCGCTTAACCTGGAATAAGCGTTACATCACTCTGGCGCCGATTGCTACTATTTTAGGTTTGGCATTCAAACTTTATGATCCGGATAATTTAATTGGTGAAGAGAGCGATTTAGGCATCACTTGCGCCTTGATCCCTACCGATATTGAAGGGGTGATAGCGGGTCGTAGACATTTCCCTTTGAACGTACCGTTTCAAAATGGCCCGACTCAAGGTGAAAACATTTTTGTACCGCTTGATTTTATCATCGGAGGTTCTGACATGGCAGGCCAGGGTTGGCGCATGCTGGTTGAATGTTTATCGGTTGGCCGAGCAATCACCCTGCCCTCAAATGCTGCCGGAGGTACCAAGCAGGTAGCTTTAGCTACAGGGGCTTACAGCCATATTCGTCGTCAATTCAAACTGCCTATTGGTAAAATGGAAGGTGTTGAAGAAGCTCTGGGTCGCATTGGTGGCAACGCTTATCTAATGGATGCGGTAACGACTATGTCTACCGGTGCGGTAGACCTAGGTGAAAAGCCATCGGTTGTTTCCGCCATTTGTAAATACCATTTAACCGAAAAAATGCGCAGCTGCATTATTGATGCTATGGACATTCATGGCGGTAAAGGGGTTTGCATGGGCCCGGCAAACTATCTGGCAAGAGGCTACCAAGGAGCACCCATTGCCATTACGGTTGAAGGGGCAAACATTCTAACCCGCAACATGATTATTTACGGCCAAGGAGCAATCCGCTGTCATCCCTATGTGCTGGCTGAGCTGGAAGCAGCGGCAAATCCAAACTTTGAACAAGCCGTTGAAGACTTTGATCAAGCCGTATTCGGCCATATGGGCTTTACTATTTCCAATATGATCCGCTCGATTTGGTTCTCATTATCGGCAGCGCATTTTGTAAAAGCACCATTTAAAGATAATACCCATCGTTATTATCAAATCATGACGCGCTTTAGTTCAAACCTGGCATTAATTTCAGATTTGTCTATGGCATCTCTTGGTGGCGACTTAAAGCGCCGTGAGCGAATTTCAGCCCGTTTGGGTGATGTATTAAGCTATTTATATTTAACATCCGCTACCTTAAAACGTTTTAACGACGAAGGTCGAATAAAAGAAGACGAAGCCTTAATGATGTGGGCCGTTGAAGACAGCTTATATAAATGTGAAAAGGCAATATTAGAGTTAACTCATAACTTCCCTAACAGATTGATTGGGAAACTCTTTAAACTGCTGGTTTTACCATTTGGGACCTCAATGAGAAAACCAAGTGATGTACTAGATCATAAAGTAGCAATGATTTTACAAACCCCATCAGCGAGTCGAGACCGTTTAGGCAAAGGCCAGTATTTGAATCAAACAGATGGTAGCGTATTTGGACAGTTAGAAGCGACGTTAATAAACATCATTAAAGCTGAGAAGGTTATCGATAAAATCAACAAAGCCGCCGGCAAAAGACACGCCATTATCAACCTTGATCAACTGGCCGATACTGCCCTTGCAAACGGTTATATCACAACGGAAGAAGCCGAGTTACTTGTCGTTACTGAAAAGCAGCGTAAAGCCGTAATTAACGTAGATGATTTTGAGCCGATGGATTTAGTCGCAAACCAGGAAAAGCATCTGGCAAATTTGCCTGAGAAAAACAAAATTAAAGCCGCTTAAGCAAGAGGCGATATAACCAATACCGCCGTTTATTACGCCAAAAGCCGTAGCATAACCGCTACGGCTTTATACCATTTACGGGTAAACACTATTGTGTTTCCGCAAAGATTTTAAACTGTGTTAAATACTTGCACGACTGGCTTTTAAACATGCCAGGCAAAAGCATCGACATAAGCTTAACGAAACCAGTGCATTTAAATTGGTTTTTACAAATCCAGCGGGTTTTATTGTTGTCTAGCTCAATAAATGAGTTTTCAACCAAATTCCATACGTTTTCAGTTTCATAAATTCCGGCAAATTTTTCAGGTAAATCTCTTATGGTGATGGTTTCTGTCATCACTACTTCTTTAGAACCCATCTTATAAGTCAATTTAGATTCCGCTCCTACTTGCCCAGGAGCACCACTAATCGCCTCAAAGCTAATGAGATCAGGTTGCCAACGTTTCATATTTTCACTGTCATCAAACAATTCAATAACACGTTGAACAGGCAAATCAATATCTATCTCTAACGTATAGTTCATAAATCACTCAAATTCCTTCTACTCATTAACTATAAGAGAGAACGTGAATAATTCAATAAAGTTGAGCCTGAGGGCAAGAAGAAGGTACTAATTTGAATATTATTAAGCTGGCTATCCGTTCAACTTAATAATGTATGGTACACAGAAAATGCCACATTGCCGACTAAAGCAGAAGTATTGTAAAATTGCCCTATTAATCTTTCTTGGGTTCATCACTACAATTCCACGCAACAAACTTCCATGTTTTTTTATCTGTCACTAATATATGTTTCAATTGTCACTTCCTTATTAAGTAGTTCGCCACTTCTTATATTAACTAAATACACGATAGATAAAGACGAATTTACGATAATCGCTCGATCAGTATAGTACACATCCGTTAATACGCGACAACGCCCGAATGGCTTAAAATTAAATGTAAATTTTGCGTCATAATTTATGATTTACTGGCTTTAAAAATATGATAGGTATGTACTGAGTTTTTACTGTTCCTTGTTTGTCTATACAAAACAAGATGATTGGAATCAGATACGAATAATTCCCTATATACTTTTACATTAATTGCGCTGTCATCCCCTCCGCCGAAAAAATCATATATAGGATATATTAGCTTGCCACCAGAACAGCTAAACCCCAATTTTTTCAAATCTAATTTATCTACATACTTATGCTGACTATCGTTGCCATAATAGGTAATCAGGAGTTGCTGCTTAGATAGATCTACTTTTAGCTCCCCATTTAAATTTTCATCTTTGCTTCGTAAGAACTTACTGGTCTTAGCTTCTTTGTCTAAATGATTAATCAAGTTTACCCAATTAATATCTGAATTACCCAGATTCAAGTATTGGTCATTCTGCGATTTAAAGGATTCACTAGATAAATGGTACAGGTTGTTAATTTGAGGGCATTCTTCACTAGGATTAGGAGTGTAACTCCAAGAATTTAATTGAAGTGGAACGTCGCCAATCTCATTTTCAAGTTGATATTGTGACGAACAACTTGAAACTAAAACCAATGAAGCATAAAAAACACTCTGTTTAATACTCATACTCTTATTTCCTTGAAGTTTTATTATTATCTATAAAAGCAATTATTTCCGCTTAGCGTTCACAACAGCAGCTCATTTTTAAATAACTTACTTTACTTTCCCGATGAGGAAAACGTGTCGGAGGAGACTGTCAAATTAAGTATTAATTAGTTCGACTCATTGATATTTTTTGAAATATATAGCAACTAATCTACTGGCTAATGTTTCCCAGCATCAAGATTACTGAGACTGACTATTTTGTTGTGACTTACTCATTATCTCTTCATAAATCATGATAGCTGCTTTTGCTAAAGTTGCAAATTCTGGGTGCTTTTTGATCAGTCCCAACACTTGATGAGAGTCTGTTAACACCAATTCAAGATAGCTAAGATCCGCACCATCGAGTATGTAACCATTATCAACCTTAGCTTTTAATGCTTGAGCCCTTGGCAATCGTTCAGTTTCAAATCGCTTAAGAAGCACGGTAATTACTCCTAGATCTTTTTCATTTAACGACATAATCATTCCTTCTTTTCAGTGATAACGGCTAATGCTGAGTATGGATGGATAAATACATTTATTCAAATGCTCAATAAGAGAATGATAACGGCAAAATAAAATGAAATAACGTAATTGGCTTCGTTGCCGGGACTCGAACCCGCGAGCAATTATCTACAAGAGCTGAGCATGGCGAGACCGGCCGCTAATTTTACTAAGAGCCTAACCAACTGAACTACTACTTTGGTGTTTTTAAAATATATTTAGAGTATTTGGAATATATATTGGAATCAAATGATGTGGCGGAGTGGACGGGACTCGAACCCGCGACCCCCGGCGTGACAGGCCGGTATTCTAACCAACTGAACTACCACTCCGCAAAATCATTTGCAAAAGATACATGTTTATTTATTCAAATCGTTGGCGGAGTGGACGGGACTCGAACCCGCGACCCCCGGCGTGACAGGCCGGTATTCTAACCAACTGAACTACCACTCCGCTGAGATTTGATTTGTAATGAACTAAGAGTAACAGAGGCGATATGTTGTCGGGACTCATTCGAGGCCTTACTACATATTAACCAAATTGGCGGAGTGGACGGGACTCGAACCCGCGACCCCCGGCGTGACAGGCCGGTATTCTAACCAACTGAACTACCACTCCGCATTGGATACTGCTTAGGCATTACATGATGAATTATATTGGCGGATATGTTGCCGGGACTCTTTCGAGTTCCTTACTACATATCAACCTATTTGGCGGAGTGGACGGGACTCGAACCCGCGACCCCCGGCGTGACAGGCCGGTATTCTAACCAACTGAACTACCACTCCGCTGCATAAGTCATCTTCAACAACATGTCGTTGAATGCGGAGCGAATAATACGGATATGAACTATACGAGTCAACTACTTTTTTGAATAAAAATGTTTGGCTGCACAAATGTCATACAATCCGCATATTTTTAGGACAAAACGAGGTGATTTCAGGCGGTAGAATACCATTCCGTATAAGCATTTTCCCACTTAGCGTGATTTTAACGGTTGATTGGCAAGGCATTGATTGCGGACGACACCATGGATGGTGGAGATAGGGCGACTCAGGAGACAAAGCCGAGAATGGTAATTCTCGGCAACTGCGTCCTGCGTTGCCCTAATACGCCACATCCATGTGGCAACCTTGTCAAAATCAATAACGCCGCATATTAACCGTTAAAACTCGCCCTTCGGGAACTCATGAACAACATGATAACTTCATAAAATCTGTTCGATGTACGACTGAATGGATTCAGGAGGTAGAGCGACGCAGGATGCCAAAGCCGAGAATAACTATAACTTTACAAATTTCACTTGTTCTAATGCTGTTCATGCAGTTCTAAGTGGGTAAATCATTATACGGATTGGTATTAGATCTCAGTTGATACCTCACCGCGCCAAAGGCTATGCCCTACTTTTTTCTCGATTATTGCCATTCTTTCGTCATGGGCTTGCAGTTCTTGTGCTGACGCTGCAATCACTTTTAAACCTGCTCTATTTTGATCTACTCGCCGTAAGTCCAGTGAACCACTACTATCATCACCTTGGCTTAAGTTCAGCGTATTCTGATGACGTGTCATTTCAATGTAAACGTACGCCAATAACTGGGCATCAATTAATGCACCATGGTAGGTACGATCAACCAGTTTCTCGACCCCATAATGACGCGCTAAAAAATCCAATGTTTTTGGCGAGCCAAATTCATCTCTTGATGACTTTAACGTATCGGTTACGGTACAAATATCATAAGTTTTCGGTAAACCACGACGGGTCATGGCAAATTCATGGTCCATAAAACCAACATCGAATCGAGCGTTATGAATAACCAGTTCGGCACCACGAATAAACTCGATGAAGTCATCAGCAACTTGGTTAAACAACTGTTTATCGAATAAAAATTCATTGCTCAAGCCATGAATATTAATAACCTCTTGGTCCATGTGCATTTGCGGATTAATGTACACATGATAATTACGGCCGGTAAGTTTCCGGTCGATCAGCTCAACACAGCCAATTTCAACAATCCTATGGCCTTGTTTGGGGTCTATACCAGTGGTTTCGGTATCAAGAACAATGATGCGTTCTTGTGGCTCATCTTGTTGCCCTTGCGGTTGAGCTTGTTGAGATTCTGTTGGATGGTTTTGCACAAATTGGCCTTTCGCTATCAATTAATTCTTTCTTAGTGCTATTCAATCAAATTTTACCCCTGGCTGTAAATCGATTATTAAAAAATAACACAATTAAACCGACTATATATTTAAGCAAGACGGTTTAGCTGATAAACTCATTCGCATAAATGTGCAAAAAAGATATAAACAGCGATGCAAAAACACGTAGAAATATATACCGATGGTTCTTGTTTAGGCAACCCGGGGCCAGGTGGCTATGGGGCAGTGTTAAAATACAATGGCCACTGCAAAGAATTGTCACAAGGGTTTACGCTAACCACCAATAATCGTATGGAAATGCTGGCAACGATTGAAGCCTTAAAAACTTTGAAACAACCTTGCAAAGTTACGTTAACCACCGACAGTCAATATGTTCGCCAGGGCATTACTGGCTGGATTAAAAACTGGATCAAAAATAACTGGCGAACGGCAAGCAAACAACCAGTGAAAAATGTTGATCTATGGAAAGCACTGCACGAGCAAAGCCAACGTCATGATATAGACTGGCACTGGGTCAAAGGCCACTCTGGCCATCCTGAAAATGAACAATGTGATCAATTGGCTCGTAGTGCCGCCGAAAGTAACGATTTTATCGAAGATACTGGCTATAAGCCATAAATTGCTAATATAGCGGTGTTGATATCACGGCTTAATAACCGTTTAAAACCAGAAAACATTGATTAAATCTTTAATCATGCATCAACAAATTTAGTATCAGGAACAACCATGGCTTTACAAATTGAACAATTTTTCCATAAAGCAACGTTTACTCTTAGCTATATCGTGTTTGATGATCAGACGAAACATTGTGCCGTCATTGATCCGGCGCTAGATTACGATCAATTAGCGAGTAGCATCAATAGTACATATGCCAAAGAGCTAATAGCCTTTATCAAAGGCAATGAACTTAGCCTTAAATATATTCTAGAAACACATGCGCATGCCGATCACATTTCTTCCGCGTTTTATATTAAAGAGAGAATTGGCGGTGACATTTGTATTGGCGGCGGCATTAAAGGCATTCAACAAACCTTTAAATCTCTATTCAATTTAGCCAAAGACTTTAACACCAAAGGTGTTCAATTTGACCGCTTATTAAAACAAGGCGATACACTGCCATTGGGTAATTATGAATTCAGCATTGTAGAAACCCCGGGCCATACTGCAGACAGCCTTACCTATGTGATAGACGATAATGCCTTTATCGGTGATACCTTGTTTATGCCGGATTCTGGCTCTGCCCGCTGTGATTTCCCAGGGGGTGATGCAACATTACTTTATAGCTCAATCCAAAAGATTTACGCGCTGGGTGATAACACCAAGCTCTATATGTGTCATGATTATCAACCCGGCGGACGAGAGCTAAAATTTTTAACTTCGGTTGCCGAGCAAAGGGCAGAAAACATTCAAATTGGCGCAGGAGTAAGCGAAGCAGATTACGTGAAGGTTCGTGAAGCACGAGATGCAACGCTGGCGAATCCGAAACTTATCTTCCCATCATTACAATGCAATATTCAAGCGGGTGAGTTGCCTGCCGCAGATGCTGATAATTTACGATTTTTCAAAACCCCAATAGCTGGTGTGGCAAACTTACATTAACTTAACAGCGGTCATTTTTACGTCTGTTTTTCGGTTTTTCTTCTATCTCTTCAGGGAATTCAGCCAAATTGATTGTTGCTCGATGACTCGTTTTCATCAGTAACAGTAAGGTACCACCAATCACACTTTGAGCGATTAACCAACTCAGTTTACCCTGCTGTAAAATAAAAAACTGTGCCCAGTAAAAACTTAAATCAATAAATACCGCAATCGTGCCTAACAGTAAAAATTTTGGCCAAAGCGATTTTAGCCACTCACTTGCCGCAGGTCTTCGCGCCAGCAACAACACAAATAACAGTAAACCGGGAATACCAGTGACTAAACTTAGATAAAAGGCTGTAGATTCTGGATAAAACCACTGAATTAAACTGAGCTTATCACGCATATTACTTAAAGAAAGTATGCCCATGGCATAGCCCCTAAGCAAAAAAATCAACATAAAATAAAAACTAAAAGAGAGTTTTAAACAGTTATGTTTATCAAAGTCTTCAAAACTGTATTGTGCCAGTGGATGCATTTCAACTAAAGCCCTACTCTTTCGACAAATGCGCTAAGCGAGAAGCATTGGCTTCCCAATTTTGTCCGTCAAAAGCATCAATTTGCCACTCTTGCCAGTCGCTAGTGTCCAGGCACCGGGCATTGATGCTAACCCCATCAGGATTTGAGCGCGGTACGTAAAACGATTTTATGCCGCAGCTTTTGCAAAAATAATGTTTGGCAATCTTAGAATTAAATTGATAACAACTCAGCTCTTGTTCATCGGTTAACAATCTGAATTTTGATTTCGGTACAATTAAGTGCAAAAATCCGGTTTTAAGGCAAATAGAGCAATTGCAACTATCCAGCTTAGGTTGTTGCTGTACTTCAATTTCAAATCTAACGTTCTGGCAGTGACAACCGCCTTGTAACTTATTCATAGATATTCTCCGGGTCTAAATCTTGAATGCCCTGTTTGATCGCTTGTAAGGCCCGCGATTTAAATTCACGAGTAAACAATACGTACACTACCGCTAAACTGGAAATAATAAACAGTAAGGGATGGAAAAACCAACTCAATGCCGCTAACGAAAAATAATAAGAACGTAAACCATAATTATAGGCATGCCCGGCCTGATCTTGTACCACGCCCATTTGTTTGGCGTAATCGAGTAAACGGGCATTTTTAGTGTGCAAGTCTACCGGTGCCGCGCCGATCATAATGTTTAAAAAACCATATTGACGCATCGACCAGGTAAATTGGAAAAAAGCCATGATAAATATCATGCCTAACAAACTGAGTTTAATTTGGATGGCAACATGGTTTCTTTCCGTTGCTATAGGTATCGAAGACAGTACTTCATTGACATTGTCTACCTGGGTAAACAAGGTTAACACCCCGGCGATTATCAGCAAGGTCGTCGATGCAAAAAACGATACGTGTCGCTCTAAATTTGATAACAATGCAGCGTGCGAAACCCGCACATCATTATCTAAGATTTGCCGCATCCATAAAATTCGATGCTGATGTAAGCACCTTGATAAACAAGCGGTATTTTTGGCTTTAATTCGCGCAAATTGGGTATAACCTATCCAACAACCAAAAAAAATAGCCAGCGAAAAAAAATCAACGAATGCTAAAGACACCAAAGACTCCTGTTTATTAAATGAATACGAATATGATTATGCCCAATTCAACCACAATATACGACCATTAATGTACTTGTTTTGCCGATTAAAATATTGACAGTAAGTCCTTTAATACGCTATAAAAAGGCATGCCTCACTGGTAGTTTCCAGCTAGCAAATATAATAATAATTTAATTAGAGCAAACATAGGAAGTAGTCATGATTTTGCCATGGAAAAGTGCAAAGAAACTTTGTATTTTATCACTTTATTTCGGGTTAGCCTTTCCCTCTTTAGCGAACCAACCATTAGCCATTCCCAATATCAAAGCTGCCATTACTTTTGATGGTGAGCTTAATGAACCTGTCTGGCAACAAGCCAAGCATGTTGAATTAAACATTGTTAACTACCCTTATGAAAACACCCCCAGCCCAATTAAAACGGACGCCTACATTTTTGAAGATGGTGAGCATATTTATTTTGCCTTCAATGCCCAAGATCCCAACCCAGAAAAAATACAGGGGTTTATCCGAGATCGAGACGATGCCTTCTCTGATGATATCGTCGGCATTAAGTTAGATACCTTTAATGATCACCGTTTAGCCTATCAATTCTTTGTAAACCCCTATGGTGTACAAAATGATGCCATTGAAAATGAAATGACCGGTAACACTAATACTAACTGGGATGGCATCTGGCAATCTTTTGGCAAAATCACTAACACCGGCTATCAGGTTGAATTTGCCATCCCTTATTCAGAACTAAACTTTGCCGAAGGTTCCGATCTCAAAACCTGGGGCATAGAACTCATTCGACAATACCCCAGAGATAATATTCTGAGAATATCTAACATTCCCATCAACCGGGATGATCCATGCTGGATTTGCCAAATGGCTGAAATGCAGGGCTTTGAGCAAGCAAAAATGGGCAATAACGTATTAATAACTCCATCCATTGTCGCCAGTAGTAATGAAGTGCGTGATGTTTATACCGATGAAGAATGGCAAAGTGATGAAGAGATTGAGTTAGGCCTTAGCCTGCGATGGGGCATCACTCCCGATGTGTTATTAAATGCCACGGTGAATCCAGATTTTTCAACGGTAGAATCTGATGCGGGTAAACTCAAAGTGAACAAAACTTACGCATTGTTTTATGAAGAAAAGCGACCATTTTTCTTAGACAATGCCGAGTATTTCTCCACGCCATTTAACCTGGTTTATACCCGTAACATTGCCGATCCTGATTACGGCAGCAAAGTGACTGGCCGCGTTGATAATCATTCCTTTGGTCTGTTTATCACCCAGGATAGCCGTACCAATCTGATCCTCCCTGGTAACCTCTCCTCTTCTATTGCCGAAATCGATGATGACAGCTTCTCGGGCGCATTACGCTATCGCTATGATGCCGGTGAAGATTTATCTTTCGGTTTTATCTCTACGTTAAGAAGTGCCGATGATTATGAAAATCTGGTAACTGGGGTCGATGCCAAATATAAGTTATCGTTAAGTAACTCGGTCATTGCACAGGTATTAACCTCTGTCAGTGAATATCCAAATTATTTACGGAATGAGAGTGATGAAAGTAATACCCTCAATGATTTGTCTGATCAGGCCTATCAGCTTACTTTTGAACACAGCAGTGAATACTGGTTCTTTAACTTAATGTATCAGGGTATAGGCCAAGATTTCCGTGCCGATTTAGGGTTTCTTCCCAAAGTAGACAGTAATGAACTTTCTAGTGAATTGGTCCGTAAATTTTACAATGAAGAGAGTTGGTGGACGGAAGCCAATATTGGCGTTGAATTTGAAACCACTCATAATGACGATAATGAGTTAATCAATGAAACCACAGAGCTTAATTTTCGAGTGTATGGCCCCTGGCAATCGACATTCAGTTTAACTTTCATCGACCAGCAGCAAGTTGGCCTGCGGTTCGATGAACACAATGATGCAATTGATGGCAACACTAACCGTTATGATTTAAGTCAGATCCAGCTTTATACCGACTTCCAGCCCGTTGCCAGCGTTTATATGAATTTTTATGCTTTATTCGGTGATGCCATCGATTATTCAAATGGTCATAGAAATGATGACATAGAAAATAGCAATGATCGCAAAGCCGATATCGTTGAAATATCGCCACGCTTAATTTGGAATATTACTCGTCATCTGGAATTCAATTTTAACTACAGTTTCGCTGAGCTTGAAGCTGAGGGCGATTACGTATTTAGAGAGAACATTAGTGATTTAAGACTCACTTACGCATTTGACGTGAACAGCTTTTTACGCCTGACCATGGTGTATACACAAACTGACTTTAATCTAAGCAATAACCCTGATGTGATTATCGATTCTGATGAGTTTAATAATCTGGCGACACAATTAATATATTCCTACAAACTTAATCCGCAAACGGTATTTTTCATTGGCTACTCTGACAATTCCATTGAAGATAATGCGATAGGCAAATTGAAGAAAGAGCAAAGCATTGCATTTTTAAAATTGAGCTATGCATTTAACTAATATAGCACTTAAGTTTCGCTGCCATTACGCTCAGCTGCTATTTTTTCTTTGGCAACGCGGATAATTTCAGGGTCAACGCGTTTTTTCTCATCAATCACTACCGTAGCGGATATTTTATCGTGAATACCCTGTCGGTTTGGATCCCAAAATATTTGTAAAAAACCAAGCAAGCCAGTCGCCGTCCCTGCCGCATAGCCACCAAATCGGCCAAAGCTGTCCCACAGTGATAGCGGCGTGCCATCAAGTTGCAACACTCTAATATTCATCAAGCGTTTGCCCGGTGTTCTACCGTTCCAGCGAGAGGTAAACACAGAGAAGTACAGTGCCGCCCAACCGATACCTAGGCCTAAATCGTCAACAACGAAGCCTTTGATTAATTCTACAAGCGAATATATAGGTCTATCGTTGGCGTTATTTTCGGATTCCAATTCCTCTATTTTATCTAAAGTAGTATTTAACTTACCAATATCATCTTGTTGCTCTGCTGACTTTTTTTCTGTCAATTTAAGTTCTGTAACTGGCACACTATTTTCCCAGGGTTCAATTTCAGCGTTAGCATTTACCACAGTTTCTGGCCGTAATTGTTGATATTGGCCGTTGAAATCAGCAACCAGTGCTTGTTGCAAGTCTTCATCCATTTCTGTCGATCCCGCTATTTCGGCAAACAAATCGTTGGCTTGATGTCTGTCAAACTCAAACTTTACGGCGTTTTCAGGCACATCCTTTAATACCCATTGCCAGCAGTCAAGTTGTTGACAATCGCTTTGCTCCGCCTGATTCACCACGCTTATTGTATAAGCAGTAATTTGAAGCGCAGTAACAAGATCAACTTCTTTACCGTCGAAATTGTCATCACCATCTTTAGATTGCGTATCTTTAGAGCGATGAGAGGAAGTATCATCATCAAAAATATCATTCACCATGGGTGGCAAGGTTTCCACCAGCAAGACAAAAACAATGAAAGCGCCAAAAAATCGCATAACCGCCCGTCGCTTTCGGCCCGATACTTTGCCTTGCTGCTCTGCCCTTTTCTTGCTGCCCATGCGAAACGCCATAATAGCAAAGGCTATCGCTAAAAATTCACCGCCGGCACTACTTAACATGGCAATCAGCAAACCGTCTATCGCCAAGGCAACACCCCGCTTCCACGGGCTGGCAATGGGCGTACCAAATAAACTTTGATCTAACTTAAACGCAAAAGGAGTGATGATCTCTTGAGTTTCATCAAAGCTGAGTTTCTTTTTGGTTTTGGCAAAGATATTTTTCATCTACAATCCTGAGCTAAGCTTCGTTATTTACTATGATACCAATATGCATAAGCTAAGTGATTAATTTTACTACAGTAATTCTTTTATGGCAGAAGATAAACCCGATATTGTCATGGGGTACATTCTCTGTGCCATCAGCTGGTTGATTAACCCTATTGACTGATAGTGACTCCAATACTTGTCAGGTTGTGGGTTTAACCAGATACAATTATCAAAATGATCGGTAATACGCTTTAACCAGACACTACCCGGTTCTTCATTCCAATGCTCGACACTGCCCCCCGGGTATGAAACCTCGTAAGGTCCCATGGTGGCATCGCCAACAAAGATGATTTTGTAATCTCGGGAAAAACGGTGCAGAATATCCCATACCTCGATGGTTTCCTGATAACGGCGACCATTATCGTGCCAAACGTGTTCATACACGCAGTTATGAAAATAAAAGTATTCCAGATGTTTAAATTCGGTGTGCACCGCACTAAACAACTCCTCACACACTTTAATGTATTCATCCATAGAGCCGCCGACATCAAAAAACATCAACACTTTAATGGCATTGTGTCGTTCAGGCTGCATTTTCACATCCAAATAACCGGCATTTTTTGCCGTTGCGCGAATGGTATGATCTAAATCTAACACCTCTGCAGCCCCGGTACGGGCAAACTGTCGCAGTTTACGCAACGCCACTTTGATATTTCGGGTACCAAGCTCAACATTTGAGTCTAAATTTTTAAACTCGCGTTTGTCCCATACTTTTGCGGCAGAAAAACTTCGGTTACCGGCCTGGCCTATTCTGACGCCGCCGGGATGATAGCCATGCGCACCAAAAGGTGACGTGCCGCCAGTGCCTATCCACTTATTGCCGCCTTGATGACGCTTTTGTTGCTCGGCTAACCGTTCACGCAAGGTTTTCATCAGCTCGTCTAACCCGCCTAATTGTTTCACCTGAGCTTTTTCTTCTGCCGATAATTGCTGCTGAAAGCGTTTTTCCAGCCAGTCTTTGGGGATATTGGATAAATCTAACTCTATGTTAGACACCCCTTGAAAGTAGTCGGCAAAGGCGCGATCAAACTTATCGAAATGGCTTTCGTCTTTTACTAATATCACCCGCGACAGCGTATAAAAGTCGTCAACCGAGCAAAAAATCACCCGCTTTTCCATCGCCGATAATAAATCGAGTAACTCTCGTAGCGTACAAGGTACCCGGTACTCTTTTAGCTTAAAGAAGAACTCTATTAGCATTAACGCTGACCTCGGTGCATAAAGGCAAGCTTTTCAAATAAATGTACGTCCTGCTCATTTTTCAATAATGCGCCATGCAATGGCGGGATTAATTTTTTCTGGTTGGTTTCATGCAATACATCAATGTCGATATCTTCCGCCACCAATAATTTTAACCAGTCGATTAACTCTGACGTCGAAGGCTTTTTCTTTAAGCCCGGAATGTCTCTTAAATTGAAAAATACCGCCAAGGCTTCATCGAGTAATGTTTGTTTTAACCCATCAAAATGCACATCAACTATGCTTTGCATTTCTTCTTTCTCAGGAAACTTGATGTAATGAAAGAAACAACGACGTAAAAACGCATCTGGAAGCTCTTTTTCGTTATTCGACGTAATAATGACGATCGGCCGTTGTTTGGCCACAACCTTTTGTTGAGTTTCATACACATAAAACTCCATTTTATCGAGCTCTAGCAATAAATCGTTGGGAAATTCGATATCGGCCTTGTCGATCTCATCAATCAACAGTACCGGCCGCTTATCTGCAGAAAATGCTTGCCAAAGTTTGCCTTTAACAATGTAATTGCTGATATCTTTTACCCCCTCCCTGCCTAATTGACTGTCTCTTAAGCGCGATACGGCATCGTATTCATAGAGTCCTTGCTGAGCCCTGGTGGTTGATTTTATGTGCCATTGAATAAGCTCTAAGTCTAAAGCCAGAGCCATCTCTTCAGCCAACATGGTTTTGCCCGTGCCCGGTTCGCCTTTTATCAATAAAGGTTTTTCCAGGGCAATAGCCGCATTTACCGCGAGTTGCAGATCGTTACTGGCAATGTAGTTTTTGGTACCGGTGAAAGTGGTCATAATGGTCCTAAAAAGTGATTAAAGTGGATAAAACTGTTATACCAAGCGAGATGAATATATGGTCAACTCAGTGCTTATCAAAGGTGCTATAATAAATACCCAAAGGGCGATGTTAAAAGAGTTGTATGCCGCGTTAAACATTTTTTCTGTGGAATAACCACAGTACAAAATGAAAGCCTTGCCTAAAACTCTTTTTCCTATCGCTGAGTGAGCAGATATTCATGTCGTTTGGTATTAATATTCAAAAAAGTAATAAATATCTTAATACAAACTGTTATTAGTTATACTTATCAGTTACTTTAACAATAAAAAAAAATCTGTAATCTAATCTATAATAAGCGAGATATTAACGCTTTTTAAGAATTTTTAATAGGATTAATCATGTCAAATCTATATCAAGACAACTCTGAAACCATTGGTAAAACTCCACTCGTTAAATTAAACAATGTATGTGGTGGAAACGTATACGCAAAAATTGAAGCAAGAAACCCTAGTTTTAGTGTGAAATGTCGTATCGGTGCCAACATGATTTGGGATGCTGAAAAAAAGGGTACTCTCACTAAAGATATCACCCTCGTCGAGCCAACCAGTGGTAACACCGGTATCGCTTTAGCTTTTGTTGCGGCAGCGAAAGGTTATGATCTTATTCTCACCATGCCACACACGATGAGTTTAGAACGCAGAAAATTATTGGTCGCTTTAGGTGCAAAAATTGAACTTACCGATGGTGCTAAAGGCATGAAAGGTGCGATTGATAAAGCCGAAGAAATTAGAGCGACCAACCCGGATAAATACTTAATTCTGGGTCAGTTTGATAACCCGGCCAACCCGGAAATTCATGAAAAAACCACCGGTCCAGAAATTTGGCAGGACACTGATGGCGCCGTAGATATTTTTGTTGCTGGCGTTGGCACGGGCGGCACCATTACCGGTGTGAGTCGTTATATTAAAAATACCCAGGGCAAAGCGATTCAATCGGTTGCTGTTGAGCCTACCGACTCACCAGTAATAGGTCAAAAAATTGCCGGCGAAGAATTAACGCCTGGACCACATAAAATTCAGGGCATTGGCGCTGGTTTTATTCCTGGTAACTTAGACTTGTCATTAGTTGATTCAGTTGAACGCGTATCAAATGATGATTCTATTGCCATGACCCATCGTTTAATGAAGGAAGAAGGTATATTAGCCGGTATTTCATCAGGCGCGGCCGTAGTTGCAGCGAAACGCTTAGCTGAAAAACCTGAAAATGCCGACAAGACCATTGTGGTCATTTTGGCCAGTTCGGCGGAAAGATATTTATCAAGCCCGCTATTTGCTGATACCTTTACTGACGCAGAACTTACCCAGTAATTTATTTCTTTACGAGATACGATAAAAAATGGGCATAATCGTGAGGTTATGCCCATTTTTTTATCTACAGGAAATAAATTAGTTAGCAAATACTTTGCCTTCGCGGCGAGGATCAGCCCCTCCGACTAATTTTCCTCGGTATACTTCGATGCCGTGTATACCACTGTTTAAATCTCTAATCGCCACATTATGACCCATCGCTTCTAACTGCGATTTTAATGTTTCTAAATTCGTGCCTTTCTCCAAGGTGGTAATATCATTTCTATTGGTGATTTTCGGTAAATTGATCGCCGATTGAATATCTAGCTGCCAGTCTAATACAGCAATCAAGGTTTGCGCCACATAATTGATAATACGACTACCGCCAGGAGAGCCTATTACCAAACGTAAGCTACCATCTTGATTAAATACCATAGTAGGCGCCATTGAACTTCTTGGCCGCTTAAATGGCTCTAAGCGATTCGCAACGGGTATACCATCAACCACAGGCGTTAATGAAAAGTCGGTTAACTGATTATTTAATAAAAATCCTTCCACAAACACGGCAGAGCCAAACGCCATTTCAATACTGCTGGTCATCGATATCGCATTGCCTTCACTATCTACTATCGCGATGTGCGATGTTGATGGCATTTCAATCGCGTTATCGACAGCCAGTCTGGCAACATGGCTGAACTCGCCGGCTACAGCTTTGCCCATATCTTGCCTTAAATTTATCAATTGTCCCCGTTGTTGCAGGTATTGATTATCAAGTAAACTCGCAACCGGAACTTGCACAAAATCAGGATCGGCAATGTACCTTGCTCTATCAGCATAGGCAAGGCGTGAGCTTTGGCTAAACAAATGCAGCGCGTTAACATCATTGGCAGAGAATTTCTTTAAATTATGTTGTTCAAGTTGTTTCAGCAATTGAATAACGGCAATACCGCCAGAGCTAGGAGGCGGCATGCCGCAAACGTTAAACTGTTTATAAGACCCACAAACCGCATCAACCTCAGTCGCACGATAACTGGCTAAATCGGTTAACACTAATCGGCCAGGAGCAATGGCAGAGTTTTGTACGGCTTTCACCATACTCTGTGCAATCCAACCGTGATAGAACACTTTTGTGCCTTGCTTACTAATTGCCTTGTACACTTTCGCCAATTCAGGGTTCTTTAACAAACTACCCGGCTTAATTGGGACACCATTTGGGAAAAAATAATGGCTCGCCTTTGTTAATCTTTTCACTCCGGGGTTAAAGCCCATCGCCACTAACTTTGCCATTCGCGGTGAAACAATAAAGCCATCTTCGGCAAGTTTTATTGCATCGGTAAATAACTCAGCCCAAGGCAATTTGCCATGTTTTTTGTGGGCATCTTCTAATGCTTTTAGCACCCCGGGAACGCCAACACTTCGGCCACCAACAACGGCATCAATCCAGCGAACGGCAGTGCCGTCAGGATTGAGAAATAAATCTTGCGTGGCAGCTTCAGGAGCAACTTCACGGCCATCAAAGGTGCTGAGGTTTTTAGTGGCATTATCAAAATGCAAAATAAACGCGCCACCGCCGATGCCCGAGGACTGAGGCTCAACTAAGGTTAAGACTAATTGCACGGCAATAGCGGCATCAATGGCATTGCCACCTTTTTCTAAAATATTAAAGCCGGTATTGCTGGCATATGGGTTGGCTGCTGCCACCATATATTTGCTGCCAACAACCGCTGTGTTCTGAATAAAGCCGGTAGTGGCTTCCGGCTCTCTGTCTTCTCTGGCTACTTGACTGTTTGTTTGTTCGAAAACACAAGCAGAGGAAAGCAGTAATAACGGGATAAGCGCAAAAAGTTTTAATTTATTAAACACTGAGGTTCCTTTTCATTTTTCTTCTGGTTTACTCTTTAATGACAGTTTTATGAGCTGGCACTAAAGACAATTGAAATTGATTAAAGTTTGCAAAGCTTTCGAGTAATGGTTGGTACTTTTCATTATCACCCTCTAAGGCAATCAAGGCATGCGCACAAGCTTCTATGGTAGATACGTCATTGTCTTTGTGATGCTTACGAATAAGATACTGGCTTTTGATGGTATCTGCCAGCGTGATTTTTACTATGTTTTTCAAATTCTTAGATAACTGATACATCCGATAGGCTTTTTTCCAGGTGCCGTCTAAGACCAAAACCACGGTTTTAAGTTGTTCTGCCAAACTCTGTTTCGTCGCAAGTTTAGCATCTTCCCCTGGATAAAGTAGAATAACGTTTATTTCAGCATCGGCAATAATTTGGTTAAGCGGTTCACAATGACTAAAATCCTCTGCAATTAACACTCGGCAATTGCGCAAGCTTAAATGCGTCAATGTGGCTGTGCCCTTGGACTGCTTTTCTTCACTGGGGTGCTGTAATAGCCAAATATCGACGTTATTGTCAATATTGCAGCTTAAACTGCAGATACATGTAACTAGCGGTCTATGACACCTTGTGCAATACTGTCGACTCATAACGCCTTTGCATTAATCACTATATATTTAAATTAGTGATTAACGTTAAAATAATAAAAGAAATCATTATAAACCCGAAATGCCCTTATGTTGAAGTTGTCTTTACCAATTACTCGTCAAGCTTGTACCCTGCCACTGATTATTTTCATCCTGGCGATAATGACTTTTTTTTTGCCCGACAATATCAGCGATTTGCTGATATACAACCGGCACAGCATTAACGATGGCGAGTTTTGGCGTTTGCTCACCGGGCATTTCGATCATACCAACTTTAACCACCTACTGTTAAATATTGCCGGGCTAAGTATGCTTTGGGCGTTGCATGGCGAGCATTACTCGTCAAAAAGCTATGCGGTTAATTTTTTATTCGCTGCAATCTTCTGTAGCTTAGGCATCTATTTCTTTGTGCCAGACATGATCCGTTATGTCGGTTTGTCGGGGGTTTTACACGGCATCTTTGTTTGGGGTGCTATTTGTGACATTCAAAAAGGCTGGAAGTCAGGTTACTTGTTATTGCTCGCTGTGTGGGGAAAAATTCTATATGAACAAGTATTTGGTGCAAGCGCCGATGTAGAAGCGATGATTAACGCCCGAGTCGCCATTGATGCGCATTTATGGGGTGCTATCGGCGGGTTGATTTATCCAGCTTGGGGGTTTATTAACAAACAGTTGAATAGAAAATAACGAAGTTATTTGGATATTTTTGATTGATGAAATGCGAAGTATGAAGAAAGAAGAAGTGGTCGGTCGTGAAGGATTGTATTCCGTACCTCCTGTACTACACCCTACGGGCCGTGCTTTGCACGTTCAAATTTGTTCCTGAAAAATTTGTGAACCTAAAAGTTCAAGCTTACTTTACCAACTTTGAAAAGTTGGTCGGTCGTGAAGGATTTGAACCTTCGACAAATTGGTTAAAAGCCAACTGCTCTACCAACTGAGCTAACGACCGACGATATACCTTGAGAGTTTTAGAATTTAAAACCAACTTTGAAAAGTTGGTCGGTCGTGAAGGATTTGAACCTTCGACAAATTGGTTAAAAGCCAACTGCTCTACCAACTGAGCTAACGACCGAATATAATTTCTAAATTTGCAATATTTACTTTTGACCAGCCTATTCATAAAGAAGAAAGTTGGTCGGTCGTGAAGGATTTGAACCTTCGACAAATTGGTTAAAAGCCAACTGCTCTACCAACTGAGCTAACGACCGACATATAAACTTTGCTTGATTAATTATTCAAATAATAGGAAGACATCCTAGAGAATAATTAATCTCACTAACTTCATAAAGAGGAAAGTAATCGGACATAGAGGTTTTAACCTTCGACCTATTTGGATATTAGCGTTAAAAGCCTCGGCTTTTACTTTTGATACCCTTACTAACTTCATAAAAAGAAAGTGGTCGGTCGTGAAGGATTTGAACCTTCGACAAATTGGTTAAAAGCCAACTGCTCTACCAACTGAGCTAACGACCGACATATTTTTTTGCGTTAAAGTTGGTGCCTCAACGCGGGGCATATAATACTGATAATAAATTTAAGTGCAACAACAATTTTCAGTTTTTTGAAAAAATAAGTTTGTCTGCATAAAAACCCACCAGATAGAGCAAGTTATCATCAATTCTTGTAATAAAATGTATTACAAGAAATTGATTTCAATTATAAACTTCCTAATCGAGATTTTGCTAACTGCGCGGCTGAAGAATCTGGGTATTCTTTAATTAAACGATTAAACACAGATTTCGCCTTACTCAGATCATTTTGTTTCTGTGCCACCATGCCAAGTTTTAGCATCGCATCACTACGCTTCGGTGAATTTTTAAAGTTATTAACGACAATGGAAAACTCATTGGCAGCAACCGTTAAATCACCTTTATTAAATAACAATTGCCCTAACCAATAATGCGCATTGGCAGAATAACTCGAATTTGGAAATTTGTTATTGAACGCTTTAAATTCAGTAATGGCGTTATCATAGCGTTTTTCTTTCAGCACCAAATTAACCGCATGATCATAAGCTTCGTTTTCATTAAGATTAGAAGAATAGTCCACATTGGCGGGTTTATCCGTTGAAATTGCTGGAACAACAGTTTTCACTGCAGCTAATCTGCGATCAATTTCCTGATAAAGCTCACGTTGACGCTGAAGGATCTGTTGTATGGCGTACGCTTGTTCTTCGGTAATACCCCGTAATTCGCTTATTTCGGTTTGCAACTCATCTATATGCAGTTGCATATCATTAAGCGCTCTATTACGACTCTGCAAAGTACGTTGTAGCTTTGCTATATCGTTGCTTGATGCGTTGTTAGCTATGGCGGGTGTGTATTGTTCGTTTATGTCTAAAACGGGGGCTGGTTCGGCTGCTAGCGCATTAAATGCACCAGCAGCAACCGCAAAACCCAAAATTAGTTTATACGATTTCATTAATTGTCCTAATCGATGGTAGTTACAGATTAGTATACAAGTACTGCACGACGGTTTTTCGCAAATGCTGAATCGCTGCGATCGCTAACAGCGGGCTTTTCTTCACCGTAACTAACCGTTTCAATTTGAGACGATGAAACACCTGAGTTCTCTAAATACTTTTGTACAGCCTGGGCACGACGTTCACCTAGGGCAATGTTGTATTCTGGTGTACCACGCTCATCGGCATGACCTTCGATCACAACACGAGTACTTGAGTTATTTGCTAAATATGCAGCATGCATGTCTAGTAACTCAGTCACTGATGAATCAAGTTTTGAGGTGTCAAAATCGAAATAGATAACATTAGACGATTGCAATTTCTCTTTTTCATCAGCTTTAATTTTCTCTAAACGAGCAACTTCTGCAGCGGCTGCAGTTTCAGCAGCTTGTTGTTCAACTTGTGCTTGTTCTACTGCTGCAGCTTCGTTTGCGGCAATTTGAGCATCTGCTTCTGTAGTATCATTTGAGCTACATGCTGCTAATGCCATTAATGGCAAAGCTACCGCAATGCTTTTTACTAGTTTATTTAAACGCATTATTTTTCCTTTGTTAATTTAAAAATTTTCAATTTATTGTAATTATAAATATGGTGACCATGCTGGTGCTTTAACTTGCCCATTTTTCGCTGGCAAAAGGGCCTTAAACCTACCATCAACAGAAACCAAACCAAGTACTTGGCGGTTACCACGCAAAGTACTATAAATGATCATGCCGCCATTGGGGGCAATACTTGGTGATTCGTCCAATCTGGTTTTCGTTAATACCTGTATCGGGTTCATCGAATCAAGCTCTTGCTTAGCAAGATGGTATTGTCCTTGTGTTCTATTAACCATCACTATCTGACGGCCGTCTGGCGTATATGAACCACCTAAATTCATTTCACCATCAAACGTTAATCGTCTCACTTTACCATCGGTTAAATTTACGCGATATAACTGTGGTTTACCACCCCGTTCTGAGGTAAATAGCAAAGATTTTCCATCAGGAGACCAATTTGGTTCAGTATCAATAGCACGATGGCGGGTAATGCGGCGCAATTTTTTCGTGGCAATGTTCATGGTATAAACTTCTGGGTTACCATCTTTTGATAACACCAGCGCCATGTTTTCACCATCCGGCGACCAACGAGGAGCGCCATTGATGCCTTTAAAGCTTGATAACACTTCCCGCTCTGCAGTATAAATATTTTGAATATAAATTTGTGCCTGGCGTTTTTCAAACGTTACATAAGATAACTTAGTACCATCTGGAGACCAGGTTGGTGACATTAGTGGTTCGGATGAGCTCAATAACACCTGCTCGTTATAACCGTCGTAATCGGCGAGCACTAATTGATACTTCTTAGCACCGCTGTCGCGCACGATCACGTAGGCAATTTTCGTTAAAAACGCGCCCCTGATTCCGGTTAGTTTTTCAAACACACTGTCAGAAATTTGATGCGCTTTCGGTCTGAATAAGCTTGTTGGAATGTATTGGTTCGGTTTTGAATTAATTAACACATGAGAGCTGTTTTGTACCAATTGACCGTTTTCTAAAGAGCTACCATTTGCATCTCTCATTTGTCCTTTGATCACATCAATTAACTTAAATGAAACCAGATAGTTATTAGGCGATGCTTGTTTTATCTCGCCCATGACTATGGCTTCTACACCTAAATCAGCCCAGGCCTGGTAGTTAATATCACTAACAGTGCTTGGTTGCTGTGGCATATTCATTGCGCTTATCGGGTTGAATTTACCGCTACGCAGTAAATCATCGCTGATCACTTTGGCAATATTTTCAGGTAACTGTTCACCGCCTTCATAGGTAAATGGCAATACTGCGATTGGACGAGCGGTATTCACGCCACCAGTGATCACTAATTCAAGCTCTGCATAGGCTTTACTCATAAAAGCGCTAATACAAATAACGCTGATAATAACTTTTTTAAACATAATAGCTGTTAAGGTTCCAATTATTGATATTCAGAATGGTAAGTTAAACTAATATCTCTTAGTTGTTCAAATACTTCCGGATCTTTCGATACTGGTAAGGTACCGGTTTTATTTACAGCTTTCACTGCTTCTTTACAAACGTAAGGGTCGCCCGCTCCCGATTGCACATTGATAACGAAACCACTACTGGCTAAGGTTACTTTTAACTTACATGACTTTCCTTTAAAGCTGGGATCATCAATAAAGTTGCGTTTAATCGCCTGCGTCATTAATGCCGCGTATTTATCAACTTCATTCATCACTTGTTGACTTCGGGCACTCGAACGAGCTTGCATTTCTTCTTGCATTTGTTGCTCTAGCAACCGCTCCTGCTCGGCACGCTCGGCTGCGGCTTTTTTGCGCTTGTCTTCTTCAAGTTTTTTACGGCGACGTTTTTCAGCCGAATCGGCAGCCGCTTTTTCTTCTTTAATTCGTTTTGCTTTCGCGTCGCTTGCCGCTTGTTCGGCTTGCTTGCGCTCTTGCTCTTTTTTCTTGCGAGTTTTCTCAGCGCTGGCCGCTTTGGCCTTGGATTTTTTCGCAGCAGCATCCGCTTTTTGCTTTTCGGCTTCTTTCTGCTTACGTTGTTTTTCTAAATTTTTAATACGTTCGGCTTCTTTTTGACGCTTTTTCTTCGCGTCATCAGCACGTTTTTCCAGTTCTTTAATTCGGTCTCGTTCACGTTTTGCGGCCGCTTCTTTTTGCTTTTTAAGCTTTTCCACTTGCTGCTTTAACTTGCTTTCATCAATCACCACCGCGTCAATCACCTGCATTTTCGGTTTTGCTTGTGGTCTTGCTTTTGGCGAAAAATCGGCATTCAGCATCAGCACTATGCCCATCACTAAATGGATAGCCACCGCGGCGCCGATGGCAATATAGTATTGTTGTTTCTGGTTTTTACCATCGGGTAAATAGGTAAATACCAGCATGCATTTGTTTACTAAACTGGCTATCGCGTTTTTAAATGCTCCAAACACTGCTTATTGCTCCGGCGACTCAGTCATCAAACCCACCGAAGGCGCACCTGCCTGCTGCAACAACACCATCAGTTGAATCACCGAATTATATGGCACATTCCCATCGCCATTAACCACTACCGGAGTCTCGGGGTCAACCAGCAAGCGTGCCTTTACTAACACGGCTAACTCATCGGGTGCCAACGCTTCAGACTTGCTGTCACCAACATTTAAATAGAACAACCCATCAGCATCAACACTGGCCACTAATGGCGTTTTAGAATCTTGCGGTAACGATTCAGAATCGGCTTTTGGTAAGTCAACCTTAACCCCTTGGGTGATCAGTGGCGCCGTAACCATAAAGATGATCAGTAACACCAACATCACATCGATATAAGGTACCACATTGATTTCAGCGACGCGTTTACGTTTAACTCGAACGTACATGCTTAATCCTATTTTTATCTACTAAGCTTGCTGGCGATTAGAAGCAAGCGCCTGGCGTTGTAATATGCTGGAAAACTCTTCCACAAAATTACCGTAACTGTTTTCGAGTCTCTCCACGCTGTGCGAGAAACGGTTAAATGCCATAACCGCAGGGATCGCGGCAAACAAGCCCATGGCCGTGGCGATAAGTGCCTCAGCAATACCTGGTGCTACCATAGCAAGTGTGGCTTGCTGTACGGCACCCAAAGCGATAAAGGAATTCATGATCCCCCAAACGGTGCCAAACAAACCAATGTAAGGACTGATTGAACCAACGGTGGCTAAAAATGAAAGGTGAGTTTCTAACTCGTCTACTTCTCGCGACAGCGCCACGCGCATGGCACGGTGAGTACCGTCTACTACCGCTTGCGGACTGGCATCAGGGCTTTTGCGAATGCGGGCAAACTCTTTAAAACCGGCAACAAACAAGCTCTCAATACCATCCACATTTTCCCTGGCACTGACTTCTTTGAATAAACGGCTTAAATCGGCGCCAGACCAAAATTTATCTTCGAACGTTTGTGATTGTACTTGCGCTTTGTTAATTGCTTTCGAACGTTGGATGATCATCGTCCAGGAAGCGATAGATAAGCCTAACAGGCAAAGCATTACGGCTTTTACCAATAAACTTGCTTGTAAAAATAACTCAAAAACCGAGAATTCAGCGTGCACTGGATAAAGCTCCTAAAATTTGTTCGGGGATAGCACAAGGTTTGGCACGTTCTAAATTGACACTGGCAACAAGCACTGAAACATTACATAAAACGTCTCCGTGTTGGTTTTCAATCACCTGTGAAAATACCAAACTGGCTTTCTTTAAATTTGTAATTGTTGTTGTTATGGTTAGCAAGTCATCTAGTTTGGCAGAAGCTTTGTTATCCATTTCAACTTTTCTGACCACAAAACCTAATTTTTGTTCAAGAAAAAATGATTGTTTTATGCCTAACGCTCTTAACCACTCGGTACGAGCTCGTTCGGCAAACTTTAAATAATTGGCGTAATAGACGATGCCACCGGCGTCGGTGTCTTCGTAGTAAACTCTGAGTTGATAGCTAAAGGCGTTATTATTATTTGTCATATTAGCAAAATGCTAGTGAATTAGTTTGAGTCGCAATCCCCTATATTACGCGAATTTTGGCTCCACACTCAAGGGAATATCAGCAATATCGGCTATTATTTTCATTAAATACCGGCAATGTAATCAAATGTTATTGGAATGTAACAAGTATAACTTGATCAGTTGAAACCTTTGGTTACAAATCATCTTAAATTACTCAGCTTTCACAGCTCGAACAATGCAATTTAATTTTTACTTTATGTTCAATAATCAGTAAGTTGATAACAATCATTTTAAAAGTTAAGTATTTAATGCAATTAACTGATATTCACGTAATCAAAAAAGCGAACGATTGGCTGAGCCAAAAAAAGCCCATTTGGCTGTGCACTATTTTAAATACCTATGGTTCAGCCCCTCGCCCTATCGGCTCAATTTTTGTTACCGATGGCGAAAAGCGCTACGGCTCAATTTCAGGTGGTTGTTTAGAAGATGTGTTTGTTGAAATGATCGCGCAAGGACAATTTCAGCTGCCCAGCCAAACCTTTATTTATGGTAAACATGGCACTGAACAAAACATAGTACGAGAGCTACCTTGTGGCGGCACCATCAAGTTACTGGTTGAAAAACTGTTACCTAGTGCAGAAAATAAGTCCCACATCCAACAATGGCTAAGTTTTGCCGAGGCACAGCAACCGTTTTACCGCGAAGTATTTTTAGATGAAGAGTTGCGAACTATTAGCCCTATTGGCCAACAAGCAACTGAGCAAATTATAACCACTGAGCAATCGATAACATTGGCTTACGCGCAAATTTATCGCTTGTTATTAATCGGGATTGGCCAGGTAACAGAACATGTGGCCCAACTCGGTTTACTTGCCGGGTTTGATGTTAAAGTGTGTGATATGCGTAAAGAACTCGCCAGCAGTTGGCGCTTTAACAAAGCCAATGGTGGGGTAGATGTCATATGGATGTCGCCAGATTTATTTATCGATAAATACGTCAATCACAGATCCGCCGTGTTAGCGTTAGCTCACGATCCCCGGATAGACGATGTCGCGCTTATGAACGTATTTGCCAGTGAGGCCTTTTATATCGGCGCTATGGGCTCGCAGCGTACCACGGATACTCGCAATGAAAGACTGCAACGAATTTGTGAATTAAGCGAACAACAACTAAGCCGTTTACATGCGCCAATAGGTTTGAATATCGGCAGTAAAACACCGGTAGAAATCGCCATTTCCACCCTCGCCGATATTATCCGGGTTCGCCACCAAATAAACAAAGAGCAATTATGAGTAATCATGTCGCGCTGGTATTAGCCGCCGGGTTTTCAAAGCGCTATGGCAGTGACAAACGTTTTAGTGGCGCTGACCAACCGATGATTTTGCAATGCTTAGATACGATTTGCGCACACTATGAACATGTATTTGTTGTCCATCGCCATCAAGATAGCGATCTAATAGACTTAATCCAATCTATGCATAAACATAAGCAAATCACATTAATACCCGCTCCAGAAAACAATATTGGTATAGGGACCAGTATCGCAACCGGAGTAAGAAAAATTGAACAATCAATGACTACCATAGGCAGCATAAGCATTTTTTTAGCGGACATGCCATTTATCGAATTTGAATCTATAAACGCAGTGATAAAACGTGCGAACAAAAACTGTATCGTAAGGCCCGTATTTAACCATCAGGCTGGTCACCCTGTTTGTTTTGGAAAATCCTTTTTATCCTCATTAAAATCGTTATCTGGCGATAACGGCGCAATGAGTATCATAAAAAATAATCGCCCGGCCCTCATTGAAATTGAGGTAAACGATGAAGGTGTTATAGCAGATATTGATTTGTCAGAGCATTGGCCATCACCACAAGAATGAAGATGAGTGAGTTATTGCGACAACCGCTTTTTGCTAATCGGCGATAATTGTTAAATCACCAAAATGTCATTCCTATTTACAACTAGATCGAGTTACTTTTAAAAACAAAAAAAGCAAGGCTAATAGCCTTGCTCTTTATTCTAAATTCTTAATGCTTTTGGTTGGTAATCCAACCTAGCGATTAATTATAAAGGTTTAATGTTCTCTGCTTGAGGGCCTTTTTGACCTTCAGTTACAGTGAACTCAACTTTTTGACCTTCAGTTAAAGTTTTGAAGCCGTCAGCAACGATTGAACGGAAGTGAGCAAAAACGTCAGGACCATTTTCTTGTTCGATAAAACCAAAACCTTTAGCTTCGTTGAACCATTTAACTGTACCAGTAGTAGTGTTAGACATAATAATATCCTATTTAATATAAAAGTAATTTAAGCCTTTTTATAAAAGGCCAAGATGTTGGAAGCAAACTATCAAATATCAAACAGGCAGAAGTTTTTGGTAAAACATCAACTTGGTGCACATAAATAAAGGTCGAACTTTCAAACTGCGGGGATTATATACTAATTAGTTTTTTAATCTAGGCTTTTATGGTAAATATTTATTAAGCTTTGCTGCAAGGCAAGCACTAAGCCAACCGGCTAGTGTAAGGTAAATTAAAGTTACACTAGCCGGTTGGCTTAAGTTGTGCCTGGTGGTGAAATTGAATTAAAAACAAGCCTAAGGGTGTTTATCGACAACTTTTAACTTACCAACAAGTTCTGATAGTTAAGAGGATGACCGTTTCCTATTGCTTGGCTTGGATGGTTAAACCTTTTAAAAAAGCGTTTAAGACTTCATCGCTACACTTTCTATAATGCTTGTTATTGGCGTTTCTGAACAGTGCACTTAATTCATATTTCGTTAAGCTGAGCTCTGCTAATTCAATTATGGCTAAAACTTCATCGGCTTTTAACGATAACGCTATTTTTAGTTTATTGAAAATGAGGTTATTGTTTAGTGCTAGTTCAGCTTCTTGTTGAGGACCATCCTTTTTCCCCCTTTTTTCTCTAATGAAACCATTTAAAAAGCTAGCCAATTCGACATCGAGTAACTCTTGATAAGCAGGATCATCTTTTTCTTTAAAAAAATTCACCAATTGTTCTGCATTAATAGTGCATTGGTTTAACGCAAATACAGATCGTATTTTTTCATCATTTAAGTCAAAAATATTACTAACACGACGAAGAATATCATTATTTATCATTAATCAGCCTAAAATAAAAGTTGCTCTGAAAGTTATTTTCAAAGGATTTGTATAGTATAACCGACTCACCGCATATTAAACTGAAAAGTTGATATACCAGCAATGAAGAAAAAGAATTACAAAGAAATAAGCCACCCACAGTAATTCAAATGAAAGTTACCAATACTCTTTTATCAGGGTTATTTTACCATCGTTAAACTCAAACAGACGCATTAATGGCTTTTTATCAATCTCAGTAGCTCCATTCATTTCAGTTGTCGATACATAGGTAATTGAAATTGCGTTTAGGCCGCTCTAAAACACTTGCACAAAGCTGATCATCAGCCTTAAGGTAATTTCTGCATTCAACGATACTGGTTGCATTTGCTAAGAAACAAGCGCAGAGCCGTTATCTCCAGCAGCGCAGATTTCGGCTGAACGAGCCGTATAATTTTCTAAATTAATGCTGGCGTTATAATCGCGACATTTCGAATTTCCACAAGCACATTGGTATGTTCGCTGGGACAGTGCCAAATCACTGTT
>MABC01000009.1 GCA_002162925.1 Thalassotalea sp. 42_200_T64 | reverse complement strand
ATGAATATGAATTTTTTGCCTATCTGGTGATCGATTTTTGGCATTATCCATTGCTGATCATCCTTGGCATTTTTCTCGGTTTCTTAGCCAAGGCGTTTAACAGCAGTTTAATTGCTACGATAAAACTTGCCGATAACATCCATATGGCAAAACGCTTGTTTATTGCCGCATTACTGATGGGGATTATCGGGGTGTTGGTGCCACAAGCAATGGGCCCAGGATTAAGTGCGATAGACTTAATACTTGGCGAGAATGTGCCCATTTGGCTGCTTCTTTCTTTGTTAATTGCCAAATTTGTTGCCACAGTAGCAATTTTGGGACTTGGTATCCCGGGAGGTATTATCGGCCCGACATTAGGTATTGGCGCAGTTGCTGGCGCCTTTATTGCTTTTTTTGTAAGCCTGATATTTCCAGAGACAAGTTTTACTGGTGATTATGCGTTATTAGGCATGGCCGGAATGCTTGCGGCAACACTGAATGCACCACTAGCGGCATTACTAACCATCATCGAGTTATCGAACCAACTACAACTTGCCCTGCCAGCGATGGTGGTGATCACCTCAGCGTTTTTAACCTCTAGTCAATTTTTAAAAAATCGCTCTATCTTCTTGCAACAATTGGAATTGCAAAAATTACCTTATCAAGTATCTCCGGTTGAAAGTGTGTTGCAAAAACACGGGGTGCTAAGTCATATGGAACAAGACTATACGCTATTGAAGAATGCCAATGATGAGCAGATCAAATACACTTTGGCAACACAAATTACGCATCTGCCAATCATAGTGCAAAGCGGTAATGAAGAATTTAAGTTGGTGCAAATAGACTTAAATTCGCATCCGTTAGAAGGTGAAGACAGAGCCATTAAAACGACATTTATGCCGGCGATTGATTCGCAAGCAACCTTGTCTGAAGCTTATTTCGCCTTGTATGAAAAACGAGAAGGTTCAGTATTTATTTATCACAAATCAAAGAAAAAAATCATCGGTCTGTTAGCATTTGATAAAATACGATTGATTTTAACCAAGGGAAATATTTAGCATGACCACCATTTTATGGTTAAAAGCATTACACATTGCTTTTATGGTTGCCTGGTTTGCTGGCATTTTTTATCTGCCCCGGCTGTTTGTTTACCACGCAGAATCCGACAATACTGAGGTGCACAACCAGCTAAAAACAATGGAACGACGCTTACTGTATTTTGTTACGCCTTTTGCCTTGTTAACCCTGATTTTTGGTGGCGTTTTAATTTATATGATGGGGTATCAATGGTTTATCGCCAGTCACTGGTTGCATATCAAGTTAGTGTTAGTGGCGATCTTGTTTGCCTATCATGGCTATTGTTTTAAATTATTAAGTGATTTTCAACAAGACAGAAATACTAAGTCGGGAAAGTTCTATCGAATATTTAATGAATTACCTGTGTTAATTTTATTTGCGGTGATCATCCTGGCCGTTGTTAAACCAGGTATTTAATAAGCCGGGCGTTTATTAACATAAAGCCGAATATATGCTAAAGTTGCGCGCAAATTACGTGATACCAATTTGATTAAAAATGAGCAGATATTTATTCAACTTGGTATAAATGCTAGTTGGGTTTGCCAAGAAGGCAAAATCAATTAACCCAATAAACAAAAACTTTATAACCATATCAGGTAGTTAACCATGATGAAATTTCAGGGCAGCGACATTTTATCGGTGTCACAGTTTGACCGTGAGTCTGTGTCACGCATTCTTCAAGTCGCGCAAGCGATGATCCCTTATGCCAACCGTCAAAAGCGCTGTTATGTTCTTGAAGGTGCAATTTTAAATAATCTGTTTTTTGAACCAAGCACCCGCACCCGTATTTCGTTTGGTACCGCGTTCCAGTTGCTTGGCGGCTTTGTTCATGAAACCGTTGGTCAGGAAAGCTCGTCGTTATCGAAAGGCGAATCATTATTTGATACCGCAAAAGTTATCAGTGGCTATTCTGATGTGATCACCATGCGTCACCCTGAAATGCATTCGGTCAGCGATTTTGCCAAAGGCAGTACCGTACCCGTGATCAATGGCGGCGATGGTGCCAATGAACACCCAACGCAAGCCTTGCTGGATTTATTCACCATTCGAGCGGAAATGTCCCGTTTTGGTAAAGGTATTGATAATTTAAATATCGTATTAATGGGTGATTTGAAGCATGGCCGTACCGTACATTCGTTGTCACGGCTATTAAGCCTTTATAAAAACGTACACGTGACTTTGTTAGCGCCACAGCCATTACAAATGCCGCAATACATAGTGGATGTATTAACCGATGCCGGACATCAAGTCACCATCACCGACACTATGGCCGGTAATTTAAAAAGTGATGTGGTTTATCAAACCCGAATTCAACAAGAACGCTTTAGCACTTTAGCAGAAGCCGATAAATATCGTGGTCATTTCAGCTTGAATAAAACTGTGTATCAACAGTTTTGCCAAGATCATACGGTAATAATGCATCCGCTGCCTCGGGATTCACGGCCGGAAGCCAATGAACTTGATGTTGATTTGAATGACAACACTAACCTGGCCATTTTCCGTCAGGCGCAAAATGGCGTGTTAGTGCGGATGGCATTATTCGCCCTAACGTTAGGCGTTGATGAAAAACTGACACAATTTGAAAAACCAGTGACCTGGTTTACCAACAAATAGAATTTTAAACTTATAACGGCGTATCTTTCATACCAATTTGATTAACCATTAAAAATGATCAGATATTTAATCAACTTGGTATATTGCGCCTTATTCAGAATACAAGGCTAGAACATGTCAAACTCAGAACAATTATTTGCGCAAGCGCAACAAACTATTCCCGGTGGTGTTAACTCACCAGTACGAGCATTTACAGGCGTTGGTGGCACACCAATCTTTATCGAACGCGCCGAAGGTGCTTATATTTTTGATGCCGATGGAAAAAAATATATCGATTATGTTGGTTCTTGGGGACCGATGATTTTAGGACATAACCACCCGGCTATTTTAGATGCAGTAATTAGCACAGCACAAAACGGCTTAAGTTTTGGCGCGCCAACCTCGCTAGAAATCACCATGGCCGAAAAAGTTCGTGAACTGGTACCATCGATGGAAAAACTGCGCATGGTAAGTTCAGGTACTGAAGCCACCATGAGTGCGATACGTTTAGCTCGTGGTTACACAAATCGCGACAAAATATTGAAATTTGAAGGTTGTTACCATGGCCATGCCGACTCTTTATTAGTAAAAGCTGGTTCAGGCGCGTTAACCTTAGGCGTACCAAACTCTCCGGGGATCCCGGCAGACTTTGCCAAACACACTTTAACCGTGACTTATAACGATATCGATTCGGTGAAACAAATTTTCAAAGAATATGGTGACGAAATCGCCTGTATTATTGTTGAGCCAGTAGCCGGTAACATGAATTGTATCCCACCAGTTCCAGGTTTCCTTGAAGGCCTGCGCAGCATTTGTGATGAATATAAATCGGTGCTCATTTTAGATGAAGTTATGACCGGGTTCCGCGTGGCTTTAGGTGGTGCGCAAGCGCATTACAACATCATTCCGGATTTAACCACATTAGGGAAAGTCATCGGTGGTGGTATGCCGGTTGGTGCTTTTGGTGGCAAAAGCGAAATCATGGACTACATTGCACCAGTAGGCCCGGTTTATCAAGCCGGCACACTATCCGGTAACCCAATTGCCATGGCAGCCGGTTTCGCCGCATTAACCGAGTTGAGTGAGAACGATTATCACACAGGCTTAACTGAAAAAACCAAGCAAATTGCTGAAGGTTTCAAAGCCGCAGCAAAACGTCAGGGTGTGCCGTTAAGCATTAACTACGTTGGCGCTATGTTTGGGTTCTTCTTCACTGAGCAAGAACAGGTAAGTACCTTTGCGCAAGTGATGAAATGCGATACCGATAAGTTCAACAAGTTCTTCCACTTAATGTTAGATGAAGGCGTTTACCTGGCACCTTCAGCGTTTGAAACCGGATTTTTATCGGCAGCACATAGCGATGCAGACATCCAAGCAACATTGGACGCGGCAGAACGCTGTTTCGCCAAGCTTTAAGCGCTAGAGTATATTAGACAAATGCCCACTATTGTGGGCATTTTTTTGGCCAGGGATTGCCTATATGCCGTGGATACATGGAGTATAGAGCGGCGTTGCACATGGATGATGAGATGAACACCTCAAGTTGATTCGGCGTCACAATGCGCCATTATTGAGATTGACCATTCAATAAGCAAACAAGAGGTGTTCACTATGAAAGTTACATTAATT